>NZ_JAAXCV010000033.1 GCF_012911895.1 Bacillus sp. RO3
TTCTTTGAACTGGGAACCAGTTTAAAGAATTGGAGGTGAGCAAGCGAAAGCGCGGTAGTAAAATGAAAAACTAAGCATACTTGAGAAGTTTGAAGAACGTGTCCAAACTTATGGGGTTGGACCGTATTCTATCGACTTTAGTGGCTATTCTATCGACTTACGGATGATATTATCGACTTTGGTCTATAATCTATCAACCAAGGATAACTACATCAAAAAAACCGATCCCCCAACAAGGATCAGCCTTTCCTGAAGATCATTACATACCATCCTCCTTCTTTTACGATGGGCTCGACGGACTCGACTTTAAAATCCGTCTTTCCTGCCAGTGTTTCCATTTCCTTCTGTGAAGGGATTGGATACAGGTTCTGGAAGGTCATGAAAAAGCTGTTGAAGGCACTAGAAAACTGCTGCCCGTGCCTGGATTTCTGCATAGGGGTCAGCACGAAGAACAAGCCTTCCGGTTCGAGCCAGGAGGATGCCCGTTCAAAAAATTCCAGGCGCTCCGAGGGATCGATATAGTGAAAGAGATTATTGGCCATGATCATATCAAAGAGCTGTCCGGGTTCATATTCATGGAGATCTTTGCAGAGGATGTCGATATTTTCATAGTCTTGAAGGGACTCTTCTGCCGCTTTTGCGACAGCTTCATGAATCTCGATTCCAACCATTCTCTTATCAGGATATCGGTCTCCTATTCTTTTCACATATCCACCTTCTCCGCAGCCCAGGTCCAATATTGAATTCACGTTGTATTTTTTAATCGCCTTCTGTACCTTCGGATAGGCGAAGCGTTCCAATAGAATCGACGTTTTGGCTACAGTGGAGCCGTGGACATGGGAGTTGAAGTGCTGCTTCGACTGGTTTCTTAATAATTGAGGATAGGACAGCAGTGCCGGAATGTGAAGCTCCATCATTTCTTTTAATAAGATCCCCGAAGAATGGGGATCCTGCTTAGAAGTCGGCAGCTTCCAACGGTTCCTCGTCGTGACTTTGTCGCCCTCCACCCGCTTCATATGCTTGATGGTTATGCCGACCTCCACCCATTGTTCGAGGAGATCCATTTCGATATTCTTAGAAAGGGCCACCTCCTGGATGGAGGAAGGATGACTAAAACTGTCAAACAGGTCCATCTCATAGCCCACATACGCATGCCAGCTGTATAGAAACGGCACATTTTTCTTCATCCATGTTCGTGCCCTCCATACTTTCACCATTTCACCAATCATCGTAGTGCCCCCTTTTCTTTCCATGGATAATCCTGTTTGTCTGTAAATTTCGTGTTTGCTTTATCTTCTTCTGTAAGCGATTCATTCCTGATCGGAAGCATCCCCCCCTGGACCATTCTGTCATAGAGGGTTTCCCTCCACATTCCGAGGCCCGATATGTTCAGCATCTGCTTGTAATGGGAAATCGAATCTCTTTCCATACGCTGGAGGCTCTTATTTCGGATCCAGCCAACCGGGCGATAGGGATAGGAATAGACAAGGGCGGACAAATGACTGAGATGCATTTGATGGGCAACCCTTCTCTTTCTCACCTTCGGATACCATTCCAGATTGGCAGGGTCCAATTTCCCCTGTGAATACATGTCACATAATAATTCCCCGAGAATGCCGCCGTCCTGGATCGCCATGTTCATTCCTTCGCCGGCCATGGGATGGACCGTATGGACGGCGTCACCAAGGAGGGCAACATGGTCCTTTACATAGGTGTCTGCATGATACTTCAGCGGGACCATGAGCTGAATCTTCTTCCAGTCCTCGATTTGGTTCACATATCCATCAAGATCCGGACACATTTGGATATAGAGTTTATGAAACTCTGAAATTGGCTTTTTCCTGAGTGTTTTATATTCACCTGCCGGAATGAGATAGACGGACCTCACTTCATCAGCCGGTAAAGGGAAAAGCCCCAGAAATGATTGATATGTAGAGATGATTCGGCCTTTCACCATTTCCTTTGGCCGCGGGAATGTCACCGTTAAAAAATGATGATTGTACTTTTTTTCCTTCACTTCCACTCCCATATAGTCACGTGTGACAGAGCTCCTCCCCTCTGCACCGATGATGAAGTCGCTGTGAATCTCCCGTTCTTCTTTGATTGTACGATCCTCGATGATCACCTTATGACCCTCTATTTTCTTGCATGCCGTATTCGGATAATAATGAAAGGAAGGGTACACCTCCCCTTTTTCCCTGAGAATGTCCTTCAACGTTTCATGATGGATCATGAGTGAATAGGGATATTGGCTTGGGAGGATCGAGTAGCTCATGGTTGAATTCTCCACTTCCGTATTTGCCTTTCTCAGTTCAATAAGCTCCAAATCGGATATGATGTGGCCATTTTCAAATACGGAGTCAATGACGTCCAATGAATCAAATATTTCCAGACTTTTCGGCTGGAGGAGCTCACCCTTGTAAACAGAACTTGGGCCTGGCAATCGTTCGACTACTGTTACATCGATATTGCACTGTGCTAACTTCAGCCCCAGTGTCAGGCCGCCGATTCCTCCGCCACTAATAAAGACGTTCGTCTTCATCTCTCCTCACCTCTTTCTTCCTATTTATCCTATTACCAGAATGTTGAAACTTGCCGATGTGCTCTCACCTGACTGTCATGAGTAGACAAGTTTTTCACAATGGGAGGAGAAACGAGGAATTTGCAGAATGCTCTATTTCCCGGAAAATACGAGGGATTGCTGCTCTCATCCCTTACGGTACATTCATTTTTTGTCGAAGTAGAATCGACAAAAAAACTCCTGAACAAGAGTCACCTCTCATCCAGGAGTTTCACCTTAGACATCTTTTGCAAGGGGAAGCAGGATCGTCACGGTTGTCCCTTCCGATACATTGCTTTGAATCGATAGGGATCCTTGATGCTCTTTGATGATTTTTTGGCAGATCATGAGCCCGAGTCCAGTCCCTTTTTCTTTCGTACTGTAGAATGGTTCTCCTAAATGCTTCATTCGTTCAGGGGGGATTCCACTACCGTTATCCCCGATGGAAATCTTGGCAAAGTCTTCATCTTTCTCAAGTTGAACGCTGAGAAGTCCTCCGCTCGGCATGGCTTCCAGGGCATTCTTCATAACATTCAGAATGACTTGTTTCATCTGATGGGAATCACAATCGACTTCCGCTTCTTCAACAGAAAACCGCACATCCACCCCTTGCTTCAGGCACTCCATCTTGATGAATTCCACCGAGCTTGTAAGAAGGGATGTCAAGGACGTTAAGGAAAATTGAACAGCTCTCGGTTTCGCTAAGGCAAGAAATTCATTAGTGATGATTTCGATGCGGTCAAGCTCTCCCTGGATGACACCCAAGTAAAAGTCATCCTTTGCGTTTTCCTTCATGAGCTGCAGGAACCCTTTCAGTGTCGTCAATGGATTCCTGATTTCGTGGGCGACACCGGCCGCAAGTTGTCCGATCATGGCTAGCTGCTCGGATTTCTTCAGTAAATCTTCGTTTCGCTTTTTCTCGGATAAATCACGGATGATGGCTGAAATACCGATCAGGTTCCCGCTGTCATTCAGGATCGGATTCATATTGAAGGCAATTTCGATAGGGTTTCCATCTTTCCGGTATCGTACCGTTTCATAATCCTTAATCCGTTTCCCAGCCATTACCGTAGTCAGGTTTTGTTTAAATTGAACGATTTGTTCTTCTTGATGAAGGAAAGTGATTTCCCGGCCAGTGATTTCTTCCTTATTCCATCCAAACATGGTCTCAAACTGCTGGTTCACCTTTAAAACTTTCCCTTCAGGGTCGAGGAGGGCAATTCCATCACCGGCATGTTCAAAGTACGCTTCCAGCAGCTCTTTCGCTTCTTTCAACTCTTCCTCTATATTCACTTTTTCAGTGATATCCTGCCCAAATCCATAAATCCCGATCACTCTTTTTTTGATCCGGATCGGGATATTCGTCACCGTTACATAACTTTTACCACCTTTTCCATTCTCAAAGGTGGTGATGAATCTTGACGCTTCGCCTTCCAGGGCGATATTGAAATGATCGATGGCATCTTGCCGGCCGGATTCCGCAATAAATTTAGTGAAATGGCTCCCAATCATCTGAGGAGAGATGTGATTCCATTGATTCTTTACAGCAGGGTTCACTTCCTGGATGATTCCTTTTGTATCCACCATGTAGATATTATCCGGGCTGTATTTGACTATGGACTTATACTTTTGCTCGCTTTCCATCAGCTTTCTCTGAATATCTTTGATGAGGGATATATCCGAAATGGAGCAGATGATTTCTGTCACCTTACCATGCTGAAGCACGGGAACCATGGAGGCCAGATACTCAAGGCCCTTGTATTCATCCTCATAAGTCAACTCTTCCCCGTTTTCCCAGATATGGTTAAGCTTAGGCAGGATCTTCCCTATGTGACCGGAATCGAACACGGCTTCAATGGTTTTCCCAATCACATTCAAAGGCTCGATGTTCAATTTTTTCAAAAGCTCTCCTGCTGCCATCTTTATGACGAAATCATCGTTTTTCTTGTGGATTTTATAAGTGATCGTTTTCTGAAGCCTAAGGGTAGTCTCCAGTTCCGCTTTCAATGATACCAATTCATTTTCATAGTTTTTCTTTTCAGTGATATCATGCAGAATGATTCCGACGCTGTCTACGGTCCCATCACTTCTGTAGTTGGCAGGAGAAATCGTAATATCACATGTCACTTTACGGTCATCATTCATGATGAAGGTGATTTCTTCCCCAGTGGTGTTCATTCCCCTTAATCCGTTCCTTACCAGATGGACAAACGCTTGATTCTGCAATGGTGTCTGAATGCACAGGGACTCACCCAATACTAGTTCCGAAAAATGAAACAGTTCCTGGAAGGATTGATTCATCTCCACTACCTTCCCATTTTTATCAAGGATGCACACACAAGTAGGTGTGTTATGTATTAGGGACTCATAAATTGCCGAACGTGAATTATTGGAATAATCATGGGAAACATGCTTCTCTCCGCGAGCCTCAGGTACAATCATCACTAACTCTTTATGCTCCTCTATTGGTTTTCGCTTGAATGTATAAGAACGATGGTTTAACCGAATGGATGAATCTTCATCATCCAGAATTTTCTGAAGGAGGTTATCTTCCTGCAAGGTCAACCCTTTCCATTCCTCGTTCTCTTCTAAAAAGGTTCGGTTTTTCACATGAATGATTGCTGCCGGGACTGGGATCGAGACAATACTTATTGAGGATTGCATATCAGCTATAGTTCCTTCCTTTTCCAACGTTATTTACCATCATTTTACCTTACCTGTATAAACATATAAATGACGAATATGGACCAATAAAAAAAACCCGGGCTTGATTATCTCCCCGGGTTCCACCTTAGAATTGTTCTAGAAGGTTCCTGCCACTGTGCGCTTTGCATACTGTACAGCGATATCCGCCCCTACACGGGCATTGTTCTTTACAAGTGCGATATTGGCTGTAAGGCTCTTTCCATCTGTCAACTCCTTCACCTTTCCAAGGAGGAACGGTGTGGCATCCTTTCCTGCTATTCCTTGATCATCCGCTTCTTCCAGCGCCCTGTTAATGATTCGGTTCATCTCGTTTTCGTCCATGGCATTTTCGGAAGGGATCGGATTGGCGATAACCACGCCCCCCTTTAAGCCCAGGTCCCATTTTGCTCTTAAAATATCTGCCGTTTCTTCAGGACTGTCCACTTTATAGTTCACTGAAAACGGACTGCTCCGTGTATAAAAAGCCGGTAAAGAGCCGGTTCCGAATCCTAGTACAGGGACCCCTTTAGTTTCCAGGTATTCCATGGTCAACCCTATATCGAGGATGGATTTAGCACCTGCACAAACTACAGCCACATTTGTCGAGGCAAGTTCCTCAAGATCTGCCGAAACATCCATCGTCACTTCTCCATTGCGGTGCACACCACCTATTCCTCCGGTCACAAACACCGAGATTTCTGCAAGCTCGGCGCAGATCATGGTGGCGGCGACTGTTGTCGCCCCGTCTCTTTTAGAGGCAAGAATATATGGAATGTCCCGACGGCTTGCCTTGATCACATCTGTGGCTTGTCCTAAATATTCCAGCTCTTCATGGGAAAGTCCAATCTTGATTTTCCCATTTAACAGGGCAATCGTTGCAGGCACTGCCCCCTTTGAACGAATGATGTCTTCCACTTCCCTTGCCGTTATCACATTCTGTGGATATGGCATACCGTGTGAAATGATCGTTGATTCAAGTGCCACAATGGCCTTTCCTGTTTTCCTTGCTTCTGACACTTCCTCTGAGTATTCGATATATGAATTGATGTTCACGTCTGTTTCCCCCTAATCAATAATAAAGACTGAACTCCTGTTGGAGCTTGGATTTGTTCAATGCAGGTGCCACTGTAAACTTGGACTGAAGTGTAATCGACGAGCAGGTCACTCCGATTCTGCAGGCTCCGTCTGTGTCGGACCCTTTTAAATAACCGAACAATATCCCGGCAACCAGGGCATCTCCTGCCCCTGTCACATCTGTGACTTCGACTTTGGGAGGCAGGACAGCCCTTGCCTCTTGATACGTCGTATAATAGATCAATCCTTGATCTCCCCGGGTGATCACAGTCCTTTCTGCCCCTCTTTTCGTGATCTCTTTGGCTGCTTTAAAATAGTCGCCCTCCGTCTCGATCTTCATTCCCAGATACGCTTCGGCCTCTCCTTTGTTGCAGATGAACCAGGTGACTCCTTCCAATGATGGTGGAAGCTTCAGCACTTTCGGTTCTGATACGGGGATGACCGTTAAGGAGACCCCCTCCGTTTGACACCTTCGAATGATATGCTTGAGCACATCTTCAGGAAAATTAGTGTCAAGGAGCACCATTTCCGATGAAGCAATCACTCCCCATCTCTTATTGATGAAATCTATGTCAACGCTTTCATAAATGTTCATATCTGCTACGGCAAACAGCATTTCCCCTGCTTCATCAAGAATCGCTGAGTACGCCCCCGTCCTTTGATTGCCCATCCGCTGGGAAGAAGAAACATCTGCAAAAGATTTTGTTTGAGCCAGCAGCCAGCTTCCTTCCGTATCTTCGCCTACGACGGTTATTAAATTGGATGGTTTCCCCAGACGCCCTAAATTCTCTGCAATATTTCGCGCCACGCCGCCGGCCGATTGTTCTGTTTTCCCTGGATTTGATGTTTCAGGCATCAACTTGCCGTCCAGCTGCAGCTTCCGGTCGATATTGGCTCCCCCTATACATGTTATGCCTTTCTTATTAGGCAAAACATATGCACGACCTAAAATCTTTCCCTGCTTCACCAGACTTGAAATATACCCAGCCACTGCAGAACGTGACATCCCGCTTCGCTCCGATAATTCCTGCTGGGACATAAACGGATTTTCCTCAATATACTTCAACAAAAGCTTTTCTTTCTCATTCATACGTTCCACCCCTATAAAGAAAAGTAACTTTTGTTAATATTCTAAACTTTTGTTTGTTTTTACACAAGATGGAATATAAGGAAATAATATATATGCTTTTGACAATACTCAAAACATAGACAGAGAATAGTCTGTGTACCAACTGAAAAAAAGACCTGCCTCTCCGTCTGGAAAAACAAGTCTTTATCTCTATGATATTTTCTTTTCTTTTACCTTCCCTGTGTCTTTCAAGTAATACTTCTCTGAAGTGAAGAACTCATCTGTGAGTCTCTTAACCTCTTTGCTCAGGAGAAGGACGGCAATGATATTCGGGATTAAGATTGCGGCAAGGGCCAGGTCAAGGAATTGCCAAATGACTTTCGCCCCTCCCACAGAACCGAGAACAATTGCAGCGGTATAGACGACTTTGATTCCATATGCTGCCTTCAATCCAAAAAGGAATTCAGCCTGCTTCGCTCCATAAAAAACGATGACGATGATCGTGGATAAGACAAAGAATATTAAAGAAACCGTGACGAGGATTCCCCCGAAATCACCGAAGTATCGTGTAAAGGCCTCTGTTGTAAGCGCTGAAGGATCATCAAGGGCGTTTTCAGCCGTCCATACCCCTGACGATAACACGACGAATGCCGTTGCCGTACAAACAATAATGGTATCAATGACTATCCCTATAATCGCCCAAAGCCCCTGCCGAACGGGATGGTCGGTTTGCGCTGCCGCATGAGCAATCGGGGCGGTACCAAGACCTGCCTCATTGGAGTATAATCCCCGTGCAAATCCCCATCTGATCGTCTCTGCCACTGCCACACCGGCGAACCCACCCATTGCCGACATCGGTTGGAAGGCATGGGAGAGAATCAAGCTGAAGAATTCAGGGACGGCATCCAAGTTCATGAACAAGATCACCAATGCGCTTCCCACATAGATCAGAGCCATGAAAGGAACAAAAATTTCCGTCACTTTACCGATACGCTTGATTCCACCAAAGACAATCAAGACCACGATGAGAGCTACGACAATCCCGGTGATAAGGGAATCTACCTGAAATGTCTCTTCTACAGTCGAGGCGACAGCATTTCCCTGCACCATCACACTTGGAATCAGTTCAATCATAAGGGCAAATGCGAACCAAACACCGAGCCACTTCATGTTAAGTCCTTTCGCCATGTAATACATGGGACCGCCAACATACTCGCCCTGTTCATTCTTCTCCCGATAGTGGACCGCGAGCACACTCTCTGAAAACTTAAGGGCCATTCCAATCAGGGCAATCACCCACATCCAAAAAATCGCCCCGGGTCCACCAAACATGATCGCTGCGGGAACTCCTACGATATTCGCTGCCCCTATGGTGGACGATAGCGCTGAAGTCAATGCCTGCAGCGGAGTCACTGTTCCTTCTCCCTTCGGCTTCTTAAACACACTTCCCACCGTTTGCTTGAATATGTAGAGAGGATAACGGAATTGTATGAATTTCAATAAAAATGTCAAATACAATCCTGTTACACCGAGGACGATGATCAGGGGCGGACCCCATAACCAAGCAGAAACTTTACCGATGATGTCGTAAAACGTATCCAATTGTGATCCTCCTTTAAATGAAAACAATGGCTAAGGTTTGGAATGAAGGTATAGGAAGAGGCATGATGGATTGCGGTGAATAGATGTATAACTCTGCTTCCCTTACTTGAAATCCCCTTTTCCATATTCACTAGCCATTACTTCCAAAAACTTTTTTCAAACTTTTCCCTTAATTGGGAGCAATAAAACATTTTGTTTGAAAATGGTTCCAAGGAGGTGGGTACATGGCTTATTTCAGCAAAATCCGTTCATTTCCCTGGAAATAAGCCAACATAAGACAAAAAAATCTGCAGCAAAACCGCAGATTTTTTTATTCTTACTCTGAAACCCTTGGCAGAATCAATACTTCCACCCGGCGGTTTTGCCCCCGTCCTTCAGATGTGGAGTTTTCGGCAATCGGTTCGAATTCCCCGAATCCTTTTGCACTGAACCATTGTGGGTCAAGTTTCGGATTGTCCAGGATAATTTTCATGAAATTGACCGCCCGCATCACGCTAAGCTCCCAATTGGAGTCAAATTCCGCATTACTGATCGGGACATTGTCCGTATGTCCGCTGATGATGATATTTCGCGGGGGATTCATTTCAAGAAGGGCGGATAGTTCCTCAGCCACCCTCAAATCGCTGTCCTGGACGCTGGCAGATCCTGAATCGAATAATACGTTGTCCCGGATCGTCAGTAGCAGCCCCTCATCCGTAAGCTTCGTGACAAATTGAAGCTCTAAATGATTCGTTTCGATATATTGATTGATTTTCTCTTGAATTTCTTTTAACTCTTCCTGATCCTTCAGAAAAGCCTGTTTTTTCAACTCTTCTTCCGAAAGTTTCTTTTCTTTTTCCTCATTATCACTTGATGAGGCTGCCTGTTTACTTTCGTCACCGGATTGTTGTGGTGCTACCGGGCTTGGGAATTCCATCATTCCCGTTCCTCCTGTGAAGATTTCACTGAATACCTGGGATAGCTCAGCGAATTTCTTAGCATCCACGGAGCTTGAAGCATAAAGGACGATAAACAGGGCCAGTAATAGAGTAAGCAGGTCCGCATAAGGAATCAGCCAGGACTCGTCTATATGCTCGTCATCATGTTTTTTCTTACGCCGCCTCATCCTCATCCCCCTTTAACAATTGTAATCGTTCACTTGCAGGCAGGTAGGAAGCAAGTTTCTGTTCAATCACACGGGGGGATTCACCCTCAATAATGGATAAAATCCCTTCCACCATCATCATCTTCAACTGTACTTCACGCTTTGATTTACGCTTCAGCTTATTGGCGAAAGGATGCCAAAGAACATATCCCGTGAAAATCCCCAGGAGCGTTGCAACAAAAGCCGCAGAAATGGCATGTCCAAGTTCATCGGTATTGTCCATATGACCTAATGCAGCAATCAGTCCAATCACGGCTCCAAGTACGCCCAAAGTCGGAGCATAGGTACCTGCCTGTGTGAAAATCAGTGCTCCTGCACCATGCCGTTCTTCCATGGCATCAATCTCTTCATGGAGCACATCCCTTATATAATCAGCGCTCTGTCCATCCACGGCTAAGGAAAGTCCGTCCCTTAAAAAAGGGTCATCAACTTCATGGGTTTTCGCTTCAAGGGCGAGGAGGCCTTCTTTACGGGCAAGATCTGCCACCTGTGAAAAGAATTTAATCGTTTCTTTCGGGTCCTGCAGTTTCTGCTCTTTAAAGAGTATCCCGAATAACTTCGGTACTTTTTTGATTTCATTGGTTGGGAATGCGATGGTCACTGCGGCCACCGTACCCAGTACAATAATCAGTAACGCTGCGGGGTTCACGAGTGCTACAGGGCTTACTCCCTTAAACACCATCCCCACTCCAACCGCTACCAATCCTAACATGACTCCTATTAAAGACGTCTTATCCATCTGATCGCTCCACCTTACTCTTTGTAGTCTACTACTAGTATCGGATGGAACTTCTAATTATTGAGGTGCATCTTTTTTTGTAATTTTCTCAAAAATTACATTATACCGGTATAAAAGATCCTCCGACTTATGTCGATATATGTATTATACAGGTGTCACTATTAAAAGGAGAGAAAAGTCATGACCCCAGAACAATTGAAAGAAATCGATAGTAAACGAAAGAACCTGCTGCTTCTGGTCACCTATTCGATCAGCCTTATTGCAGCCCTCGTCTATTCCATCATGAATGACTCAGGAAGCATAGCCGTAACCGTTTTTGCTTCCCAGATCATCCTACTGTCAGGATATTTTGTGGTTCTGCAGCTGATCTTAAAAAAACCACATTCCTTTGTCTATTACAGCATTCCTACGGTTTATGCCATCATCGGCATTTGGTTGTTTTTAGAAGGATCCAATCCTACAGAATTAGTCATCTTATTATTCTTAGCTGTCATCAGCGCGATTCACTTCAATCCGTTGATTTTTGGAATCGGTTACATATCCGGACTTATTTTATTTATTCTGAATGGAACACTGGCACCTGAAAACGATCCTGTCTTTACAGAATTGTTTATCCCCGGCTTGCTGGTCTATCTTCTGTTGGGGACGGTCCTTGGGGTGGTTATCCAGCTGAACCGCTCTCAATTCAAGCAGCTTCAGGAATTCATCAGGATGACAGAAAGTGAGAGCATGAAAAAAGAAGAACAACGTAACGTTCTGCAAAGAGAATTATCCACCATCTCATCAAGCATCCACCAAATCAACGATCAGATCCAGACTCATCTTGTCTCACATGATGAAATGAGGACGGCGGTGAATGAGATATCGGCGGGCAGCGTTACACAGAGCGATCAGATTAATAACATTGCCGGGGTTTCAGAGAAGACCATGAGTAAGATGGAAGAGGTTTCCGAGCTTTCGCATACCCTTACGGTCCACTCCACACAAGCGAATTCCATCGCTGTTTCAGGAAGCGAACGTGTCAGTGAACTGCAGGAAAGCATGATCGAACTGAAGAACATCATTGAAGGACTTCGTCACACCTTCAGTGAATTGACAAGTAAAATAGAAGAAACCAATTCGTTTATAGGCAGCATTCAGGACATTACGGATCAAACCAATCTACTGGCTTTGAATGCTTCCATTGAAGCCGCAAGGGCGGGAGAAGCCGGTCGTGGCTTCAGTATTGTGGCAGATGAAATTCGCAAGCTTGCAGAGATAACACGTAATACAGCAGCCCGTATCAACGACAATCTTTCATCGGTTAATTCAGTGAACTCCTCTGCTGTTGAGATCATGAATTTAAGTTCGGAGAAATTGAATGAAAATGTGGGGGCTACCGGCGAGGTGACAGAATATTTCACCACCCTGCGTGAGAAGCTCGCCTCCTTGTCCAGCGAGTTCATGACCTTTACCTCTACAGCAGCTGAGGTAAAAGGACAGACAGAAGAGGCTGAGTTGTCAACGAAAGAATTAGCAGCTGTCATCCAGCAGACTTCTGCTGGCCTCGAGGAGATCAGCGCAACGATCGAAACCCTTCATGGGGACAACCAAACCATTGCGCAATATGTCCAGGATACGGCCGACAGTGCCATGCGAATTCAGCGAAGTGTGGAGTCCTAAAATATGATACACTAATAGCATCATATGTGTACTAAAGGATGTGGCATTTTTGAAACGAATCATCATGATGATCCCCATCATGTTTATCGTAGCTGTAGTAGCGAACTGGATGCTTGAGAAAGGATATTCCGAGATCCCTTCCGATGCCAAGACCTTGATCATCATTGGGGCGGCACTCTTATCCGGAGCGGTTTCCTTCTTCTTGTTTAAAGATGAACGAGGAAATGAATAAAGAAGAGGCTCAGGGACAAAGAAAAATCCGAACGATCATATTCGAAAATTCAAGTTTCGGATTCGTTCGGATTTTGATTTTTGTAGGGCAGTCTTCATGTTTTCACCATTTTTCAACTGTTGATTGAGGTGCAGGACGTAGACTTTTTGGGAAAAAGTGTGTTAGGCAAAGCTCACAGGAGCTTTAGGGACGAGGAGGCTCACCAACCGGACGGCAAGCGAGGCCTTGCACGGAAATCAACAGCAGTGGAACAAGAGAGCCTAATCAATTGGTGTACCAGTTAGTATGTGTCTTTACTATACATTCAATTATTTCAGGAGTTTATTTTCTATTTTGTGCCCGTAATTTTTAAATAAAGAACTATTCGTATTGATCCTTTTCTTTGAAAGCATGGCATTGTATTTCAACATTCTTTCATTCAAGTTTCGCTGCAGCTCCTGTTTCTCCAAGTCATCCTCACATACACGTATCAAATCTTCAATGCGCATCATTTCGTTTTTTATATTCATTTCTTCCGTGGTGAAGCCTGCGTTCTTCATCATCCGATGGGCCATCTTCAACTCCTGGGGAATCCCTGCATCATCATCTAAATTCAGCGGTTTACCAAAGCCCGGCAGCTCCTTGAATTCTCCATCCTCGTATGCCTTCTTTATTCGTTGCTCGGACATGATCATCGAAAAATCCATATTACCCCCTCCTACTGATCAGTGGATGCGACTTTTCATTGACGCATCGATCACTTCCCACTTGTTACCAACAGTATATCCGAATCTACATAAGGCTGAACGGGACAGTTTCGTTTATTTTTTGACAATTCCACTTCACATATTTTTATTTGAGCTGGAAAAACTATCTGTATCACGGATGAAAAGGAGTGGCTCACATGGCACGTGGAAAATCGTTCGATTCGAAGAAAAAGGGACACCCCGGTGACTTTCCCAAGAACAGTGCACCATCAGGAAAACACTCAGAAGACCCAGCGGGAGATGAAGAATACATCGTCACCCAGGAAGCCTTTAAAAACCGGGTGGACAAGGACGAACATCGTTTATAAAAAGGAAAAAACGCCGGAAATTACTGGCGTTTTTTCCTTTTATCAGATTGTCACTCTATCTGCTTTAGACAAATCCATCGCAGGACCAAAGAATTCAAAGTGAATCTTTTCTTCCTCGACACCTAGCTCCTTCAACGTTGTGATCACCGCTTTCATAAATGGGGCCGGTCCGCACACGTAACATTCGGTTTCTCTGTCTATATATTTTGAAAGGATTTCTTTATTTACATATCCTCTATGGTGAGCACCATCACTTGGATTTTCATAAATATAGCATGCTTCTCCGTTCAATAATCCTCCCATTAAAGCGTCGACCTCTCCTTTGAAAGCATGGACTCCTTCATGTTTGCTCGCATGAATAAAGGCTGTCGGGCGTTCCGGCTTCGTTTGAGCGACCATTTCAAGCATACTCATCATCGGTGTGATTCCCACACCCCCGCTAATGAAAGCAACCGGTGTTGTGTGATCCTCTAAATAGAAATCCCCGGCGGGAGCGCTGACGTCCATCTCACTTCCCACTTCCATCCTGTCATGTAGATAATTAGACACCTTCCCTTGAGGTGCATGGTCTGCTTCTCTTTTCACCGATATTCTATAGAGATTCTCCATAGGGGCGCTTGATAAACTGTACTGACGGATATGGGTGAACTCTTCACCTGGTATATTCACCCTGACCGAAATATATTGTCCAGGCTTATAGGTCGGAACATTTGCGCCTTCTTTTGGCTGAAGATAGAAAGAGGTGATCACATCGCTTTCCACTACCTTCTTCGTTACGATAAACGGCTTAAAGTCTCTGAACCCGGCGTTCTTATTTTCCGCTTCTTTATACATTTCTTCTTCTACATCGATGAATACACCTGCGATGACGCCATATGCTTCTCCCCACGCATCAATGATCTCCTCTGTCGCTGCCTCCCCAAGCACCTGTTGAATAGCTTGAAGCAAATGCTCCCCTACGATCGGGTAATGCTCTGGTTTAACGCCTAAACTTCTATGCTTGTGACCGATTTGTTTCACCACCGGCAGAATCGTCTCCAGTTTATCAATATTCTGGGCAGCTGCATAAACTGAATTGGCCAGTGCCGTTTGCTGTCTTCCCTTCTCCTGATTGGCATGATTGAAGATATTCAATAATTCAGGATGATTGGCAAACATATTTTTATAAAAAGTTGACGTAATTTCCGTACCTTTCACTTCTAATACAGGGGCAGTAGATTTCACGATTTCAATGGTTTTTTGAGAAAGCAAATAAATCACCTCTAAAGATATATTTTAAATACATCTTTATAGTACTCCTTATTTTTCCATAAAGCAATATACGAAATACATCTTTAACAAAACAGCCACATTTAGACACAATCACATTTACTTCTGTATAATAAAACGTAACGTATCGGAAAGGTGAGATAAATGAGACTAACTTTATACACTGATTATTCACTGAGAGTCTTGATCTTCCTGGCATCAAAACCAAAGACCGAGCTCTCTAACATAAAAGAAATCGCTGACGCTTATCGTATTTCTAAGAATCACTTGATGAAAGTAACGTATGAACTGGGGAAAAAAGGTCTGATCGAAACCATTCGGGGAAGGAACGGGGGAATCAGGCTCGCACGCTCCCCTGCAGAGATCAATATCGGAAAACTCGTACGGACCACTGAAGAAGACTTCCACCTTGTAGAATGTTTTGATGCCCAAAATAACCAATGTGTCATCACTCCCGTCTGCGGTTTAAAGCATGTTCTCGGCAAAGCATTGAACGCCTATCTTTCTGTCCTTGACGAGTACACTCTGGCTGATTTGATTCAAAACCCGATGGAATACCGGTTCTTATTTCAAGAGCGGCAGCAGGATGCGACAATGTAGGAAGAGGCTCCACTCCATTTTGATGGGGTGGTTTTTTTTGTTTGGAATGGTGCCTGGCACGTCCCCCTTTCTGTCATCCGTCAACCATACGCCCCATTCCACCCAAAACAAAAAGCCTGTCATTCTATTGAAAACAGGCCTTGTCCCTTACTTCTTACTCTCACTATATTTAAATGTCATGAACACAAACAGGAAAAAACTCAGTAATAATGTGCTTCCTCCTGCAATATAGAAGACCATGGTGAAGCTTGCCGGCAGGTTGAATGGATTTAAGTTGTAAAACCACATTCCCAGTGTAAGGCCGAGTGACCCGATTATCGCCGTCCATACATGTGCGAATGCGAGCTTAGAAGTTTTCGGCACTTGATAGGAACGATAATAGGAAGAATACGCAAACAAACTTAACCAGCCGACTACTAAAATATGAGCATGGATAGGCTTAAATGCATATGATCCGGCTCCTGCCATATGAGACCCTAGAAAGGCCCCGATAAACCCGTAGATGGCGGACATCCTTAATAAAAGTACATTCCACGGCACTGATCCTTCCCCCTTTTCATCTGATGTATTGCCTCAATTATTATAGTATAGTTTTCCTTCCTGATGCCATCATTCTTGTGCGAATGACCAAGAACGTTCATATTATACTTTCCTCCCCGTCTGCATACCCTAGAAAGATGGGTGTAAACACTTGCAAACGGTGCCTGCACTGATACAATAAGAATGTAATGGAACATTCTGAAAAAAGGAGAATACATATGACTAATTTCCAACAAAACCTTGAGAAATACGCAAGCCTCGCTGTAGAGGTGGGTGTCAATGTTCAAAAGGGCCAGACCCTTGTCATCAACACGTCCATCGATTCTGCGGAATTTGTTCGCCTGATAGTAAAAAAAGCCTATGAAGTAGGGGCAAAACACGTCTACGTGAACTGGAATGATGATGTCGTGAATCGTACGAAGTATGATCTTGCACCGGATGAAGCTTTCCTGGAGTTCCCTCAGTGGAAAGCAAGGGAAGTGGAAGAGCTTGCTGAAGGCGGCGCTGCATTCATGAGCATCGTATCTTCAAGTCCTGACCTCTTAAAAGGAGTAGATCCCGAACGCATCTCAAACTTCCAGAAAGTAGCAGGAAAAGCCATGTCCAAATACCGTCAGTTCATTCAATCGGACAAAGTGAGCTGGTGCGTACTGGCAGCACCATCTAAAGACTGGGCTGCCAAAGTTTTCCCTGATGCTTCTGAAAAAGAGCAGGTGGACCTGTTATGGGATGCCATCTTCAAAGCGGTACGCGCTGACCAGGCAGATCCTGTTCAAGCATGGAAGGATCACGATGCAAACCTTCACGAAAAAGTTGAATACCTGAACGAAAAGAACTACCAGAAGCTTCATTACACTGCACCAGGGACGGACCTTACCATCGAGCTTCCTAAAGGCCACCTATGGGTTGGAGCCGGCAGTGTGAACGAAGAAGGAACGACTTTCATGGCCAATATGCCAACGGAAGAAGTATTCACTGTTCCTCTAAAAACAGGTGTAAACGGGAAGGTATCAAGCACGAAACCACTCAGCTACGGCGGTAACGTGATCGACAACTTCACCATCACGTTCGAGAACGGACGAATTGTGGACGTAAAGGCGGAAGAAGGCGAAGAAATCCTGAAGCGTCTTGTGGAAACAGATGAAGGCTCTCACTACCTGGGTGAAATCGCCCTGGTTCCTCATCAATCCCCGATTTCTCAGTCGAATGTGTTATTCTATAACACATTATTCGATGAGAACGCATCGAATCACCTGGCGATCGGAAATGCTTATGCATTCTGTATCGAAGGCGGCAAGAAAATGAGTGAAGAAGAGCTTGAGAAGAACGGCTTGAACAACAGTATCACCCATGTTGATTTCATGATCGGTTCAGACAAGATGAACATCGATGGAATCAAAGAAGACGGCTCGACTGAAGCAGTATTCCGCGATGGCGGTTGGGCGTTTTAAGATTTAGCTTATTAGGATCCCAGAAGGCGATTTAAATGTCTTTTGGGATTTTTTTATGGGAATGAGAGAAATCGGTTGACTAGACTGAGTGCTCATTCGAATGTATGTAGCTCGGAAAAGACGCAAATATAAAAATTTCTGACTCATATAGTTAAAAAGAGAGATATGAACCAAAATAAAGACGCATAAAATGATCATTTGAGGCAAAAAACCTGAAGAAAGACTCACCCCTCATCATTTCCGAACCAAGTCTCACCCAAATTGCTTTGTCAACGCAATGGCGGCAATCGTAGCACCTGCTGCCTGTGCGTAGCTTCCGAATGCTGTAATCTGCAGTCCAATATCTTTCTTTTCTTTTAATATATAGACTTCCCCTATCGCTTCAATGGCTGCCCCAAGGGATTGAAGTGTATTACCGGCTGCCAGCAAATCTGAAAATTCCCTCGTCTCCAACGTCGCCCCATATGCTTCCAGCCCTGCCCCTATGGATTGAACAGTGTCTCCCAATACATCAAGATTCAATCCCTCCAATTCTCTTCCTGCGAATTGGAGTTCAGCTGCTACCACGTTTGTAGCGTTCCCTGAAGCTTGGATCCAATCACCAATCACTCTTATCGTTTCTTCAAACGAACCGTCCGACAGCTTTTCCGCTCCTACGCCCTGCAGTGCATTCCCTGTCGCTTCAATACCGTTTCCGATGGAGACCAACCGGAATCCGATAGGCTGCTCCTGCTTATTTCGTTCTTCTTGTATGATCACGGTTTCACCGATTGCTGCAATCACCGTTCCGATTACCTGAGTCCAGGCACCAGTAATAAGGATAAGCCGATCGAACACCTCCATTCACCGTTCCTTTCCCATGACATACTTTTAATGTATTCAATAACCTTCAAATGGTATCTTCAGCCTCCTTCCCAATATGAGTAAATATTTCGTAAATACCAATAAATCAGTCTTGTTTATTTCTTCCTGTCGGGCTATGATATTCTAGTTCATTTTGTTTTGTAGGGGGATATAGATGAGAATTCGGGATTGGGACCGTAATTTAAAGGTCCGGCTGTTTGGGGAAGCAGCGATTAACATTACATTTTGGATGTTCTTTCCGTTTTTGACGATTTATTTTACAGAGTCGTTCGGAAAGCAGACAGCTGGATTATTATTGGTTCTCTCTCAGGTGTTTGCCGTACTTGCAAACCTGATGGGGGGATACTGTGCAGACCGCTTCGGACGCAAGCGGATGATGGTGATATCTGCATTCGGACAGGGTGTGGCCTTTTTAATCTTTGGACTGGCCAGTTCACCTTGGCTCGATTCAGCCATGATCGGCTTTATCTGTTTTAGTTTAGTAGGGGTATTCGGATCGTTTTATTGGCCGGCAAGTCAGGCCATGGTTGCGGACGTAGTAGATGAAAAGGATCGCAGTCATGTGTTCGCGGTCTTTTATACCTCCATTAATATTGCCGTTGTCGTCGGACCGATCCTGGGCGGGATATTCTATGTACATTACCGGTTTGAGCTTCTGATTGCCGCTGCGCTGATATGTATACTTTTAGCCCTACTTCTGTATAAAATGACGAGAGAAACTGCACCAATGGATCATAATAAGCTTCTCGTCACTGAAGGCCAAAAGAAGACCTGGTACACTGTTATGTCAGATCAGCTCAGAGATTATAGTGTTATTTTCAAGGACAAAACGTTTCTATTGTTTATATTGGCTGGGATTCTCGTCGGTCAAACGTTCATGCAGCTGGACCTGTTGATCCCTGTGTATATAAAAGATGTCATGGACCAGGCGACTTTGTTCCGTTTCGGTGACTGGTCATTGACCCTCGTAAGTGAACAGGTATTCGGATTGATCCTTTCTGAAAATGGATTCCTGGTGGCACTCCTTACGGTGGTGATCACCCGCTGGATCACGAAATTCCGAGAGCGGAATGTCTTCATCTTGTCTTCAGTCATTTACTCCGTTTCGATATTCATGTTCGGACAAACGAGTTCGGTCTGGATGTTTGTCTTGGCAATGGCCGTTTTCACCTTTGCTGAGCTGATGACTGCCGGGATCCAGCAAAGCTTTGTATCGAAGCTTGCACCGGATCATATGCGCGGACAATATTTTGCAGCAGCCAGCCTCCGGTTCACCATCGCCAGAACGATTGCTCCACTATCCATCACCCTGTCTCTTTATGTGGGATATGATTGGACGTTCATCATCCTTTCGATCCTTGCTCTTGTGAGTGCCGGACTTTTCTACATCATGTTCGAGCGCTTTGAAAAAGAGGAATTGGAATGGAAGAAAGCTGTCCACTAAAAAAGGAATGATCCGTTGCGGATCATTCCTTTTTTCAGATTGAACACTGACGGGTCTCGGGCTTATTCCTTCAGAACCCCCATAGGAAACGTACGATCAACCATCATGGAATTTTCAGAAAAGGATGAATCCGAAAAATTCCGTTCACCCCCTTTTTTCATTAAAAGTGAGATGTTACAATGTACAACCGTAAGCAATCTTAACGTAGCTCATCATGAGTTAGTCGGAGATTCCACATCATTATACGCTCAGAAAGGAAGTTGATTTCAGATGCATATCGGAAGCAAAGGCTGGTACGTAGAAGAATTAAAAAAAGCAGGTGTTCATAAATATGAAGAACGCTATGTTGAATCCTACAAAAAACACGTTCTAGCAAACTTACTTGAACGTACAAAATAAAATGAGAGAGGGACGGACCTCGATTCCTATGACCTGATCATAGGAATGAAGGTCCGTCCCTCCTTTTTATTTGAGCAGCTTCGATGAATAGATCGGGTTCAGGGAGTATTTTTTGGTGCGGTTTAGTTTGTATGGTTTGTTTTTTAGCAGGTATGCTCTGTATTTCTGGTTCCAGCTCTTCAGTGACCAGTAGATGAGGGCGGCGGTAACGATGAGCAGTCCTCCAGAAGCTTGCCAGAAGTAGGGTGAAATGACACTGGTTTCATATGCTAAACCAATCGGTGAAAATAGGATATATGTCTGTACGACGGACGCCATCAGTACAATGGATAGGGGAATGCTGTATTTCCACGGCATCATGTCCACCTTTGGATTGTATCGATATTCATAGGGCTTCTTCAATGGCTTCCACATGCCGATCAAGACCATGAGGACAACCTCTGAAACAAACAGGATTCCGTACACATGAATGAAATTGATGCTTATGGAATAACCAAATAAATGACCTGTTCCCCACACAAGCATATAGTACGTGAACACATGAAGGATGATGACCGTTTTTGCCGCCAGTGCCGGGATACGTTTTGAGAATACCCCGACTAACAGGATGACGATAATCGGGATGTTAAAGAATCCCGTGAACTTCCGGATAAGATCCCATAAACCATCTGTGGCATTTATCAACAAGGGTGATACACACATGGATACAACAGCTAGAGCTGCTCCAAACCATTTACTGATGGTGATTAATTTCTGATCACTCACATCCGGATTGAACTGAGGTTTGTAAATATCCAGTGCGAATAAAGTCGCTGCACTATTTAACAGGGAATTAAAAGAGCTCAAGACGGCCCCAAGCAGTACAGCCAGGAAGAAACCCGTCAAATATGACGGCAGAACGGCGTTAATCAATGCCGGATAAGCTAAATCCACGCTTTTCAATGATTCTCCATAAAGATGGAAGGCAATGACACCAGGCAGCATCATCATGAAAGGAACCAGCAATTTGTAGAAACCTGAAATGATGACCCCCTTCTGGCCTTCTGCAAGGTTCTTAGCCCCAAGAGTACGTTGGATCACATATTGATTCGATGCCCAATAGAACAAGTTGGCAAAGATCATCCCGGTAAAGATCGTTGAAAATGGGACAGAATCCGAGGGTGACCCTATGGAATTCAGTTTGTCAGGATGATTGGTGGCGATTTCTTTAACACCTGATAAAAAGCTTCCTTCTCCCAGAGCATAAAAACCTAAGATAGGAACCAGAATCCCAATGATCAAGAGCCCTATCCCGTTTAACGTATCGGAAATCGCAACAGCTTTCAGTCCTCCGAAGATGGCATATATACTGCCGATGATACCGATCACCCAGACGATCACCCAGATCGATTGAGTATAGGATATTCCCATGAGCTGTGGGACATCAAATAATTTCAATACGGCAAGTGCACCGGAATAGAGCATAGAGGGAATGGTAACGAAAACATACCCCAGCATGAAAAGGATGGTCGTATATTGACGGACCCCTTTATCATAGCGCTGATTCAAAAACTCAGGCAGCGTCGTGAAGCTTCTTCCTAAATACTTTGGAAGCAAATATAAGGCCATGACGATGATGGCAATGGCAGCGGTCACTTCCCATGCCATATTTGTAAGGTTTGCACGGAATGCTTGTCCGTTTAAGCCTACCAGCTGCTCAGCCGACAAATTCGTCAATAATAAGGAACCCGCTATAAACGTACCCGTCAATCCCCTTCCAGCTAAAAAATAACCAGTCGAATCATTCAACGATCCTTTTGTTTTTATGTATGAAATCCAGGCGACCAGTCCCATAAAAAACACACAGGATAGAATGGTAAAAAGCAAACTATTTTCGAACATATAGCCTTCTTCCCTTCATCATTATTACTGTTTGTATGAGAGAATTTCCCCTAAAAATTATATTACTAAACTATTTTTCTAGGATTTTGTTAAAAATAGTAAGAATGAATCACCACGTATTTCCATCCCGTTCTTTTTCAAAAAACGATTGTGATAGGTTTTAAACGTATGGTAAAGTAGAGAACATATTTTAAAAACTTCATACGAGTTCCTTATATATCTATGGTGATATGGACCATAAGTCTCTACCTGGCAGCCGTAAAGTGCCGGACTATAAGGAAAGTCTTTTCTATATTCCATTTTCATAGGTGTATGGAGACTTTCCCTATTAATTAGAGACAGTCTTCCTGCACTTTTTTTATTTTTAAAACTAGAGGTCTGACATCATACGACGTTAATCCTGGAATTCGGTGAAGAATCCATTTTGGAGGATTGGTATTGTGAGTTTAGTATATGGCGTTTTATCATTACTTGGAGTTCTGTTCTTGGCATGGCTGCTGAGCAGCAACCGATCGGCCATCCAATGGCGTACGATCATCATCGGGATCTGTCTTGAGTTTCTCCTTGTCTTGTTTGTGTTAAAAGTCCCTTTCGGACAAACCATGTTGAAAAAAGCGGCTTTAGGAGTACAGAAGGTCATTGATTACAGCAACGAAGGGATTATGTTCGTATTCGGCGGATTCTTCGAGAAAGGAACGAACATCTCCTTCGTATTCGCCATCAATGTACTAGGAGCCATCATCTTTATTTCTGCGCTCATTTCAGCACTTTATTACCTGCGCATCATCCCGATTTTCGTAAAGTATATTGGGATCGGTTTAGGGAAAATCCTTGGTACGACCAAAGTCGAGTCCTTTAATGCGATCGGGAATTCCTTTCTTGGGTTGGCAGAGTCTCCTCTGTTGATAAAGCCTTATTTGGCGAATCTGACCCGTTCTGAGCTTTTTGCCGTCATGGTCGGTGGAACCGCATCAGCAAGCGGAGCGATTTTAATCGGATATTCTTTAATGGGCATCGACATGAAATTCCTGCTCCTCTCTGTTTTCAGTGTTCCCATCGTCTCTCTTGTCATGGCCAAAATCATGGAACCTGAAACGGAGGAATCAAAGACCGACGGGGATATATCGTTGGGGAAGACCACTCATACGAATGTATTCGAAGCGATATCCGAAGGGGCTTTGAGCGGTACGCAGCTTGCCATCAACATCGGTGGACTACTGATTGCGTTCATCGGAATCCTCGCTCTGGTCAACGGCTTATTGGGGACGGTGGACATGAGTCTTTCTACTGTCTTCGGGTACCTGTTCTATCCACTGGCATTATTGGTCGGCATTCCAATGGATGAAGCGTTCCGCGCAGCTTCCATCATCGGAACGAAGCTGTCGGTAAATGAGTTCGTCGCATATAAGGAGCTCTCAGGAATGATGAACGAACTTTCTCCAAAGACGGTTGCAATTCTTTCCGTGGCACTTTGTAACTTCGCCAACCTGTCTTCCATCGGCCAATTGATTGTAGGATTGGGTTCCTTGGAGCCGACACAGCGTCCCATGGTGTCAAAGTTAAGCTTAAAAGCCATTATAGCGGGTACACTGGCAAGCTTCATCACAGCCATTATCATTAGTATATTTCTATAGTTTTTCTTACTTTTATGTTTCTTCCGGTACCCTTTAGTGAATAGTATATGGTAGCAATCTTTTTTCACATTGATAACGGAAGGTGAATCCATTGAGAGAAAAAAAGCTAATGAAAGAAACGAAAACGAGTAAAACGACTCATGTCCTTCCACCTGACACGAACCATCACGGCACTCTGTTCGGTGGAAAGCTGATGGCGTATATAGATGACGTGGCTTCCATTGCCGCCACACGTCATGCCCGCAAGCCCGTCGTAACGGCATCAACTGATTCTGTCGACTTTCTCCAGCCGATTAAAGTCGGTGACGCTGTGACGTTGGAGGCGATGGTGACCTATACCGGCACAAGCTCCATGGAGATCTGCGTAAAAGTGACTTCAGAAGTGCTTCTGACAGGTGAAACCAATGTCGCCGCCATATCCTTCCTGACCTTTGTGGCTTTAGAAGGCAACAAACCAGCCGTCATACCGGAAGTGGTTCCCGAAACGGAAGAAGAGAAATGGCTAAATGAAACAGCCAAGAACCGTGCAGAGCATCGGAAAGCACGCAAAAAACACAGCCAGGAACTTGCTGAATTTTTCGGTAAGGCATATTGATGAATGGGAGATGCTTGATGAGAGCATCTCTTTTTTTGGGAAAAGTCCTGTGTCACCGTAATTTTGAGGTCTATTCTTCTGCCTCTTCTTATTAGTTTTCAATTTCCTTGTGGTCTCCCCGCAAATGAGCCGTTTCCTGATATCTTGCATAGAATCCCTAAAATGCTTCTTATTCCCCCTTCTACATCCACTCACTGCCCCTTTTCAGATCAATTCATTGCGACTCCCCTGCAGATAATAGGGAATAACCTTTATCTTTGCCGACACTCCGTACATAAACTTCAGTCACCCCTACAACACTTTTTTCCAACCCTCCCCTTCAAAATAGGTCTGTCCCTCCGATAATAGAGAGGTACGGACATGTAAGATGTCTCAACAATGATTAGTTGGAGGTAACGGTTTGAAGAAGATAGTCAACTTGTTTCTTCTTGTCATGCTTGTTGCAGCAGGGTGTTCTTCACCCATGACGGAAGAAAACAGCAAAGAAAAGCAGCAGAGCATTGGGATCCTCCTCTCCGATACAGGGCTTGGGGATGGTTCATTTAACGATTCGGCCTTTAGAGGATTGGAACGGGCAAGAGAAGAATTAGGTATTTTATTTGATTATAGAGAAGCACCGGATGGGAACTTTGAAGGAGCACTGCAGGAACTTGTCGATCAAAAGCATGATCTTGTGATCGGGCTTGGATTCTCGATTCAAGATGCGATTGAAAAGATTGCAAAAGAAAATCCCGACCAGACGTTTCTCTTGATTGACGGGTATTCAGAAGTGGACAATATCACATCGATTACATTTAAAGAACATGAAGGCAGTTTCCTTCTCGGCATGGTAGCCGCCATGAAATCAAAAAGCAACACGATCGGATTCATCAGTGGTGCAGATGTACCCGTCATTCAACGGTTTGAAAAAGGCTTTGAACAAGGTGCCCAGTATATCAACCCTTCCATCAACATACTGAAAGACAATGCCGACAACTTTGGGGACGCAAATCTTGGAGGCCAAATAGCACAGAAACAAATGGAGCAAGGTGCTGACTTCATCTATCCAGCTGCCGGCTTTACCGGGGTCGGGGCGATTCAGGCTGCAGAAAAGGCAGGCATTTTATCCGGAGGGGTCGATTCGGATCAGTATTTCATTGCCGAAAAATCAGTCATTACGTCTATGGTGAAAAAAGTCGATAACGCGGTATTCAATGTGACAAAAGAACTTATCACCCATTCCAAAATCGATCAGCAATCGTATGAACTGGGTCTTAAAGAGGACGGAGTGGGATTGGCCCCCATTCGTATCGCTCCCCTGTCCCCTGAAGAATCAAAGCAGATAGAAGATGCGAAAAACAAGATCATCTCGGGAGACATCACGGTTAAATGGCAATAAATCTCATCTAAGGAGTATTCTCATGGCATTAAAAAAACGTTTACTGATTTTAGGGCTGATCCCCCTTATCCTTTCGACGATCATCATCGGATACATCGTGTACCAGCTGATTTCCCTGCAAAGTTCTGCAAAGGAAGATGTACAAGTGCTTTTGGAAACAGAAAAGCTGCGTGGAGATCTAATTGTGACCAAGCAGGCACTATCCAATTACTCTGTTAATTCAACAGAAGAAAACAAGCAGATGGTAGTAGGCATGTTAGAAAAAACCTCCACCCAGCTGACGAATGTAAAAAAAATCATTCCAGTAAAAAATCAGCAAGAGACACTCGCTTCCATCGAGTCTAAATTCACCGATTTAAAGTCGGCTTCGGATCAGGCTCTCACCGAAATGGACAAAGCGGAAATCAAGCGTCAATCCATCCGGATCTCAGGTGTACTGAACGATATGCATCTTTTAACGAAACAAACAAATGATTGGCACGAAAACCTTTTGAAAGAAAACGAGCGTCAGATTGAATTCATCGTATGGGCGGCCATCATAGGATTCATGGTCACCATTCTTCTCTCACTGGGAGCATCCACGATACTGTCAAGAAGAATTGTAAAGCCCTTGAATGTTATGGTGGGTAACGCTGAAAGGATCGCAGATGGGGACTTGACGATTTCCATCGATTCCATAAAAGAGAAAAACAGTCAATTTGAAGTGGATAAGCTTCAAACGGCATTTCACCATATGGTCCTGAACCTTCGCAATACGGTTCAATCGGTCCATGATATTGGATCGAATGTAGAGAGATTCACCCATGATGTACGTTCACAAATGACGAGCCTGGCAGAAAGCAGCAACCAGGTGGCGATCTCCACAGAAGAGCTCGCCAAGGGGAGTCAATCCATCTCTGAGGATATTCAATCCACCGCTGCCCTCATGTCCGTAATGGGGGATGACTTCGCCATGAATGTCCGACAAAGCGGGGAATCTTCGGCCAGTAGTAAGGTTGCATTAGAATCGGTGGAGCATGGGCGATCTTCCTTGAATAAACAGCAGCAATTCGCTGAAATGATTGCCGACTCGTCCTCCTCCATCATGGATTCCGTCCAATCCTTTGCAAGCTACACCGGGGAAATTGAACATGCTGCTCAAGCAGTCAGGGAAATCGCAGAACAAACCAATCTCCTCGCACTGAACGCAGCCATCGAGGCGGCCAGAGCCGGGGACGCCGGAAAAGGATTCGCCGTCGTGGCACAGGAAGTAAGGAAGCTCGCAGAAGACTCTTCCGTTGCAACAGAGAGAATAGGCAATATGGTTGGCAATATCAAAAACGGCATCCACTCCATCATGGACGCTTCCCAAAAAGGAAAAAGCCTATCCACCCAGCAAGTGGAATCCATGAGTATGACGGAGCAGGCGTTCAAAGAAATTTCAGGGAATGTCTCCACCATTTATGAAAACTTAGTACAGTTGGAAAATGGAATGAATACCTCCAATGAACGGACCAATCAGGTCATCGCCGCCATTGAAAACATCTCGGCCATCACAGAAGAAACCGCTGCCGGCACGGAGGAAATCTCATCCTCTACCGAAGAACAGCTTCGTTACTTTGAACAAATGAATGAGCAGGTTGGGAAATTAAATAAAATGACAGTAGAAATGAAAAAAGAATTGGAGCGGTTCACGCTTATGTAATGGAAAATGCCTTTTACGGGGCATTTTTCTTTTGGAATAAGACACTGCGAATAGAGCGTTCGCTGATAAATCCAGGATTCTTTCATGAACTTAGAATATCCCTGTACATAAATAGATTGAGCCTCTCTTTCAATCTCTCTAAAGAACGAAACGTCCTTCCAACTTCTGTGAACATATGCCCTGCCATTGGCTAGAATCTATAACGATCACTTTTTAGTCTTATCCCAACCATTCCTTCTCATCACATGTGACTCCTTTTACCTGCTCCAAACCTCCCCACCTATATTACAAAACGTTTAAATTTTTTTAACGGACTAAAACCCTAGGTCCGTCCCTCTATACGTTTACGGGTATATAAAAACTCTCTGTCAAAGGTTTTGTATTTTCCGTTAACGCTTCCACTTCTGTCACACTTTGTAATATTTTGTCGGTGGTAAATATCTCCACCTTCATAACCCACAAAAATCTCCTATACTGTATAGAAGGTTATACTGTCTAGAATTCTTATAGTTGGAGGAATATCGATGTTATCAAACTCTGAAATTGGGATCGATTTAGGAACTGCTAATATACTTGTTTATAGTAAAAATAAAGGAATTATACTGAATGAACCGTCTGTTGTTGCGATCGACACAGAGAATAAAGCCGTCTTGGCCGTTGGTACTGAAGCCAAGAATATGATAGGGAAGACACCAGGAAAGATCGTGGCTGTGCGCCCACTCAAAGATGGTGTCATCGCCGACTTTGATGTGACAACGGAAATGCTAAAACAAGTGATGAAAAAAGCCAGCAAAAAACTTGGCTTCTCCATCCGTAAGCCAACGGTTGTCGTCTGTACGCCTTCTGGTGCGACAAGTGTTGAAAGAAGAGCGATTCAGGATGCCGTGAGAGGAAGCGGCGCGAAATCCGTGACGCTTATTGAAGAACCGGTAGCCGCTGCCATCGGTGCTGACTTGCCTGTCGGCGAACCTGTTGCCAACGTCATTGTGGATATCGGTGGCGGAACGACGGAGGTCGCCATCATTTCATACGGTGGAGTTGTTTCCTGCAACACGATCCGCATCGGCGGGGATCAGATGGATGAGGATATCGTGCAGTATGTTCGAAAACGATACAATCTATTAATCGGCGAAAGAACCGCTGAAATAGTGAAAATAGAAGTTGGTCAAGCCCTCATCGACCATGAAGAGAGAACGATGGACATCCGTGGGCGTGACCTGGTTACCGGTTTGCCAAAAACGATAGAATTATCTTCAAATGAAATTCAGGATGCTTTGAAAGAGTCTCTTCTTCACATCCTGGAAACGATCCGAGCGACTTTAGAAAACTGTCCTCCTGAACTAAGCGGGGACATCGTTGACCGCGGCGTCATCCTGACCGGAGGGGGAGCCCTTCTGAACGGGCTGCAGGAATGGTTAAGCCAGGAAATCGTCGTACCGGTCCACTTAGCTCCAAACCCACTTGAATCAGTGGCGATCGGGACTGGGCGCTCCCTTTCAGTGATTCATAAGCTGCAAAAAGTAAAATAATGAAGTGAATCCCCCATTGGCTTGATGGGGGATTTTTTTTATGCCTATTCAAGCGCTAATCCTAAACCCTTATGATCCAAATTCTTACCTCAACCGTTAGCTTATTAAAATTGAGTTCAGCTCCGTTGTTTAGTATCCTTATTTTATATGTCAAAGATAAGGAGCATGATATGCCCAATGATCTTCAGGATACAGAATTGTATCAACTGGTTTTAGAAAAAGACTCGACTGCATTACGACAACTTTATCAACAATATGAAAAGCTGATTTATTCATTCTCATATAAAATGACGGGAGACAGGGAGATTGCAGAGGAAGTGATCCAGGAAGTATTCATGAAACTATGGAAAAAACACTCCCCTTATGATCACCGAAAAGGAAAGTTTTCATCATGGCTTTTAACCATGACGAGGAATGCCTGCCTCGATGCGATCCGCAGGAGAAAAAAGCATGAATCCGTTGAATATATCGAGAAGGATTCTCTTCTGGTAACCGATGAAACCCCTGCTGATCTTCTGGAATGGAAAGAAAAAGGCATGGCTATCACGGAATGCCTTGAAACCTTGAGGGCAGATCAGCAGAAGATTGTGCAATTATTCTACTATAAAGGATTGACTCAGCAGTCCATCGCAGACTCAACCCGTACCCCACTCGGGACTGTGAAGGGAAGGATACGCTTGGCGTTAAAGCATTTACACACGTGTCTAAAAGGGAAAGGAGGTCAATTCGAATGACTAAACAACCATGCGATTACTTACTGGATTACTACAACGGTCATTTATCTGAACTTGAGAAAGCCCAATTCGAAAAACATCTGGAAAGCTGTGCCGAGTGCCGGGAAGAACTTCTTGAACTGGAGCAGTTAGCCGAATTCATGCCTTTCGCATCTGATGTCATCGAGCCTCCCAATGACCTGGAAGACCGTGTACTTGGAAACATATTAAGGAATGAGAATATGCAATCGAACGTTGAAACCATCACAAGAAAGAAAAAGCGGTCCTGGTTCCTGCCGACTGCAGCAGCTCTTTTGGCTCTTTCTTTAATAGGGAATGCGTATTTGTTTACACAGCTTGAGAAGCAAGGTGAAATGGTGGAACAAGCGGTCATCGATCAGGTCATTCAGTATGTAGACCTTGCACCCGTCAGTAGTGATGCAAGAGGAACCGCCAGCATCGTCAAGCAGGGTGAACAAATGAGCATGGTCGTTCAGGCTTCACAACTAAAGGAGCTATCGAATGAAGAAGTCTATCAAGTATGGCTCATCAAGGATGACAAACCGGAGAGGGCAGGAACCTTCGTGACGAGTCAGGACGGAAAAGGTTCCGTCGTCTTTAAGCTTAATGAAGAATTCTCAAAGCAGGATTGGGATACAGTCGCCATCACTCTTGAGCCTGATGCCAACAGCGAGCTTCCACGAGGTGAGATCGTGTTAGCTTCGGAAATTTAATTGCCTCAACCCTTAAGTCGAATCAATACTTTTAGTGCCCGTCAGTCCTATACTGCCGGGTTTTTCTATTTTGACCGAACCTTCCTCCTTCCCTTTCCCCTGTCAAATGTTCACGAACATATGCCCGATGAATACATTCCTACACAACTGAAGCTGTCCAATGAACTCCGTGATTCTTTCGCCTTTTTATAATTAGGATGCGTAATATAGGCATCCCATTTTTTTCATCTATCGTATTCTCTTTTACCTTTTTAAAAAAGAATCGAAAAAACATTCAAAAAAAGTGATCCATGCTTAAACATCTGTCGTTAACTCTATGAAAATATAAAAAACAAAAGGAGAGATTCCATTATGAAAATGAAAAAAAGTTATCTTGCCATTCCATTAAGCATGGCATTACTAGTTCCACCGGTAGGCACGGTATCAGCCCACAATGGGGAAGATCATACACACGAGGCGAAAGTCGATACTCCAGCAGGTGAATTAAGAACGACGTTGGATCACTTACTTACAGAGCATGCATACTTAGCAGTTGAAGCAATGAGACGAGGAGCGGAAGGAGCGGAAGATTTCGATGCTGCGGCCGGGGCACTGAATGACAACGCAGCCGACTTAAAAGGAGCCATCGCTTCTGTATATGGCGAAGAAGCCGGAAATCAATTCAACACGATTTGGACGAATCACATCGGATTCTTCGTTGATTATGTAAAAGCAACCGGCGCTGATGACCAAGCAGCAAAAGAAGAAGCACTTGCCAATCTCGCAGGCTATAAAGCGGAGTTCTCCAACTTCCTTGAAACGGCTACGGGTGAACGCTTGAAATCCGACAGTCTGGCAGAAGGACTTCAAATGCATATCAATCAATTAATCGGTGCATTTGATTCTTATGCAGCCGGTGACTACGAAATGGCATATGAATACGAGCGTGAGGCAATCGGACATATGGGAATGGTAGCAAAAGGTTTATCCAGTGCCATCACAGATCAATACCCGGATAAATTTGAAAACACGATGGCTGTCACACCGGCAACAGATTTACGTTCCACTCTTAACCATCTGTTACCAGAGCATGCTGCACTTGCCACGATGGCGATGCAGAACGGGATAGACGGCTCTGAAGATTTCGATGCATCGGTTGGTGCGTTAAATGCCAATACTGAAGACCTGTCTGCAGCTGTCGCTTCTGTATACGGTGAAGAAGCCGGTAACCAGTTTAAAGACATGTGGTCCAAACACATTGGATTCTTTGTTGATTACGTGAAAGCCACAGGTGCTGAAGATGAAGCAGCAAAAGAAGAAGCCCTTAAGAACCTTGATGGATATCGCGCAGAATTCTCCAGCTTCCTTGAAACGGCAACAGAGGGACGCTTGAAATCCGATGCTCTTGCAGAAGGACTCCAAATGCACGTGGATCAATTGGTTGGCGCATTCGACAGCTATGTAGCAGGGGATTATGATCAAGCCTGGGATCAAATCCGCATGGCGTACGAGCATATGCTGAACCCGGCAAAAGGTTTGTCCGGAGCATTTGCTGATCAATTCCCTGACAAATTCAAAGACAAAATGCCTACTGAAATGCCAAACACTGGTATGGGCGGAACATCCGGAAACGAAATCCCATTCGAATTCCTTCTTGCAGCCCTCTTCATCATCGCGGGCGGAACAACACTAGGAATGAAGAAATACGCTGCACACAAAAAATAATGTGAACAGATGAAAGGGACGGACCTTAAAAGGTCCGTCCCCCAGTGTGAAGATGAAAGGAGTGGCTTCACATAATGTATACTATGAGGGTTGTACTACTTGTGCTTGTACTATTGCCCATTTCTGCCTGTTCTGCAGGATTAAGTTCGAATTCTCAAGAGGAAAAAACGGATGCGCAAACAGCCGGGGAACGGCCGAACGTTCAAATGGCGGGTACCACCACCCCTTCCCCATTTGCCGATGAAATCATCAAAGATGAACGAACAGGGATTGTTCCGACTACTTTAGACATTCCGGCGATCGATTTAACAGCCCCTGTTGAGGCCGTCGGACTAATGGAGAACGGGGAAATGGCTGTAACGGAAAGCTTCGGGAAAACAGGATGGTACGATGGTGGATACAAGCCTGGAGAACCGGGAAATGCTGTCATCGGAGGACATGTAGACAGCCGGAATGGCCCTGCAATATTTTATAACCTTAACAAGCTTTCAAAAGGCGATGAGATCTTCGTAAAGAATAAAGAAGGTGAAACACGAACGTTTGTAGTGACGGATACACAGGAATATCCTTGGAACGATGCATCCCTCCAATCGATTTTTGGATATTCCCACAGAAGCACCCTTAACTTGATCACATGTACAGGTGACTTTGACCGGTCTTCAAGAAATTATAGCAAGCGCCTCGTCGTTTATACTGAATTGAAACAATAGATAAAGGCAGCACGGTCTCCTTCCCGTGCTGCTTTTTTCATGGATATTTTTCCAACGGAAAGCAATCCTACTAGTAAGGGAGGTGAGATCATGAACGAACAGCAATTGGAAGATCTGTTCAGCTATTACGGACATGAGGATCTATATAAACGATTCAAGACCCCACTTTATGTAACAGGCATCATGGATGACGCGGACACTGGACTGCTTGAGGATTTCTTTGAGAATTTCACCTTTGATCATCACGTATTATTCGATGAGTTCAGGTTTTGGTTCCACTATTATCAGGTGTCAAAACGTCCGCCCTTTACTCCATGAAAAAAAGCTGCTTTCTGTACGGAACAGAAAACAGCTTTCCTCAATAAGGAGCTTCCTGATAGAAATAATTCGTTGCATTCCACGTATTATCATATTCCTTATGAAAAATATGAGTCGTTGCCGGTGAAACCGGCGGGATCAACCAGGTCCAATCCCCCGTCACATCCCTCTGAACATTCTTCTCATTTTCTTCGAACAACCGGAACTGCTGGGCAGCCGTGTGATGATCAACAATGCTGACTCCATCTTCTTTAAAGGAATGGAGTACGGCGATGTTCAACTCAATCAACGCCTTGTCTTTCCATAACGTTGCAGCCCTCGATCTATCCAATCCCATACAGTCCGCTACTTTGGGTAAAAGATGATAGCGGTTTTCATCGGCCAGGTTCCGTGCTCCGATTTCCGTCTCCATATACCAGCCATTAAACGGTGCCGCTTTATATGAAATGCCGCCGATCTTCAATTCCATATCCGAGATGATCGGAACGCCATACCATTTCAACCCCAGGTCACTGAACCATTCAAACTCTGGGTGACGGAGTGGCACTTCAAGCCTCTTGGATGGATCAATCTCTTTCCACCGTGGAGTCCTGTCCCCGATCTGCACCACGAAAGGCAGAACATCGAAGTTCGTCCCCCGGCCTTTCCAGCCCAACTCTTTACATTTCTTCGTAAAGTCAATGGAATGGGGATCCCCCCTATACATACCATTCTCAACATAGCCGGCATAACGGATCAATTGATGATTCCATAAACGGATATCGGGCTGTTGTGGCTGAGACGGTCTGAAAATGGTAATCGTCGGTCGGATCTTTCCGTTATTGGAAGCAAAGTCCAAGTGACGCTCCAATGCGGCAAACACGTCTTCTTCTGTCGTAGCCCCACGTTCGTCAAACACATTCAGCGAATTCCAGAACAGGCGGCCGATGCAGCGATTGCTGTTCCTCCACGCCATCTTGGCTCCGTGGATCAGTTCTTCCCCAGTATGGGTATACGTCCCTTCCGTTTCCAGTTCTTCTTCTATTTGTTGTAAGCGAGTGTTCATATCCGATTCGCTTTTATTCAATTCCTGATAACATTGTTTGATAAAGGCACTCGCCTCATCCAAAATCAGTGTCAATATAATCGCTTCCCTGCCATCTTATTCAGCGTATACTGTCATTCAAGTATACCATTTATCCCATAGCGATTTCCTTGGTACATATGAACAACCATTGAATCTTACAGAGTCAGTGCTTTCTCATAGCATCGATATTCCTGATGCCCCTCTGGTTTGGAGGTGAAATGGACCGACCCACGGTATTCATAGCCCATTTTTTCATATAGATAATTGGCCCCTGTGTTCTTTGAATAGGCATCTAACCGGATGCTCCCGTATCCTTTTTCCCTGGCAAGGTCCTCGCACTTCTCCATGAACACCTTGCCCAATCCATTCCCCTGTTGAAGGGGGTCAAGGAACAAAGCATGAATCACCCACTCGTTTCCAAGTCTCCACGGTATATCGGACCACTCCGGGGCCTGCCAATCATTCAAGGTCACAGAACCAGATACTTTTCCATCGGTCATCAATACATAGAGGTTCCCCTCTTTCATTTCATCTTTAAAATAAGTACGGCTGGGATAGGTTTCATCCCATTGGAGCAGCCCCATTTCATCAAGATCGTTTTTACACCTGATGTAAATGTCCATAATGGTATCGAGGTGGTCTGGGGTTGCTTTGATCAGCTCTATTTTCATTGTCATTCCCTCTTCTTATCCATGGTCTAAGTACTTATTTAGTGTTTCATGATGAAAGGAAGTTATACGGACCCTCTGTTGTCTCTTGAACGATGATTACCCCTTCAGCTTCTCAACCAGTCTTTCACCGGCTGAAAGACCGGATAAATAGGCACTTTCAAATCGTGTCCGGCCCGCTTCGTCATCTTCCCGCAGGAAGGCATCCCCGCATATGAGGATCCGATGGTCCTTACCAGCCTCCACATAAGGAGTGCGCACGACTTCTTCTGCTTCAGCGTATTTCCAGCGTTTCAATTGGGCATCGTTCATATGATGTAAAGGCCCAAGGTACAAAGCTGCAGCTTCTTCGATTTCTCGCAGGATGTCATTGTCACGATGTTCAAAGCGCTTCTTCGACCACTCTCCCGTCATATATACACTCACTGTGGCTGTGGAAGAAATCCCCTTCTTATGATGATCCACGATTCGCTCTACTCCTGAAGGCAATCCTTCATCCTTATGACCAATTGCAGGTAAAATGTTATCCTTCTCCAGTGTGAACATCCCAACAAAACATGGTGCAAACGTGATGTTGGCAAGTTCCCTGCTTTCCATCCCAGGTAGAAGTGCAAGGGTCTGTGGAACCGGTGCCGTCACTAAAAGGTGACTCCCAAGGAGCTTTTCTCCATTGTCCAGTGTCAATTCCAGATGTCCATCCCTCTTTTCAAAAATGGAGGAGACTGTTGAGTTTAGTTTAACAGACAGTTCTCCTGCAAGGCTTTTGGCAAGGGTGTTCATTCCATTGACGGAGGTGTATCTTGGGTAGGGATGACCGAACCATTTTTTGATCCAGCCTGACTGAAGCCATTTTTCTACGTCTGATTGGAGTTCCCTTGAACGCACCGTGAAGAATTGGGCTCCGTGATCTGCTTTTCCTTCACCGATCCGTCTTGTGGCGAGTCTCCCCCCCACACTCTTGCTCTTTTCTATGATGGTGATATCTTTTATCCCATTTTGCCGTAATGTTCTGGCAGCCATGATCCCTGATAAGCCTGCTCCGATGATGATGACTTCTTTCATAGACATCTCTTCCTCCCCCTTTCTTTTTTCATTATACAAAGGTGCCTTGAGATATGGGAAGGAGATGACTCTCTCATCATCTCCCATTTCCGTTTACGCCAATAATCCTTCTAATTCCTGATACATATCGTCCCGCTCGTTCTCTTTCTGTTCTTTTTGCTCATATAGTTCCTGAAGGATGGTTAAGTCTGTTTGTGTAAGGAGTTTCTCTTCAATCGTGTAAATCTCCTCTTCCACCCTTTCAAGCTCCATTTCGATGTCTTCCACTTTCCGGTCGGGCTTTATGGAAACCTCCTTACGTACAGTTCCTTTTTTCTTCACTACTGCAGGCATTTCCTTAGGGGCTGGAAGTTTTTCTTTCGCCCAGCTATACGGTCCATTAAAGAAATAAAGATTTCCTTGTTGAATCCAATAAGTCTTCGTAAACAACTTGTTTAAAAAGTAACGATCGTGTGACACAGCCAGGATCGTGCCCTTAAAATCTTCCAGTGCATCCTCAAGCACCTCCCGGGAATCTATGTCCAGATGGTTGGTCGGCTCATCCAGGACAAGGAAGTTGATGTCCTGATGCATCAATTGCGCCAGGCGGAGCCTCATCTTTTCCCCACCGCTCAGCTGGCCCACTTTACGGAACACATTCGGCCCATAGAATAAAAATCGGGCAAGAATGTGCCTCGCCTCTCCTTCTGTTACAGCCACTTCTTCCCTGAAAGCATCGATCAGACGGACAGAGGGGTCAGACACGGTGAAATGCTGGGAAAGATAACCCAGTTTCACATTACTTCCGACTTTTACACAACCAGCATCAGGAGATTCCTCCCCTAGAAGCATTTTGATGATGGTCGATTTGCCTGTTCCATTTTGCCCGACGATTGCTGTGCGATCTTTGTAATGGACATGGAGTCCCGCATTCTCAAACAGCTTTTTTTCTCCATAGGCTTTTGCAACGTCTTCCATGGAAAACACGATTTTCCCGCTTCGGTCTGTTTCCTCAAATTCCAACCCCATCTTCCTGCGGTCCAGTATCGGGCGTTTTATTTTCTCCATGCGTTCCAAGGCTCTCTCCATGTTCCTCGCCCGTTTGTGAAGGGCTTCATTAGGTGGGTTTGCCTGGTTTGCCCATTCCTTTAACCGTTTAATGGCCTCTTTCATTTTCTTTATTTTTTTCTGCTGTTCCTGATACGCTTGGAACTCAAGCATCAAACGCTCGTCTTTTTCCTTCACAAATCCTGAGTAATTTGTATGATAAATCGTCAATTCCCCGTCCTCCAAGTCATACACCTTGGTGATCACGTTATCGAGAAAATATCGATCATGGGAAATACAAACGACGGTTCCTTCATACTCCTTTAGAAATTCCTCCAGCCACTCCACGGCTCCGATGTCCAGATGATTCGTCGGTTCGTCCAGGAGAAGCAGGTCCGGCTTTTGCAGTAATATCAAGCCTAGGCATAACTTCGTCTGTTCACCGCCACTGCAGTCATTGAAGTCCTTCTCCACCAGTTCATGGATTTCCAACCCATTGACAACCTTTGAAATATTGGCTTCGATTTCATAGCCTCCGTCGTTTGTGTATTGATCCTGCAGCTTCCCGTATTCTTCTAATAAACGGGTGAGAGTATCCGGATCTGCCCCTGAACCCATCTTGATCTCCAACTCTTTTAATCGGTCACCCGTTTCAATCAAACGGAAAAATGCAGATCGTAAAACATCATGCCCTGTCGTTCCTTCAGAAAAGCGTGGGATCTGGGCGAGATAGCCTACCTTCGCTCCCTTCTTCAAGTGGACGAGCCCTTTATCAGGCGTTTCGGTTCCTGATAATAGCTTGAATATCGTCGTCTTCCCTGTCCCGTTTCTGCCGACAAGTCCAATTCGCGATCTTTCCGGTATTTCAAAGGATAAGTCTTCAAAGATGATATGTCCCCCAAACATCTTACTTAACTCCTGTGCACTGCAAATAATCATATGTTCCTCTTCCTTTCGGTTGTCTATTTAGAGGTAAGAGGTGCACAAATAAAAAAGCCATGGGGAATCAGAAGACTCTCCCATAGCTTTTCGAAGTGCTTCCGGCACTGCATCCTTTCTTAATGAAGGGATAAAAAAAAAGAGAGCGAAAACGCCCCCTTTTTCCGATTCTTGCTAGAAAAGTGATTGGAATTGAGACCTCTTACCGTTCAGTATTCATATTCATTTGCTGAAAAAGGGCATACGTGTCCCCTTGAATGCAAATGCATGAAAAATCGCACGGCAAATGTAGATATAATCCAAATACTTCCCACGCAATCCTACAGAACGATTCATCTCAATTCCACCTCCTTTTCCATCAAACGTCATTAGATATCTACATTATATAATTATTCTGAAAGCTTTTGCAATGTGATTATCCCTTTTTGTACAAAATTCTTGATAACACAAGTCCGATTACACCGATGGGAATCAGGATCATGGCACGGATCGTGAAATCCAGGAACACAAGATCGGCAAGGAAGAACTTCAACAGGGCCAGTGCCAGGAATGCGATCCCCACCCATCGGTAAAAGACATCCTTTCTGCTTTCACCGAAGATGAGATAAGCAATTGAAAGGGCTGCGATCGCAACGGTGAAGGCTGTCGTACGCGGTGTGTAGTCCCACCCGATGACAACATATTCTGTCAAACGCAGCACAAAGATCAATACGAGTCCTGTCAGTACGACTTTAATCGCCGTTTTAGAAATGTTTAAGAAGGAAGACTCGTTTTCATTGAATTGTGTAAATAGATACACATACCCAAAAGCGACGGCAAAAATCGGCAGTTCGATGGTAAGGAAATCATCCGATGCACCGACTGCCACTCCTAAGAAGGAATACAACATGAGCAGGAAGGATCCAGAAAGCCCTATATAGCTCTCACGTCTTCCAGAGAGCCATAGGAGAACTGTACCTTGAATACCAACCAGAATATAGCGCCAATTGTATTCGAACAGTTCAAAGACGAAAAGAAGGACATGCAGGAACCCAAGGACAAGGAGGACATCCTTCGTGCCTTTCTTTTCCTTCGGTTCAATGAATGCTATCCCGATATAAACGAAAGCGAAAATCACATAGTAAAAGAGTGGGACCGCCTCGTATATGTCATTCAATAATCCAAGAAGGATGAATGAGCCTGATACAAGTGCAGGAATCATTTCCGCGCTCACCCGTTCTTTACGGTTCAGGACGATCAACAGTATGAGATAGGCATGTTGAATCGCAAACGGAATCAGAACGGTTAAGGTCATCGCTCCTACCCCGAAGGCAGCAAAGAAAAACAGTGAGAAATAAAGTAAATAATAATGAATATTCCAAGCGAACCTGTACCGTTTCAAGGTGCTGAATGTCATCAATACAAAGAACAAGACTAATTCATATCCGTAAAACAACCATTCATTTCGTTCATCCCCGGCAAATATAAAGGGAAACAGATACGCTCCCGCCCCGATCAGGCTGAGGACCACTTCAGATCCATGCTTATGGGAAGTCCACAGTCCTACGGAAATAATGAGGATCAATAGTAGATTCGTAATGAACCCGCCAATGTATCCATACAAAATATTGGCTGAGAATAAAGTGATGATGGCAAGAACGATGCTTCCTGATAGAAGCGTGATGGCTAATTTACGCTGATCCCGAATGAACCTCTCTCCTAAGAAATACATCCCTATGCTGATGACAGCCCCCGTCCATACCCTTAATCCAGGCGTAACCCAGCCATTTTGAGAAGCAGCCATAAATCCCCAAATACTGCCTATCAATAAAACAAACAGAAACACCTTCGGCAGCCAGCGTTCCACCGAGAAGTCAAAGACTTCTTTCTCTGTGAATGGCTCAGCCGTTCTATAGGGAATAGGTTCCTCAGGCACATTGGCAGCCGCCTCTTTTTGGATAACAGATGATTCTTCTCCCCTTTTGGCTTGAATCAACTGCCGTTTAACGAGATACAACTCTTTCTCAAGAAAGCTGATCTTCTGTTCCAACCTTTCAAACTCTTCCTTTTCCATATTTCCACCCCCTTACTTCTATTTATACAGGAATTAGGTATAATTTTCCTTTATTTTTTCAAAAAGAAGGATTTATTTTTAGATATCAAAAAAAGCTTCACCCTGTGAAAGGTGAAGCTTTTTTTCTATGCCAGCCGTTTAAAGTTTTGACCAAGGATTTCATTCATAGTATGAACCGTGATAAAGGCACGATTATCCACTTGGGTGATGAAGCCTTTCAGTTTGGAAAAGTCTTTGCGACCGAGGATGGTGGTGATGACTTCCTTTTCATCTGAAGTGAACGCTCCTGTTGCCGTATGGATCGTCGCTCCTTTTCCAAGCTCATGAACAATGTAAGCCTTGATTTCATCGCTGTATCGGCTGATAATGACGATTTCTTTATTCGAATTGAATTGCTGCAGAGTGTAATCGATGACCAGGCCGTTTAAGATGACACCGAAGAAGGCATACATCCCGACTTGCGGCCCAAATAGGACGGCTGAGGACGTGGCAATTGATAAATCTGCCAGCAACACACCCCTGCCTACATCTATATTGAAATATTTATTAAAAATCATGGCAACGATATCTGTTCCACCCGTTGAAGCCTGCTGGTTGAACACGATGGCCATACCGGTTGCGGCAATACATTGGCCGATGATGAGCTGAATTAAGATATCATCACTTAATGGTGCGTTCATGGGAGCGAATTTCTCTAACAACCAAACATAGAATGAAAGGGCGAAACTGGCGTAAATGGTTTTCGCACCGAAATTGAAGCCGAGAAAGATCACACCAACAATAAACAATGCGATATTGATGATGATCATAAACAGTCCGAGGGACATCCCTGGAAACAGATCGTTCATAATGATGGACAATCCACTTACTCCCCCTGTCGCTAAATTATTTGGCGATAAGAAGAAATGGACATTTATCGAAACAAGAAATGCACCGAGGTTCATCATTAAAAAAGAAAAGATTCTTTGTCGCATCACCGCAACCTCCTTTTTCTTATAATTTTTTAGGGTCCGTAAAAAGTTGAACAACGGGATTATAAAGCCCATCAAGACCCTTTGTAAAGGGAATACGGTCAAAAAAATAAGGTTTAATTATTGTGAAAATTGCAAGGGTTTGCAAGTGTGATGAGAGATGGATTTAGGTTTGAGAGTGTTCATTCGGAGTATGGTGGTCATTTATGGAGATTCTAAAAAAACTCTCTTCCATTCAGATGAAACTTCTCCCCGCCTATAGAAAAAGGACGATTCCCTGGAGAATCGTCCTTGAATCATTACCGATTATCAATTTTCTCCGGATACAGATCGTGGTTCATCAAACGATGGTCGGCCATCGTTTCGTACTTTGTTCCGGGTTTTCCATAGTTACAATATGGATCGATGCTGATCCCGCCACGCGGGGTGAATTTCCCCCATACTTCGATATAACGGGGATCCATTAATTCGATCAGATCATTCATGATGATGTTCATGCAGTCTTCATGGAAATCTCCATGATTTCTGAAGCTGAACAGATAAAGCTTGAGTGATTTACTCTCCACCATCTTCTCACCAGGGATATAGCTGATGTAAATGGTGGCGAAGTCCGGTTGACCTGTTTTCGGACAGAGGCTGGTGAACTCAGGACAGTTGAACTTCACAAAATAGTCCCTGTTCGGATGCTTATTATCGAAAGCTTCCAAAATGTGGGGAGCGTACTCAAACAGATAATTCGTCCCCTGGTTTCCTAATAATGATAAATCTGTCAAATCTTCGTCTTTTCTTCCTGACATGTAAAAAATCCTCCCCTTCAAAGTGCCTCGAATGAAGGAGGACATAGCATTAGCCTAAAAATCTGAGTAACACACTATAGAATTGCATTAAAGCCTATTTCCTGTTACGGTTAAAGGATAGCATGTTAGAGATAACCCCAAGTTAGATTCTTAGATCCATAGTTTTTTATAGAGGGTAAATGCTATGAACCTCTCTCAAAAGTTGAGCGACATTTAGTATTCTAGAGGTAATATTAAATAAGAACATAGGGAAAGTCAATCCAATTATAGATTGAAATTTCCAGCAGGAAATTCAATTCTTCCTATAGAATATAGTAATTGGTAATTTCACTATTTTCAGGAGTGATCGTAAATGAATCAGCTGGTACAGACCTTCACAAGGTCTATTCTCGCAGGAGACGTGCATTCATTAATGAAACTATATACGTCTTCTATTCACTCAAAAATAGACAATTTTACGTTTTACGAGAAAATCATTAAACCTTCCATGTATCGAATCGGTGATCTTTGGGAGAAAAATCAAATCACTGTTGCAGACGAGCATCTGGCTACTGCAACGCTTAAATATCTCCTTGCTTCAATCATTACCCATGAGGAAGCTTCAGAAAACCAGCCGAAAGCCCTGCTATTCTGTATAGAAGGTGAGCATCACAGCCTGGGACTTGAGCTTGCAAATGAAGCATTCAAGGAAAACCATTGGAATACCCGTTACCTGGGATCCAATGTGCCTGTTAAAGATGCCTTAGCGTTCATTGAAGCCTGGGAACCACATGTCATTGGTATTTCCATCGGGATGACAACGGCTCTATCCCGGCTGAAAGAATGCATCCAAGAAATCAGGAGCCACCATCAGGATATTGACATTGTGGTGGGCGGAAGACTCATTTCCAACTACTCCCTGGATTTTCTGGATGACTCGAAGGTGACAAGCTTTCACGACTTACTGGAACTCAATGAGTATCTCGAAGATAAGTCGGAACAACTGATTTCTGCTAAAGGTTAACCCCCGGACCATCTAGGGTTCTACTGAATGTTATCCCACATGATACCTATCCTGTCCATTTGGACCTGATAGGGGGCAATGACGTCCGTTACCCTTTTATAAAGGAGTGATCATGTGGAAAATTTACATCTCTGTCCAATTCCTTATCTGTTATTGGACAGACAGTTTAACTTAATCGACGCGTCTAATACAGGCTATGACTTCTTGAAGCCCGGCGAGAACTTCATGTCGATTGTGGAAGACGAAAGTTCACCGAAGTTTGCCCGGATCATCCATAAGTATTCTGAAGGGGAAATGGAATTGAACCTGAAGAAGGATGATTCATTTGAATTATTTGATATCCATTATCTTTTATCGGATATTCAACAGTGCTATCATGTCGTCCTTATCGCTAAAGACCATCAGTATCAAAAAGTATCGGAACAGATGAACGGCCTGTTCGACCTGATGGGTCAGTCAACCTACCCGCGGAAGGAACCAAACCTGACAGAAGTGCTGGCCAAGGTATCCTCACTGTATTTGAAACTTTCCAACACTTCTGATTGGAATCGGCAAGAAGTTATGGGTAAAATAAAAGAGATCGAACAACACCTTCAACAAAGTGTGAAGTGATAAATAATTTTTATAGGAGAATCAGACATGTCTTTATTAACGAACATTCTTGATTACAACGAACAGTTTGTAAAAGAACAATCTTATGAAGAGTACAGAACAACCAAGTTTCCAGACAAACGCTTAGTCATTCTTACTTGTATGGATACTCGTTTAGTTGAGCTTCTCCCTAAATCCATGAACATGAAAAATGGCGATGTAAAAATCGTCAAAAACGCAGGCGCCGTCGTCATGCATCCATTCGGCAGCATCATGCGAAGCCTCCTAGTGGCTGTATATGAACTACAAGCAGACGAAGTCCTGGTCATCGGACATCATGATTGTGGAATGAGCGCCATCAACAGCCACCAAATACTGGAGAAAATGAAAAACCGCGGTATTTCCGAAGACACCTTCAACACTGTCGGATACTCAGGTATCGACCTCCACGAATGGCTGAAAGGCTTCAGCTCCGTCCAGGAAAGCGTCTCCCACAGTGTCGACATGATCAAACATCATCCCTTGATGGACAAAAAAATCCCTGTACACGGCCTTGTCATCAGTCCAGAAACCGGAAAACTTGATCTGGTCGTTGACGGGTACTAAGAAAAGCGCAGGCGGCTTGTTCAGAGGCGACAAGCATAAGATGAACCTGCCAGAAAGGCGGGTTTTTGCCTTTTTGGCAGGTTTAGCTTATGACCTCGAGCCTCTAGCCGCCGGAGCTGGATCATAGAAAAGCGATGGCGGCTCGTTCAGGCCCGACAAGCATAAGGCCAGAACGCCGGAAAGGCGCTCTTTGCCTTTTTGGCGTTCTTGACTTATGACCTCGAGGGCCTAGCCGCTGGAGCTGGACCATAGAAAAGCGAAGGCGGCTTGTTCAGAGGCGACAAGCATAAGCTAAACCTGCCAGAAAGGCGGGTTTTTGCCTTTTTGGCAGGTTTAGCTTATGACCTCGAGCCTCTAGCCGCCGGAGCTGGACCATAGAAAAGCGCAGGCGGCTTGTTCAGAGGCGACAAGCATAAGATGAACCTGCCAGAAAGGCGGATTTTTGCCTTTTTGGCAGGTTTAGCTTATGACCTCGAGCCTCTAGCCGCCGGAGCTGGACATCTAGAAAAGCGCAGACAGCTTGTTATCCTAACTTAAAAAATCCCTGAAGGCATAAACCTTCAGGGATTTTTTTCTTCATAATGAAGAGGGACGGACCTTTCTATACCGTCCATCACCATTATCAGCTATTTTCCCAGCAGGAGAGGTCCGTCCCTCAAGAGAGATTCTTCAATTCTTTCAGGATCGGCATCTTTTCCATTTCTTCTTCGGTTACGTGTTCCCATTCGATGCCATTTGGTTTATCGTAGGGTGTGCGGGTTTCGGTGATGCCTTCTTCCGTTATGATCCAGTCGACTGCGAGATCATAGGAGTCTCTCGGGATGTCGTCTTCGACCAGCTGTGCCGCGTTAATAGTGGTGATGACCGGCACAGCCTGGTTGCCGATTTCACGAAGGATGGCGTATTCACGATCGGCATACCCCTCGCCCTTCCCGAGCCTTCTTCCGTCTGGGTGAATGGCAACGGACCCGACGACGATCAGATCAATCGAAGGGATATCCGTCAGGGGCACGACTTTACCGTATGTATTCATATGCTTGATGCTCGCTGCCTTCCTTTCTTCTCCCCGGGGTACCCATTCAGGCTTGATCATGACAAATCCATCCTTCAAACGCGGTGTCGGGATGAGCAGGGTTTTTCCATCCTTTAATACCGATGCCCGCAGGGGAAGCTGAGGTGCATCGGGATTCACCTTTATGACATCTGCATTTTGGTAGATGGGCATACCCTGAACATTTGAAGCCGCTTTTTCAGCCCCTTTGAAGTTGGGGATCCTTCCTGTTAAAGGAAAAGGAAAACGCCCTAATTTATTTTCCGTGAGACGCTTCCATACTTTATGCCTGATTTCGTCTTTCCTGCTCACATTTATCTCTCCTTATCAAAAAAAACACGGAAATCACTATTATTTTATTATACATTGTAACCTGTTTAAGAAAGACTTATCGAAGTAGACTTCACGAAATCTGGACTGTTGCTTCTTTTCAGGTTTGTTCCCTGTTTCACCTGCCGCTCTAACAATGAAAAGAACCGGGTGATAATTGTAATCAACCCGGCTCTCATCCACTTATGCTGTTGCCTCTCTTGATCTTACCTTTCTGCCGCCATCTTTGCTCACTGTTTTTTTAATCTTAGGAACCGGAATGAAATAACTGCTGAATGGTACAAACTGAATAAGTCTGATCATCCCTACACAAATTAGTAAAACAGCCATAAATGTTACAGGCAGATAAATCATGTTCCACGTTGAAGAAGGTAAATATATTTTCATTAAGTGGAGAACGAAAGGATGGACCAAATAGATCCCCATTGAATATTTTCCTAATAACGTAAGCGGTTTTTTGAAAAGGTTCCATTGAGAAAGTAATGGGTACATTCCGATCGTTGCAATACTTAATAAAGGAATATTGAATAAATTACTTGCCCTTCTGTTGGTGAGATCTCCATTTATCGTATATTCTACGACTGCTCCAATGGTGATGAGCAATGACAAAGTCAACATCATCCAAGGAAAATCTGTTGCGAAATCCCTGATATCTTCCCAGAAGAAAGCTAATAAGCCTCCAAATGAAAAATAGAACATCCATAGGGGCATGAACGATTTACTTTCCATAAACTGGCCGATAAACCCTTCTATACCCGGATTAAAACCGATTAGATGATAGCTGATAAAAAAGGATAGGACAGTTAAAACAATTAATCCCATTTTTGTTCTGAATACCTTTTGAAGGATCGGAAAAATAAAGTAAAACTGAACGATGATCGCAATAAAATAAAGATGATAGAAGTGACCGCCTGTAAATACATTCACCACTTCCGTTTTGATTGCACCTATCTGCTGATTGTCGAAATAATAGAGCAAAAAGCGATAGACCAGACTCCACAATATTAGTGGCATAATAATCTTAGAAATCCTCGAACGAACAAACTTCCCAAAAGAATATGTGTTTCTCTTCACTTGATAGAATAATAGGAACCCGGCTATCACAACAAATATAGGCGTTCCAAAACGGCCCACTTGATTCAGGAAATATGAAAACCAATGAAAGGTATTATCATTCATGGAATAATAGGTCGCTGACACGTGAACGCCCAAAACAGCCAAACAGGCAAAAGCTCTTAAAAAATGTATTTCAAATAGATATTTTTTCTTCGATGAAGTTGCTGAAGGTAATGACATGCTATCTCCCCTTTCCTGCTGACAATATCAAAGGTAATTGTAATGGAATCAGGTATAAAAATCCCTCTGCTGAATCAAAAAGCTACTTTCGTTCTACTTTTGACCTGAATGCTTTCATACCACATTACCCAAAAGGAAGCCCCAGTAGTCAGGATGTCAGTATTCAGTAGAAGGTCCTCCGTAACATAAAAATAAGAATATTGTCTTATAGGAGTACACAGCCCATTTTTCAACAAATGACGACATATTTCAACAGCAACTTACTTGAATAATAGTGAAAATATGGTAATAACTCCAACTAAATAAGACCGCTTAAGAATCTGAGCGGCCTTATTCCTATATCCAAGATCCCCTGCACCGGCATCTTTCGCAGCGTTCATCTTGACATTTGAACGTCGTCTGTAATTTCATGTATTGGTACATGAGAAAGGCATGACGTCCTTTCCTTGTATGATGGTTGATTTCATTCCTTAGTTTCTTCATGAACATCCTGTCACATTCACAGCTCGGACCGTACCGCTCATAGCATACATCATGGGCTTTACATGCTGCATCGACTGAATTGACCGGAGCACCAGGTCCACTGCACCCGGGCCCACACCACCTATACCCAGGAATACATAGCTTCGGCCTCACATTATGTTTTCTCATTGGCTTCTTCCTTTCCAGTCCTACTTTGCACTTTCGTACGTTTTATTTCTTACATAAGGGGTATTACACTCTATGTAAGAAAAGTGAATTTCTATATTGTATGTTAGGGAACCGGTTAGGTTTGTCCTAACGCCTATGTGACCAGAAAGAAAAAACACAGGAGGAATGAATAATGGCAGCTTTTCAATTAAATGATACGGTACCAAATTTCACACTCCCGGCAGTTTCAGGTGAAACATTCTCATTTGAAGAACATCAAAAAGAACATCAAAGCTGGCACCTCATCGTCTTCTTCAGGGGTTCCTGGTGCCCTGTCTGTCAGGAAGAATTAAGGGAGCTTCAAGCGAACAAAGAATACTTTGAAAAACACAATGTACACTTACTGACGATTTCCAGCGATAAGATGGAAGACTTACAGGAATTTGCGAACAAAGAGGATCTGACATTCCCGATTTTAGCAGACGAAAATTTAGAGGCCATCAAAGCCTATGATGTTTTCTATCACGGTGAAGATGCCCCTTATGAAGATCACGGCCAGCATGGGGAACCTGCTTACTTCCTTATAAATGAAAAAGGACAGGCCATGTACCAGCAGAGACAAACCAGTCCATTCGGACGTCCCCATGCAAATGAATTGCGTAAAATCGTGAAATATATCCAAAAAAACGTGAAGTAAACGACTAAAAATCCGAGTTGATGGAAGATTCAACTCGGATTTTTTTATGTAAGAGCCAGCTCCAGGCTGTTGCGGGCTTCCACTTCAGTATGAAATTGCTTCTCGTGATATCCGTATAGAAGCAGCACGACGTTTGTATAAATGGCTTTGAAACGTGCATATTCCAGTTCAATTGCTCTTACCTCACCATACTCTTCAAGAAACCATTCCCTTCCTTCCGGAGTGAGAAAACTGAATATAACATTCAAATCAACGGCACGCTGACCAAGATGAACATCTCCCCAATCGATGACCCCGGATACGTTCCCCTCTGTGTTCACAACGATATTTTTAAAATGGAGATCTCCATGAACCAAAGTAGCTTCTCTCGGCAAAGGCTCATTAGGTAAGCGCTTGAGATACTCCTCAAGTCTTCCGATTTGATGAAACAGGTTGAGCTCCTTGATTTCTTTCATATTCGCCTGCAAAACGGGAACCCTCTTTTCAACATTCAAACGATCAAGTTCATCATCGGGCACGCCCCGTTCACGGGCCTCCATCCCATTCGTTCCATGAAGCTTTTTAAGAAACTGTGCCATTTTAAGGGCAGACTCCCCCTCCCGCTTTACCCTATTCGCCCGGGACGGGATTGTCCCATCCACAAACCGGTAACCGAGAAATGGCCATCTGTAGAGAGAAGACGGCTTCCCGTAGTAAACAGGAACGGGAAACTGAAGCCCGAGCTTGCGTTCAGCCAGAAGGGGCAGGAGCTTCCCTTCCGTTTCGATCAGCTTTACAGCAACCTCCCGTCGGGGAAAGCGGAAAATCCAATCTTGATTCACTTTCATCACCGTATTGTCAAATCCATAATCTATGATTTTGATGTCAGCCGGTATCAAAGCCGGAAACTGCGACTCAATCAGCTTTTCAGCTTGACGAATGGAAACAGACACTTCTGCATCCCAAACATGTCCCATATTAATCACACCTTTCTCAAGTGTTATCCTTTGTAGTAAGTAAACTTCATATGATAATTTCAAATAAGAGGAAAAAATGAAAATAGTCCAATTTTAAGGAGGAAAATGTATGCTACCTGAAAAACAGAAACAGATTCAATTAGTGTCCCGCCCTGAAGGAATGCCGGTGAAAGAGGATTTCCTTCACAAGGAAATCGAGGTACCGAAGCCTTCCAAGGGGGAAGTGCTGGTAAAGACTCTCTACCTTTCTGTGGATCCCTACATGCGGGGAAGAATGTCTGATGCCAAATCCTATGTAGAACCTTTCCAATTAAACGAAGCCCTCTCCGGGGGAGCCGTCGGCGAAATCGTGGAATCTGAGTCTGAGCAATTCCGAAAAGGAGATTTCGTAGTAGGAATGCTGCCTTGGCAGGAATATTCCGTTGCCAATGAAAAACAGGTACGCTCCATCGACCCATCTGTCGCGCCTATTTCGACTCACTTGAGCATTCTTGGCTTGACGGGCTTGACTGCATATTTCGGACTTCTTGATATCGGTCAGCCAAAGGAAGGCGAAACTGTGGTGGTTTCGGGTGCTGCAGGCGCAGTCGGATCCGTGGTCGGTCAAATCGCCAAAATCAAAGGCGCACGGGTCGTGGGTATTGCAGGCTCAGATGAAAAAGTCAGCTACGTGACGGATACACTTGGTTTCGACGAAGGAATCAATTACAAAACGACGGACAATATTTATGCTGCGTTAAAACAAGCTTGTCCTAACGGCATTGACGTGTACTTCGAAAACGTAGGCGGCGAAATCGGTGACGCTGCCCTTAGTTTACTAAATAAACATGCCCGTATACCAGTTTGCGGGGCAATCTCATCTTATAATAAAACTGATCGTGATCTAGGCCCCCGGGTTCAAACGAGACTGATCAAATCAAGTGCACTCATGAAAGGCTTTGTCGTCAATGACTACAGCGACCGCTTCAAAGAAGGAGCCACTGACCTTGGCAAATGGCTTTCCCAAGGAAAACTTCAATACGAAGAAACCATCACAGAAGGCCTCGACAACGTAACCGATGCCTTCCTGGGACTCTTCCAAGGCAAAAACATCGGCAAACAACTCGTCAAAATCGCCGACCCAGGCATGTAACCATGATTGAGGGACGGACCTCCATTTTTCACTTACTCCCTATTAAGTCACCATTTCGTTGAGAGGGAGAGTGTGGGAGGTCCGTCCCTCCTGCTTTCTACTCTACCTATCCCGACTGTATTTAAACGATTTGTAGATGATTCGTGCTTCTACTGAGGTCCGTCCCTAACACATCCTCATGTTTATTTATCCCCACTGAACGGGAAAAGGGGAAGATATGTTAAGAAACAAATAGGGAGGATGGAATTGTGAAGAAGTATCAGTTGTATATTAATGGTGAGTTTGTTGATAGTACGTCGAAGGAGACATGGGATGTGATCAATCCTGCCAATGAGGAGACCATTTCGTCCATTCAGCTTGGTACTGAAGAGGATGTGAATCATGCGATAGAGGCAGCACACACCGCTTTTCTTTCGTGGAATAAGGTGCCATCTAAGGAACGCGCCTCTTATCTATATAAAATGGCTGATAAATTGGAAGAGCGGCGGGATCAATTTGTTCAGATGTTGACAGAAGAAAACGGGAAGACGCTGGATGCCTCAGAAGGAGAGGTTGATCTTGCCATCGAATATTTCCGGTACATGGCTGGATGGGCGTTGCGTTATGAAGGAGAAATCCTTGAGAGTGAACGCCCTAACGAGAACATACTCGTATATAAAAAGCCAATCGGTGTCGTTGCCGGGATCGTTCCATGGAACTTCCCCATGTTCATACTGGCCAGAAAAGTGGCTCCCGCAATTGTTACAGGCTGTACGATCGTGATGAAGCCAAGCCAGTACACCCCCAACACTGCATGTGAGTTTGCTAAAATCGTAGACGAAGTGGGTCTGCCAAAGGGCGTCTTCAACCTGGTTACAGGAAAAGGGTCAGATATTGGAAATCCCATGTCGAGCCACCCTAAAGTACGGATGGTGTCTATGACAGGAAGCTACCCGGCTGGTTCAAAAGTGATGGAAGCAGCAGCGAAGTCCATTACAAAAGTAAACCTGGAGCTTGGCGGGAAAGCGCCTGCCATCGTCACCAGGCATGCCAATATTGACCTGGCTGTGGAAAAGATCAAAACATCCAGGATCACCAACTCCGGTCAGGCATGCACGAACGCAGAACGGGTATATGTTCATGAGGATGTAGCGGAAGAATTCATCAGCAAGATGACCAAGGCCATGAAGAATACGACTGTAGGAGATCCAACCAATCGGGATAACGATATCGGACCTCTTGTAAACAAAGACAGACTCGAAGCCGTAACGGAAATGGTAAATGCAGCGGTTAAAAATGGAGCAAAAGTCCTTACAGGCGGGAAACCGGTCAACATCGATAAAGGATTCTATTACGAACCTACCGTTCTCGTAGATGTGAAGCAGGATATGGATATAATTCAGGAAGAGATCTTTGGACCTGTCCTTCCGATTATGACTTATCAAGACTTTGATGAAGTCATCGAGCTCGCCAACGATACGGAATACGGGCTCTCTTCCTCCATTTTCAGTGAAAACCTCCATGAAATCATGAGGGCGGCTAACGAACTGAGATATGGAGAAACCTTCGTCAATCGTGAAAACTTTGAAGCCATTAACGGTTTCCACGCCGGACGCGGACAATCGGGGATAGGCGGAGCTGACGGTAAACACGGACTGAACGAATACCTTGAAACCCACGTTGTGTATCTAGAGTACGATGAAACGTATAAAGGATAATCATCAACACAAAAGCCTGACCGCGTTCATCGTCGCGGTCAGGCTTTTTCAAGTTCAATGAGGGAACTTCTCCAACAAAAAAAGTCCTGCTGGACAGTCAGGACCTTTCAAGCCGAACCCCACTTTGATTAAGACAGGATGATGAAATTCGCCAACGCAAGTAATAATAGAATAATAGCAACTCCTGAGCTCATCCAGAGAATATCACTAAAATCCATTTTCATATCGGCTATTTTATCCTTGTTTAACAACGAACTTCACTCCCTTGAAGATTTTCGATGAATCCGATGACCTTAAAAATCGAGAGGTCCAGTTTAGGATCTGTAGATGTCGAACAGTGCTCACATTCGATGTGATTGACATTCATCGTTGAACGGAATTCATTTTCACACTTCGTGCACTCCAGTATATGTAAATCCTTTTTCTTCCCCTTGCGGTCAAATTGAATACGTTCTCTACCCTGGTTAATATATCTCATCTTTCTCTCTCCCGTCGTGTGTTATTTAGTACATATTTACCCGATAGTGAGAACATAAAACATGATTAATCTGATTTCTTACAGAATGCGAGAACGGAAGCACATTGACCGAAAGGAAAGGAACCGTCCATTATGATCATGCAGTAAAAGAAAGCCTCGTATCGTTTTTACAACCTCTTCTCCATGAAATGCTGACTGTACCCTTTGGGAAAGTCCCGAAGCACACCAAACTCTGTATACCCCAGCTTTTTATAAAAATGGGGAGCCTGAAAGCTGAATGTGTCCAGCAGGATGAGATGGCATCCCTTCCCTCTGGCATACTCTTCTATTTGAAGAATCAACTTCGACCCATAGCCGCCGTCCCGATAGTCCTCATCCACCCAAAGAAAGTCTATGTGCATATGATGCCAAAACATTTCTCCGACCACGCCCCCGATGATCTCATCCCTATCGTTTCTGATGACAAAACTGATCTGCTCGAGAGGGGTCTTTGTTCCCTCATCCAGTTGGGACATATTGTATTCGATTAACTTTCTCCGGATGTAATCACTGTCTTCCTTGATCCACTGCTTCTCTATTTTCAATGCATTCTTCCTCCTTCTTACTTCCATTTTCACCCATGATCATTTTATCATTCATTCTTTTTCACCCAAAGATGTTTAACTCCTGTTCTAACCGTTTATATGAAATGTAAGAATTCTATAAGGAGGAGTTCCATGTCTTTCAAACAAACATTGAACGTTCTGGAGAACTTATACTTACAGAAGCCCGATAAGCTGTTGACGGTATACTTAAACACGGACCGCAGTGATCATGATCAGCAGGGTGGGGAATGGAAGATCGCCCTCAAAAACGGTTTCAACCGTCTTGAGGAATATCTTGAAAGCGCACCGGAGGAAAAGGAAAGACTGCAAACCATCCGCCCGAAGGTCGAAAACTATGTGTACAGTCTGGAACGGGAACTGCCCCGGAGTTTCATCATCTTTGCGTCAGCCGATAGCGGCATCTGGGAGACGTTCGAGCTTCAGGTTCCCGTGGAAACGAATTTCTATTGGGAAGAGCGCCCGCATCTGGAACAGCTGAAAGCCTTACATGAAGAGTATCCTTATACGGGATTAGTGCTTCTTCAACAAAATCAAATCAAAATCATTACCTCCGCCTTCGGAGAGATTCAATCCAGTGAGTATATGGAGTTTGATTTAGAGACCGATGACTGGAGAAAGCATGAAGGCCCTCACCACGCAGATGTCAGTATGGGCAGCGGCGGCGGAAAAGCCAATCAGCAGGAAGAATTCGAAAGTCGACTTAAGGCCAATCAGCAGCGTTGGTGGAAGAGCCTTGGCAGCATTCTCGACAAAAAGGCCGCCGATGAAAAATGGGAACGGATCGTCCTCGTTGGGGATAAAGAGGAAGCAGCAGTCCTGGAAGACAGTATGAACAAAGATGTTCACGACACAATCGGGAAGAACTTGCTGAATGAAAATGAACATAAAGTTGTGGAGATAATCCTGGCTTAAACATACCGTGGTCTGCCACCATCCCTCGTTGGGACGGTGGCTTTTAAAATGAAGAATTCTTTCCTGAGATCCCCCTCGGCCAACCGCACCCCTTTTAAAACAAATCCCTTAAACAGGCACACACCACCTATCCATTCATACACTGAAATAAGGAGGTGTGTGTCTGTGCTTTCACGAATAAAATGGTTGTCTTTTTCAATCGAGCTGTTTCTGGCTGTTCCCATCTTCGGTAACATTGCCGGGGATGCAATCCCTTTTCTTTTATGCCTCATAGCCCTGTGGCATGCAAGCGTTTTGTATATTTCAAAGACTGAAGATCAACCCATCCTGGGAAGTGCACTTGGTGTCATTGCTTCCTTCTTGAATTTCTTCCCGATCATCCGATTGATTGCCCATGCAATCACTGCAATTGTACTTATATTTGAAATCCAGAAGGCTCCAGGGATGGAGTAGGCAATCATTTCAAAGGATGATTCCCAACGGGAATCATCCTTTTCATCTTATTAGCCTTCACTCCTCCTCTGTTATGTGAAAGGTGTGGAACTCACTCATCTTGTTTACGCTTGTATAGGTGGACCTCCCTACATAAAGGGGGATCGTAAGCTTTTGGAAATCAGGCAAGCCATTTTCAAGAAACCGTTCTTCATCCCGGTGGCACTGTACAATCTCACCTACGAACCAATCGTGGTCACCATAGGAGTTGACGTCGATGGTTTTGCATTCATACGCGACATATGCTTCCTTTAAAATCGGCACACTCAGAGAACCACTAAAGAACTCCATGTCTCCCGCATCAAATTTATTCGTATGCTCCCCTGAATATACTCCTGTTTGCTGGATGAACCTCGCCCGCTCAAAAGGGACAAAATTGATCCCGAATACCCCCGCTTCCTTGATCAATCCATGAGTGTAACGCTCCCTTCCGATGGCTACCCCATAGATAGGCGGGTCATAGGAAATGTACGAGTGCCAGCCGGCCGCCATCACGTTCTCCTTTCCATCAACCGAAACCGTTACAAGTGCCACCATCCCCGGGTAACTGTGCATCACTGTATTCTGTACAGGCTTTATCATCTCCACTCCCCCTTTTTCACTATTATCACATACTTAAAAACACAGTTCTATCTACAGGAAATAAACCCTGTGAATAGAACTGTGTTTCGTATCATTCCACTTATTGCACAACCCCGCCGGCATTCACATATCTTGCATTGAATTCTTGCAGAAATTGGTTTGTGATGGCAGCATCATGGATAATGAGCATGTTCTCATCATTCACATTATTGCCGTTTTCACTCCAGTTGGTCGACCCTACGATGACAGTTGGATCGCTGGCTGTGTCAGCATCGATGAGCATCGTTTTAGCATGTAGCTTACGGCTTTCATTCCCTTTAAAAACGGGTGCAGGATTTGCCCAGCGAATATTTGGATTGTTCGTACTCGTTTGGGTAGCCGTTCTTCCTGTCATTTCAATGCTTGCTGACCACCATTGGTTCCAGAAGCCTGCATCGAAGAGACCTTTTACATCAAATCCAGTCAGGGTCCCTTGATTATCTGCATAGCTTCCTTCCCACTTGTTCTTCAACTCGTCCACTAGAGCCTGGTCGCTCCATGCGAAAATGGTGAAGTAGGCGCTTTCGTCGGCCTCTGTCTTTACAAGCTCTGTCATGCGTCCAACGGCGTCATCTCCGGAAGAGAAGTATACTTCCACCGTATTTCCTCCGATCGTCACCGTGTGAGGCGTGTTATCCACTTTTCGTGTGCTGAAGTTTGAAACCGTGTTATCAGGAGTCGTAGATCCACTCCCCCACATTTCTTCAAATTCCAGTTTGTAAATAGACGCCAATTCCGTCGAGTGGACCTCGACTACGTGCTGCTGATTTCCATCCAGAATTCCCTGATTCATGTTTTCTTCAGAACCGTACAGGCCGGTGATGGTGAAATTCCAGCTTCCCGTGAAGACCCACTTTCCGTCTACAACGGCAAACTTATTATGCATCTGATTGCCAGGAGAGTAGTAGCTGTCCGTTTCTTTAAGCTCCCCTTCTGCAAACATATAGCCGGAGGTCGCCGTACTTCCCACCGTTACGTTTCGCTCAGGAAAGTCACTGAAGCCTGCTGGAAGGTTGTGTGCCGATCGTTTCGCGGCATCCTCCACGACAAACATGGGCGAGTCGGATAATATGTGGGCATCATCCGCTGAACCTACAACTCCATCCTTGCCACGTACAAGCCTTTCCAAGTATAGACGCATGGTTTCATATCTCTCTGTATAATGAGGGTCCGACCCATCTTTGGCATCAGCGAGAATCCGCACATCCACTCCTTGTGCAGCTTTTTCCATTAATGTATCGACCACCCGTGGGAGGTTGATTTCATATGTAGCAAAATCGATCGATGTGGTCGCCTCGTTCAATCGTTTAATGAGACGGTCTTCAAGATTCACATTATAGTTTGCTTCGTTTCCAGGCAAGGCATATTGAGTCGAGGCGCTTTTGTTGAAATAGACATTGATAGCTCCCGGATCCTCACTCACATTGGTAAGGGATTCGCTTCCATTGTTACTCGGTACTGTGGAGTTAACTGCCTTCGGTGTACCATATCCACCTTCATAAGCAGCCGTCGATGTGCTCCAATTGGCAGGATCCGTTCCGATGACAAAGGCATCATTCCGTTCCATCGTGGCTTTTGTATTGTTGTCTCCGGCATACCAGCTGTTCACTTCATCGATGACGGTCCCGGATGCATCTTTCAAATACAGCACTTCATTGGAATTCCCAAGACTTCCTGTATAAATTTGATCCGCTTGTACCGTTGAGATCGTGGCATCACTTGTTCTTTCCAGCAGGAAATAGCCATTTGCCGAAACTGTGCCTGTAAGCCCGATACTTGGTGTTCCATCCTGAGCTTCCAGAACCCATCCATCCAAGGAAAGATCCGTTGTAGTGGTATTGTGCAACTCTATCCATTCATTGTTATAGGATCCAGTTGTACCCATCCATGCGACTTCATTGATGACCGCAGACTGAGATCCAGCCGCCAAACCTTTATCCATTTTTCCTTCAGGCTGCAACAACCCTCCGGTTAGTAAAAATAGAATACTGATAATTGATAATGAGACCTTTTTCTTCTTCAATTCCGTTCCCCCTTTAACGTACATAACAGATGTATGAAAATGATTACAGTACAAGTATATTTTGTCGTATTTTGTAATGTAATGGGGAAAAGGACACTAATTTTCTTAACATTTCGTAAATTGTGTATCCTCGATGTAAATATGTACATCTATTCACCTATTGTTTTCACTTTATTTCCCACCTAATCCAGAGAAATCCTTCACCAACCCTTGAAAAATAAGTATAAACAGAAATAAGAAAATAGACCTACACTGATAAAATAGTGGAACTGTGTGTCTATCAATCCATGACAATACCCCCACAAAAAAAACAAAGTCTTGGTCAGACTTTGCTTCTTTCTACCATTCAAATTCCCATTCTTCCCTTAAAGCCAAATAGAGTAGGAGAAGGGTATTTTCAAGCTCTTCATACGTTTTATCTTCCATTTCCAGATGTAATTTCGGATAGACAATCAGGGCCAGTTTCTTTGTCAGTTGATCCCGTTGTGCACGGGGAAGCTGCAGGAATCGGTTGCTGTACGTTTTGACCAGATTCCATTCTTTTGCACCTAACTGCTTCAGTTCCCATTCTTCCACCGAAAGATTGTCTGCCTTGAGTCCTCTGCGGTGGATCTCTTTCTCAATGGCACTTTCTTTTCGTTTTCTTTTTACCCGTTTTTCATGGACAACGATGGTTCCTGCAACGAGATCCCCCACCCTTTTATGCTTGGAATGAAGGAAGATCATGATCATGCCAAGGAAATAAGAGACCGGCAGCATATCAATGATTCTTACTAGATTGCGAATGAAGCAGGATAATAATGTGACACTGTGTCCGTTTTCCTGCATCACCCGGATTCCCAATAATCGTTTTCCTACCGTTTTCCCTCCCCAGAAATATTCCAATGCGAAGAAATATCCCCAGTTTAGGAGGAACACTGCCACGAGAGCAATTCCCCATAGGGTCGAGTCGATTTCCAGCATGCTGAATATCCTATCATTTTCCACTGTTATGTAAAACATGAGGACAAAAATGAGAATGTTTAACACAGTAAGCAGCCCCTGATCAATTAAGAAGGCTGCAGCACGGCTGCCTAATCCCGCCGGTTGAAATTTCAGGGAAACGTATTCCGGGGTCCTGATGTCGACTTTTTCTTCATGCACTATTACTCCCTCCTTTGGGTGAAATTACCTTTAATGGTTTCTATTTTTTTCTAAGCTTACTATAATAAGAGAGAAGAAATCAAAAGACCAAGTAGGTGTCAGAATGAACGTAAAGCAATTTGTTAAAGAACACCGTAATGACTGGAAACAGCTGGAGGACCTCCTCGCCTCATTAAGGAAGAGGAACAACACAACGGGTCCTGCCATTGATCAATTCAATCGACTTTATCAAAAGGCTGCCCAGAATCTCTCTTACAGCCAAACCTATTTCCCAAACGAAGAAGTAACCGATTATTTAAACGGCCTTGTATCCAAGTCTCATAACCTTCTTTATAAAGACCAAATGTCCAGCTGGAAACAAATGAGATACTTCTTCTCCACCACTTTTATCGGCTTACTGCTGGAACAGTGGAAATTCGTTGTAGCGGCGATGATGTTATTTACGATTGGTGCAATTGGAGCCTTCATTTCTGTCGTAAATGATCCTCTACATCTTTATTCCATCCTTCCTCCTGAGATGTCACAAGGCGTGGATCCCGCTAATCTGGGCAAAAGTGATGGACAAGTGGATTCTTCTTTTATGTCTGCAGCCATCATGACCAATAATATTAAAGTCTCTTTTCTCGCTTTTGCGGGAGGTGTGACATTCGGTCTTTTGACAGTCTATATTCTGGTGTACAACGGGATTATTATAGGCGCACTTGCCGCTGTCTTCTGGCATCAGGGTATGAGCTATGAATTCTGGGCATACATCGTCCCCCATGGAATGATCGAACTGACAGCCATCTTTATTGCCGGAGGTGCCGGGCTTTTGATGGGCTATAAACTGTTCGTTCCAGGACGCTATACAAGAGGCTCTCAACTAAAGCAGCAGGCAAAACGGTCCGTACAGCTTCTCCTCGGAACCGTTCCCCTGTTTGTGATAGCAGGGATCATCGAAGGATTCATTACCCCTGCCGCCATACCCTTGCCGGCAAAATACGCCGTTGCCTTCTTGACTGTCATCGGTCTGATTCTATATATGTTGATTGGAAAACTTCGACTAAATAAAGAACGTTTACAGTAATCCCCTGTTCATCAGATCAATATAATAGGAAACAGCCGTAGCGGCCAGTTTCTCTTCACGGGCCTCCACCATAAGGAGGCCCTGCTTTTCCCACTTGGCTTTCTCCCTTTTCTTCACAAGCATCTGTTTCTGCGCCATGCTTTTCATCATGGCTTGTTGAACATCAACCGGCGGTGTCTTCATCCGAGTGACCAGGGTTTCGTCTTCTATCCCGATCGTTAAAAAGAGGTGCTGTTTCCTCAGGCGCTGCAGGTAAAACAGGGCGCTGTCTTCGTGCAGGAAGGTGTGTACATCACTGAATAATAACAGCAAAGATCTCTTCTTCTGAATTGTCTGCACGTAGTGGAGGATGGCAGCATAATTGGATTCGGCTGCATCCACTTCCAAATGATACATACGATGGAGGATCGTTTGCAGATGCGCCATTCCTTTAGCAGGAGGAATGTAGACCTTTACATCCTTACTGAAGGCAAGGACGGATACATAATCTCCGTTTTGGAGGGCAGCTGCCGTAACCGTTAAGGCTGCTTCCAGAGATCTCTCCAATCGGTTCCCATTCTTCAATTCCATTCCCATCATTCTCCCGCAATCAATGAGAATCGTAATGTACTTCCCATGTTCGGGTTCGTACTCATTGGTCATTACTTCACGGAGTTTAGCTGTTTGACGCCAATTGATCTTTCTAGGATCGTCTCCGAGTACATAATTCCTGATCTTAGAGAATTCACCGGCACCACTTTGCTGTCTCCGGATCTTCACGCCTTCGTATAGTAAAAATTGTTGAGCATCTTCCATTACTTTCTTCGTTTCCGTTAGATCCGGTATGACCTTCACCTTATCATGAAGTTGCACTGTTTTTTGTTTCTCCCATAAACCGAGGGAGCTCCGGTAGCGAAGATACAGTTTAGTCAGTTCATAGTCGCCTCTCACGGGTGTCACAACATCATAGGACATGGTTATGGCTGAATCAGGTGCAACTTTTCCTGTAAGGGGAAAGGATGTCTGGAAACTCTGCGGTATGCCGTCCATGATCCTGAACACCATCCCCCTTGAAGAGGTGTTCCTGATTTTCAATTCGACGACATACTCAAGACCTCTTTCCATTTGATCGGGAATGCTGCGCTCGACGTCTACTTCCCTTTTGAAGGGAGATACCAATAAATCCAGGAGACTTAAAGCGATAAATAAGCCGTTCAGAATAAAAATCTGCGTCCATGACAATCCAAAAAACGTTCCTACCAGAAGCAAACCGGAAAGGAGAAGGCAGGTGATCAACAACTTTCCAGTTGGTAAAATCCCTTTATCTTGGAACAGAAATCGACCCAACAAGTTCTTGGATGACTTGGTCAATGGTCACTCCCTCCAATTCTACGTGTGGAGATAGTTGGATGCGATGTCTAAGGGCCGGTCTTGCCACCATCTTAATATCATCCGGGGTAACATAGTCACGTCCTGACAAATAGGCCCATGCCCGTCCTGCCTTTCCAATCGAAATCGCAGCCCTTGTACTTGCGCCGAAGCGGATTGACTCGGTTTCACGGGTTTTCCTTACGATTTGCATGATGTAATCTAGCACCGCATCACTCAGTGTGACTTGTTCAATTTCCCTTCTTATAGATAAGAAGGTTTCAATATCAAGTTCTGCGCTTACTTCATTTGCAGGAAAATGGTTCTCAATCACTTGTTTCAGTACATATTTTTCTTCTTCAAAGGAGGGGAAGTCCATGTCCAGCTTAAACAGGAAACGGTCCTGCTGTGCTTCAGGCAGAGGATAGGTTCCTTCGAATTCAATCGGATTCTGGGTCGCCACTACAAAAAATACTTCTTCAAGGGGGTAGGTCGCCCCTTGGATCGTCACCTGCTTTTCTTCCATGGCTTCAAGTAAGGCCGCCTGGGTTTTCGCAGGTGTCCGGTTAATTTCATCAGCCAATAGCACGTTTGTGAAGATCGGTCCTTTAATCGTCTGGAAGCTGCTGTCCTTCATATTGTAAATCGTACTTCCTGTAATATCACTAGGTAACAGATCCGGTGTGAATTGAATCCGGTTAAACGTACCCCCAAGTAACCGGGAAAGGGTCTTGACCATCTGTGTTTTCCCTGTACCCGGCACTCCCTCAATCAATACATGTCCGCCAGCCAGAATGGAAGACAATAAGAGTTTAAGATTCGTACTCTGTCCAACAATGCGCTCTTCATACCTCTCCATCAAGGATGTGATTTCTGGTTTCAACGATCCTCCACCTCTTTCCTGAATAGTTCGATCTTTTTCGACCATAGTACATATTCCTGTTTACTGATGTGTTCCTTCTCCAATACAGCTTTTATCCCAGATATAAACGCGTCGATTTCTCTTTTTGAGACTGTGGACAATCGGCGTTCCAACGGTTGGCTTAATTCCTGCCATTCCCTGTTCACCGGGATCCCCCAGCGCTCCTGGAACAGAACTCTTAGGTAATCTGCTTGAATAACTACAGATTCTTTATATTGGCGACCTTTTAAGTACCATGCTGAAAGAGCCTTTATTCGTTCATCACTGAATCGGACCATCTCTTCCCTTGGCACGAGAATACTCCCGAAGCGTTTCCCGCGCATCCAAAGCCATAGAACCGTAAGGATCAGCAACTGTAAAATTATGAGGAGAAGCCACTGGGGATAGAGTGTAGTCAGACTTGCCTCACTCTCTCCTCCGTGAAGGTATTCATCGATCAGGATTGTTCTCTGATCCACTTCCCCCCTTTCTAATAGAGTTAGAACGAGTGACAGGTGATCATTCGTAAGAATATTCCCGTTCGTCACCCACCCCGGTGTAGTAGACACAATCAATTGACCCTTCCCAATGGGAGAGCTGTAGGCGATCGTTCCGGCCTTGTCCTCTAATAGAATGTCATCACGATCCGATGTTTCTAATCTTACACCCGATAGCAGATCCGTTTGATATGTATTTCCTTTTTGATCATGTATGAAGGTGCCGTCCACCTCTTCCTCTGACAGGATCATCTTCAAATGGAACATTCCTTTTGGATTATCCATTAAAAGAAGAATCGTATTCCCTGCTTTCATAAAATTCTCGTAAGCTTCCATATCCTCTTTTTCAGGGATTGAAAAGGGTTCAATCATAATCAGCAGCTGATTGGACTCTGTTGTCGACAGCCTGTCCGGCGATAACGTCCATCGTTTAATAGACCCACTTTCGTTCTCCAAATACGAATATAAGGCTTTCACTCCTGATGGAGAGGGGGACTCCGATACATAAGCTGGATACTCCTTCGGCTTCTCAGGTGTAAGGAATACACCGATGATGATAAATCCGCTTAGAAAGACAGTGAGACCTGCCCACGACTTGATTTTTGTTTTCACTACTCATTCCTGCCTCCTTTCCATCATGAACCTGTCCTATCGTCCAACCACCCCAGAGCTTCCTGTTTGTACGGCAGATACTCTTCCTCATCCACTGTACGCTCGCCGTACGCCACTTCATCAAACAGAAGAGCAAGCTTATAAAACCTGTCTGCCCACTCTTGATTTACTTTTCGGAGTTCATCATAATACTCCCAGTTTGTTTTCCAGACCCTTGCTTCCAGATACTCTTTTTCATGAAAGTATAGAAGGAGGGCCAAAAAAATATGGCGAGTTGCTTTCGAATAATCGTCAAGTTCCTCTTGATTTTGAGCTTCTTCAAAATGTCTATCGTAGGACCACTCCAGTTCATTCATGGATTGAAGGGGCTTATTCATACGGAATCTTCGTTTTCTTACACTGCCCCGTATGGAATAGAAAGCAACGATGAGAAGAATGGCTACTGCGATCACCACCAAGGTGATCAAAATGCCCGAAGCAGCCCCTCCAGTCGGTTCAAAGGAAGGAAATAATGCTTCCAACTGTTTAGACAGCCACTCTTTTGCCTTTTCCCACCAGCTGGCCAGCGGTCCCTGAGATTCACGGTCATACTCTTGATATTCTTTGCTATCCATTATTTCTTTTATCTGATCTCTTGCTTTGTTCTCATTCAGCACTTTTCTCACCTGGCTTTCAAATCAAAAGCCCCGAAGTACTGGAACTCCGGAGCCGGACTGGATCCTTCTATTGTTCAAGAGAGCTATTGGATTGTGTTATAATCATCAATCATTTCATTTAAATCTTCCGCGTCATGTCTCGTCTTCAGGTCAAAGAATATGACCCCGAACGCAACAGCAAACAACATGGATGTAAATAACGTCACAACATTGACTATCATCCCATACAGGACACTATTCCCGAGCATCAATCCGAATGTAAATTCGAATGCTGCACTGATGATACCAATGATCAATCCGAGTACAATAAATAATCCGAGAATAATCCACCCGCGTTTCTTCGTCAGCCTCCAGCTTCTGCCGAGACCTGGTGCGTTATTTTCTACAGCTGCCGCTCCAAAGTAGAAGCTCCAGCGGATTAATAAGTAAGCTACCGCAACGGCGAAAGCAAGTATCAGGACAATTCCTGCAACGATCACCCCGATACCCGGTTCAAGAAATGCGGCTCCGAAAATTCCGAGCATACCAAATATGAAAATCGGGACGAAGACGATACCGAATACAATCAATCCAAATAGGAGACTGCTTCCGATAATCGGCCAAAAGCGCGAAAAGGCCTCCTTGATCACAAGCTTTACCGTAAATTCTTCATTCTTCCTCATGTGAAGAAGGGCAAACAGAATCGCCGCCTGGGCGATAGGTGCGAGAATCATACTGATAAGTCCCACAAGACCTGTACCAAGCTCTGCTGCGATATTCATTTCCGAACCATCCTCAACTGAAAACTCTCCGGAAAAGCTGCTTATCACTCTTTCTAACCAGGTCTCTCCTGTACCGAACGTTCTAAAGAAACTGACTCCCGCTGCCAGTTCAATGAGTGCCTGGAGCACATAAACAGGACCTAAAAGGATTAGGAAAATTAGAAAAAAGTCTTTAAATCGATTCTTGCTTAACCGAAATGTATGGTCCAGTATTTCACCGAACCCCTTCGGTTTACTAAATTGTACGTTCACATTCATTTCCCCCTATGTGTTATATTCATTTTCTGACAATATATCGCTTATTTTACCATTGTTCTTCCCTCAGTTGATGAAATATTTGTCATTTTTCATCACTAAGCTTACTCGCATCAGCTCTTATAAGATGTCATTTTTATGCTCAGATGCTGATCTTTTCAGGAAGAAGCCCTTCTCCTTTCTATACGAAAAAGTGACCCGAAAAGTTTCTTATCGGGTCACTTTCTTTTTTATGGCTCTTTTTGTAGACATTGTTGTTATTCTGAGGAAGAAAGTAGAAGTTGAATTCCGGTGCAGGATGCTCCGTCAACTTTCTGAACATGTCCTGTGAATAAAAACCAGGTGATGAGAGATTGCTTTTCTATTAAGGAAGAAGAAAATTACTTTTAAAAGCATCAATCTTTACGAGAAAATAGCATTTTTTTATTTAGCCAAGTCATGCTTAAAGGCATAAATCACAGCCTGGGTTCTGTCTTGAACACCCAGTTTAGAGAGGATATTGCTAACGTGGGTTTTCACTGTCTTCAAAGCGATGAACAATTCGTCGGCAATTTCCTGGTTCGTTTTTCCCTGTGTCATCAGGAGAAGGATCTCCAGTTCTCGGTTGGTGAGTTCTTCGTGGGGGTGAGTTACGGTCTTCTGCCTCATACGGGTCATCATTTTACCCGTGACTTCCGGCTCAAGGATCGACTGACCATTATACGTTTTCCGGACAGCTTCGGCAATTTCACTCGCTTTCGACGTTTTCAGCATATAACTGACTGCTCCCGCTTCCAGGGCAGGATACACCTTGTCATCATCCAGGAAGCTCGTGACGATGATGATCTTCGCCTCAGGCCACGTTTGGATGATTTCCTTCGTAGCCTGAATTCCATCCATTTCTTTCATGACAAGATCCATAAGAATGATATCCGGCCGCATTTCGAGGGCAAGCTCGACCCCTTCTTTTCCATCCGACGCTTCCCCCACAACATCAATATCCGCTTGAGCAGACAAGTAAGAAGAAACCCCGATCCTCACCATTTCATGATCATCGACAAATACCACTTTAATCATTTTTTTCACCCTCATTCTCCACAACGGGAACCTTCACCTCTAAGCGGGTTCCTTTATTCGGTACGCTGATGATTTTGAACGTGCCGCCGATTTCAATGGCACGCTCCCTCATATTCTGAAGCCCGTAAGAGCTCGTGACCTTTGATTCATTCACATCAAATCCCCGGCCATCGTCGACTACCCTCAAGATGATAATGGATTCCCTCTTGATCAGCCTGATGTCCAGAGAAGTCGCCTTCGCATGCCGGAGTGTATTCGAAACCGATTCCTGCAAGATCCGGAAAAGATGATCTTCAATCCCTTTATCAAGTTTCATGTCTTCTATCTTCCACTCGATATCCAGAGGAACCTTCTGAGCTAATTCGACCAGGAGCTCCCTCATTCCTTCTTGCAGGTTCTTATCTTTTAACGCAACCGGTCGAAGATGCAGAAGAAGCGCCCTCATTTCCAGCTGTGACTGATGGATCATCTGTTCCACCATCGATAGCTGTTTCTCTTCTTGAAGGGTACGCCCGGCTGTCGGTGTTTCCGTAATAGCTGACATCATCATGGATGCAGCGAATAATTGCTGACTGACAGAGTCATGCAATTCCCTCGCCAGCCGGTTTCTTTCCTGTGAAACAATTTCCTGGATTCTCTTTTCCTGTTCTTCCGCCTTTTCATTGGCAAGCTTTTGGGAGTGCCGGGCTTGATCTGTGAGGTGCTTCCCTAAAGCATCAACCTTCTTCAACACTTGCCCGACTTCTACCGTCGCGGTTTCAGGAAGGGTGAAACTCCTTCCCTGCTCAACATCCAGTAAGGCGTCTTCAATTTCTCTCAACTGCCGTTTATCCTTCAAACCTGTCCAAATGCCAAACACAATCCCGAAAAGGATGCTCACGACAAGAATGAACCCTGCTCCGGGGATATCCATCATTTCTTTTTCCCATAATAACGACCAATCCTCTAATGGATACAAATAAAAGAATGACAGGGACAAGAAAACTACCATTAAAAGAGAGAAAAGCGCACCTGCAACGACCTGCTTACTTACAGTACTCATATTCTCTTCACCTCGAAGTCACCGATCCACATCGAGGTAATAATCTTCACCCTCTGAGGAGCCGTATCATATCCGGGTGTCTGATAATAAAGGGACTCATTGATTGCTTTCGGCTCCACTTCTTCAAAAATTTCAATCGACCCGGCGAGGACCGAGTGATGGACGCTCACTTCCACATCGTATGGGATCAAAATTTCAATATTCCCCAATATGTTCCGAATCGAAACGACAGACGTCCCTTTAGGAAGCACGGTATTCCCCATATCGATGACGGAATCCCCAAACACTCCCTGAATATTGATATCATTCCATTCGTAAACGTCTTCCGGTGTTCGTTTCTGTCCAAACCATTCGTTTTGAAGAGCGGACCTTTTCATGATGAGTGGTTCACCGGGCTGATTGAACGTTTCTTTTATCCTTGGAGAGATATATTTCGGATGCTTCTTGGAATCAGCAAACCGAATGATTATGAATATCAGAATGGCAAATAACAGAAACTTAAATGCCACGGTATTAAAAATATTGACTGCCAAGCTGATGATCCCGAACCAGAGTAATAACTTTCCGAGAAGACTCGGGAGCTTTTTTCTTCCAATATAGATGCAAAAGGCCGCTATGGAAAGAAAGACAAGAACCCCCCCATCATAAAACGAAACTTCCAACAATATTAACAAGGTACCGATCAGTATAATCCAGCTGATTCCGTCTGACTGTAAGCGATTGAACAAGGGGGGTCCTCCTTTCTGGTTATGTATATAGGGGTGCAACAAATTCGAAGCCTGATAACCGTTTCTGAATTTGCTCTATTGGTCATAAAGTCCATATATGATGATAAAACGGGGTGAACCCAGGTGGGTTACCCCTTCAATCTCAAGTAGTATTCGTTTTCTTAGACTAGAATACCATGTTTTAGGATGGAATGGCTTCGGATTCCTCTTTTTTCACTTCTTTTTCTAGTTTGGCGATCTTTGCATCGATTGTATTTCGATAATAAGAGGAATTCACCCCGTGCTCTAAATGATCTAGGTATGTTTCAATTTCTTCAAACTTAGAGAAAGCCCCGCTGTTATATCCAGAAGACGATTCAAGGACATGATTCATCCTGTTGTGGGCACGGGCAATATTCTCCCTTCCCATCAGCTCCATTCTCTTGATATACATATCCTTCAGCTTATGCTTCATTTCTTCATATTTTCTTTCCAGCTCCTCAAGTTCCTTCGCTGCGTTCATCTTGGACTCCTGGATGCGTTCTGCACGTTCTTCATAATATTTATGTTCCTGAAGGGCAAATTCATACAGACCCTCTTCATGTGCTTTCGATGCAACTTCAGCCTGATATTTTCGCTTATCAGCTAAAGCAGAAGCCTGCTGGTACTCTTTCTGGAATTCTTCTTTTAGAAGATATTGCCTTTCTACAAGCTTTCTTACCTTCTCCACTTCCTGTTCACACTGTCTCAAGTAATGATTCAATACCGCTATCGGATTTTTCTTTTCCTTTTTATCTAATGCTTCGTGCATGTCGGACATGACTGTATTTTTGATTCGTTGGAATAAATTTGCCATAATGGACTCTCTCCTTTTCGTTTTTGGGTTTGTGAGGCCGGCCTGGTAAGGCATCAAAAAACCTTACCTGATCCTAGTTTTTTAATTGAGACCATTCTCTTTCAAAATTTGTGAATGGATCCGCCGATCTTTCTTCTATCACGACTTCTTCTTGTTTCCAGTTCTTATAGATTACATACAGAACGTAAAGTGCGACTAAACCGATAATGGCAGGGAAGTTGGAAATTGTAGCACTAAAAGCGGCCAGGCCGATCAGTGCCCATAAGATTTTTTTCATTGTGGAGTCTGTTTTCACAAACCCTTTAAAGCTGTAATACATGATCAATAGTGAAATCCCAAGCCCCACAATCGGTCCTAAGTTGGCTAACAGGACAATGGCTGCGATCCCCCCGCCTAAAAGCAATCCAAATTTCTTCATATGATGTTGCCTCCTTTCTTCTTCATGTCTCTATCCTACCTATTTTCCACATATCCCATAACGAGCCTCAGCTTTATTTTCAAATCAGACTTGAGGCTTAGGGGTTGCAGGACCATTCCCTTTGATTCCACTAAAAAAAGCCCGTTCCCTTAAGGAACGGACCCTGTAAAGATTAGGTTGTTAACTCCAGGAATTCTTTCACATCTGCAATACACAGATTGATTCCCTTTTCCCAGAATGCTTCTTTCGTAATGTCTTCACCAAGATGTTTCATAGCCAGCTCTTCAACATTCATGATGGCTGTGTCACGGAGTAGTGCCATGTAGTGATCTTCATAGCTTTCACCGGATTCCAGCGCTTTGGCATAAATACTCAGGGAGAACAAGTATCCAAATGTGTAAGGGAAGTTATAGAACGGCACACCGGTAATGTAGAAATGAAGCTTTGATGCCCAGAAGCGCGGATGAATTTCTCCAAGGGAATCAGAGAAGGCTTCCTTCTGCGCTTCCTCCATCAGTTCATTAAGCTTATCAGACGATACGATCCCTTTCTTCCGTTCCTCGTAGAAGCGGGTCTCGAATAAGAAACGGGCGTGAATATTCATGAAGAATGCGACACTCCGCTGAAGCTTGTCTTCTACGAGGGCAATCTTTTCTTCCTTTGTTTCCGCTTCTTTCACAGCTGCATCCGCCACGATCATCTCGGCAAATGTGGACGCGGTCTCAGCGACGTTCATGGCATAGTTCCGATTCAACGTATGCATCGGTTTCAACGCATAGGAGTGAAACGCATGCCCTAACTCGTGTGCAAGGGTGGAGACGTTGGACATGGATCCTGAATACGTCATGAAAATGCGCGATTGATCACTTAACGGAAAGGACGTGCAGAACCCGCCTGGACGTTTTCCGGGACGATCCTCGGCTTCAATCCATTGATCCTCGAATGCCTTCTGAGCAAACCCAGCCATCTCTTCTCCAAAACGGGAGAACTGCTTCAGGATGAATGTTGCTCCCTCTTCAAATGACATGCTGCTCGTTGATTCTGCCACCGGGGCGTCTAAATCGTACCAGTCCAGACGTTCCTTCCCAATCAGTTGTGCTTTTCTCTCCAGGTACTGGACGAAGGGCTTCTTATTTTTGGAAATCGCCCCCCACATGGCATCCAGGGTTTCCTGCTTCATTCGGTTGTATTCAAGCGGCTCCTTCATCAATTCTTCCCAGCCCCGCTTTTTATAGACATTTAAACGGAAGCCACCCAGGTGGTTGAGCGTCCGGGCGAACAGCTCCTCATGTTGCTCCCATGCTTTCTCTAATTTCCCAAATACCTCTTTACGTGTGTTCTCATCTGGGCTAGAAAGGAGATTATTAGCCTGCCCTACCGATAGTGTCTTTCCATCGTGTTCAATCTCCATGGAGCCTACAATTGTGTCGTACATTTGTCCCCAGCCATGATAGCCGTCCACCGCCAATGCCTGAATCAGTGACTCTTCTGCACTTGAAAGCTTATCTTTTGATTTTTTTCTCCACTCATTCAGTACAAATGCAATCTCATTCAGCTGATCATGCTGAAGCAATTCATTCCAGACCTCTTCTGTACAGTCTGAAAGCTGCTGCTGAAATTTAGTGAAAGTAGACGAAAAGTCGGCACTAAGGCTTGTGACTTCCCCCCTGAGGGAATCGGCTTTCCGGTCATGCATATTTTGAGCTTCCAGACAGCTCACGAAGGCACCCGCCTGTCGCAAATACATCATGACCTCTTTTGCTTCTTCAATCAAATGCCATACAAGGTCTGCATCTTTTGGCGATTGAGGCGGATGGAATCCGAGGGCATTTTCTGCGAACTGATCTTTCTTTCTATTTAATATATCGAGATGTTTCCTGAATTCCTGAGAATCACTCCCGCCTTGGAAAAAAACATCCAAATCCCAACTTTCTGAATATGTATCATGTGTACGGTCCATATTGTCCCCCTAATCAATTTTTCAATAGTCTCTATCCTTTTCTAATTCTCGATAAATTGCTTAAATCCTTCAAGATCTTGCAGGAATCCTTTTTTCCTGAACTGTCTTCATTTGGTTTTTAATAGGGCAAGAGTGGAATAGTATATAATAATCCGTTTTAAACCCTGGGTGAAGGATGCCTAATGCCTGCAGATCTTTCCCTTACTTTTCTCTTTCAGACTTACTGATTCACATGAAAAACTTTTTACCATTAAGGGAGGTATTTTCGATGAGACTGATCTTAAATAGTTTAGCATTTGCCTTGGTGATCGTGATGAACACCCTCGCTGTCACGTTACCCCTTAACAATCAATCCACAGGGGAAATCAGTGACCGTCTCGATATCATGATTACACCGGCTGGGTATGTTTTCTCAATTTGGAGCCTCATATATGTGCTGCTTGCCATTTGGATCATCCGGCAATTTCCTAAAGATAGACGGGATTTACCCCTGTATCAGGAAACAAGCGGACTTTTCATCTTAAGCTGTCTACTTAACTCATCATGGATCTTTGTGTGGCACTACAACTTTTTTTTCATTTCCGTATTAATTATGCTTGGATTATTATTGACCCTTATCGCCCTTTACCGACGAGTGAAGGGCACAGGTCCGTCCCTCTTGGATTCAGCCCCTTTTTCCATTTATCTGGGGTGGATTTCCGTGGCGACGATTGTCAATATTACCTATTACTTAACGGATATCGGGTGGGATGGGTTCGCCATTCCTGACTTGGTATGGGCTTACACCGGACTAATCGTTGCATCGGTGCTTGCCTTCTGGTTCCGCATCAGTCAGCACGACCTTCTTTATCCCCTTGTGTTTGTATGGGCTTTAGCAGGGATCGGTGTGAAAAATCTGGCAGGACATCCGGCCTATTCCTATACCGCCTTCACCATTGCCATGATCCTCCTCGTATTTAACCTCGTATACAAGCGTACGGGAAAGAATTGACGGAAGGTCCGTCCCTCATTCGTTTGAATAGAACACATCCCCTTGATTTACATTAAGGAAGAGGGGGTGTGTTGGATGGACGGGAAGAAGAAGAACGTCACTCGTTCCGGTACGGATATCGATGAGGTCAAACGGCTGAATAGAGATTCAGGACTGACTTATAATCAAGTGAAGCAGCTAATCGGGGAGAAATTTAACGGGAAGAAATAATCCTTCCTTATAAAGACGGCGGCTTATAACTTGAAGATGATATAAAGATAACACTTGTTAATTGACCAAGTTCCTCGTGACTTGGTCTTTCCTTTTGAAGACATCAGCCATTGTGTGGATCAAAGGCGTTGTCATTTCATGTTAATATATGGAGTATAAATGAGTTCATTAATCTGTTTTAAGGTGGGGATGTATTGGAAGATCATACACTGTCTCTATGCGATGAATTCCTGAACGTTGAAAAAGGCCAGCGAGTGATACTTGGAATAGACGGACTGAGCCGTTCAGGAAAAACGACATTCGTAACAAAAATGGAACAGCACCTTCGGAGAAATACTATTCCTGTTTGCATTTTTCATATGGATGACTTCATAACGGACAGAAAAAGGCGTTATAACACAGGACACGAGGAGTGGTTTGAGTATTACCACTTACAGTGGGATGCAGAATGGATAACAGACCATTTATTCAGCGAACTGAAGGTTGCAGGGGAACTAAATTTGCTTATTTATGATGAAAGCTCCGATAGCCATAAGGAAAAAGTGGTTAACCTACCTGATACTTCTCTTATTATCATGGAAGGAGTCTTTCTCCAGCGGGAAGAGTGGAGAGCGTTTTACGATCATGTGATTTACCTGGACTGCCCGAGAGAGAAACGATTCCAACGGGAAAAGAATGGAACACAGCAAAAGATTGAAAAATTTCAAAAGAGATATTGGAAAGCGGAAGAGTATTATATGAAGACCGTAGCGCCGAAGGAACGGGCTGATTTGGTGATTAAGACTTAATTTAAGTTGACAATAATAAAAGCACGGTTGCTTTCTCAACCGTGCTTTTCTCTATCTCTCATGCCGTTTCCTCTAGTTGTCAGAGCTCTTTAGTCTTTCTTTTCCTCCTGTTCATTTTGGGCTTTCAAGATTTCCTTTTCCCTTTGAACAGTAAGCTTTTCCTGAATCTTATTGAGTTCCTTGCAAGGCTGTGTCAGGCTGACAATGACATCTCCCTGCTCAACCTTAGGCGATGCCCTTTCTGTAAAGAATTCAATCTTGCCGGTAGGTTTAAGGGCGAATAACAACAATGTATGTTCCTCCCTCTCTCCCAGATACTCTTCAAACGTATACTTTTCGGTAATATTCGTTTTTCTGAACACGTCTCCCCGTTCGATACGTTTATTCAGCTCTTCCCAAGTGACATGGTTCTGAAATAGGATCCGTCCCCCGATCGTATGGACCATATCTTCAAGGTCATCGTCCCGCTGACTGCGGAGGCTAAGCTGAAACAGATTATTACGGCCGATCTCAGGAACGAAGGTCGTACACACCAGGGCATTGTAGGAATCAAGCTCCGTAGCAGCGATCATGTATTCATATGGCGTCATATCGAGATAGTATTCCGTTTGTTCGGATAAGATTTCCCCTCTGTAAAAAGGGATCCCCGCCTTTCTAACAGAAAACAACCGCTGCCAGGAAGAATCTGCAATGAGGACCGGAATCTTAAGATCCTGAAGGGCCTTTGCGAATTCCGTGCTGAATTTGCTTCCTCCCACAATGATGACACCCGGTCTTTCGTCAATGGCGAGATCCAATTTCTTCGCCAGCCATTTAATGGAGAAGCCATGGGCACATACTGTGGAAAATACGAGGGCAAAGGTTAAGGATGTTAAGATCGACGCATCCTCGAAGCCTTTGTCCAGTAGAACAGAAGCGAAATAACTTGATACGGTTAAGGCAACGATCCCCCTTGGTGCGATCCATCCAACCAGGATTTTCTCCTTGCTTGACAGGTCCGTCCCCAAGGTGGATAGCCATATGGACAGCGGCCTGACAATGAAGAGCATGAGAAGGACGAAAGCAATGATGTTCCAGTTAAAGATTCTGAATAAGGTATCCACAGTTAAGGATGCTGTCAGCATGACGAAAATCGTCGAAATAAGCAGCACCGAGATGTTCTCTTTAAAATGACGTATATCATCGATGGATGATATATGCATATTCGCCAGGGTCATCCCCATGGCGGTCACGGCTAACAATCCGGTCTCATGTGTAATCTGATCGGATATCGTGAAGCACGCCAGAACCAGAGCGAAGACGACAGGTGATTTCAGGAACTCCGGGACCTGTCCGTTTTCAAAGATAAAGCCCGTGAATTTACCCAATGCCCATCCAAATACAACGGCAAATAATGAAGCGGCAAAGAATAGCAGCAGGGATAATCCAGTTACATCATCGCTTATTAAAAAGTTAATAATTTCAAAGGCAAATACGGCCAGCAGGGCACCGAATGGATCGACTACGATCCCTTCCCATTTCAAAATCGCCGCAGGTCTCGGCTTAAGCTTAGCCTGTCTAAGCAGCGGCAGAATGACCGTTGGGCCGGTGACGATAAATAATCCACCGATGACAAAGGATACAGCCCAGGATAAACCCGCTACATAGTGAGCACCCAGGGATCCGAGTATCCAGGCAAGTAAGGCTCCGATGGTCACGATTCGGAATAATGGCTTGCCCAACCCCTTGACCTCACGAAAATTCAGGTTCAAGCTTCCTTCAAAAAGAATGATGGCAACAGCCATGGATATGATCGGTTTGAACACTTCCCCAAAATCGTCCTTCGGATTGATGAGGCCGAAAATCGGGCCAACCAATAATCCCGCAATGGACATGATCACGATGGCAGGGAGCCTGAATCTCCATGCCATCCATTGGGAAGCAATGCCAAGTACTCCGACTAACATAATATTGAATAATATAGAATCAATCATATATGTCTCCTTTGAGGTTATGAAATCAGCCATCATAACTGTAGATGGTATGTACGCACTCTCAGAATAAAAGGTCCGTCCCTCTATTTGCAAAATCAATGCACCTAAAGGGGGACATGGTTGTTTTTTAGTAGTTTACATTTTTATTGCTGATTTTAACCATATTGTCGTTTCCAATTCTCTACATATCGTAAAGTAGTGAAGCATGGTTATGAGTACCGATCCCGCATTCATGCCGACAATGACTCCTTCCATGCCAAAACGGGACCCCAGCAGATAGATCAAACTGAAAGAAAACACACTCGACCAGATAGTATGAAGAAGGGCATCCTTCACCAGTCCCAGACCGATCAGAAAGGCTTGGAGTGGAAAAACCAGAAAATGAAAGAGAAAGTAAGGCCAGAGCAGTTTCAAATAATAAGACGACGAAACAGAATGAAAAAAGGTCTCTGTCAGATAATCCCCCAGCAAATAATAAAGTAAAACGGCGGGGACCCCATAGCCCAATGTAATCCACATCACCTGCTTAAGATGAGTGATGATTCCTTCCATATCCTTGGCAGAAGCTTTTTCAGACACCGTGGGAATCAAGACAATCAACATGGAAAAAGCAATGAATGACGGGAAGAAACCAATGGTGAGGGCAATCCCTGCAAGCATCCCGAAATGTTCATTCGCCTCTGACATCCCCATTCCTGAAAGCACTAAAGTCCATTTGATAAGAAACGGCTGAACGGCATGGGTAAGGGCGTGAAAGATTCTGAGCATGGTCGTTGGAAGCGACACCGACAACACCGACTTCCTCATTTCTGAATTCGTCAATGTTAGATGGCTTTTCTTTCTATTACCCTTAATTGCATGAAAGTAAGCATGCATTAAATAAACAAAAACGACCCCTTCACTGGCAATCAGTGTCCCCAGAGCGATGAGAATCGACACATCGACATCAAATGATAGAAACTGATAAATCGAAACCAATAAAAGAAGTTGAATTCCTTTACGCAGGAAATTAGCCACCGCTATTTTACTCATCTTCTGGATCCCCATAAAATAGCCTCTCGTTATGGAAGTAAAAGCCACAATCGGAATCACGATCAGAATAAGCCATCGGATTCCCGGATGATAGCCTTGGAATAATGGCGTCCATGTGTAGATCAGAACCATTAGAACCAGGAGAACACACGTGGTGATGACTGCAAATCGAAAAGCATAGTGAAGCATTCCACGGTGATACGTTTCCTCCCGTTCAGCAAAAAATTTAGAAAGGCTTATGGGAAGTTCCATACTTGATAAAATGACAATCAGGAACACGGTCGGCAGGATCGACATATACGTTCCAAGACCTGCTTCCCCCAGTTCCCTGGCAAGAATCATATTAATGACAAATTCCAAACACTCTCCCAGAAAAGCCGTCACCACCAGCACCAACGTACCCCTTAAAAACAGACTCATATCGTTGTAACCCGCCTTTGTATTAGATGGTCTATTCTATGATGGTTGTCCAGGGATTATGTGAGAGGGGAGGTCAGTCAATGGAAGAAACACGGTTGTCAGACTATGCACAGTGGGTATTTGTTGACGGGATGGGTTCCGGCTTCCGAAGGTGTTGTGAAACTCACGGCAGAACGTTATTGTCATGATCACAGACCACATAAAAAAAAGCAGCCCTCAAAGGACTGCTTTCCTTCTAACCAATGATAAACGTTGCGATCGAATGTAATGGAAGAGTGGTGTTTATGCTTCCGTCACCGCAGGATAGCGCAATCTCTTCATCATGATCATTTGCATTCATGGTAACAACGACAAGTCTTCCATCTTCATTTTCAAAAGCCGTGGATATTATCCTGTCATTCGAGACCTGACACTCAATGCGTCTTGCTCCGGGTTTAATATATTTACTAAAATGCCCAATATAATAATAAGAGCTGTTATAGTGTACTTCGTCCTTCACTGTATCGACAATGACCGGGGCATCACAGTAGTTCCCTACATGATTGGGGCCTCCCTCTTCATTCAATACGAGATTCCAGTCGATCCACGCTTCAAGATAATGGTTCAGGTCACCGATGATATTTCTTCCATAACGTTCACCTGTATCCCATGAACCTAATTGGACGCCGCCTTCCTGACACCCTTCTGTAAATATCAGATGCTTGTCAGGGAATGCTTGATGGACTTTCGAAAGATTTTCAAACTCCTCGGATACATACCAATGCAACCCTGTCCCCCATACATAACGGGCCGCTTCAGGATCAGATAACACAGCATGTGCGCGCTCGTAGATCACATCACGATTATGATCCCATATGATGACCTTTACATCATCATGTCCCTTTTCAACAAGGGACGGACCTAAATGATGTTTGATGAAATCACGCTCTTCTTCTCCTGTATAGAGACAGGAATCCCAAACCTGCTTTGCTTCAGGCTCATTCTGAATGGTGATTCCCCAGATTTTGACCCCTTCTTCTTCCATGGCCTCAATATACCTGGAATAGTAGTCTGCCCATACGGATTGAAACTCAGGCAGCAGTTTCCCACCGTTGTTCATTTCATTGTTCGATTTCATCCATGCAGGAGGGCTCCACGGTGATGCCACTATGGAGAGCTCACTCCCTGCCACTTCCATCGCATCATGAATGAGAGGAAGCACAAGCTTTTTCTCCCGCTCGATGGAAAAGCTTTCTAGGGAAGTATCTCCATCCTTCACGTATGTATAGTTCCCCAGAGAAAAATCGCAACTATTGATATGTGTCCGGCCTAACCGATAGCCAAGGCCTTCTTCCGGGTGGAAATAGCGCCTGATGACCTGTTGCCTTTTTTCAGGGCTAATCAGGGAGAGACTGTGAGCAGCGGATTCAGTGAATGCTCCTCCAAATCCTATTATCTCTTGATACTTTTGTTCAGGATCGATCTTGATATGAGTGGATGCTTTCATCTCACCGGAAGAAAAGGAAACCGGCTGTTGACGAGAGAACCGATCTCCTGTGTCTTTGGCAGTTAAGATCACTTCTACTTGCTTTGTGCTCATTGGGTTACTTCCTTTGCACCCTCTTCGGCGGAATGTCCGGCCTTATGCTCTCTGATGACTTCTGCATATCGGAAGGCACTGTCTTTCCAAATTCGTTCCTGGGTTTCAAAATCCACATAAAGAATACCGAATCGCTTATCATAACCGAAGCTCCACTCAAAATTATCCATCAATGACCATAGGTAATAGCCCTGGATATTCATGCCCTCTTCATTCAGGTCGGAAACTGCTTGAAGATGCTGATTTAAATAGTCAACACGGTCCTTGTCGTGCACTCTTCCATTTTCCAACACGTCGTCAAAAGCCGCTCCGTTTTCTGTAATGTAGATAGGAAGGGCCGTATATTCCTGTCTCAGGCGACGAATGAGGTCTTTGAATTCATTCGGCGCAATATCCCAGCCCATTCCCGTCTTCTTATAATCAGAGTGGGCACCTTTATGCATAAAGTCATTGGCCGCACTGAATTCAACGATACCACGGCTATAATAGTTAATACCGAAGAAATCACACTCTATTGAAATCAGTTCCATGTCCCCTTCTTTGATAAAGTCATAGGAATGGACATATTTAGAGAATAAGTTCATCATGTCTTTCGGATACTCTCCCTTGAATACAGGATCAAGGAACCAGCGGTTTGAATATCCGTCCGCATTATTGGCTGCCAATGCATCGTTCACGGAATCTGTATTCGGATAAACCGGTGACAGATTCAACGTAATGCCGATATCCGTTTGTGATTGGAAATCTTTCTTCAACATCTCAACCGCTTTTCCGTGGGATAACAACATATGATGAACGGCTTTGACGGCTTCGTCCAGATTCGTGTGCCCTGGGGCATGCACACCTTGATGGTAGCCGAGGAAACCTGCACACCAAGGCTCATTATGGGTGATCCATGAATCTACGACAGAATCAAGTTCTGTAAAGCACGCTCTTGCATATTCCAGGAACCATTGCACAGATTCACGATTGACCCATCCGCCTTCTTCATGAGCCCACAATGGAAGATCCCAGTGATACAATGTCACAGCAGGCTTGATGCCTTCTTCCTGCAGCCTTTTGGCAAGATTTTTATAAAAGTCCATGCCTTCCTGATTGTATTTCCCCTTTTCAGGAAAGATACGTGGCCAGGCAATCGAGAAACGGTACGTATCCACTCCAAGGCGTTTAATATGCTGGATATCTTCTTCATATCGGTGATAATGATCACATGCAACATCTCCGTTATGCTGCTTATACACTTTTCCCGGAATGTCACAGAACATATCCCAGATGGATGGTGTTCTTCCCCCTTCTTGATGTGCTCCTTCTATTTGATACGATGATGTAGCGGTTCCAAAGGTAAATGTTTTATCAAAATGCATATCTCATTCTCTCCTCTATTCTTTGATTGATCCTGCTGAAATGCTGTTTACGATATATTTAGATAGGAATAGGAACGCAATCATGATCGGTACAACAGATATCGCAATTCCTAAATACATTGAGCCCAGGTTTTGAGCTACCTGCGATCCTTTTAAGAATCCCATCAAAACTGGCAACGTATATTTCTCAGGCGAGAACAGGATCACGAGCGGCATGATGTAGTTATTCCATGAACCGATGAACGTGAAGATCGACATCGTCGCAACAGCCGGCATCATGATCGGGATGCCCACCGTATGGAAAATCTTGAACTCACTGGCACCATCAATGCGGGCCGCTTCAATTAAACTTGGATGAAGGGTCGTCTTTATATACTGTCGTAGGAAGAACACGACAAACGGACTTGCAATGGTCGGTACAATCAGTGGGATGAATGTATCGAGAATCCCAAGGTTCTTACTTAATTCATAAAACCCGATCAGCCCCAATTGTCCTGGAACCATCATCATCACAAGCATGAAGACGAATAAGAAATTCTTTCCCTTGAATGTGTAGAACGCAAACCCATACGCGGTCAAGGCTGAGAAATACCCTGACAGGACTGTCGTAAGGACTGCGATGATCAGACTATTCTTAAATCCGGACCAAATGTTTACATACTCCATCATATTCGTATAGTTCTCCACTAAGGAGCTGCCTGGGATCAAGGTGAACCCTGACAGGATTGCTTCATTTGATCTTGTAGCGTTGACAAGCATCATGAGGAATGGGATGAAGCAAACAATCGCCATCAGTACAAGCAGGATATAAATGATGCTCTTCACTATGTTCTTTCTGGTCTTTAATTTAGACTCGTGTGGAAGAAGTTCAGGTTCCGACTTCTCTACCTTCTGAGTCGATACATTTTTTTCAACCGCTGTTTTTCCCAACATGCTTTACACCTTCCTTGCTTGTTTGCGTTCATTTCCATACATCCCTTTAAAGACAATCGCTGAGAAGATCAGGGTAATGACAAACAATCCATATGCCACTGCTGATGCATATCCGTAATTGTTAAACTTGAATGCCTGATTGTACAGATAAAGCACCATCGTATTCAATGATCCCTCCGGAGAGCCGATTCCGTCTGTCAGAAGCATTGGTAAATCAAACAGCTGAAGACCTCCAATCAAGGATGTGATCATGATGTACAGTAAGATTGGTTTGAGTAATGGAATCGTAATTTTCGTAAAGGTCTGAAAGCGGTTTGCCCCGTCGATCAATGCAGCCTCATAATAATCCTTCGATATTCCTGAAACACCCGCCATGACGACTATGAACGAATGGCCGAACCACATCCATGTAAGAATCAGGGAAACAGACAGCTGTGCAGTTGTTGGCTCATTCAGCCAATTAATCGGTTCTGATATAAGACCTATATTTAATAGGACCATATTTAATGATCCGTGCTGCCAGTCTAGTAAAATACCAAACAGCAGAGCGACTGAACTGATGGTGATTAAATTAGGTAAATAAAAGATCGATCTGAAAAATGCCAAACCTTTTAACTTCATTCTCATATCAGAGAAGATTAATGCGAGTACAAGGGCCAGACCAATTTGCAGGGCAAAGTTGATCCCCCAGATTTTCCACGTGTTAAAAAATGCTTCTACAAAGTAACTATCCGTCAATAGACGGGCATAGTTTGCAAGACCAACCACTTCTGCCGTCCCGCTTCCTGAATAATTCGTAAAGCTGTAATAGAATGTAAGTGCTACAGGATAAATGCTGAATATTAGAAAGATGATCCAAAACGGGGCAATAAAAACATAACCGTATCGGTCTAATTTCTTCATTCCCCAGCCCCCCCTAGTTGTTAGTAGAATTGGCAAGTGACACAGGTGACCTGTGTCACTCGCCGTTAATTGAGTAGAACATCTTAGTTACTTGGAACTTTTAAGTCCGGGTATGCGTTTTGTGCTTTTTTGTAGAATTCTTTGACAGCTTCTTCTTTTGATTTCTTACCGTCTACAAATTCCTGAACTGCGTTTCCATAGAATGTATCCAATTGTTGATCGTATTTCGTTACGATACCTGGCTCGATTTCTTTCGCTTGCTCAAGGAAGAATTGATAGTTATTTTGACCACCAAGGAATTCGTCACTGAAATCGTCTTTGATTTCATTCGTTACAGGCAGGTAGGATAGAACATCCCCTGTTTCTTTCGCCCAATCCGTTAAGAATTCATCATCTTGTGTCATCATTTTCACAAAGTCATAAGCAAGTTCTTTGTTCTCAGACTTTTCATACACTCCTAACCAAGTACCACCCCAGAAGTACGGGCTTGGTCCATTTGTTACAGCCCAGTCCCCTGCAGATTCCTTCACGTTCGTTTTCAGAACACTGTGAAGACCCCATGTAGGAAGAACATAAGAGAACACTTGAGTTTCTTTTTCTTTTCCATTTTCTTTTACTTTGATCGGCTTATCCATTGCTTCGAACCATGATGGAGACCACTCAGGCGCCAGTGCTGTATAGCTGTTCTCACGTAATGTTTTAGCATAGTCCATGAACTCGATCTTTTGTTCCGTCAGCTTCAGTTCATTCTTGTCGTTCACCCATGGTTGTGGATTGTCCCCTTGGGAGAACCAGCGGATTGAACCTTCATCCGGGAACATGCTGTAGCCTTTCTCTTTCATCTTTTCAGCTACTTTGAATACATTGTCCATTGAGTTAAGCATATTGCCTACTTCAGTCGGATCATCTGTTCCAAGTACTTCTTTGGCGATGCTTCTCTTATAGAATAGTCCGCCTGGCGTCGTTTGCCATGACAGGGCTCTTACATTTCCTTCTTTATCTTTTCCTAAGTCAAAAACGTATGGAACATATTTATCTTTGATTTCATCTACGTTGTAAGGATCTTCTGATAAGTTTTCCCAATACCCTGCGTCAACCCATTGTTTAAGGAAGGCAATCTCACCGGTGAAAACATCCGGTGCCCCTACTCCGCTTTCAAGTACAGGCTTTAATTTCGTAGGATAGTCGGCAATGGGAACAATCGTCAATTCCACTTTCACACCATTTTTCTCTTCAAACTTTGTGATTGGTTTCTTTAACTCATCTGTAAACGACCAAACCTTTAAATCTACGTCATTCTTTTTAGAATCACCTGATGATTTGGAGTCCCCCGCACAGCCTGCCAACACCCCTGCGATAAGTACAAACGTCAAGAATAGTGCTAAAACCTTCTTCATCTTAATCCCCCTTTTTCACTTTTACTATTATAGAATTCGAAAGCGGTTTCGTTTTCATCGTTTTTAAAATTCCGAAACCGGTTTCGGAATTACCAAAAAAAATTAAGTTATTTTTTTTCTTTTTTCACAACTCCACATGATTCGCGGATCATTAACTGGACCGGAATCACTTCCGTTTTAAACAACTTCTTCTTTTGTATGATCTGTTTAATCAGTAAGTTTCCGGCACGGGCACCGATCACATCCGTGTCTTGTCTGATCGTTGTAAGTTTCGGTGTCACGTAGGCAGACATTTCAATATCATCATAGCCAATAACCGACATATCTTCAGGTATTCTCAAACCTTTTTCTTTAATGGCTTCCATCGCACCGATGGCCATATGGTCCCCCGAAACAAAGACAGCAGTGGGGATCGGTTCCAGCATAAGCAGGGATTCCATAGCAGCCTTTCCTTCTTCAATCGAGAACATTCCACCATTTACAAGATATCCTTGATGAATCGGAAGGTTTAATTCATCCATGGCCTTAGTAAACCCTTTAATCCTTTGTGCCCCTGCATCAATCGATGGATCACCTGAAATATGGGCGATTTTCGTATGACCCAGTGAATGAAGATAATTCACAGCCAGCTTTCCGCCCTCGATATTATCGGAATATACGACGCTGCAGTTCTGATCGCTCATGTCGATCACGACGATGGGGATATGACTGTTGATCATGTCCTGCACCTGGGGATCGCTTGGATCCGAACATATTACGACGATTCCATCCACTGCGCGATATAAAAAGTGTTCCAGATAACTAGTATCCCGATTTCGCAGATTGCGAGAAGCAAAGATTAGATCATACCCTTCTTTCTCCACAAACTTTCGGAAACTTTCAATAAGCGAGCTAAAGAAAGGGTGTTTCATACCTACCTCATTGTCCTCTGAGAACATGACACCGATTGTCCAGGATTTCTTAGTCGATAAAGACTGGGCATGTGCATTGGGGAGGTATCCCATTTCAGTTGCCGCATCGAGGATTTTCTTCTTTGTCTTTTCACTGACATCAGAGTAATTGTTTAGAGCTTTAGAAACTGTCGTACTGGAAAATCCAGTGCGTTTTGCTAAGTCATAGATTGTAACCATTACTGTCCCCTCTTCATCGAAAGCGCTTTCGTTAATGTTATTATAGTCCAGACTTTTAATGGAATCAATATAATTTTTTGAAAAATGTTAATAGTTCCGGAGGTTTTTTCTGGAAGGTGATGTTGTCGGGCTTTTTCTGAAATTCTTTCAAGGAATCTCTCTTTTGCGGGCATACAACAAAATGTATTTTCACGTGAAAGCAGTTTCTCACTTGATTGGGATGCTTTCACGTTTTATTTCATGAAAAATCGTGCCAAATTGTGAATGGAGCATATCGGAGCATATCCAATGCTTCCTCTCCTATTAAAAAAAGCAGTCCTGCTACAGGACTGCTTTATCTTGTATTTACTCTTTCGCTGCTTTACGTTTTCGTCCACTTATTCTCCCTTTGATTTTCATCAGGATTTCGTACACGATCGGTACTACGACAAGGGTCAGTAAAGTCGAACTTGTCAATCCGCCGATGACAGTTACACCAAGTCCCTTGGAAATCAAGCCACTTCCTTCAAGACCAAGAGCCAGTGGGAACAGGGCCCCGATTGTGGCGATGGCAGTCATGAGGATGGGACGAAGCCGGGTGACACCTGCTTCCAGTAACGCTTCTCTTGTTGATAGGCCTTCGTTTTCTTTATGGATTACGCGGTCAATCAGCACAATCGCATTCGTTACGACGATACCTATCAGCATGAGTGCACCAATCATAGAGGAAATACTGATTGTTTCACCTGCAATCAATAATCCAAGTAATGCCCCTATGACGGTAAATGGTAACGAGAACAGAATCGCAAACGGAGCAAGACCACCGCCAAAGGTGATCACCAAGATCAGATAGACGATGGCAATGGCTGCAAGCATCGCTAATCCCAATTGTGTAAACGATTCCTGGATATCTTCCGTTACACCGCCCATATCCACGGTGACACCTGGCGGTAAATCAAGCCCTTCGATTTCTTTTTGGATGTCTTGTGATGCTTTTGAAACATCATCGGACTTTAATTCTCCGCTCACTTGGGCAAATACTTTTCCGTCCCGTCTTGAAACGGTATCGGATGTTTTGCCTTCCTGCACTTCAACGACGTCCTTAATCGGTATTTCCACCCCCAGTGGTGACTGGATGGTTTTGTCCGTTAAATCATTGATGCTTTCATAGTCCTCTTTTTCAACATCCACATACACATTTACTTCTTCTCCATCTTTTTCAATGGTGGTGAGAACTGGACGCTGACGGGTCTGACTAAGTTCCATGGCGATTTGGCCTGCTGTCAGTCCGAGCTCACTAAGCTTTTCCTGATCGGCAATGAAGGAATACTCGTCATAGGACTCGGAGATACTTGAATCCACTTTTTTATAGTCGTCTTTGCCTTCCATCTTTGTCTGGATTTCATTCACAACAGGCTCGATTTCGTTCAGGGTTTCTCCATACACATACACGACAATTTCATTACTGCCGGCACTTGCTGAGAAGTCTTGTGATGCCCATTCCCCTTTTTCTGTTGTCTCTTGAAGATCTTTAATGACTTGTTCTTTTTCTACAGAAAAATTCTCTGTATCCTCTTTATATTGAACATAGAATATAGCATTATTCGAGCTTCCCGGACTCATGGGGTTTTCACCGCCGACAGAGTATTGGATGGTGTCAGCACCTTTTCGTCCCTGGAAGTACTCTTCTGCTCTTTGAGCGATTTCAGCTACTTCTTCTTCTGTTTGACCCGGATCTGGTTTGTAGGTTGCCATGACCATCTTTTCTTCATCAGACGGCAGGAAGCTTACTCCTATCAGTGGAACGAGGAACAAACTGCCAACCAGCATGGCAATAGCCAGGAGGGATGTGATGATTTTATGATTAAGGGACCAGTTTAATACACCCTTATACCACTGTGCCAAACGGCTTTGTTTTTCTACATGCTTCTTCCCTACACCTTTTTTGAACATGGAGTGGGCAAGCATCGGCACAATCGTGACTGCGACCAGAAGTGATGCCAGCAGGGCAAAGACAATGGTCAAGGCGAATGGCAGGAACAACTCACCGATCATTCCTTGAACCAAGCCCAACGGAAGGAAAACGGCGATGGTGACGATCGTTGAAGACGCAATCGGCACGAACATTTCTTTTGTCGCTTCACGGATCAACTCTTTCCCTTGCAGCATTTCACCTTTTAATGACATTCTGCGGTAGATATTCTCCACTACGACAATGGAATCATCAATGACACGTCCAATCGCTACGGTCATGGCTCCAAGGGTCATGATATTCAAAGTGATATCCATCTGTTTTAATAGTAAGATGGCGATTAATAGCGATAACGGTATCGACACAACCGAAATGAGAGTCGACTTAATATCCCGTAAGAATAGAAGAATGATAATGACTGCAAACACCGCACCGAATAATGCTTTATTCAGCATGGTACTGACTGATTCTTCGATCGGTTCCCCCTGATCGAATGTAGAGATGATCTCGACACCCTCCAACTCTTTCTCAAAAACATTCACTTCATCTTTCACTGCGTTCACAACGTCCACCGTATTGGCATCGGCTGTTTTGATTACTTGTATTCCTATGGATTCCTTTCCGTTTGTTCTGGAAATTGACTCCGCTTTACCAATTAATTCAATTTCAGCAACATCTGAAAGTTGTATGGTTGGAATTTTCATCCCGGCAGGTGCTTCAGAAGCCTGTCGATTCTGGATTCCCTGACCTTGAGGAGCCTCCATATTCCCGCCGGCAGACGGTATGACAGGAATCTTCAGGTCTTTCAAATCTTCAATCGTTGCGATGTCTCCATCCACCATCACGGATTTCTGACTGTCTTTAAACGTGTACAACCCAAGTGGGGCTGTCACGTCAGAGCCTTTGATGATATTTTTGATGGTATCTTCCGAAAGGCCGTACTGGGCCAATTTATCTTCATCGAAGACAATCTGGGCCTCCTGTATTTGCTGTCCTGAAACTTGAACAGAAGCTACACCTTCCACGCCTTCAAGCTGGGGAACAATAATTTCTTCCACTTCCCTGGTTAATTGATCCAGGGATTGTTCTTCATTTGCAACACTCAGAGCAATGATGGGGAAAGCGCTAAAGCTTAATCTTGAGACTTCGGGCTCGTTCACTCCCTCTGGAAATGGAAGTTTGGATAAAGCATCCTCTACTTCTGTCTTTGCTTCATCCATATCCTTCGAAAACGTATATTCTATCTGAACGGCTGAAGCGTTCTGGTAAGACGTGGAGCTGACGACATTCACTCCATTTAGATTTTTCAAACGTTGTTCAATCGGTTCTGAAACCTTTTCCGCTACATCTTCAGGGGTAGCACCCGGATACACAGTTGTCACAGTAACAATCGGTGTATTGATATTTGGCAATGTTTCGAGCTTCATATTGAATCCTGAATATAAGCCTGCAATAATGACGATGATAGTCATCAGCCATACCGCAAACTTATTCTTAAGTACGAAATTGATAACACTGTTCATTGCGAATTCATCCCTTCTTCCCTATTAATGACTGAGCGGTCACGTCATACCCTAATATTACTGACCGATTAGTCATAAGTCAATATACTTATATGGAAAAGGTTTATTTATTATGACCAATCGGTCATAATAAAAAGAAGGAGTTTATCAAGGAGAGGAAAGCATGAAGGAAAAAGAAAAGTTAATTATAGAAACATCGATTAAACTGTTTGCCACGAAAGGATTTAACGCGACTTCCGTACAAGAAATTGTGAATGAGTGTGATATATCAAAAGGTGCATTCTATTTATACTTTAAATCAAAGGAAGCCCTTTTATTAGCCATCATGACCTATTATTTTCAAATGATCACGGCCAAAGTGAACGAAATAGAGAATGAGGATCTGCCTCCTTATGAAAAATTTCAAAAGCAGTTAGAATGTCAGTTCACGGAAATCTGTAAACATAAAGAATTCATCATTATGCAAATCAGAGAGAATGCCATGCCGTTCAATGATGAGATCCATGATCTCCTCAATGATATGAAGATGGACACCCATCGGTATTATAAAAGGAGATTATATGGGATTTATGGAAAAAAGATCGAACCGTACTTCTGGGATATTATCATGATGATCCAAGGTTTTTTCCATTCTTATTTAGAATTGGTGATGCTTGATAAAATACAGCTGGACTTTGCCTATCTATCCAAATTCATTTTAAAACGTACTGATGATTTAGTGGAGGGCCTGCTTAAGAGCGGGGATGAGCCTGTGCTTTCCTTTGAAAAGCTGGATGATCTGGTGAAGGATTTTACTTCCTCTAATAGAATCAATGAATCCACCCTTATTCATATGATTGAGGATGCGATGGAAGTAGCAGAGGACGATAACAGTCAAATTTCATTGGAGGTCATTAAAGAAGAAATCCAAAAGGAAGAAACCCGTCACGTCGTCATTAAAGGGATGATGATGAATCTTGAAGACGACCCATCGTTGAAGCATCTACTGAATGCCTTAAAACACTTTTATAAAATATGACAAAAAGACCCGCTTATGAAAACGGGTCTTTATTTCGAACGAACACTCTCTCTCAGCTTCCCGATACCTTCTTTACAAACCCCGTACCCAAGCCATGAACAGCCTTCACATAATGAATCAAGATCTTCGGGCTTAACCTTCATCGCGGTTTTAATGAGCAATTCTGATTTCAAATGGATTTCTCCAGGATTCAAACCTAAATGTCCTAGGACCCTACTATCCATAGATAAAACATGATCATCGGAGCCCTGGCTCTTTTCACAGGCTGTTTTCCCTTTATGGGGACAGGCTTGGCAGGCATCATCAAACGCTTGAACGACCTGAATGGGAAAGTCCTTTTCCCCGTTTCTCATTTCACCGACGATGCCTTCCATTACGTCTATGAATTCAGGGCTATAGCCCATCCCTTGAAAACCATGGATGCACAGAAGATGGTGTCCTCTCAGAATCCTTTCCATAAAATCCCCCTTTTTATAGCTGCTGGATATGATCCGATTCATGAATCGTGACTTTTTCACCTGTGGGGTCGTTAGCAACCCGGTACATTCCATAAGCGACTTGACGACCGGAGATGCTTCGGTATCTTTTCAGCTTACCTGCCAATACTGGACGCAAGGCTCTGGAAATGATTTCTCCCGCTTTTTCGCCAAGACGGAATTCGTCTCTTTCTCCTAACAGAAGAGCTGGTCTGAAGATGTGCAGCACCGGGAAATATAAGGCTATCAAGTCTTCTTCCAATTCCCCCTTCACACGGCTGTAAAAGAACGGAGAGCCAGAGCTTGCCCCGATTGCTGATATGACCATATACTGTTTGGCTCCATGTTCTTTCGCAAGCTTCCCCAGCTGAACGGGGTACTCGTAATCCACTTTTCGAAAGGCATCCTTCGACTTTGCTTTTTTGATGGTCGTTCCAAGGCAGCAAAACACATCATCAATTTCTTCATGGGGCAGGAGCTTCATCTGATCAAAAGGAATGACCCGTTCGTCCAGTTTGTCATGCTCCACTCCACTCTTTCTCCTTACAAATGAAATCACTTTTATGTATTCTGGACTCTTAAGGAGAATGTCAATCAAGTGTGACCCGACTAATCCTGTGGCACCCGCCACTAAGGCTACCTTCGTCATCTGCATTCCTTCTTTCTTTTTTTAGTTCATTTATTCCGATAAACCCTTCCAGCTTCCGATAAGAGGGACAAACTTTCCCTCTTAAAGAGATATGCTGCATACTTGTCCCCTAAATCATTCGGCTCATTTTAAGTATAGTGCATTTTAATCTTTTTAATAGAACGAATTATCAAAAAGGTTAATTTACATCGGCTTGAGAAACCATAACAAAAATTGTCTTTCTTTATTCCCGTTCTTTCTCTTTACAATCCTTTTCTACCTGTGAGATAGTAAGAACTTGTGTTTTTTCACAGGACAAAAATAAAGGAGATTTTATCTAACATGTCTACTAAACAGCAGCATTCATCCAAAATTGATTGGCCTGTACTTGCCATCAGTGGCGGATTATTAATTTTATTTGTAATTGCCTCTTTTCTAAGTCTCGACCGCGTTACGGCCTTTGTTAATGGAGGCTTCGCCTGGTCATCGACATACTTTGGCGCATTCTGGCAAGTGCTCATGCTTTTGCACTTCCTTGTAGCACTTTACATCGCAGCTTCAAAATACGGGAAAGTCCGTTTGGGATATATGGAAAAACCCGAAATCGGCACCTTTAAGTGGTTATCGATCATTATGGCTACTCTCCTTGCCGGGGGTGGGGTATTCTGGGCTGCAGCGGAGCCTATGTATCACTTTATGACGGTTCCTCCCATGCATGAAGGTATCGAGGCAATGACCTCCGGGGCAATCATGCCAGCATTGGCTCAAAGCTACATGCACTGGGGATTTCTCGCTTGGGCGATCTTAGGCACATTGAGTGCCGTTGTCATGATGTACGGCCATTACCACAAGGGGATGCCCATGAAGCCCCGGACCCTTTTATATCCTATTTTCGGGGAAAAGCTGAAGACGAGCATCTTAGGGACATGTATTGATGCATTCGCCATCATTGCTGTGGCTGCAGGAACCATCGGACCGATCGGCTTCCTCGGTTTACAGGCAAGTTATGGTCTTTCGGCTCTATTCGGCATACCGGACCAATTCTCCACGCAGCTTACAATCATTATTTGTCTCGTGGTTGTCTCGACGATATCAGCAGCAACAGGGATTCATAAAGGAATACAGATTCTGAGTAATTTCAATGTACGATTGGCATTCGGGTTGATTCTGTTCGTTCTATTATTCGGTCCTGGAGGATTCATCATCGATTCCTTCGTATCTTCTTTCGGATATTATGCGGATCATTTCATTCAGCTCAGTACATTCCGGGGAGATAAAAGCTGGTTGGGAAGCTGGACGGTATTCTTCTGGGGATGGTTCATCGGATACGGCCCAATGATGGCCATTTTAGTCAGCCGTATATCCAGGGGAAGAACGATCCGTCAGATCATTCTGGCCATTGCCATCATCGCTCCTATCGTCACTACTTTCTGGTTTACCGTTGTAGGGGGATCGGGTATCTTCTATGAACTACAGAACCCGGGGAGTGTTTCACAAGAATTAACAAATGGCGGGATGCCAGCTGCTATGATCGCCATTACGAACCAGCTTCCCCTTGCAGGCATCATTTCACCACTCTTTTTATTACTGACCATCATTTTTGTGGTTACAACAGGTGACTCCATGTCTTATACGATCGCAATGGCTGTTTCCGGCGAAGGAAATCCAAAGGTTTCTTTACGGGTATTCTGGGCCATTCTGATGGGTACCGTTGCCGCAATCCTTCTTTATATAGGTGACGGCAGTGTAGGGGCACTCCAAAGCTTTATCGTAGTGACCGCAGTACCGGTCTCCCTTCTGTTGCTTCCTATGCTGTGGCTGGCACCGAAAGTATCCAATGAGCTGCTGATTGAGCAGTCACGTCAAACAAACTAAATAGATCTAAATAAGCGCCTTACATTCTATATGTAAGGCGCATTTCATCTACATCCTATTCGTTTATAACTCTTCATCTTCAAAAAATTGCTGTAATTTTTCTTTTTGTTCGGGACTGGCACCCTCAGGTGTATAAGGATTATCCTTAACCCCTGCCGTATCCATATTTGTCTTGATTGCCAAAAACGGTCCTTTCGGTTCCTCTGCTATGATGCGATCATTTAACTGCTTAAAGTCCGGCATTTCCTTATTTCCTTTATCCATCTTGTCTCCCTCCTTTTAGATTTTTATCCGTATTTTTATAAGCGATTAAAACAATATCGTCCGCCGATTGCTGACGTAGCTCACTTTCCATCGTTTTCACTTTATCCAACGTTTCTTCAGATAAATCCGCTACTGAAAATCCTCTCATATCCATTTTACCCATCTCCTAACCATTTTCCATCGATTGACCGATCTCCTTCTCTGCAATCAAATGGTTCCCTTCTTCCACCGCATAATGTTCTTCTACTGATTCTCCCGGAACATAAACCTGACTTGGGTTTCTCGCTTCATGATTCAAAGTAAACTCGGGATTCAACGGGGTGTCCATGCGTAATTCTTCGGGTTGCTTATGGTCTCTCATCTATTCCACCTCCACTATGTAGTATGGCTCACGGGCACAAAATCATGCCTCAGATGCGAGTATGGCTTGATTCTGGCAATAAAAAAAGCGTTAAGCACTCTATTAAATGCTTAACGCCGTGACGGAAGTCCAATCAAACCCACCTATAATCTTTTCCCCAGCTCTCCCTGGCAAGGAAGTTGATTTCATCAACGATTTCATTCTCCACTGCAAAAGCATCTCCCTGTTCATAAGGGTTGTAATGGAAAGCGTATAATCTTGAAACAAACTCGTGAAACGGAAGGGAACACTCTCCTTCAAGTTCTCCGTTTTCCATGACCGAAGGTTCGATTCCCTGCCCCCAGTTCTGAGAGCCGTCATTATTTGGATTGTAGAAATAAACCCGGTATTCCCCCTTCGGATCCTGTGTGATTCTCAAGATGGAAACGGCATGAAACCCCAGGAGCTTTCCATGAACATTTGTGATGAAAATACCCACAGGATTAGGATAAATCAATCCGTAGTCATCGTTGTACTCCGGATGGTGGGTCGCGTAGAACAGGCGGACGAATCCAGGGTAGTCGGTGATGAGTCCCGTCAATGAATCAATGACTGTACTAAACCCCTTTTGAACCCAATCTCCGTAGAACTCCGGGTTCACCCAACGGTGCCCATCTTCCCCTCTCAGGGATACACGTCGCATCATCTCACTATAGATTCGGTCCAGATGAGGAACAAGGACAAGTGACACAGGATCAAGCTCCTGATGAAGCTCAGCTGCGAGCCCGCCGCTTAAATCTTTTGAATGCACCGGTGTCCCTTCAAACTTAATATCGATATCACCGTCCCTTGCCGCCCGTGGAATCAGTTCAAGCAGATATCCCGGAGCATGCTGTGCCCAAAGACTGATTCCCCGTGCCGTTTGACAAGTGGGATTCAACCCTTGTCCAATCCCGATAGGTTGTCCAAGAACATTGATGACACCTGCAAGGAGGACAGAGTTTGCGGTTATTCCGTCTCCGGATTTACAGGAATTAAGGAGGGTCTTCCTTACTTCAGGCCGTATATCAAGCTCGATGAGCCTTTTCAATCCAGGCGATACCGGGGATGATGAAAGCACCCCGCGTTCGAGCATGAGAGCAAGCCCGTAAACCGATTGCTTTGTGGCTGGATAAATGGCCACTTTAATAAGCTGAAAGACCAGCTCAGCATGTTCATCCAAATTCGCTTTCCCTTTGTCATTCAACTGAAGCGCTGTGGGAACAAGTTCCTGAACCTTCCTGCCGAGGAATCTTAGGAGTATGGCATGCTGGGGAGAAACCAGCCCCGTCTCACGCATGGACCCGGCAAAGACAGCTGCCTCCTTCTCCAGCTCCTCCTTAGACAGATTCATCAGCTTCTTACGGTATTCACCCGGCTGGTCTATCTTCTTACTTAAAGGGGACGGACCTTCAATGGCCGACACATATTTCTCCAATACAAGCCGTTCCGCTACACTCAGGTCAGAATGAAGCATTTTCTTCGCCGTTTCAATCATCGACACTGTCCGCTTCACCATGATCGGGCGCTGTGCCGTCAATCGTTCAATCTCTTTGATCAAAGTAGTGGTCAATGCTTGGTAGGAAAGTTTCTCCGAGAGAAATTGAAATAACTCCGTTGCCCGTTCACTTTGCTCTCCCCCTTCAATGCGTGCCGCTTCTGTGGCTTCAGGGAAAAGCAGGTTCAGATTCAGAACCATTACTTCATTCAGGAAATCTTCTGCCATTTCACTTGAAACTTCAGGATGTTCATATTGACCTTCTGCTATGGAGAGCATCCTTAGTTCACTAAGGATTTCAATGATGGAAGGAAGCCCCTTCGCTTGAAGAGATCCTGCAACGAGAGGTGGCTGGAGCTTGGACGCCTTCTCCCATGGTCCATCTTGAAAAACTCCGGACTTTTCAAAGCGACTGGCGTTCTGGTATAGAATTTCCAGCCCTTCATCCGTATCCAACAATCGTTGAGCTTCCTGATAAACATCGGTTTGGTACATTGATTTTGCAAACGAAGCCGCACTTTCCAGTTCATTTAGCGCTCGCAAGAATCGATCTTCCAGCTTGGACGATAATTCAAAAGCCATTTCAAAACTCCTTTATCAATCAAGATTCCAATGAATGAGAGAATTAGATATAGAAGTTAAACTGTTCATATTCTTTTAGCAGCCCTCTCATGATTTCACCGTCTTCCCCATAGAAGAAGATCGTTCCATAATGATTCCCGAAACCGATCCGCTGGGCCACCTTCCCTTGGGCAGGACTGAACATATCATGCTTTTCGAAGTAAGGATGATTCTCAAGTTCATCAGGCACTTCAAGTTTTTCTACATAATTCACATGGGGATGCACCATCAAGCAGCCTGCATGGGCTTTAGCCTTTTCTCCTGTAGAAGGAAAGAATTCTCTCAGTTCCTCTTCAGTAGTATTTGGATCGCTGCAAAGGATTTGAGCTTGATAGGCACTGAATCCATAAGCCCTCTCGATCAAATCGAAAATATGCCCTCCAGGGACCCTGGCTGCGACTTCACCGAAATGAAGGGTGCCGTCGGACGTGATGAAATATTCCGGATGGATGACACCGTATTCGATTTCAAACGCATCAATGAGTCGTTGTATCGCTTCACGGATGACCGGACGCTTCTCCTCAAGTGCGGGAGATGCAGGAACGAAATTGGAATAGCCCAGTTTCACATACTCCGTTATATTTAGAAATTGAATCTTCCCTTTATGGATGAACGCTTCACACGAAAACTCCTGACCGTCTAAATGACTTTCCATCAGAAGCGGAAACTCAGATTCAGTCAGAGCATCGATATCTTCCGGATTTTCGATGGCCCGGTGGCCTACCGACCCTGCTTTATCAAGAGGCTTGACGTGAATGGGATCGTTCTTATCTCCCTCGACTTTAAGGAGGGCTTCATTCACACGTTTCAAAAAGCGCCTTACATCTTCTTTGTCACGTGCTTCTTCGAATACACCTACTTTGATTCCGGCGATTTGTGCTTTACGTTTCATCATCCCTTTATCCCTTAAAAGAAGGGAACGATTAAAGACGCGGGGTTCATTCCGAAAACGTGAGTTCAAGGCCCCTGCCCACTCCACGCACTCCTCATACAACGGAACAGCCACTTCTGCCCCCATTGCCTTAAGCTGCTTATAAAGGTGATCTGAACCTTCATTTAACCGATCAAAGTCCCATCCGATAAAGGCGATATCATGCTTCTCTGCATAAGCTTCAAAATCTGGCGGGCCAACCACGACGAACGGTCTTTCTAATTTTGAACACGCCTCAATTGCCGGCAGACTCCAACCGATCAATGCCGTTAGATAGGGTTTGGTTTTTTCCTTCTGATCTACGTTCTGATTTGTCTGTTGCCATTCAAGCTGATCTAGTCCCATTCTTTCCTCTCCCCTTTATGCAATTTATTCAGATTCTCCTTCAGCATAACAAAGCAGATTGGAAGAATGAAGTAATATGCTGAATTTTCAATAAATTCGACAAATAAAGTGTTTATACGACCACACCTGACACTCATACCCCTTCTCGACACGTATCGGTTCGATCATTGCTTCCCATCAAAAAAGCCCTTAACGCTTTAAGCATTAAGGGGCTTTCTCATCGATCATTCACCTAGATCCACATTATGATAAACCTGTTGAACATCTTCCAGGTCTTCAATGGCATCAACCATTTTCTCGAATTGAGCTTGATCGTCTTCACTAAGCTGAACATCATTTTGGGCAAGCATGGTCAGTTCCGCGACTGTGAACTCATTGATGCCAGCACCTTTAAAGGCTTCTTGAACCGCATGGAATTGATCAGGCTCGGCGTAAACGATCACGGCATCCTCTTCTTCGATGATATCACGTGCGTCTACATCTGCCTCCATGAGGATCTCCATTGCTTCTTCTTCAGACTTTCCTTCAATGCCGATTACAGCCGTCGCATCGAACATGTAGGCGACCGATCCACTCACACCCATGTTCCCGCCATTTTTCCCGAAGGCGGCACGTACTTCAGAGGCTGTGCGATTCACATTGTTCGTAAGGGCGTCCACGATGACCATGGATCCATTCGGTCCAAAGCCTTCATAGCGGAGCTCGTCATAGTTTTCTTCAGACCCTCCCTTAGCCTTTTCAATCGCACGATCAACGATATGCTTTGGCACACTATATGTCTTCGCACGCTCAAGAACAAATTTCAGTGTTTGATTCAGTTCAGGATCCGGTTCACCCTGTTTCGCCGCCACATAAATCTCACGGCCGAATTTTGCATATATACGACTGGTATTGGCATCCTTAGACGCTTTCTTTTCTTTGATATTATTCCACTTACGTCCCATTTGGTTTCACTCTCTTTCGTAATGATCTATCATTTCTTCTTTACTTGTAAAAGGTATTTTCGTTTCTATTATACATGAAATGAAGAATGTTTGGTGACCTGACAGAAAGCAGACTCATCTGAGTCTGCTTTCTTCTTGATACGCACTGATTGCTTCATATTCTGCCTCCAGTAGACGCGGTATACGGACAAAGATTGGCATGAGCCTTCGGTATGCATCTGTCGCCTGTTGATCAGGTTGATGGGAATGAACCGAACCGACCATTTCACGTACCTCTTCCAGGGAGTCGATCATCCCTCTCCCATACATTCCGAGCACGACTGCCCCAAGACAAGAGCTTTCGAAGCTTTCAGGCACATCCACTTCCTGTTCGAATACATCTGCAAGCATTTGACGCCAAATTTCAGACCGGGCAAAACCACCCGTTGCCTGGACGCGTTTCGGTGTACCAATCAGCTCTTCCAGAGCCAATAGGACACTGTAAAGATTCATGATGATTCCTTCCAGGACGGCACGGATCATATGCTCTTTTTTATGATGCATACCGAGTCCGAAGAAAGAGCCACGGGCTTTGGCATTCCATAAGGGGGCACGCTCTCCCGCCATATATGGATGAAAGAGAAGTCCCTCTGAGCCTGCTTCTACTTTAGAAGCAATGTCTGTTAGCATGTCATAAGGATCCTTCCCTAATCTATTCGCCACTTCCACCTCACCGGAAGCGAGTTCATCACGGACCCACCTGAAGATCATGCCACCATTGTTTACTGGTCCTCCAATCACCCAGTGCTGCTCCGTTAAGGCATAACAGAAGATCCGCCCTTTTGGATCAGTGACAGGCCGATCTGTTACAGCACGGATCGCCCCACTCGTACCGATGGTAACCGCTACAACACCAGGTTCGATGGCATTGACTCCGAGGTTTGACAGAACCCCGTCACTTGCCCCGACGATAAATGGGGTGTCACCACGTAACCCCATCATTTCCGTATATTCGGACTTCAATCCAATAAAGCTTTCAGTCGTTGAAACCGGAAGGGATAATTGATCCTCAGTGACACCGGCTACATTCAGAGCTTCTTTATCCCACGTCAGATTTTCCAGGTGAAACATCCCTGTAGCCGAAGCAATGGAATGATCCACCACATATTTACCGAACAAGCGATGGAATACAAACTCTTTTATGGAAATGAACTTAGCTGCTTTCCCGAACAATTCAGGCTTTTCATGGCGTAGCCAGGTAAGTTTGACAAGCGGGGACATAGGGTGAATGGGAGTCCCTGTCCTTTGATAAATCTCCATTCCATTCCAGTCATTTTTTATCTTCTCCGCCCATTCTGCACTGCGGTTATCAGCCCAGGTAATCGAAGGGGTCAACGGCTGATCATACTCATCAATCAGGATCAAGCTGTGCATGGCAGAGCTGAACGATACAAATGAAATTCTTTCATTCGTATTCGAAGTTACCTGTTTTATACAGGTGATGACAGCACGGAAGATTTCTTCGGGATCCTGTTCTGCCGTTCCAGGCTCCGGTGTATGTAAGGGATATTCGACACCGTGGCGGTGGATCGCCTCGCCTTTTTTATTGAATAGTACTGCTTTCGTACTGGTGGTCCCGATATCGACACCGATCATGAAATCTGACATCTTCGTTCCTCCTAAATAAATAGAGAAAGGAAAAAGCGACTTGGCTCTTCCCTCTCCCACTATTATTGTAGCCTAGCTTATAAAAATCCCCAGGATGAATACGACGGTAAACCCCACAAATCCGATAATCGTTTCCATTATCGTCCATGATTTCAATGTATCCTTCACATCTAATCCGAAATAGCGGTTCACAAGCCAGAATCCGCTGTCATTCACATGGGAGAATACCGTTGCTCCTGCAGCGATGGCAATGACCATCAACCCAAGGACAGGACCTTCAAGACCAAGGGTGGAGATCAAGGGGCTCATCAACCCGGCGGCCGTGACCATGGAAACGGTGGCTGAACCTTGAGCCACCCGGACAACCATGGCGATCAAGAAGGCCAGGGCGATGGGCGGCAAACTTGATCCGGCCATCATTTCACCCAGCACCTCACCGACACCTGAATCGATCAGAACTTGCTTGAAGACTCCACCTGCACCCGTTACAAGGATGATGATCCCGGCAGGCTCGAGTGCTTTTGTGGCAATATCCTGAACGTCTTGACGGGAATATCCCCGTTTCGTCCCTAACAATATGAACGTAAGTAAAGTCGCGATCGTTAAGGCCACAAATGGATGGCCGAGGAACGTCAAAATCGAACGAACCGTGTTTCCTTCATCTAATAATACACCTGAAAGCGTATTTAATAAAATCAATACTAAAGGAATTGAAATCAGGGACGCAATCAGGGCAAAGCTCGGAAGCTCCTTATCATACTCGATTTCTTCCGCATGCATATAATCTGGGACCACAGCATGGATTCGTTTTGAAATGAACTTCGCAAAAAGTGGACCTGCTATAATCATGGATGGAATACCGGCAAGAGTACCGAATAAAATCACCCAGCCAAGATCCGCTCCGATTAAATCCGCGACGGCAATCGGTCCCGGAGTCGGTGGAATAAAGCTGTGGGTTACAGCGAGACCAGCCAGCAATGGAATTCCATAATATAAGAGAGACTTTCCTGTCTTCTTTGCCAGCCCATATACAATCGGTACAAGAATGATGAACCCTACATCGAAAAATACCGGTATGGCCACAAGGAAACCTGTTATACCAAGGGACCATTGTGCCTTATCCTCACCAAATTTATTGATCAGTGTCTGAGCCAATCTTTCAGCTCCCCCTGACACTTCAAGCATGCGCCCGAACATTGCACCTAAACCTACCACGACTGCGACAAATCCCAAGGTCCCTCCCATTCCATTTTGTATGGAGGTGACAACATCCTGAAGAGGCATCCCAGCCGCAATCCCTACAATCAAACTCACTAATAAGAGAGCAACAAACGCATGCAGCTTTGTCTTAATCACTAAAAATAATAGAAGGAAAATCCCTGCTAAGGCAACCAAAATAAGCATTTGATCAGACATTCTGAATCCCTACCTTTCTTTCACTCGCGACAGTCTTTGCTGCCAAATGTAGTAAAACGTTTACCCATTACTCTATGTACCTTCTACTCTCTTACTTTGCTGAAACGAACAGCGCCTGCGACTTAAATGGAAATTATTTTCAATATAACTCTATTATAAAAAATATTTTTCTTTTTGCAACCGTTTACAGAAAATATTTTTATTCCCCCTTCTCTCTTGTATAATAAAAATAAGTAAACCGTAAAAGGAGTGATGTCCATGACTCAACATCAGCATTGTTTAGCGAGTATACGCGCTCATTATCCTCAATTCAGCGTGACGGAGAAGAAAATTGCCGACTATATACTTGAAAACCCTACCGAAATCATTCATTCAACCATAAATAGTTTAGCTGAAGACTTAGGGGTCGCTGACTCCACTGTCTTCCGTTTCTGCAAACGAATAGGATTTAAAGGATTTCAAGCGATGAAGATCGCTCTTGCTTCAGAAGTAGTGACGGGGCTTAAAGACATCCATGAACGTGTCGATGAGGGAGACACAGCTCAGACGATTGCCACGAAAGTGTTTCGATCGAACATCAAAACCATCGAAGACACCTTGATGGTCGTAGATGAAAAAAATCTGTTAAAAGCCGTAAACATCATGGCCAATGCTCGCTCAATTGAATTTTTCGGCAGTGGCGGATCAGGCGTCATCGCCCTGGACGCCTATCATAAATTCATCCGGACCGGTCTCCGTGTCCATGCCGGAAGTGACAGTCATATCCAGCTAATGACCGCTTCCCAAATGACGAGTGAAGATTGTGCTGTTTTCATTTCCCATTCAGGATCTACGAAAGATATCCTTCAGGTTCTCGATATCGTTAAAGACACCGGTGCAAAGACGATCGGCATCACCAACTTTGCCAAATCACCCCTTAGCCAAAGGGTCGAAGTTCCCCTTTTCACCGTTTCAGAAGAAACCGATTATCGATCTGAAGCCCTGTCCTCCCGCATCGCTCAACTGACATTGATTGATGCCCTTTACGTGAACTTGATGATGACGAGAGAAATGGAAGGGCAAGATGCACTCAGAAAGATGCGAAAAGCAATTTCCGTTAAAAGAATCTAAAAGGTCGGTCAGTGAAAACTGACCGACCTTTTCAATGCTCTTATAATAAAAAACAAGGCTCGCATTAGTTCTTAGTACCTAATATACCTTATCATAAAATAGGTAAAAAGGATGATTTTCCCCTTTTCCAATTCCTTTATTTATTGTAACTTTCGGATAATTTCTTCTATTTCTGCATCAATTGTCCCCACTAGACTTACGGCTGATACCATTTTTAACCATGTTGTGATTACAGACACAAAATCTTGTCAAATCAAGGTTTTTGAGCATTTTTTATCGAACTGATTGTATGCTAAGGTTAATGGGAAATGTTTTTACGTGAGACAGGCATTCATGGAATACATCACAACGAAAGACATTTTATAAAAGCCTCTAATAACCTCTAAACTCAATTTCTATCGTTTTAGATACTGTAATTGTCAGGTAGAAACGTACTACCTCCCATTAAGGCTAAAATGTATTTACATTTCACCGGTGATTAAATTGTGATTGGAAATGAATCAACGTTCTCTCGCGTGAACAAATAGTGTTCAGGAGATGATCGTTTTATGGAATTACAACAAAATCCTCATTTACTATGGTTTATTGGGATCTATGCGGTCCTCATGATTGGTATAGGGACGTATATGTCCAAGAAGGTATCAAGCAGCAATGACTTTATCCTCGCAGGAAAAAGTCTCGGTCCCTTTGTACTGATGGGAACATTGCTTGCAACGTGGACTGGAAGTGGAAGTATATCAGGGGGAGAAACTTCTGTGGCATACAGCTTTGGAATTATTCCTTCCTTAATGCTCATGATCCCGACCCTTGTGGGAATCTTGATTCTTTACCTGGTCGCACCGAAGATCCGCGCGTTCAGCAAATATACAGTTTCAGCAATATTAGAAGAAAAGTATGGATCCACTGCACGAAATCTTTCAAGTGTCATCATTATCCTGGCTTATGTAGGGATTGTTTCTTATCAGATGAAAGGTTTCGGCTTTATCCTTAATTTAACAACCGGTATGTCCGTTGGACTTGGTACGACCATCGGGGCAGTCTTGATCGTTTTCCTTGCGATGATCGGAGGCTTGCGATCTGTTTCTCAGACAGATGCACTGAGTGGTTTTCTCATGGTCGGAGGCTTAATTATTACCGTCCCAACCATCTTCTTCATTGCCGGCGGATGGGATGAAATCGTGCAAAATGTACCCGCTTCCCATATGTCAGCAACAGGTAACTTATCCATCATTCAATTGATCGGCTATTTATTGCCATCACTATTCTTGTTATTGGGTGATCAGAACATGTATCAGCGTCTGGCTTCTTCTAAAGGAGATTCTTCATCAAGAAAAGGACAAATTGGATGGCTCATTGCCATGATCATCATTTCTCCTGCCATCTCCTTAATCGCCTTCGCTTCCCGTTCCCTGTTCCCGGATATTGATCCAGGAATGGCTCTGATGGCTACGACGATTGCCATGCCGATTGGAATTGGGGGAATCCTTCTGGCAGCAGCGGCTTCCTTTATCATTACAACTGGTAATTCGTATCTATTGTCTGCTGCAACGAATCTAACCTATGATATTTACGGAAAATATATCAATTCGAATGCTTCAGATGATAAACAGCTGAAAATGACGAAGATGTTCATTGTGGTACTGGGTGCTATGGCATTCATCATTATCAATTACTTCCCAAGCGTCCTGGATGTTCAAATGTACGCGTACACTGTTTATGGTGCAGGCATTACACCAGCCGTCTTAGCCGTTTTCTTCTGGAAACGTGTGAATGCTGCTGGAGGCGTATCTTCAATGCTTGCCGGTGTGATCTCTACGTTGATCTGGGAGATTGTTCTTCAGAAACCATTTGATCTGAATAGTGTTGTCATTGCTGTTCCGTTAGCCATCATTGTATTGATCGTCGTGACTCTCATGACGACAAAAAAGAATGAAGCTGAGTTACAGCAAACGGCATAACACAATATGAACCATATTAAGGTATGCTCTTCATGCCGCTCATGATCTCCGTGCAGGACTTCGCTTTCCAAGGGCGTAAGAAGCCTCCTCACGCAGGAGGCTTCTTCTTGCATTCCAATCAAGGAAAGAGCTACCCTCTAGATTGTCCATTTATACAAGGTTAAAAACCCAGACTCATTTCCCTCCTGGAAGGCAAATGAGTCCGGGTTTATTTTTGGTAAACACTTTTGGATCAACCTACAAACCAGTTAATCAAAATGGCTCATCAATGTCGCCTCATATTCACTCAATGCTTCATCCAACATGCGAAGTCCGTCATCGATCTGCTCTTTTGTGACAGTGAGGGGCGGAATCATGCGGATGACTTCAGAATGATTCCCACAAAGATAAAATAACACTCCTTTTTCCAGAGCCCTGTCAAGAATGTCCATTAAGCCCTCCTGATTGGGTTTTCCTGTTTGAGGGTGAACGATCTCAATCCCGATCATCAGTCCAACGGCACGTATGCTCCCAATCACATCATGCTTTTCCTTTAAAAGCTCCAGCCTGGAAACGGCATAGGCTCCCATTGTTTTCGTGTTATCAAGGAGATTTTCTTCCTTCATGACTTCTAAAGTTGCAAGTCCAACGGAACAGGCAATCGGGTTCCCCCCAAAGGTCGTCCCATGGCTTCCAAGGGGCCACTCCCTCATCAGTTTATTGGATGCAACCGTGGCACTCAAAGGGAGCCCCGACGCTATGCCTTTTGCAATGGCCATGATATCCGGCGTCACATCAAAGGTTTGGGCAGCGAACCAATTTCCCGTACGTCCAAATCCTGTTTGGACTTCATCGAAAATCAGTAAGATATTGTGGCGATCACAAATCTCCCTTACTTTTTGGAGCCATGCTTTCGGTGGAACAATGTACCCTCCTTCGCCAAGGACAGGTTCCAAGATCACACATGCTACCTCTTCTGGAGTGACCTGATGATTGAAGAGAGTATCAAAATCCTTTTCAAGCTTTTCTACAACATAAGTTACTGAATCGGCTCCCTCGGGACATTCCCTTTCATTCGCATACGGAATCTGGTACGTCAATCCTGATGGCTGCATAAACTTTCGATACTTGCTCTTGGAAGTCGTGACACTCAATGCACCAAGAGAACGTCCATGGAAACAACCGGTGAATGAAACAACATACGGACGCTTCGTGACATATTTGGCAAGTTTGATGGCACCCTCAATCGCCTCGGTTCCACTATTGGCGAAGAAAAAACTATCCAAATCTCCCGGGAGAATCTCTGCCAGTTCATCTGCCAACCGCAGGATCGATTCATACATGATGACACCTGAAGGACCGTGCATCAGCCCGTCTGCTGCATCCTTGATCGCCTGTACAACTTTCGGATGGCGATGTCCAACATTCGTTACGGCAATTCCAGAAGTGAAATCGAGATATTTCTTTCCGTCCAATCCGTAGTAATAGCAGCCCTCTTCCTTCACTACCGGTAAATTCGGGTGGTCCTTCGCCATACTGGGAGCCAGGCGATTAGGCATATGTTGTATAAGCTCTTCAAATGTTCGATCCATTCCAGTAACCTCCATTTTGTGACTGATTCATTTGTTTTTTTACATAAAGAAGAAATGCGCTAACAATGCAACGATCGGTAAGGTGATGACCGTACGCTGAATAAAGATAATAAATAGGTCCAAAAAGCTGATAGGTATTTTGGATTTGATTAATAGAATCCCAATTTCAGACATATAGATTAATTGGGTCAAAGACATAGCGGCAATGACGAATCTAGTAAGCTCACTTTCTATCCCGCTGCCGACTACAGCAGGTAAAAACATATCTGCAAAACCAACGATCATGGCCGGAGCAGCATCTGCCGCCTGGGGAATTTGCAACAATTCAAGGAGCGGAACGATTGGGTATGCCAATACATCAAACACCGGAGTGTATTCCGCTATGACCAAAGCAAGAGTTCCCAGAGCCATAACAAGGGGAATCAGACCAAACCAGATATCTACTACGTTTTGAAGTCCTTTCTTCGTCACTTCTCCCACGCTCTTCACTTCAGATGCTTTTTCTACAGCTTTTTCAAACCCCCATTGAAAACGGGAGACATTTTCCGGTACCGTTTCGGAAATTTGCATTCCAACCGGCTCATAATACGTATCTTTCTTGCGGGAAAGGGGAGGGATTCGCGGGCAGATGACAGCAGCGGCGATCCCGGCAATGACCACTGTCGCATACAGCTGGACAAACATGGATTCCAAGCCGATGAAACTTACGATCACAAGACTGAAAGCGATTGAAGCAACAGAGAAATTTGTGGCAATGACTGCCGCCTCACGCTTCGTGTAGTAGCCTTCTTCAAATTGCTTTGTCGTGATCAAAACCCCTACTGTCCCACTCCCCATCCAGGAAGCAAGCGCATCGATGGATGAACGTCCAGGCAATTGGAATAGAGGCTTCATGATTTTCTGCAATAATGTACCGAAGAAATCCATCAATCCAAAGTCCAGAAGAAGCGGCATCAACAACCCTGCAAATAAGAACCATGTGGCCAGGACAGGAACCAGGGAATACAACACGGTTCCTCCTGTAAAGTCAGAAATAATCCATTCGGGACCACTTCCGTTTACCGTCATCACCGCAAAGATCGACCCAAGGACACGAACTGCGATCCAAAAGTATCCGACGTCGAACAATCCTTTTAAGAATGATTGATTGATAATCCACTGAGGTTTAACCATCTTTGTATAAATAGCCATAAGAGCTGAAAAACCAAAAACCACTGTCATGAATAATGGAAGGACACCTTCAAGCAACCCTTGAAAATATGAAGCAAAGATTCCGACTCCGATTGTCATATTTCCCTGATACGTAACAGGGACAAGGAACAACAATACCCCTAATAATGATGGAATGATGAACTTCATCGCTTCCCTTGTTGTCGTCCCCGAACGGGTTTCAAATTGACTGACATTCTGCTTACCAACTTCCATTGTCAAACACCCCTTTTAAAATGATTCCATTTCCTTTAATCATGAAGCTTTTCCCCTTGGATCCCATCCTCCTCCTCTTCTTATCACCTTTATACATGCAAATATCGTGCCAATATTCATTTAATGTTATATTTTTTCAGTTTCCTGACTACAGATGGTTGGCTGATCCCCAGACGTTGAGCCATCAAGGTCGTTGTCTTATGTTTCTCCTTCGCATTCTTAAGTACCTGCTCCTCCACCGCTTCAAGAATATCCCGCAATGATTGACCATCATGCTCGAATGTTGAAATATCACCAATCTGTTTGATGTATCCAGGGGGCAGATTCTGCATCTCTATTAATTGCTTGGAAGAGGTCACGACAAGCCTTTCTATAAGATTCATCAACTCCCTGACATTCCCTTTCCAATCCTGGATCAATAACTGGTGTATGACCCCTTCATCCAACTCTCTTTCCCGCTGGTATTTCTCACAAAAGAACGTCACAAAATAGTCGATCATTGCCATGATGTCTGAAGTCCGTTCCCTTAGGGGCGGGATCGTAATAGGGACAACATTTAAACGAAAATACAAATCACGCCTGAACTCCCTCTCATCCACAGCCTTCTCCAGATCTTTGTTGGTAGCTGCGAGGATCCGAAAGTCGACCTTTCGCTGCTTCGTACCACCGACCCGATAAAACTGCTTTTCTTGAATGAATTTTAGAATCTTGACCTGGTTTGACAGGGTCAACTCCCCTATTTCATCCAAGAATAAGGTCCCGCCTTCCGCGAGCTCTGCCAACCCCACCTTTCCCTTCTTGTCTGCCCCTGTAAAAGAACCGGCTTCATATCCAAAGAACTCTGCTTCAAATAACGAGTCAGGTATCGATCCACAATTGACCTCAATGAAGGGACCCGCTTTCCTTTGACTTTTGTTATGTATGAATTTCGCAATATGAGACTTCCCGACACCGGACTCTCCCAGCAAAAGAACATTCACATCCACATCCGCTACTTGCAAAGCGCTCTGTAACACCATTTTCATCTCATCACTTGTGGCGATGATCCCTTCTGAATGATGGTGACGGCTTCTTAGGATTTCAAGCTCACCTTTCACTCTTTCCATCTCATGCTCCATATCCGTCAGATACTTCTTCATATTCAATAATTCTGTTACATCATGGGAATAACTTACGACCCTGACCAGTTCCCCGGAATCATGGAATACAGGGATCCCTGTCACGAGGAGCTTCTTGCCTTCTTTACTGGTCTGAACCAACGTGATTTTTTTCTTTTCCTTCAAGACGATCGGGGTCAAGATGGGAGAAAAAACACCTTCCTTTTCAAGATCGTACACTGATTTGCCTATCATTTCTTTAGAATCCACGTTATAAATATCCCCTGTTGCTTCACTTACCTTCAAGATGATTCCATCCGTATTGGTCACTAAAATATCCTCTTGAAGTGAGTGAAGAATCGCCTCATTTTCATTCCAGTTTTTTTTATCCACCGTCACATCAGCATCCCCTTTGCGATTTGAAAATTATTCAAATATGAATAATTATCCCAATAAAATTTATATTAATTCATTTATAACAAAGTTTTTAGACTTTTTATACATTTTTGAATAATTTATTCAGAAATAAATATTTTTTTACATACCTATCCATTTGACAGACCTACCAATTGTTTTACTATTCAAATCATTTCGATTATCATTTTGGTAAGACTGTTAAAGGTGGGATAGGAATGACAGATGAAGAAAAATGGACGCTGAAACATGCGGAGGAACTGGATAGGCAGGATTCATTGGCCCATTACCGCAACGAATTTTACATAAAAAGTGACCACTATTATATGGATGGAAATTCATTGGGTTTATTATCTAAAAGGGCAGAGAAGTCATTACTGACATCATTGGAGGATTGGAAGGAACATGGCATCGACGGCTGGATGGACGGCCGGGAACCTTGGTTCTACTATTCTGAAAAGCTCGGTGACATGACAGCTCCATTGATAGGGGCAGAAAAGGACGAGGTGATCGTAACAGGATCCATCACTACAAACCTGCACCAGTTACTTTCCACTTTCTATCAACCTAAAGGAAAACGAACAAAAATCTTAGGGGACGAATTGAATTTCCCTTCAGATATTTATGCAATCCAAAGTCAGCTTGAGTTAAAGGGACACTCTCCTGAAGACCATTTGATTCAAGTGGAAAGCGGGGACGGATACACGTTAAGAGAAGAAGATATTATTGAGAAGATGACAGAAGATATTGCACTGATCCTTTTACCTTCCGTACTCTATCGAAGTGGGCAGCTTCTTGATATAAAGCGATTGACCAGTGAAGCGCATAAACGGGGGATTGTGATCGGGTTCGATTTAGCCCACTCCATCGGGGCCCTGCCCCATCAATTACATGAAGACGGAGTGGATTTCGCCGTATGGTGCAATTATAAATACTTGAACAGCGGTCCTGGCGGTGTCGGCGGATTATTTGTTCACAATAGACATAGAGGGAAAAAGCCCGGACTTTCCGGTTGGTTCAGCTCCCGTAAGGACAAGCAATTCGATATGGACCACACCTTGAATCATGCAGATTCTGCCGGCGCCTTCCAAATCGGGACACCGCATATATTAAGCAGCGCTCCTTTACTGGGCTCCCTCGAGCTGTTTGAAGAAGCAGGCATTGGGAACCTGAGAAGGAAATCCCTTTCCCTGACACGATTCATGATGAATCTCATTCAACAGGAGCTTGTCCATTATGGGTTTACACTCTGCAACCCTCTCGAGGACGATCGAAGAGGGGGGCATATCAGTTTAAGGCACGAGGAGGCTGCGAGAATCTGTAAAGCATTGAAGGTGAATAACGTCACACCTGACTTCCGTTCCCCGGACGTGATCAGACTTGCACCCGTTGCCCTTTATTCTTCCTACACCGATGTGTGGGAGACGGTTAGGATCCTGAAGAGCATCATGGAGAATGAAGAATATAAACAATTTGAGAATACGCGGAATGTCGTAGCGTAATGCATACCGGATTGAGAGGATGAGAAGGAATGAAAATCATTGATATTTCCCGCCCCCTGCATAACAATACACCGGTTTGGCCTGGGGACACCCCGTTTGGGTACTCTTTGAAATGGACGAAGGCGGACACGGGGTCCGTGAATGTCGGACAGCTCACAATGAGTTCACACACCGGTACACACGTGGATGCTCCCTTCCATTTCGACAGTGCCGGACAACGGATCATTGACCTTTCGTTAGAGAAATTTATGGGCCCTGCCCTTGTTGTATCCATGGAAGGGGCTGCGGAAATAAGCCCTGAACAGTTGGAAGAGGTTGATTTCACAGGAATTCAGAAGATTCTTTTCAAAACCAATGCATGGAAGAATCCTGATCGGTTTCCCGACAGCATCCCGCCCATTACGAAAGACCTTTCCCCTTACCTGAAGGAAAAAGGCATTGACCTGATCGGAGTGGACCTTCCATCTGTCGACCCGTTAGATAGCAAGGAGCTAGCATCCCACCATTCTTTGCAGGAGCATGGAATCGGGATATTGGAAGGGATTGTCCTTAACGGCGTCAAACCTGGTCGTTATGAATTGATCGCCCTTCCCCTCCCTCTTAAAGAAGGAGACGGCTCTCCTGTTCGAGCGATTTTAATTGACCGGAATGAATAAGATTACTTTACAGGGTTTAATCTTGCAGAGGCGTTCATTCATTTCTTACAGAGCCTTGGCTCCACCAGAACTCTGACAATGTATATTGCCCTTTAATGAAGGAAGAAATAACCTATCCCCTGCAGTTGTCATAGAGGATAGGTTATTTCTTGAGTGACTGCGATTATGGCTAGTGTTCATGCACCAAAGGCGATCATCCAATGTAGTACGTCAGCAGTATCGATCATTTCTGCGCATCACCTCCCCATATGTACACCGTTCACTATTTTCATATTCTGAGACTTTTATAAAACAGTTCCTCTTATCGAATGGATCCCCGTCCACAAATTCTTCTGACATCCGAATATTATCACTCTGTCGGTTCATAGACTGTTGGTATAGATGTTTAAAATTCCAACACTTGGACCATAGCTAGAAAAAAGGAGGATATGACATGGGGATAACAATCACTTTAGGTTTAGTCGTGATGCTTGGGATGATTTTGGGTATTCTTATTTATTTCTTAAGACAAGCACTGGATTCAAACGATTCGAAAAAGATCGATTCGCGAGATCATGATCATTTTTCCCAGTGACGGGGCAGGCAGCTGAAATGACTGTCTGAACTGAAGTGTCGGGCTCTTTCACCGAAATTCGTATACGATCTGGATGCTGTCGGGTCACTTTTACCGTTTATCGGGCCAAAACCATCTTTTTCGTGCCAATTGGTGAACAGCTGATCATCAACACTCAACTTCATTCCACAAAAAAACCCCGGCTTCCTTGATTACAGGGAAACCGGGATTTTTCATTATTCGACTATCTCTTTCTCACCTAGTTTCATTGGACTGGAGCATAAAGGACATACTTTCGATTCTGAATTTTCATTTGTATCCGGACGCTGCCACGCGATACACGTGGTATTCGTACAAATCCAGGCCAGGATGTTGGTGAGTTTCCCACTCCTGGCTTTTTTGAATGGTTTTGGTTGGTCCGTGTGCGGTGCCTTCCTGAATATGTCAGCTATAAAACGGGAGCATTTCCGTGCCTCCCCCTGATAATAAGCCGGGGAAGAAATAAATAGTTTTTCCTTTGCCCTTGTGATGGCTACATATGCCAGCCGTCTTTCTTCTTCTATGGCACTCAAAGCCTTTTCTTTTTGATTCGGATCTTTATATACTTTGTCCTCAAGCTTATTGGCATTGAGAGCGGAGCTGTGGGGGAGATTCCCTTCGATCGCCCCGATTAAAAACACAACGGGGAACTCGAGACCCTTTGAGCGGTGTATTGTCATTAAAGACACACTGTTCGTGTTTCTGCTCTGACTTGAATAGACTTCTTCATACTTAGCCTTCATCTCATCAATAAAAGTGATGAAACTGGAAATGGTCTCAAAACGCTTCGCTGATCCTTCGAGCTCATCCAGCATTTCTTTAATGAGTTCCTTTTGTTCGGTGACTACATGAGATTCCTGGGCATCGATGTATTGATGGTAGAATTCTTTTCGGATCCGTTTGATGGCCGTTTCTGGTGATTCGTCGCCAATTCCCTTAAGAAATTTCATTCTGGCTTTAATATTCTTTACCTGAAAGGGTTTTATCCCGGGTAAGGTCGTTAGATGGATGAGAGGATATTTCTTTCTCTCTTTCCTGTCTTCCTCCAGAATATGGGCGATTCCACGGTCCCGTCTAATAAAGAGGGTAGGCAATAGGGATTCCATCGCTGAAAAATTCCTTGGCACAATCGACAGCCGTAAGTAATCCACCACAGGTTTCACGGTCCAGTTCTCATAGAATAGAGAATCCTTTTGGTTATAGGGCGTAAAAGGGATTTCCTTTAACAGCAGCTGCTCAAAGACCGCCCTCCCGCTGCTCATCGTTCGATGAAGGATCGTCATATCCCCATAGGAATAACCTTCTTCTATTAACCTTTGAATCTCTTCTGTGATCCACACGGCTTCCTCGTCCGCAGTTGCAGGTCTTGAATATTGGGGCTTTTGAGCTTCGATTTTGGTGGCAATCAGCTCTTTTTCACGGCGGTGATCGTTTCGTCCGATCACTTCATTGCCCAAACCAATGATATACGCATCAGAGCGGTAGTTTTCCTTTAACGTCACTACCCTGGCATCAGGGAACTCTTCATCGAAATCCAATATAAACTCGTTCCTTGCTCCGTTAAAGGTGTAGATCGTTTGGTCATCATCCCCTACCACGAACAAGTTACGATGAGCCGCAATCAACTTCATAAGCTCGTATTGTACAAGATTCGTATCCTGGAACTCATCCACCATTACGTACTGAAAACGATGCTGAAGCGAAGTCAGGAGGTTTGGATTGCCAAGAAGTAATTGATATGACTCTGTCAAAATATCATCGAAATCCATTTTATGATTCATTCGCTTCCACTCTTCATATTTTAAGAGAATGGCACGCACTTCTTTTTCGGACTTGGATTTCTCAGGAAGATCTCTGATATCTTTTTGGTTGAGTTTATAATGAGAGAGTTTGGCCAGGAGTGTTTCTGCATCATAAGGATCATAGATATTCATTTCACGTTGAATTTGCTTTAATATGATTTGTTTATAGCGCTCGTTCCCTATCACTTCCTGAGTATAATGACGGGATCGTAATAGAAATAGAAACAACGCATGGAAGGTGCTGGCATGTACCTGCCCGCCCTGCTCTGTGCCCGGAAGGCCTGCAATGCGCTGCTTCATTTCTTCCGCCGCTTTCTTGGTAAATGTTACAAGCAGTATGTTTCTTGGTTGAATATTCTTTACAGACATGAGATACCCAGCCCTGCACACCAGTACCGTCGTCTTACCCGTTCCAGCACCAGCCAGGGTCAAACAAGGACCTTCCACATGCCGGACCGCTTCAATTTGCGAAGCATTCAAGTGAATACCCGCCGCTTCCATAGTTCGAAAGAAAAAAGCATCCTCTTCATGTGAGGAGATCAGCTGTTTCGTTGTTTCCCCTTTATGGAGAGGTGCCACCGGGATTTCCTTCTTATCCGCTTCATATGGGTAAATAGAATAGTTGGTTAATACTTTATTCAAAGCTCATTCTCCTAGCTTATCTTTACGATTCATAACCTTCTCATCATAACAAGAGCCCTTCGTGAATAGCAATGACAATCTAAGAATGAAACGCTGTGCATGTAAATTAAGAATTGGTGTTAAACGATTGTTTAAACCCTTCAGACACTGTAAAATAAGCATTTCAAAGCACTAATCAAACGTTTGTTTAAACAGGATACGCTGCCGGATGATTACCCCCTTACAAGAAAAGGTAAATAGAAGACTAGGTGATGAAAAGATGAAAATGACTAAATGGGGATTTACACGATTCAATAGTATAAAAGCAGAATTCGATCTCTTCCCGAACTCCCTGGTCATCCTCAGGAAAATCAGAAACTATTACTTTATCAATAAGGTTCACTGGTCCCGCCTCGATCCCGTCGTGGAAACACATCATCTTGAAGAAATGGAACTGCTTGTGAACAGGGAACTTGATTTGGAGTTTCATTATCTAAATCGAAAATCATATTAGGCGTTTTTTTACATGATAAACTCAAAGGGGATTTCAATTTTCCTAAGGAGATTACTTTTCCAGCTGCACTAAGCACAGAGCAAAGCGAAAGGGGTCGCTTACGAACCTTCTGTGAATGGAGAGACTATACAGAGGAAACAGAGGAAACAGGCCATTTTTAAAAAAACTAGAAAGATTGAGATAAAGTGAGATAACCGTATATTTCCCTGTAGAAAACAGCCCAAATCGCATTATATTGATTTTTCTGAACATTTTCATTAATCTTATAATTTGCTAATATATACTTAATAAAAGATTTACAAACACACTCTTTAAAGGAAGGCGTGATTCCAATGAAGTAAGTAAGCAAAGCATGTCAGATCACATTCGGCTTTCGAGATCGGCCCGTGAAAACTGATTTCAGGATGTGTGGATATGCGGGAATGCGCAATCTTATTTCAGGAGATGATTCCAATGAAGAATGTAAGCGAAGCACGTTAACATCATGGTACGCTTGAAGGTAGCCCGTGAAAACTATCTTCGTAACATGTGGGCGTGTGGGGAATCAGTGGCAAGAGAAAATAAACTAAATAATACATGCAAGACCATTAATTGAAATGAATGTTACGTATGTGTATTAGTAAGAAAGGATAGGAAAGTTAATTGAATAAGGTTTACTTAAGCTAAGGCGCTGTTTATGTGATATATACATAAGCAGCGTCTTACACTTTGTTTAAAACTCTTCCTTCAACAGGGAACAAACGGCCGCATCGCAAAAAACACCTTTTTCAAACGCCGCCTTTCTCAGTATCCCTTCAAACGTAAATCCCGCTTTTTTCAAACATTTTTGGGATGAGGTATTTTCAGGATCATAGAAGGCTTCTATTCGGTTGAGAGACATCTCTTCGAATCCATACTGCAGGATCGGTTTCAATACCTCCGTCATCACGCCTTGTCTCCAATACATCGGGTGAACCTCAAATCCGAGCTCTGCTTTGAAGTGTTCTTTCTGCCACTCATGAAAACCGCAGCTTCCGATGATTTCATCTGTCCCTTTTAGAGCAATCCCCCATCTTATCCCTTCATTTATCTGGAATCTCCCGTCCCATCTTTGAATGATCTCCACTGCTTGTTTTACATCTTGAAACGGCTCTAAATCATAATATCTGGTGACTTCATCTTTTGAAAAGTAGTCAAAGACTTGAGGAGCATCCCTTTCTTCCATCTGCCTTAATCGGAATCTTTCTGTTTCAAGCACAGGGAAGGTTCTTGTCAGCATAATCATTCTCCTTTTTCTTATTGTTCCCATTAGTAATTCAACATTTATTTTTCCAATGCCTGCTTAAAAGATAAAGTATTTATTTTTTATTTTTTATCGTCACTGCCGACAAAGGGGGGACTGATTTCACCTTGAAACTTGGATTAGTTGTATTGATTCCTTAGACTCGTTACAATCGATTTAACAGGATTAAAAGGATTGGAGACCGAAAGATGGAACTTAAAGCTCAACATATCATTTTAAGTAAGGCCATATTCACAGGGAATGCGTTATCCCCCTTTGACGGTTTCGTTGCTGTTCAAGGTGACAAAATTGCGGGAGTGGGGCCACGTTCGGAAATCGAGAGCTTTACTGGGCCTCATACGAAAACATGGGATGTTGGAAATCGCCTTGTCATGGCAGGATTTCATGACTTTCACCTTCATTTATTTTTAGGGGCCATGTTTGAGGGATTTTGTCAGTTGACTCATGGTTATTCAGAAGAATCGACGGCCAAAATGGCAGCGGAATATGCCCAAAGCCATCAAGAGGAAGAGTGGGTGCTCGGTTTCGGCTGGCATCATGTGCGCTGGCCCGGCCAGTCTCTTCCCACCCGACACTCTTTAGATCGATATATCCCCCACCGTCCCGTCGTCCTTCTGAATGAAGAAGCCCATAGCGCTTGGTTGAATACAGCTGCCCTGGAGAAATTGGGCATACACAGGGACACACCTGAACCTCCTTTTGGGAAAATAGAAAAGGACGAGCATGGGGAGCCCACGGGCTTTTTGTACGAGACGGCAGTCAAATATGTCATTGAAGCTTTTTCCTTTGAGGAAAAAGTAAAAAACAGGCTCATGGACGGAATGCTTGCAAAAATTTCATCCTACGGGATCACCTCTGTTTCGGATATGCTCCCCCTCCCAGGCTACAACTTGGGGGATCCAGCTTTTTATAAAGGTTTTGAAGAACAAGGAAAGCTGACAGCGAGAATTCATTTCTTGGATGTGCTGGATGGAAACCTTGAGCGTGCCCTTCATTTCAGGGAAAGATATCAATCCGAAAAACTTCAATTCTCTGGATTGAAGCAGTTCCTGGATGGAGTCCCTCTCACCTATACCGGCTTTCTGCTTCAGCCTTACTCAGACCGTCCAAATGAGAGAGGCGGTACTATTTATACACCGGATGTGTACCAAAAATGGATTGATGATGCTGACCGGGAAGGGTTCAGGATCCGTCTTCATGCCTGTGGAGATGCAGCGGTACGATTGGGACTGGACTTGTATGAGCATGCAGGGAACGTGAACGGTTTCCGGGATTCACGCCATACGATCGAGCATATTGAAGTATGCGACCCAAGTGATTTCAGCCGATTTGAGAAATTAGGTGTCATTGCATCCATCCAACCTGAACACATGACATCGGGTTCAATGGATACCCATGCCTATTTAGACAGGCTGGGGCATGACAGGGCACGATTCACGTGGCCCATCGGCTCCTTGCAGAATCATAAAGCGGTTGTGGCGTTTGGTACGGATTTCCCGATAGTGGACTTGAATCCCATGCCCGGCCTTTACCGTGCCGTTACCAGGAAGCATGAGGACGGCACCCCCCAGGAGGGCTGGAATCCATTGGAGAAAATTTCATTAGCCCATTCCCTGATTCATTATACGAAATCCCCTGCTTACGGCAACTTCAGGGAGCATGATACAGGGACTGTTGAAATTGGAAAGAAAGCTGATCTAGTCGTTCTGGATCGAAACCCTTTTGAATTGAAAGCAGAAGACATTCTGGAGATGACCGTTTGGATGACGATGATGGATGGAGATGTTGTGTTTGAAAAATAGGGGATGGATTTGCTGATACTCTTAGCGTCTTTAGGAAGGAATCTCATTGACCTTCCGTCTGCATCGGCCATGTAAGCTTGATCAACATGCCAAACGAAAAATAGAGAGGTCCGTCTGGCAACGGACCTCTTTTTCTTTCGTTTATTTTCCCTCTGGCTCATGAAGCCCTCCGCCTCGGATGGTTTTTTCATCAAACGGGAGGTTAAGTTCTTTACTTAATTTTTCAAGGAAGCTCAGTTCCCTTTTGGATACAAGGCAGATGACGGTACCCTCAGCCCCCATGCGCCCGGTTCTGCCTGACCGGTGAATATACTGTTTCGTGTCGCTCGGGAAATCGTAGTGGACAACATGTGTGACGTCTGTAATATCAAGACCGCGTGCGGCAACATCGGTTGTCAGGAGCATGGATACTTTTCCAGAGCGGAAGCGGTCAAGTGATTGTTTCCGTTCCATTTTATTTGATTCACCAGCCAATACTTCAAGCTCGACTCCCTTGTATTTAAGTTTCTCTTCCATTTCTGAGAGCTTCTCCAATTGATTGAAAAATACAAGGGCTTTTATGCCTTTGAAGTATGAGATGCTTCTAAGAGCCTCCATTTTATCCCGCAGCTCTGTATATACATATACGTGATCGACTTTGGGGTTATCCAGGTTGGCTTCCATTTTGATGATTTCATGGTTTTGCAGAAGTGATTCTGCTACATGTCCGGTTTCGTCTGAAAGCGTCGCAGAGAAGAATAATACCTGGCGCTCTTTTAATGTTGATTTTATAATATCCTTCACTTCACGGATGTGTTCAGACGAAATCATTAAGTCGAACTCATCCACCACAATGGTTTTGACTTCATGCATCTTCAGTTTTTTCAGTTTCATCAGTTCGATCAGGCGTCCCGTTGTTCCCACGACGATATGCGGCTTTTTCTTTAACTTTTCAACTTGCTTTTTAATGTTTGCTCCACCAATAAAGGCCGCGCTTGTGACGTCGGTTCCCTTCGACCATTTCTGGATTTCCTGATGAATTTGCATGACTAACTCCCTGGAAGGGGCAAGTATGACAGCCTGGGCCTGTTTTCTCGATGGATCCACTGCCTGGATGATGGGAAGCAGGTACGCCAACGTTTTCCCTGTTCCAGTCGGCGATTCACAAACAACGTCTTTCCCTTCCATGATGAGAGGAATGACCCGTTCCTGTACAGGAGTTAAGGAAGTGAATCCTGATTCTTCCCAGTTCTTTTGGATTGCCGGGGTGTTGATGATGGTTGATATTGAGTTCATGCGAATAGTCCTTTCTTAATGAGCAGAGGCAGCACCAATCTCTTCTTCCACGATTGGTAAGCTGATTTCCACTGCTGTTCCTTTTTCTTTTTCACTTTTAAAATGGATTTGTCCATTATGTCTTGCAATGATTTTATGACAGACGGCAAGTCCAAGACCGGTTCCCTTTTCTTTCGTTGAATAAAAAGGTTCTCCCAGATGCTTGATTCTTTCGGGCTCCATACCGACTCCATTATCTGTCACGATAATACAGGCTACTTCGCCCCTGTTTTCCAATGTGATGGAAACTTTGCCCACCCGGGAGTCAGGTATGGATTCGACTGCATTTTTGATGATATTGATGAACACCTGTTTAAGCTGATTTGCTTCTCCCAGCACATATAACGTTTTCTCAGACGTGTTCTCATATTGTATGGATACATCATCAAGATTCGCCTGGACTTCCATCAGCACCAATACTTGTCTAAGGAGAGCGTCCAGTTCTTCATGACAAAAATGAACTTCCTGTTGTTTACCGAGTATCAGCATTTCACCTGATATCAAGTCGATCCGATCGACTTCTGAGAGCATAATGTCCAACTGATCATGATTGATTCTATTGCTGGTCTTCATAAGCTGTATGAACCCCTTCAGAGACGTTAAAGGATTGCGAATCTCATGCGCAACCGCCGCAGCCAGTTTACCGATGACAGAAAGCTTTTCAGAAGCGATCACCATTTCTTCGTTTTTTCGATAAAGCGTAATATCACGGGCGATGGCAAACATTCCAGTCACTTCCCCGTTAATGATGATCGGTACAAGTGAACAGCGCACAATCTTCCTTTTGCCATTGGCTGAATGCACGGTCGTTTCAAAGGTTGATGCTGAACCTTTAAAGGTTCGAAAAAAGAATTCCTTAACCCGGTTCATCTCGTCATCATCCAAAAATCTGCTGAACTTCAATTCTTTTAAATCTTCATGATTGGATTCAAGCAACCCTTCCGCTTCACCGTTCACATACATGACATTGCCATCCAGGCTCAGTTCCAACACCGCATCCGGATTTTGTTCGAATAAAGAATGGTAGTGCTGGTTCCTTACTTGGAGCTGCTGCTCTTTTTTTTTCAACTTTTCATTTGAAAGGATCAATTCATATGTTCTCCTGTAAACCAACAGAAAGAGAACCATACCCGTCACCAGTATAAAAAACCAGCCTTTATACCTTTGAAAATAAATATACATGCTCAGCTTTTCTTGAGCGAGTATCATGGAAAAATAGTCGGATAAAATGATCCATAACACTCCTAATAATACGTAGGTAAGTGAAATTTTAAAGGCGATGTTTTTTGCTTGTTTCATTTTTGGGGGTTCACCTAAATTCAAAATAGTCTTTCTCCTATGGTTTCTCATTTCTTTCCAATTTATCATAAATTCTTTGACCATTCATTTCACTTTCAAAAGGAAGGTGGACAAAGGATACATTCCTACGCTTTGAATGATGAGAAATAACAGAATGACACCGAATGTCAAGGAGTGGAGCTGTTCAGATCCTTGTCTTCATGCCAAGGAGCATGGCAACAGACATGGTGCCTTGATGCCCGCCCACGTCAGTATGGATACTCTTTCCATCCGTATGTCTTTCTCCACGTCCTCATTTTGACAACATCCATAATCATAACATAGCCATCCAGTAAGGAGAGAATAAATAGTAACGATCGCCCTCCTATTAAAGAGATGGTTACGTGTTGTGTCGACTGGATCCCGATCAAGGGGAAGAGGAAGGGAGTATAAACGGAACATCGACATTCTTCTTCTTTCTTTCAATGGTGAACGCCCTTTAGAAGGTGGGGGAGAATGAATTCTGATGAACTCCATGTATCATACCCCCATACAAAGAGTTATACCCTCCTATTCCTCTGGTCTGCTTTCATTAAACCCACCCCAACCTTCTTCCTATTTTTTGAAATTGATGTTTATCTTTCATGGAAAAGGAAAAAAGAGAAGCAATGATAGTGAAAGCAGGTGATGCGACATATTGAGCATGATGTATGGAAGCAAAACATTCAGTAAGAGCGGATCGATCACCCTCCCACACCAATGGCGACATCGGTTTGGATTGATTCCTGGGAACCTTGCGGAACTCGTCTATCAAAACAACTGCATCTATATTAAGCGCGCCGTCAAGAACTCAACACATAACCAGCGTTACATCTCTGAAAAAGGGACTGTCCATATTCCAAAAGAACTTCGAGAAGAAATGGGAATGACCCCACAATCCAACTACTACTTGATCGTAAATGAATCCGAAAATTGTTTCATGATTGCCAGGGAAAAATAGTGAAAGGTGGTGCGTGACGCGAAAGCACACCTCCGCACCAACCATCCTCCTACAACATCCATGTGCCCGTCACCCGGCTTCATGAACCATTGTCAACATACAAAAACAAGGTCCGTCCTTCACCCGTTTAAAGCGATGAGGGACGGACCTTTGGTTGTTTGGTGGTGATGGTGCTTCCTGATGAGGAAATGGATAGTTTGCGTACGTCCATGTGAGGGAAGGTTTGTTGAAGCTGACGCGCAAGCCACTCGCTCGCTTCCCGCTCTACAAAACAGGCGATCGTCGGACCGGCGCCGCTTAATGCCACACCGAAAGCACCGAAACGGACCGCTACCTCCTCGACTGCATCATAGTGGGGAAGGAGCTTTCTTCGAAAAGGCTGATGATAGCGGTCCCGCTTCATCATCTCACCGACCGTTTCCCAGTCTCCCGTTAAAAAAGCTGCTACCAATACATTTGAAATGGCACCTGCCTCGACAGAATCTCCGAAGGAAAGACTGGGAGGAAGAACGTTTCGGGAATCAGATGTTTTCAGTTCCGCTTTCGGGATGACACATACCACATCAACAGGAAGATCAGGAACCGATAACAGACTCACGCCCTTTTCATGTTGACAGCTGACCACAAAGCCTCCGTAAAGGGATGCCCCTACGTTATCCGGGTGACCTTCCAATCGATTCGCAAACCCAAGCTTCGATTCCTGTGTCAAATCCAGCCCACACAAAGCATTCGCCAGTTCGATGCCCGCCACGACCGCTGCAGCACTTGATCCTAATCCTCTTGTTAAAGGAATATCGCTGGACACATAGAGGTGACAAGGTGACAGCTTCTTCCCATATTCATCTGCCACCTGTCTCGCCACTTCTACAATAAAATGCGTTTCATCGGTTGGAAAGACCTCAAGGGCAGATGAAAGGGGAATCACTTGCCAATCCCCCGCTTCATGTACCTCTACCGTTAAAAATACATTTAACGCCAGACCCAGGGAATCGAATCCTGCACCTAAATTAGCCGTACTCCCAGGGACGGTGATTTTCCATGACCGGGGTTCGCGCCTTTTCATACGCCGATTGCCCCTTTAATATAATCCTTCACCCTCTCCCGGTCATTTGGCAATCGTACAGGTGTCACCGGACTGCATTCCATTGCCGTAACCGGATCTTTCAGTCCATTCCCTGTCAACACCGCCACCACTTTTGATCCTTCTTTGATCAAGCCTCTATTCAATGATTTCTTTATTCCTGCAATCGATGCGCAGGATGCCGGCTCTGCAAAAATCCCCTCTTTGCCTGCAAGTAGCTGATAGGCCTCAAGGATTTCCTCATCCGTCACTTCATCAATGTGACCATTGGATTCCTTTAACGCATCCACTGCCAATGTCCAGCTGGCCGGGTTCCCGATTCTGATGGCAGTGGCAATCGTTTCGGGCTCTGGAAACACTCTGTCATGAACCAGGGCAGCAGCACCCGATGCTTCAAACCCGAACATACGGGGCAATGTAGTGGCTTCGGCATCATGATATTCTTTGAATCCCTTCCAGTATGCTGAAATATTCCCGGCATTTCCGACAGGGATCGCTAGAACGTCAGGAGCTTCACCTAATCCATCAATGACTTCGAAAGCGGCCGTTTTCTGCCCCTCCAGGCGATACGGATTCACTGAATTCACAAGTGTCACAGCTTCTGTTTTGCTTAAATCACGGACAATTTCCAGGGCTTCATCAAAATTCCCTTCAATTGAAATGATCTCTGCACCATACATGACGGCCTGAGCTAATTTCCCTTGAGCGATCTTCCCCTCGGGGATGACCACGATGCATTTGATCCCCGCCCTCGCCGCATAGGCAGCTGCTGAAGCGGAAGTATTGCCGGTAGAAGCACAAATGACCGTCGAACTGCCCGCTTCCACCGCTTTGGCAACGGCGAGTACCATACCGCGATCTTTAAAGGACCCTGTAGGATTGGCCCCCTCGACCTTTACATATAACTCGATTCCCCATTCATGTGACAACGTTTTTAATTCAACCAAGGGAGTGTTTCCTTCATTTAACGTTAAAGGGGGAGTGACGTTGGTTAATGGCAGTCGTTCTCCATATTCTTCAAGTAACCCTTTCCACCTCATCCTCTTTCTCCCCCTTCTACCCGATATGAGCTCTCGATTGAATGAATGGCTTCATAATCCTTAAGCTCCATCAGAATATCTTCATAGTGATCCAAGGATGCTTTGTGAGTGACTAAAACAATTTCAGCAAATTCATCACTGTCTAACGGGTTTTGTAGGATCTTTTCGAAACTGACTCCATGACTGGAAAAGATGGAAGTCAATCTTGCCAGAACGCCTACTTCATCCTGAACGTGCAAACGAAGGAAATGCTTTGAATGGATTTCACTCCGTTCTTTTAGCTTTTTAGGGAATTGAGGATTCACAGCACTCTTCCCGGTTACTCCCAATCTCATATTCTTCATGATTCCCACCAGGTCGGATACGACAGCTGTAGCCGTCGGAAGACTTCCGGCACCGGGACCGTAAAACATCGTTTCCCCTACTGCTTCCCCATAAACATACACTGCGTTATATTCATCATGAACGGACGCCAGGGGATGCTCATTTTGAAGCAGGGTAGGCTCCACACTCACTTCTACTTTCTCCCCATCACGGTGTGCATAGCCGATGAGTTTCATCGTATAGCCGAACTGCCCGGCATATTGAATATCATCACCCGTTACTTCCGTGATGCCCTTCACTTTCACATCCGCTAAATCGACATTCATGGAAAACCCTAACGTTGAAAGGATCGCCATCTTTCTTGCTGCGTCCAAACCGCCCACATCTGCCGTCGGATCCGCTTCCGCATAGCCCAAATCCTGGGCCTCTCCCAGGACATCCTCGAAAGTCCGCCCCTCTTTCGTCATCTTTGTCAAAATAAAGTTTGTCGTTCCGTTGACGATCCCCATCATTTTCGTAATGCGATCAGATGCGAGGCCGTCTACTAAACTCCTTAAAATCGGGATGCCCCCGGCTACGCTTGCTTCATAGAATAGGTCACAGCCATTTTCCGAGGCAGCTCTCAATAACTCTGGTCCGTGGAGCGCCATGAGATCCTTGTTTGCTGTCACGACATGCTTCTTTTGGTTCAACGCATGGAGGAGATGCTCCTTCGTCGCTTCGATTCCTCCCATTACCTCGACCACTATATCAATTTCAGGATCAAACAGGACTTCCTCAGGATTTAAGGTCAGTATGCCTTTTTCAATATCCATCCCTCTATCTTTCTCTAAATCCTGCACAAGGGCTTTTTTCACCTTCACAGGGCAGCCGATTTGATGGGAAAGTTTATCTTGATGATTCTCTACAATCTTCACCACTCCCGCTCCCACCGTTCCGAGTCCTAAAAGTCCGATTGAAATTGATTCCATAAGCCGAAAACCTCCATTTGTTTATTTCTCATGTACATTTGTTCTTGTATAGTGGACATTATAGATGAAAATTTTCCCTATTACAATAGCTGTTTCCGTATTTTAAAAATGTAAGAGTTTTCAATTCAGATAGATTGTGAGACTAGATTTGAACATGATCGTTGCATATAAGGGCAGGTCCCGTCTAAGTTGTTATGGCTCATCACGCCTCCTGAATCTTACATTTTTAAATTTATTATGCTCCCTTTGATGGATTTACCCTTTTCTAAGGAATAAGTCGGTTTGTTGCGGTGCGTCGGCCGTTTATTGGGCCCTTAATTGCGCCAAATTGGGTACAAAGCCAAAACACCAGGTAAAAATAGAGGACCGCCCCCGACTGCACTTATAGTCAGGAGCCGCCCTACCATCACACAATATGATGCAATTGTCTGGCCATTTTGGACAAGTCACGATATACAGGGATCTTGCCCGGATCTGCATTCCCACCACTGATGACACAGCCTACCTTCCTGCCTTCCACGTTGACCTTCTGGCACATGGCTGCCGCTAAGGAAGCGGCTCCGGCTCCTTCAACCAGTGTTTTCTCCCGTTGGAGCATGAACATGATGCTGTAGGAGATTTCTTCATCCGTAACGGTGACCATGTCGTCTACATACTTCTGGATGATGGGGAACGTTAATTCTCCAGGCTTCTTGACGAGGATGCCATCGGCAATGGTATGAACATGCTCCATGGATCCTTTATGTCTTCCTGTGAAAAAGTTATACGTAGCCGGTGCTCCCAACGCCTGCACACCGACGATTTGTACGCGAGGGTTAAAGGCCTTTACGGCAAGTGCCATCCCTGCCAGCAGACCTCCTCCACCGACAGGAACCAGGATCATGTCTAAATCACTGAGTTGCTGAAGCATTTCCAGTGCGACTGTCCCTTGTCCAGCCATCACCTTATGATCATCAAATGCATGAACATACGTCGAGCCATTTTTGAGTTTCTCTTCGATTGCTGCCCCGTAGGCTTCCTGATAGGTGTCTCCTGTCAACACGATTTCAGCTCCGTAATGTTTCGTTGCCGCAACTTTTGTAGAAGGCGTCCGTTTCGGCATGAAGATTTTCGACGGGACTCCGCGCAAGGATGCAGCGAGTGCCACTCCTTGGGCATGATTTCCTGCTGAAGCGGCAATGATGCCTTTTCCCGCTTCTTCTTCAGACAATGACATGATTTTATTCATTGCCCCTCTCACTTTAAATGATCCTGTCCGCTGGAGATTCTCCATTTTCAAATAGATTTCTCCACCAGTGAACGCATTCAGTGTCGATGATTGCTTTAACGGTGTTCGATGCACCTGATGACTGATTCTTTCCATCGCTTCTACAACTTCAGTGTTATCCATTAAATTCCCAAGTCACTCACCTCATATTTTTTTTCGTATTTTTCGATCTGTTCACCGTAATGCAACGTCAAATCAATTTCGTCCAATCCCATGAGGAGCATCTCTTTCCAGTAGGGATCGATATCAAAAGAGACACGGAGCCCTTCAGAGTCACAGATGGTCTGATGCTCAAGGGAAAGTTCGATTTGATATAAATCGGCAAGACTTTCATTCTTCATGAGCAGATCCACAGTCTCTTCATCCAGCTGAATCGGCAGGATCCCATTTTTCAAGCAATTGTTATAAAAAATATCGGCGAAGCTCTTTGCGATGATCACTTGGAACCCAAAGTCCTGCAGAGCCCATGGTGCATGCTCCCTTGAAGATCCGCAGCCGAAATTCTTTCCGCCGAGGAGTATTCCTGCTTCCTGATATTCCGGGGTATCCAATAAGAAGTCTTTTCTCAAGGACTTGCCATCATCCTCAAACCGCCAGTGATAAAATAAATACTGACCAAAGCCTTTTCGTTCGATCCTTTTTAAGAATTGTTTCGGGATGATCTGATCCGTATCCACATTGTCCCTCTTCAGGGGAAAAACTTTTCTTTCCACAAGATTGATCGCCACCTTTTCACCTCCTATGAAATCGGCATTCTCTCAAGCTTTCTCACGTCTGTCAGTTTCCCGGTTACGGCGGCAGCCGCTGCCATGGCGGGGCTCAATAAATGGGTTCTCGCCCCATTCCCCTGCCTGCCTTCAAAGTTCCGGTTGGAGGTGGATGCACAGCGCTTACCCGGTGGCACGATATCGTCATTCATGGCAAGGCACATGCTGCAGCCCGCTTCCCTCCATTCAAAACCGGCTTCTTTAAAAATCGTATCCAGTCCCTCTTCTTCCGCTTTTTCCTTCACTTTATAAGAGCCCGGAACGACCAAGGCCGTTACACCCTCCTTGACCGCATGACCCTTCACCACTTCAGCGGCCGCTCTAAGATCACTCAAACGAGAATTCGTGCAAGAACCGATGAACACATAATCAACCTCGATATCCTCCATGCGCATACCGGCCTCAAGCCCCATATAATGAAGTGCCCTCTCAATCCCTTCTCTCTCGGAAAGATCAGTATATTCTTCAGGGTAAGGGACGGACCTCGAAATTCCCGCGCCCATTCCCGGATTCGTTCCCCATGTTACATGAGGTTCGATTTCTTCACCCTTCACCTCGATTTTATCGTCATACGTTGCGTCAGGATCACTCGTCAAGGAACGCCATTCTTCCTTGCATTCCTCAAACGATCGATTTTTGGGAAGGTGCTCCCTTCCTTCTAAATAATCGAAGGTGGTCTCGTCGGGACTGATCAACCCTGCTTTCGCACCTGCCTCGATACTCATATTACAAACAGTCATTCTTTCCTCCATGGACAGGCTGCGGATCACGTCACCGGTGAATTCGATGACAGAGCCCGTTCCAAATCCCACTTCATGGGTGGAAATGATGTTCAGGATGACATCTTTTGCCGTTACACCAAACCCGAGCTCCCCCGAGACTTCCACTTGAAGGGTTTTGGGCTTTGATTGCCAAAGCGTTTGAGTGGCAAGTACATGCTCCACTTCACTCGTCCCGATTCCGAAGGCCAGAGCCCCGAACGCTCCATGGGTAGAGGTGTGACTGTCCCCGCATACAATCGTCTTTCCCGGCTGGGTCAGACCGAGCTCAGGACCGATGACATGGACGATCCCTTGATCGGGGTGATGAATATCCGCCAGTTCCACACCGAATTCATCACAATTACTCTTCAATGTATCCATCTGCAGACGGGCGATTTCATCTCTTACGATGTGCCGCTCTTTCGTCGGTACGTTATGGTCCATCGTGGCATACGTTAAATCCGGTCTTCTTACCCTGCGGTTCTTTAAGCGCAGCCCTTCAAACGCCTGGGGAGACGTTACTTCATGTACAAGGTGCAGATCAATATACAATAAATCCGGCTTTCCTTTTTCCCTGTGCACAATATGCTTTTCCCATATCTTTTCGATGATATTTTTCCCTGCCATGAACTCCCTCCTGGTTTGGTGATATTTCATAAGTTGGTGATCGGTTGATACCAATCCAGGCGCTCCCTGGCACTCGAGTGCCTTCCGCTCCTGCCAACTTCGATTTAACCTGTGCTTTTCTCTAAACAAATTCCATGGAAGCCTATCTTACAAATAAGCCGCCAAGATCGAAGACAGGGCATGATCCGCTTCCAGCCGCTCTACAACCAGTTGACTCATGGCTCCCGTCCCAACAACGGTTCCCCGGCCCATCGTCCAAAGATCTCCTGTACGGTATCCTGCATTCAATACTTCCTGGACGGCCATTTCAATCATTTCCGCTTCTTCTCCCATTCCGAACGAATGACGGAGCATCATGGCAACAGACAGGATCATGGCGAGGGGGTTGGCTTTCCCTTTTCCGGCGATATCAGGGGCAGATCCGTGTACCGGTTCATAAAGACCGAATGAGTCTCCCCTCAGGCTTGCCGATGGCAGCATTCCAAGTGAACCTGTGATCATAGAAGCTTCGTCGCTCAAGATGTCCCCGAACATATTCTCAGTCACGAGCACGTCAAACTGCTTCGGCTGATACATGAGTTTCATGGCGGCAACATCCACCAGCATATGTTCCACTTCCACATCGGGATATTCGGCTGCCACTTCATTCACGACCTCCCGCCACATTCGACTTGTTTCCAGAACATTGGCCTTATCGACGGAGGTTACTTTTTTCTTGCGTTTCTGAGCCATCTTAAACGCTTTGTGAACGACCCGTTCAATTTCGCTTTTTTCATAGACAAGCGTATCCACCGCCACTTCTTTCTGTTTTCCCTGGCGACCAGATGGCTGACCGAAGTACAGTCCCCCCGTCAATTCACGTACAATCACCAAATCTACTTCCTCGACGATTTCCCGCTTCAATGGGGAGGCACCAAGCAAGCTTTCAAATGCTTTCACCGGACGGATATTGGCGAACAGATCAAACTCTTTGCGAATGGCCAGGAGACCCTTTTCAGGCCTGATCTCTTTCGGGAGATGCTCCCATTTCGGACCTCCCACAGCACCCAAAAGGACGGCGTCACTCCCTTTACAAAGCTTGATCGTTTCAGGAGGTAACGGTGTACCGAAGCGGTCAACTGCAGCACCGCCGATGTATCCCTTTTCCACTTCGAATTCATGGCCGAACCAATCACCCACTGCCTTCAGCACTTCTAATGCCCCGTCCATAATCTCTTGACCGATACCGTCTCCTGGTAGTACAGCGATTTTTTTCTTCATTAGAATTACCTCCTGTTTTTGGATTGATTGGGATTGGGGCCTTTGACTTACAAGACCCCTTTCGTTTATAAGCTTGCTTTCACCGCTTCTTGCCCCCTGGAATGGGATGTACGCTGCGCCGATCGATTCACCGCATTTAAGTACGCACGGGCTGATGCTTCCAGAACATCCTGGGCGGTTCCGCGTCCACTTGTACTTTCTCCGTTATATTCCAGTCGGACATACACTTCGGCAAGGGCATCACGCCCGCCACCGACTGAGTTGATTTTATAATCGAGCAACTTGGATGGACCCGGAAGGATCTGTTCAATCGTATTGTAGATGGCTTCTACGCTTCCAGATCCCGTTGAGGCCAGGCGGGTTGCACTTCCGTCCTCGAACTTCAACTCAATCGTGGCTGTCGGGATATTATCCATACCGTATTGAACCTGCATCCTTTCTAATGTAAACCCGACTCCATCCGTCATTTCCGTCTGCTTGTTCGTCAAGATACTGAACAGGTCTTCATCCACGATCTCTTTCTTCTTATCTGCCAGGTCTTTAAATGTATGGAATGCCTCGTTCAATTTCTCATCCGTTAATTCAAAGCCAAGTTCCACCGCTTTGTTCTTGAAGGCGTGTCGTCCTGAATGCTTGCCGAGGACGAGACGGTTGGAGTTCACACCGATCAGTTCCGGGGTGATGATTTCGTATGTCGTTTTCTCTTTCAATACGCCATCCTGATGAATGCCCGATTCGTGGGCAAAGGCATTATCACCGACGACTGCTTTATTGGCCGGTACCCCCATACCTGTGAGCTTGCTGACAAGGGAACTGGTTTTCTTGATTTCATCTAATTTCAGGCGGGTGGTCGCTCCGTAAAAATCTTCACGGATCCGAAGGGCCACCGCCACTTCCTCCAGTGCAGCATTTCCGGCACGTTCACCGATTCCATTGATGGTTCCTTCGATTTGATCGGCCCCGTTTTCGATGGCGGCGAGGGAATTGGCCGTCGCCATCCCAAGGTCATCATGACAGTGTGCCGAAAGCTTAACCCCTTCGATATTGGGGACATTTTCTCTCACATAGCGGAACAGTTCACCATATTTATGAGGAGTGATGTATCCTACCGTGTCAGGAAGGTTGATAACGGAAGCACCTGCTGCAATCACCCGCTCCATGATGTTGACCAGGAAATGAAGGTCCGATCTGCACGCATCTTCTGCCGACCATTGAACCACCGGGAAGAATTTCTTCGCGTACTGAACTGCCTGGACGGCTGTATCGATGACCTGATCTGGCGTCATCTTCAGCTTGTGGGTCATGTGAATGGGGGAGGTGGCAAGAAAGACATGCAACCTTGGTTCAGCCGTCCCCTTAAGAGCATTCCATACTGCATCGATGTCCCGTTGTTGAGCTCGCGCCAGCCCCGTGACAGAACTGTTCTTGATCGTGGAACCGATCCTCTGAACGGCATCGAAATCACCTTTTGAAGCTGCAGGAAACCCGGCTTCAATGACGTCCACTCCCAGTCTTTCAAGCTGTTTCGCTACTTCGATCTTCTCAATCGTATTAAGGTTTACGCCCGCTGACTGTTCACCGTCCCGTAGTGTCGTGTCGAAGATCTCAATGGTTCGCACTCGCAACCACTTCCTTTTCTTTTGTAGAAGGTTTCTGTACAAATGGCATCATTTTGCGAAGTTCTCTTCCAACCACTTCAATCGGATGCTGACTTTCCCTCTTGTTGATGGCGTTAAATTCAGGACGGTTCGCCTGGTTCTCAAGGATCCATCCCTTCGCAAATTTTCCTGTCTGGATATCCGTCAATACTTCCTTCATGCGTGCTTTTGTTTCTGCATTCACAACCCGTGGACCTGACACGAAGTCTCCCCATTGAGCTGTATCAGAGATGGAATAACGCATTCCTTCAAGTCCTTGCTCATACATCAGGTCAACAATCAGCTTCAATTCGTGCAAACACTCAAAATAGGCCACCTCTTTCTGATAACCGGCTTCGACCAGGGTTTCGAACCCCGCTTTCACAAGGGATGTCACTCCGCCGCACAGGACTGCCTGTTCTCCGAAAAGATCCGTTTCTGTTTCTTCCTGGAATGATGTTTCAAGGATCCCTGCGCGTCCTGCCCCAACCCCTTTTGCGTAAGCAAGGGCTAGTTCAGCCGCTTGACCTGAAGCATCTTGATATACACCGTAAAGGGCCGGCACTCCGGCTCCTTCTTCAAACGTCCTTCTTACAAGGTGTCCCGGTCCTTTAGGAGCCACCAGAAATACGTCTACATCCTCAGGAGGAACGACTTGATGGAAATGGATGTTGAAGCCGTGTGCGAATGCCAGTGCTTTTCCAGCAGACAGGGCCGGCTTGATGTCCGCTTCATACACTTTGGGCTGATGTTCATCCGGCAGCAGAACCATGATGACGTCTGCCTGTTCACTCGCTTCCCGGACTGAGTAGACATCAAATCCGTCTTTTACCGCCTGGTCCCAGGACTTTCCTTTCCTTAACCCGACGACTACATCAAAGCCGCTTTCCTTCAGATTCTGAGCATGTGCGTGACCTTGTGAACCGTAGCCCACTACTGCTACTTTCTTTCCTTTTAGAACCTCTTCATTTACATCCCCGTTATAATATACCTTTACCATTTCCCTCATCCTCTCCATTTTTTGAATCATACGTTTTTTCAATGCCTATGTGCAGCTGCTGCTAATTCACAATCGAATATTGTTTCAGATCCGTGACCGATTTGCCGTTCCCTCTTGCAAACGCGGTGATGCCTGTACGAGCGATTTCTTTGATGCCGTAAGGTCTTAACAAGTCAATAATGGCTTCTATCTTGGATGTTTCGCCGGTTACCTGGACGGTGACACTGTCTCTCGCCACATCAATGATGGCCGCTCTGAATGGTTCTACGATTCCGTTGATTTCAGATCGTGTCTGTCCCGTGCTCAACACCTTGATGAGTGCAAGTTCCCTTGCAACGACCCCTTGATCCGTAATATCCGACACCTTGAGGACATCAATTTGTTTGTGCAGCTGCTTTAGAAGCTGCTCAATTTTACGATCGTCTTCTACATTCACGACAAAGGTCATCCTCGAAATCCCTTCGACTTCTGTGTAGCCGACTGAAATGCTTTCAATGTTGAACTGACGCTTTGTAAACAATCCGGTCACCCGATTCAAGACACCGCTCCGGTTATGGACGAGGGCCGTTACAATCCGTTTCCTCATGGTTTCACTCCTAACATTTCGTGTAATCCTTTCCCTGGAGCCACCATCGGGTAGACATTTTCCTTAGGGTTCACCCAGCAATCGATGAGGACGGGTTCATCGCTCGTCAAGGCCTCTTTTAACACTGAGTCGACTTCCTCCTGGGTTCTCACTTGATACCCCTTGATTCCGTATGATTCAGCCAGTTTGACAAAATCGGGCTGGGTGGAGAATACAGATTGTGAGTATCTCTCTTCAAAGAATGTTTCCTGCCACTGTCTCACCATCCCGAGCGTACCGTTATTCAGCAGTACCACCTTAACAGGAAGATTCAACTCTTTCAGAAGAACAAGCTCCTGAAGGGTCATCTGGAAACCACCATCCCCTACGAAGGCAACCACTGTGCTGGCAGGCTCTGCCAACTGTGCCCCGATCGCTGCCGGAAAACCGAACCCCATGGTGCCAAGTCCTCCGGAAGTGACCCAATTATTCGGTTTTTTAAATGAGTAGTATTGAGCTGCCCACATTTGATGCTGGCCTACATCTGTCGTGACGACCGCTTCCCCGTTAGTCATCTCATACACCTGTTCGATGAGTCGTTGAGGAGACAGCACATCATGAGCCTGGTTATACCAGAAAGGATAATCGCGTTTGTATGTCTTCAAATGATGATGCCAGGCATCGAAGTCAGGCTTTTCCGCCCTGTGTTGAAGAAGTTTCTCCAGTGCCTGCTTGGCATCGGCTACGATCGGTATGTGTGTATCGACATTCTTTCCGATTTCAGCCGGGTCGATATCAATGTGGACCACCTTGGCCCTTGGTGCAAAGGTCGTAAGATTTCCGGTTAACCGATCGTCAAACCTGGCGCCGATATTAATCAGCAAATCACATTCGTGAAGGGCCATATTGCTTGCATAACATCCATGCATACCTGCCATTCCAAGGAACAACGGGTGATCTGCCGGGAAACCTCCTAAGCCTAACAGGGTGTGGATCACCGGTATGTCATATCGCTCTGCGAAAGCTTTCAGTTCTTCCGTTGCCTTCCCGTGGAGCACCCCTGCCCCGGCCAGGATCACTGGTTGTTTCGACACCCTGATGGCATCCACCAGTTTCTTGATTTGGAGGGGATTGGGATGAAAGTTAGGCTGATACCCCGGTAAGTCCATTTCCACTTCCTGTACGGGAAAAGCCTGCTGAAGGGTCAGATCTTTCGGAATGTCCACAAGCACCGGACCGGGTCTTCCCGTAGATGCGATATGGAAGGCTTCCTTTACGATCCTTGGCAAGTCTTTAATATCCCTGACCTGGTAATTATGCTTTGTGATCGGCATCGTAATGCCCACAACATCAGCTTCCTGAAATGCATCGGTCCCGATGACCCCTGAAGCCACCTGTCCTGTAAAAATGACAAGAGGAAGGGAATCCATCATCGCATCTGCAATTCCTGTCACCAGATTCGTCGCTCCAGGTCCCGATGTGGCAATGACGACACCCGGCCTCCCTGACACCCGCGCATATCCTTCCGCAGCATGGATGGCCCCTTGCTCATGACGGGCGAGTACATGCTTGATCGGAGCCTTGTATAGAGCATCGTAAATCGGCAATACCGCTCCTCCAGGGTACCCGAAGAGAATCTCGACCTTCTCCTCCTTCAAAGCTTTCATGAGCATATCAGCACCGTTGACGCTTTCTGTCAGTGTCTGTGAAGCCGGTTCTGCCTCTACCTTCGCTCTCATTTCCTATCTCCTCCCTTTACTGGACTGCTTGGTTTATGACCTTGATATCCTCTGACCGCGGAACTTTACACCACAATATGATCAATCATTACTGATTAAGCAATTTTACAAACAAAATAGACCTTTCCACCCACTACGACAGAGTTCATCTTTCGCAGGGGCGAAAAGGTCTAAGATCCTTTCCACGGTACCACCCTCATTCAGAGATGACAGATATCATCTCCCTCAGCAGGCTGATCGGATTCACCAGCCTTTGTTTTTGTAACGAGTATCATCTACTCGACCGTTCCTACTTGATTCGTTCAGAACGACACTCAGAGGGGATGTCGGTATTGGATGTATTACTGGTTTGCAGCACCACCAGCTCTCTGAAAATACGGTTTCCAATCCTTTTGCCTCTTCAACGCTTTCCATTATTCCGTTTTCAAGATACCACCTGTACTGGCCGATGTTACCAGCTTGGCATATCGAGCCAAGTAGCCTTTTTTGATCTTTGGAGGGGGCTGTACCCACTCCTTCTGTCTGAATTGAAGTTCTGTTTCTGAAACCATCAGGGAAATCGTCCGGTTCGTGAGATCGATGAAGATGGGATCTCCATTTCCCACCACTCCGATCGGTCCACCTTCAGCGGCCTCAGGCGAGACATGACCGATGGAAATCCCTCTGGATGCCCCTGAAAACCGCCCGTCTGTCATGAGGGCGACTTTCTTTTCAAGACCCCTCCCTGCAATGGCTGCTGTCGGCGCCAGCATCTCGGGCATTCCCGGGCCACCCTTTGGTCCTTCATACCTGATCACCACTACATGGCCTTCTTTTACTTCTCCACTCTCGATGCCGGCAAGGGCGTCATCCTGGGATTCGTATACAATCGCTTCACCCATGAAGGTTTTGATCGAGGGGTCTACTGCCCCTACCTTGATGACCCCGCCGTTTGGAGCGATATTCCCGAATAGGACGGATAATCCCCCGACTGGACTGTGGGCATTTTCCCTGCGCCGAATCACATCATCATTCTGAATTTGAGCATCTTTTACATTTTCATACAGGGATTTTCCTGTAACGGTGATTCGGTCTTTGTGTACAGCTTCCATTTCACAAAGCTCTTTAATGATGGCGCTGACCCCTCCGGCATTGTGAACATCCTGCATGGAGTAATCAGATGCCGGACTGATCTTGGATAAATACGGTACTCTTTCTGCCACTTTATTGATCCGGTTGATGTCGTAATCAATTTCCGCCTCATTGGCGATGGCCAGTGTGTGCAGGACCGTATTGGTTGAACCTCCCATTGCCATGTCTAATGCAAAGGCATCGTCAATGGTATCTTCCGTTATGATATCTCTTGGTTTAATATCCTTCTTCACCATTTCGACTAAATACCTGGCTGCATCCTTGATTAATTGATGGCGTTCTTCAGAAGTAGCCACAATCGTCCCATTACCCGGAGGAGCCATCCCGAGCATCTCCATCAGGGAGTTCATGGAGTTAGCCGTGAACATCCCCGAGCATGATCCGCAAGTCGGACATGCATTGGTTTCGATGTCGAGAAGCTGTTCAGCCGTCATTCTTCCTGACTGATGGGCACCCACTCCTTCAAAAACGGACACGAGTGATAATGGCTTTCCTTCGCTAGAGACACCTGCCTCCATCGGTCCACCCGACACAAAGACGGAAGGGACATTTGTCCGGACCGAAGCCATGAGCATTCCCGGTGTGATTTTGTCACAGTTTGGAATATAGAAAACGCCGTCGAACCAGTGGGCATTGATGACGGTCTCTGCTGAATCGGCAATCAGCTCCCGGCTCGGCAATGAATATCTCATCCCGATATGTCCCATGGCGATCCCGTCGTCAACGCCGATCGTATTGAACTCGAACGGGATACCGCCTGCTTCTCGGATCGCTTCTTTCACCACCTGGGCAAATCCGTTTAAATGCATGTGACCTGGAATGATATCGATATAAGAGTTACACACCCCGATAAACGGTTTCTCAAGGTCTTCAAGTTTCACTCCCGTCGCATAGAGTAAACTGCGGTGGGGAGCACGGTCGATTCCTTTCTTAATCATGTCACTTCTCACGCCATCACCTCCAACTTAGCCAACTTGCGCATTCTGTTTGTAAACTTTTCTTCCATCCTGCGTGACAGTGTTTCTGAATTCCTGCAATAATTGGTTTGTATACTCTCCAGGTTTACCTTCTCCGATCACCCGCCCGTCAACTTTTACAACGGCAATGACTTCGGCGGCAGTCCCTGTCAAGAAAACCTCATCTGCTGTATACACATCGTGACGGGTAAAGACTTCTTCCCTCATTTCAAATCCTAATTTCCCTGCAATTTCGATGATGGCATTACGGGTGATGCCTTCAAGTGCCCCAACATACCCTGGAGGTGTGAGGATCTTTCCTTTCTTCACAATAAAGATGTTATCTGCCGAACCTTCTGCTACATATCCTTGGTCGTTCAGCATCAATGCTTCGCTTACACCTGCAAGGTTTGCTTCGATTTTAACGAGAATATTATTCAAATAGTTTAAGGATTTCACCTTAGGTGAAAGGACATCCGCACGATTTCGACGGCTCGCTACCGTGACGATATCGATTCCTGTCTCGTATAAGCTTTTCGGGAACAGGGATAATTGTTCGGCAATGACGATGATCTGCGGCTTCCTACAAGTAAATGGATCCAGTCCCAAGTTTCCGACACCCCTGGAAATGACCACCCGTATGTAGGCATTCTCAAGCTTATTCTTTTTCAATGTATCAACGATGATGTCACACATCTCTTCTTTGGATACTTCGATAGTCAACATGATGGATTTTGCTGAGTCATAAAGGCGATCAACATGTTCTTCTAGACGGAACACATTCCCATCGTACATTCGAATCCCTTCAAACACTCCATCTCCATATAGAAAACCATGGTCGTACACAGATACAACTGCGTCTTCCTTTTTTACAAATTGTCCGTCTAAGTAGATCCACTGTTCGTTCATGTTAATCATTCCTTTCCTGATGAGAAATTTATTTGATTATTCTGAATTTTAATTTTGCAACGAAGGTCCGTTGACTTGGAACCTGTTGAGCAGGTGGTTTGGTTGGGTTGTTCCTGCCGATTCCTGCTGGCTCAGATATTTTTATTGAGGACAATATTACTCCCGTTTTGAAGGAAGGTCAACAGGCTTTTTGTAAATTGTTTGACTATTTAGATTAATCTGATAGTAAGTAAACGCTTACATCTTTGTCCTGATGGAGTTTGTTGGAAGATAAAATTTTTTTGAATTTTTTTCTTTTGGTGGATGAACGATTATTCATTTTCAGGTTTGACGATCGGATGAGATTATTCGACAAAATCCTATGATCACGGGGGTTGGGGAGTTTACTCCTATCTGGTGGAGACGTTGGAGATTCTCATTGACTAATCATAATTGAGAATCATTTTCTTCATTAATGAGATGGATTGAATACTTATTCAATCAGCTGAACGTCATTCAATGGACAGCTGATCGGGTTGATAATCAATGGATTTTCACAGAAAGAAATGAATGCATTCAGGTAATCCTTCATTCCTTACTTCTAACATTTTTGAATAATCTTACGCTCATACAAATAATCCTCCCGGCATGCAAAAGGTCTTTTTTAAACTTTCTATAAATAAAAAAGAATCAATCCATATGAACCTGACGGCCTTTTGGATTGATTCTTTTTTTATACCCATGTAAACATATAATTAGGATCTTCGACATCCTTTGCTTTCTTAACGATCTTCAACGGTTTGAACGTATCGATCATCACGGCAAGCTCCAGGGTCTCCTCTTTCCCGATACTGGCTTCCGTCGTTCCGGGATGAGGACCATGTGGGATTCCGCTGGGATGAAGGGTGATGGATCCTTCCTTGATCCCCTTCCGGCTCATGAAGTTTCCTTCCACATAGTAAAGGAGCTCATCACTGTTCACGTTACTGTGATTATATGGTGCCGGTATTGCTTCCGGATGGTAGTCATACAGTCTTGGAACGAATGAGCACACAACAAAGTTATGTCCTTCAAATGTCTGATGGACCGGCGGCGGCTGGTGGACACGTCCCGTGATCGGCTCGAAGTCCTCGATGTTGAATACCCACGGATACAGATAGCCATCCCAGCCGACTACATCTAATGGATGATGATTTAATACGTGGGAATGAAGCGCACCCCTTGATTTTGTGATGACTTCGAATTCGCCTTCTTCATTCATGGTTTCAAGATTTTCCGGTCCCCGTAAATCACGTTCACAAAACGGACTGTGTTCTAATAACTGTCCGTATTCATTCCGATAACGACGGGGGGTGGTGATCTGACTGAAGGACTCAACGACCAGCATTTTCGTCTCTTCTTCAGGCACGACACGGTAAATGGTTCCGATCGGAATCACAACGTAATCCCCTTTTCCATAGGAGATCGTTCCGAACATCGTCTCTACCTTCCCCTTGCCAAAATGGATATACAGCATTTCATCTCCGTCTCCATTGCGGTAAAAGCTACTCATCTCTTCTGTCACAAGGGCGGTTCCGATCAAGAGATCCGAATTGCCCAGTAAATATTCCCGGCTATTTAACGCACAGCCCTTCTTCTCGACCCGATCTGTAAAGAAATGTCGATGGCGAAGAGCACCCGCTTCCTCAAACTCCGGCAAATAACTCCCTAAATAGTCTGTCTTCGCCACAGCCGTCGGTAAATGATGGTGATACAGGATAGACTGAGTTCCCGAGAACCCCTTTGTACCCATGACCTGCTCCCTGTAAAGCGTGCCATCTTCCTTTTTAAACATGGTGTGACGTTTGTGAGGTATTTTCCCCATCTGACGATAATACATGGTTCTCCTCCTCTCTTCTGTTTGCAATCGTATTGCGAAGAACTCCCAATCCGCTGATTTCCAATTCCACCACATCGCCCGGCATTAACCACGGATGGGTTTCAGGACCCAGCTCTAAAATGCATCCAGTCCCGACAGTTCCTGATCCGATCACCTCACCCGGATACAGGGTGACGTCTTTCGAGGCCCGCTCGATCATTTCTGCAAAAGTATAATGGATATCTTGATAATTCCCCTTGGATAATAGCTTCCCGTTCACTTTTGCCGTCATTGTCAGGTCAAAACGGTCTTTCTTCCGATACGTCTCCAGTTCTTCCTTCGTGACTAAATATGGTCCCATGGATGTGGCAAAGTCCTTGCCTTTTGCAGGGCCCAGTCCTACTTTCATTTCGTGCCTCTGGATATCCCGTGCACTCCAGTCGTTCAAAATAAAATAGCCATATATATAGTCTTCGGCCCTGTCCCTTGAGATGTTACTGCCTTCTTTACCGATGACGCAGGCGATTTCCAGCTCATAATCCAGCCACTGACAGCCTTCAGGTTTTTCGATGGAATCGCCGGGTCCTTTCACAGCTAAATGATTCGTGAAATAAAAGACAGGGATGTCATACCATTCCGGCACCACATCGAGCCCTCTCCGTTTACGCGCCGTTTTCACATGCTCTTCAAACGCATAGAAATCCCGAATGCTCACAGGCCTCGGAATCGGGGACTTCAGTGTGACATCACGTAATGAATGGACTCCCTCCTCCCCCTCGGAGAAAGGTCCGAGTCCCTTGATCCGTTTATGGCCGTCCTCTCCAAGATCGATGATGGCTAACATATCTTTAGGGAGCAAGCCGTTACTCACAGCATGGATGTCTGCCACAAGCTCACCATGGACGATCCCTGCCCTTACTTCACCTTTGTTTTCAAAGCTAACAAGCTTCACGTGTCATCACCTTTTTCGAATCAATTCAAATGAATCGGATAATGGTTTGGTGTACATTTGACCCGCCAGTCTTCCTACGGGCTTGAGTTTCTCAGAATCTATTTTCCCATCATGATAGAGTTCGTCATCGACCCTCACACACTCTACCTTTCCGATGACCAGACTTCCTGCACCAGGATGATCGCCGAAGTGAAGCACCTCATGAAGGACGCATTCCAGCTGCACCTTGCTTTCGGATACTCCCGGCGGCTTTACGGTGTGGGACTCTTTCTTCGTCAGACCGACTTGTTCGAACTCATCGACGCAGGATTCAAATTCAATGGCACAGTCATTCATCTTCTCCGCAAACTCTTCGCTTACAATATTGATGACAAACTCCTTCGTTTTCTCGATGTTTTCAAGGGTATCCTTCTTACTGCCATCCTTCCCCCTTCTCATTGGGGAGAAGCAGACAAGCATGGGGTCGGGGCAAATTGCCGTAAAGAAGCTGTATGGGGCCAGATTCGCATTCCCATCTTCGTCCAGGGATGAAACAAAGGCTATTGGTCTCGGCAAAATCGAGCCGATCATCAGTTTGTAGGCCGCCTGCCACTCGAGGGTCTCTGGTTTGATATCCATTTAGTTCACTCCTTCATTTCTTAAAATGGCTTCCAGTACTCGAATGAACTTCTTATTATCCTCTTCCGTTCCAATCGTAACCCGAATGGTTGTCGGGTACCCGAGCAGGGTTCCCGAACGGACGACCATTCCCCTTTTCACCAGTTCATAGGATACCGTGTCTCCATTTACCCCTGTGTCTACCATGATAAAGTTCGATTGAGAAGGGAAATAGGATATCCCCATACGGTCAAATTCAGTTTCCAGATACCGTCGGCCCTGCTCGTTTTTATAAGTACAATCCCTTATGAACGTTTGATCTTCCAAGGCGATGATTGCTGCTTTCTGGGCAATCGTATTGACATTGAAGACATCTTTCACCTTACGGAGCTGTTCGGCTATTTCTTCATTCATAACCCCGAATCCGACCCTTAAACCGGCCAGGCCATATATCTTCGAAAACGTTCTAAGGACAATCAGGTTTTCGAATTCCGACAGAAGCGGAAGTGTTTCTAAATAATCATCTGTCGTTACGTACTCCAGATAGGCTTCATCCACCACGACCAGGATATGTGAGGGGACTCTCTCGATAAAATGCCTGAGTTCTTTTTTCCCAACGATCGTTCCAGTCGGATTGTTTGGATTACACACAAATATCAGCTTCGTCTGCTCAGTGATCTTTGCGTGCATTCCTTGTAAGTCATGAGTACCGTTTACGAGAGGGACAATGACCGGAGCACCGCCTTCCAACATTACATTGGTTTGATACCTGGGAAATGTCACATCCGCCATTATGGCTTCGTCCCCGCTGCTCAAATAGGCCCTTGTCAAAAGACGGATCACTTCATCTGATCCATTCCCGAATACAAGCTGTTCCTTCGGCACCCCTAGAAATGCTGAAACTCTCCGGCTAAGGTCCACCGCCGCACCGTCGGGATACAAAAACAGATCATTGCCGTTCTCTTTGAACCATTGCTTCACTTTAGGGGAGCAGCCGTATATATTTTCATTTTCCGACAGCTTTCTGATCGAGTTCAGACCATGCTCCTTCTGCAGATCACCGAGCGTCTTTCCAAGCACATATGGAGCGATATGTGTGACCGCTTCTCTTGTTTTAATCTTTAATGCCATACATGATTCCCCGCCTTCCTCATGGATGAAGGGGGCCGACTCACGTGTTAGCTTGTCTCCATGATTTCATATAGTACCAGCTATCTGTACGATATGAAGCGTAGAAGCAGCTAATCTCTGCATGAGTTAACCCCCTGACCGGTTCTTTGACCCCCGTTATATATACTCTATCTATCTATTTTTTTGTGTTACAGATTTCCTCTCCGTTCCTGTTCGCGCTCGATGGATTCGAATAATGCTTTGAAGTTCCCTTCGCCGAATCCTCTCGCCCCTTTACGTTGAATCACTTCGATGAAAAGGGTAGGGCGATCTACGATAGGCTTTGTGAAAATTTGAAGCAGGTAGCCTTCGTCATCCCTGTCCACTAATATATTCAACTCTTTAATTTTGGAAATTTCTTCATCGATTTCTCCTACTCTCTCAGAAAGCATGTCGTAATAAGAGTCCGGAGTATGAAGGAATTCCACCCCATTCTCCTTCAGGATTCCTACTGTCTTCACGATATCCTCTGTGAGGATGGCGATATGCTGTACCCCGGGACCGCCGTAAAACTCCAGATACTCCTGAATTTGAGATTTACGCTTTCCTTCAGCAGGCTCATTGATCGGAAATTTGATACGACCGCCGTTATGCATGACCTTGGACATGAGGGCTGAGTATTCGGTTGTGATGTCTTCATTGGTGAAGTGACGCATTTCCTTGAAGCCCATGACCTTTTCGTAATACTCCACCCACTCTTCCATTCTCTCCACGTTTCCTACCACGTGATCGACGGCGATGATGCCGGCATCTTCATGTTTAAGTGCAGAATCATATTTTTCAAAGCCAGGCATGAAGATCCCTTTATAATCTTTACGTTCCACAAGGGTATGGATGGTATCACCGTATGTACCGATTACGGCTTTCTTTACCACTCCGTCATCATCTTCTAATGTCGAAGGAGGCATGATTTCAATCGCACCCCTGTAAACCGCTCCGTTGTAAGACTTTTCAATATCATCCACAACAAGGGCAATATCCTTGATGCCGTCACCGTGTTTTTTGACGAATTGAGTCACACGACTGCCTTCATGCAAACTTCCCGTTACAACCAATCGCACTTTATTCTGTTGCAGTACATAGGATACCGTGTCACGATTCCCGGTCTCCAATCCTGAATAAGCAACTGTTTTAAAGCCGAATGCCGTACAGAAGAAATGGGCGGCCTGCTTGGCATTGCCTGAATAATACTCCAGATAATCCACATCTCTTACCGGAAAGACTTCTTCTTTACCTTTCTTTTTTGCTGCATTCTCTTGCATCCTAATCCCTCCACAAACGTAAGTATATTCTGAATATTATAGTAAATTTTTTCTGAGAAGTTCTCAAGAGTGGCCGGTAAAGCTTAAACGCTTCTCTGTAATGAAGCCCTTGCTTATCTGGCTAACTCCTTTTTCCGGGGAGGCATGTGTACGGCATCTCCCTTTAACCCTTCGACGGCTTCCAATATACTTTCATTCATACTTGGGTGTGGATAAAGGGGAAAACGAAAGTCTTCATCTCTCGCTGCCATTTCAAGGCCCAGCATGCCTGATGTAACCAGCTCAGCTGCTCCCACACCCATCATGTGAATACCAAGGATCATATCCGTATCTCTGTCTGACACGACTTTCACAAATCCATCCTTTTCACCTGTGAGCTGAGCGTATCCATTCCCTCTGACAGGATTCTCACTCACGGTGACTGAATACCCTTCCCCACGGGCTTCCTCTTCCGTAAGTCCCGCACACGCAATGGGAGGACTCATCTGTACGACCGTGGGAACAAACTGCAAATCTACTTCCACCTGTCCCCCGGCAATCGCTTCCGCAGCTGCCTTCCCCTGCTTGATCGCCTTGACTGCGAGGGACGGACCTTCCGTGACATCGCCTATCGCCCATATATGGGGGATCGAGGTCCGTCCCCCAGGGTCGGTTTCGATATATCCCCGCTCCGTTATGTTCAGTGGGAGACGGTCGAGACCGAGCTCTGGAAGGTTTGGCTTTACTTGTCCGCTCGTGACAAAGTGGGTGCCTTCAATCGAAACGATTTCTCCATTATCCTTTTTCACCTTCACGCGGACTAATCCGTCTGTTTCACTCGCCGTCTGCAGTATGGCGGTTCTGATTACGTTGATCTTCTGCTTTTTAAACTGTCTGTACAGTTCTTTCTTGATGGATGAGTCAAACGCGGATTCCTCATGGAAGATCAGTGTGACATTACTTCCCAATATGGAGAAAACAGATGCAATCTCAAGTGAGATATAATCTGCCCCATATACGATCAGTTCCCCTGGGATTTCCCCCAGCTGAAAAATCTCCCGTTCCTTCAAGATCCGGTCAGCAGCGAACTTGACTCCCCCAGGATAGTGAAAATCCCCTCCTGTCGCCACAATCGCCTCTTTGAAATTGAAGAGGGAAAACTCATGGCCATGTTCAACCCCGACGCGGGATTCTGACAGGAAGGATGCCGAACCCTTTACGATTTCCACCTGATTGGACTTGCACAGAGATTCTATCCCTGTCCGCAGTTGGGTGATTTTCTTATTCTTATACTGTTGAAGAGTGGCAAGGTTTGCTTTCACCTCCCCAAACTCCATCCCCATTTCCTTCAAATGCTTCGTCTTTTTGAACTCCTGGGCAAAATGGGTGAAGACCTTTGACGGAATGCACCCTTTATGTAAACAGGTTCCCCCAAGATCCTCCCGTTCGATCAATGTCACCTGTCTGCCCAGGTTCGCAGCTCTGATGGCTGCATGATAGCCCCCTGGACCTCCTCCGATGACGACGATATCTTTATCTTCAGCAATCTCTCCCACTACCATTTACATCAACTCCACAAGCATGGTTTGAGGTTGTTCAATCATATCTCTCAATCGATTTGTAAACTTCACGGCCGTTGCCCCATCCACCACTCTGTGATCAAAGGACATGGATACGTTCATCATGGAGCGGACGACAATTTCATCCTTTTCATTCACCATCGGACGCTTCTTTGTTTTATGGAAGGCAAGCAGGGCCACTTCCGGTTCATTAATGATTGGAGTGGCTCCAATCGAACCGTTAAGCGGGCCAACATTACTGACCGTAAAGGTGCCGCCTCTGATTTCTTTCATTGTCAGCTTCCCTTCCAGCGCTTTGGCGCTCAGATCCTTCATTTCCCTATGAATGTCTTTCATCGTTTTTCTTTCCACCCCGTAGATGACTGGAACGATCAATCCCTCTTCTGTGTCGACTGCCATTCCAATATTGTGATGGGGCTGCAGCTCGACACATTCTTCTGGTTCATTTAGACGGGCATTAAAGATCGGAAACTCTTTTAAACAAACAGAAATGGCTTTTAGGAAATAAGCTCCCATGGAAACGGGTTGGCCTCCCGCTTTCATTGCATCTTTCCAGTTTAATAGATTGGTAACGTCGATCTCTTCAAAATGGGTACAGTGAGGAATGGTTTTAAGTGATTGTGACATTTTGGCAGCGATCTGCTTTCGTCTGCCCCGGAAAGGGATGGTTTTCACATCCGTTTTCACGCTTACTCCCGGATCAGCCGGTGCTGGTTGTGAAACGGGTGCCGGCGTGGGAGTTGTACGCCCTTGCAAATAACGGAAAACATCCTCATCAACGATTCTCCCTCCGACTCCACTCCCTGCCACTTCTTCTATATTGACGCCATTTTCCCTCGCGATTTTTCTCGTATACGGGGAAGCAAGGATCCTTCGTTTCTTCGCTATTTGGGTGGCGGCAGGAACGACCCTCTGAGTGCCTGATCCTTCTTCCATCAGAAGGACTGTCGATCCGACCGGGATCGTCTCCCCTTCACTGACTGTGAATTCCTTTATTACACCTGAAAATGGTGCCGGGATCTCCGCCGTCATCTTATCCGTTTGAACCTCCACCAGGGGTTGATCCGCTTTCACGACCTCCCCCACTTTTACAAGAAAGTGATTGATATTGGCTTCGGTCATGCCTTCCCCAATATCATGAAGCTTAACTTCCATGGACTCCCTCCTTGTCTAGTAACGGGCTACTTTTTCCACTGCAGCCAGCACGCGCTTCCTGTCAGGCAAATAAAAATCTTCAAATCCGAAATACGGCACAGGTGTATCAAATCCTGTTACACGCTCGGTCGGTGCTTTCTGATATAAAAAGGATGTATCATTGATGATCGCAAGGACATCATTCCCAACCCCTCCTGTGGCATGTGCTTCATGGACAACCACGGTTCTCCCCGTTTTCTGGACAGAAGCTGAAATGAGGTCCTTATCCAGGGGGTAAAGCGTCCTTAGATCCAGCACTTCACAGGATATGCCTTTATCGGCAGCTTCCTTTGCAGCATTCTCGGCTATTTTCACCATGGCTCCCCAAGCGATGATCGTGACATCTTCACCCTCCTGGACCACTTTTCCTTTTCCGATTTCCACCGTATACTTTTCCTCGGGCACTTCTTCACGGGAGGATCGATAGCATCTCATAGGCTCTAAGAAAAGAACGGGGTCAGGGTCTTCAATGGCAGCAATCAACAGTCCCTTCGCATCATAAGGAGTAGCTGGGCAAACCACCTTGATCCCCGGCATATGAGTGAATAAGGCTTCGGTACTATCGGAATGAATTTCCGGTGCCCTCACTCCAGCCCCATAAGGAGCCCTGATCACCATTGGACATGTAAAATGCCCAAGAGTACGGGCACGTATACGGGAGGCATGGGTCATGATCTGTTCGTATGCCGGGTAGATGAACCCTAAAAATTGCACCTCTGCCACTGGACGGAACCCGTTCAATCCCATCCCTATGGCCGCCCCGATAAAACCCGCTTCACTTAACGGGGTATCGAGGACCCGGTCTTCACCGAATTCCTGCTGCAGTCCGTCAGTTGCCCGGAATACACCTCCATTTGTCCCGATATCTTCTCCCATCAACAGGACATTTTCATTCTCTGCAAGCATTACTTTCATAGCGTCAGTAATGGCCTGAACCATCGTCAGGGTCTTCATTTTCGTTAAGGTGCTCATCCTATTCACCTCTTAATCGCTCAAGGAGCTTTTCTTTTTGTTCCTGGATCGTCCACGTCGGAGTGGCGAACACATAATCAAAGATCACACTCGGATCCGCAGCGGGGTAGGCTTCCATTTCCTCGACAGCAAGATCCACTTCCTTCGCACATTCCTCTTGAACAGCATTCATCCACTCTTCATCAAGCCAGCCTCTTCGCTCCATGAAGGCCGTCAAGCGGTCAACAGGATCATTATCCTTGCGGCGGGCTTCACTTTCTTCCTGATTACGATACTTTGTCGGATCATCAGCAGTCGTATGGGCGCCGTATCTCCATGTCACCGATTCGATCAAGGTAGGTCCGTCACCGTTCCGCGCTCTTTCCAACGCTTTCAACGTTTCAAAATAAACGGCAAAAACATCATTGCCGTCGATGCGGACACTTGGAATGTCGTAAGCAAGAGCTTTCTGGGCAATGGTTTTCGTTTTCATTTGCTTATGCAAGGGTACAGAAATGGCATATTGGTTATTTTGATTAAAGAAGACGACAGGAGCTTCCCAGACGCTGGCCAGGTTCAGCCCTTCATGAAAGTCCCCTTCTGAGGTCGCTCCGTCACCAAAATAAACCATCGCTGCATTCCGGGTTCCTTTTCTCTTCTCAGCAAAGGCTGCCCCCACTGCATGTGGAAGCTGAGTCGCGATGGGAATCCCGGGAGTGAAAATATTCTTGCCATCAGGGGGCACACATCCTTCATTTCTTCCTTTCCAGAAAAGAAGGATATGAAGCAGGGAATGACCGAATGTCATAGTTGCTCCATGATCGCGATAGGATGGGAATAACCAATCCTCCCCTTTGAGGGCAAGAGCACTTCCCACCTGAGAGGCCTCCTGCCCTTCATATGGTGCATATGTTCCGATCCTGCCTTGACGCTGCAGGCTCACCGCCTTACGGTCAAAGGTACGGATCCTGATCAAATGACGATAAAACGTACGGGCTAAATCTTCTGAAATGTCCTTCTCAAACTCCCTTTGAACAAGTTCACCTTTTTGATCCATGACTTGGACCAATTGAAATTCCTCGATCATTTCATCACCTCTTGTGGTGCTTTTTTTATAGTGGAACGTTGGGAACCTATTTCCGTTTCTATACAATAGCTTCATCTGGTGTGTTTGTTGTATGTGAAGCTGAATGAAAATGGGTGGTATTGGTAAACTCGGATTGTTGGAACGATGGGTGCGGTGCTTTTGTTTATTATTGTGAACAACGAGACATCTCGATGTAAACAAGCACCTTACTGATATGGTATGGACGCTCCCTATGTCCTGACCGACCATTTCGGGCGCTTGGCATGGGAGAAAAAGCTGTTTCTTCTCGTGCGTGAATGGATGCGGTCTTCACAGAAACGGTTTGCCGCTTCAACTGTTGTCATATGCTGATTTTCCGATTGCAGGTAAATATTTTGCAGGCTGTTATAGATGGCACTTGTTTTTTGGAGGACACGCTCTTTATTTGGTTCGTATAATTCGTCCGCTACCTGGATCAATCCTCCTGCATTGACGATGTAATCGGGTGCATATAAGATCCCTTTCTCATGAAGCTTCATGCCATGGGAAAGATTCAATAATTGGTTATTGGCAGACCCCACGACCGCCTTTACTTTCAACTGATCGATGGTGTGATCATTGAGGATCCCCCCGATGGCACACGGTATAAAGACATCCGCATCGACAGAATAAATCTCATCCCCCGAAACGACCTTAATGGCCGCTCCCATGCTTTTTGCCTTGGCCACGAGCTGATCGATGGATTTTTGACTGATATCCGTTACATAAAGGTCTGCCCCTTCTTCCAGTAAACGCTCGGCTACTTTAAAGCCTACTTTTCCCAATCCTTGAACCGCATAGCTTTTTCCGTGAAGAACTTTTGATCCCCAGACATTTTGGTTGGTTGCCTCTAAGCCGTAGATCACTCCCATGGCAGTCGGTATGGATGAATCTCCACTGCCTCCGTACTCTTCATTTACGCCAACGATGCAATTCGTTTCCTTTAAAGCATAAACAAAATCTTCAGGCGTCGTCCCCATGTCGGTACCCGTGTAGAATCGCCCATTAAGGGATTCGACGAATTGACCGAAGGCACGGAACAGCTCAGGATGTCTGTCCTTTTCCGGATCCCCGATGATGACCGCTTTTCCTCCACCGAAGTCCACGTCGGCGGCTGCACATTTATAGGTCATCCCTTTAGATAAGCGGAGAACATCCTCAAGCGCTTCATCTACAGATGCGTAGGGTCTCATTCGACAGCCGCCCAGGGCAGGTCCAAGAGTGGTATTATGTATGGCGATGATCGCTTTAAGACCGGTTTCTTCATCGTTGCAGAATACAACCTGCTCGTGGTTTTGTATCTTTTGAAACATATCCATTTCGTTTCCCCCCGCAAGCTCCCTCTTTGTAACCGCTTTCACTTTTGTCGTTACGTTAGTCACTCGAGCTTCCTCCTTCAATTCTATTCAAGCCGTATCCAACACTAGCTCTCTTTTATTCTTTGTTTGATTTTTTCTTTAGGAAGGACCACCTGCTTTACTTCACCCTTCCCAATGATCCTGTCATTCTCTCTATCTTTGACGGTCACTTCGGTTACAATCATGTTTCGTTCATATTTAAGTACAATCGCTTTAATTTCCAGAAGGGAACCCGTTTTCGCCGGAGCCATATGCTCCACACACACCTTCGCTCCCATGCCTTCTTCATGTTCCTCTAAATATGGCAGAATGATTTTTCTTGATGCCCATTCCATGTGGTAAACCATCGAAACGGTTGAATACACCGGGTGAACCACATTCCCTTCAAACTGGGCATGCATACTGGGGGTTACTTCTGTCATCACGATGGCCGTATATCCTTCAGCTAATCCAGACTTCATTCCTTTCCCCCTTTAAACCAACAAATCATATATTTTTATATAACGTTAATTCAACGATATAATAACATTTTGTTTTATAAATAGTCAATAAATTGTTAAAATATTTAAAATATTATATTAATATAAGGTATACAGAGGGACGGACCTCAAGCAAAGCTTGAAGGTCCGTCCCTCACTCCTTTAACGCAAAAAAGCAATGGAGGATCCTCCATTGCTTTTTTTGGGAAAACCTTTGACTGGGTTATGAGAGAAGGGCACGGTCGCTTGCCAGCTTGCTCCCCCTGATTCGTTGGAATTCGTGAAGGAGTCCTTCTACGGTGAGGTGCTTCTTCTCTTGTTCATTCACTTCCAATATGATTTGACCTTTATCCATCATGATCAGCCGGTTGCCAAGGTCCAGGGCCTGCTGCATATTATGGGTGACCATCAGGGTGGTAAGGTTATATTTCTCCACGATCTCTTTCGTCAGATTCGTAATCAAATCGGCTCTCGCTGGATCCAAAGCTGCCGTATGCTCATCCAGCAATAAGATCGATGGTTCTGTGAAGGTTGCCATCAAAAGAGAAAGCGCTTGCCGTTCTCCACCCGATAACAATCCCACTTTGGCATTCAACCGGTTTTCTAAACCTAAGTGAAGGGTTTCCAATACTTCTTTAAAGAAAAGTCTGCGCTTTTTGGTAACACCCCATTTAAAGGTACGCGTGCGGTTTCTTGAATAGGCCATGGCCAGGTTTTCTTCAATGGTCATGGATGGTGCAGTCCCTGCCATGGGATCCTGAAATACGCGGCCGATCAGCTTTGAGCGTTTATACTCAGATACCTTGGAAACGTCATGATCATCAATGAGAACATTTCCGATATCGGGGAGAAGCACACCTGACACAATATTCATCAATGTGGATTTCCCTGCTCCGTTACTTCCGATTACCGTAACGAAATCCCCCGGTTTTAACGTTAACTGGATGTCGTCAAGGGCGATTTTCTCATCAGGTGTCCCTTCATTAAATACTTTGTGAATCCTATTTAATTGTAACACCGCTATCACCCTTTCCATCTGCAATCCGGGATCTGTTGAGACGTTCTGCCATTCGTTGAGCCTTACGTTTCTTATCCTTATAGTGATCCATCACTTTAGGCATTACCAATGCAAGAATAACGATGGTCGCCGTAATCAGCTTCATATCCCCTGTTTCCAGGAAGTCGACGCGAAGAGCCATGGAAACGACTAATCGATAGATGATGGCACCTCCGATGACGGCTAATGTTGTACGGGCGATAGTCTTGGTGCCGAACAGCGCTTCACCGATGATGACTGAAGCAAGACCGATAATGATCATTCCGATCCCCATTCCGACATCAGCAAATCGGCTGTACTGAGCGATCAATGCTCCTGATAATGCCACCATCCCATTTGAAATTCCGAGACCCAGAATGATCATCAAATTCGTATTGGCGGAAAAGCTGCGGATCATTCGCTGATTATCCCCCGTCGCCCTCAGTGCCAGGCCGATTTCAGTTTTTAAGAAACCATCTGTTAAAAATTTGATGGCCAGCGTGATGACCGTCATGATAAATAGAATGCTCCACGTTCCTGGAACCGGTTCTCCGAGACCGACAGCCATCCACACTTTATTGAGGACCGAGTCGATTCCGAGGGGTGACCAGATTCCTTCCACTCCTGTAAAAGCCGTATCCTGACTGAGTAACGGGACATTCGACCGCCCCATTATCCTGAGATTGATGGAATAAAGGGCGATCATCATGAGAATCCCGGATAATAACGCATTGATCTTACCAAATGTATGAAGTAATCCTGTTATACATCCTGCTGCAAATCCGATCACTATCGCTGTAATCGTGGCGATTATGGGGTTGACGCCACTGACAATCATGGTGGCAGCGACAGCGGCTCCTGTTACGAAGCTGCCGTCGACTGTTAAATCAGGAAAATCCAATATCCGAAAGGACAGATAGACTCCGAGGGCCATAATAGCGTAAATGATTCCAGATTCAAAGGATGCGAATATTGCTGTTGGCACGAATCATCATCCTCTCTTATTTCTCTTCGTAGAACTCACCTAAATCAGACCAGGCTTCCTGTACTTCCACACCTTGTTCCTCGGCAGCTTCTTTATTGATCATCAGCTTGAAGTTCTTTGGATATTCTACATTGATTTCAGAAGGTTTCTTATCGCCTTTTAAAATCTTTGCAGCCATGAGTCCCGTTTCATACCCGAGGTCTTCATAGCTGAATCCACTCGCTGCAACCGCTCCTTTTTTCAATGAATCCAGTTCACCCACGAATAAAGGAATATCTTTATCATTTGCTACACTGATAACCGATTCCAATGCAGATACGACTGTATTATCAGTAGGAATGTAGATGGCATCCACTCGGCCGACCATTGATTCTGCAGCCTGCTTAACATCAGCAGAGGTCGATACGGAGGCCTCGACCAGCTTCGCCCCATTTTTTTCAGCAAGCTTTTTTACTTCTTCCACTTGTACGACTGAGTTCTGTTCACCTGAATTATAGATGACACCAATATTTTTCGCTTTCATTTCATCTGTGATGAATGACAGGGTTTTAGAGATTGCTTCGGGATGTGTATCCGTCGTTCCTGTAATGTTTTCACCAGGTTCTTCGAACGATTTAACTAATTCGGCACCTACAGGATCGGTAACCGAAGTGAACACGATTGGTATTTTCTTAGTAGCATTTAGTGCGTGCTGTGCACTGGGGGTTGAATTTGCAAAGATTAGATCGACACCGTCACCGACAAAATTCTTGGCGATCGTTTGAGAATTGGTAGGATCCCCTTGCGCAATTTGAATATCGAACTTTACATTTTTCCCTTCTTCAAATCCTTCTTCCGCCAACGCCTTTTTAAATCCTTCAAATGCTGCATCCAAGGATGGATGCTCCACAATCTGGGTTACCCCGATGACATATTGCTTTCCATCACCGGAGCTTGTGTCGCTGCCACATCCTGACAGGACAAGCATTCCTAGTAGCATAGAAGTCAAAATAAGTACTAAACTCTTCTTCTTCACAGAAATCCCCCTTTTACTCTCTTGGTATATATGATCAGTAGTCTTAAAGACTAGCAAATCCGAGTATGATAAAAATCACTACCAGCGTAAATACACCGTTATATTATCACTCCAGCCACAAAACAGTCAATAATATTCCGAAAATTTAAAAATTAATACTAGTATAGACGGTTTTTGCTTTGATTTCTAGATACATTTTCAGGTTTTTTTCTAAAGTGGCCGTTCGGAAATATACCAAGGGCAGTCGGCGGTATCTCGTAATCATCGAGCCGATGATAGGCAATGTGTTGACGCTCTCTTTCAACATTTCTCTTGATTAATAGTTTCGTGAAATAGTATTTTCTTGTTCAACAAGAAAAAAGGCCCTTCCCCAAAAAGGGTAAGCACCTCTTCACTAAAGTCCATGTATCATGATTTCACGTTTCCACCCGACAGCTTCGTAAAAATGATGTGGGCATCGTTCATCATTCTCTCTACCAATTCCTTCACCGTTGGCACATCCGATACAAGTCCAGATACCTGCCCGCCATTGATAAATCCCTGATCCAGTTTACCTTCAAGGGCCCCGACTCTATGATAATCCTCTGAGGTCATCCGGCTGAACTCCTTGAGAGGTACTCCCTTCTGCTCTTGTTGGAGTAAATGATCTGCATATGGCGTTTTCATCACTCTTCTTACTCTACCAACTGAGCGACCCACAATGACCGTGCTATCATCTTGTGCATCGATTAATGCAGCTTTATAATTTTCATGAAATGGAGCTTCCTTCGTTGCGATGAAGCGTGTTCCCATTTGGACGCCGCTGGCACCAAGGGCAAGCATGGATGCAAGTCCCCGTCCATCACCGATCCCCCCTGCTGCCACTACCGGGATCTTTACTGTATCGACAAGCTGGGGAATGAGTGCCAGAGTGGTCGTTTCAAGGCTGGAGTTGATCCCTGCCGCCTCATACCCTTCTGCTACAATGATATCAGCGCCTGCCTCTTCCGCTTTCTTCCCCTGCCTTTTGGAGGCAACGACACAAATCACTTTCACGTTATGCTCATGGAAGTATGGGATGAATGGCGCTGGATTTCCCGCCGATAAGGAAACGACCGGTATCCCATGTGTCACTACTAAGCGAATCATTTCCTTTAAGTGAGGGGTGATGGAGATGGGGATGTTTAAGGCGAATGGCTTACCCGTCCTTTTTTTCGTTTCAATGATCATCCCTTCCACTTCCTCCACGCCCATTGTCCCTGCACCGATCGTACCCAGTGCCCCTGCCTCAGAAATGGCTGCCGTTAAAGGTGCATTGCTGATGTTTCCCATCCCCCCTTGGATGATGGGATAATGTATATGTAATACGTCCGTCAAGTTATTCATGATAATCCCCCTTCGTTAAATTAATGTTATACTTTTTAGAATTGTTAGACAAGGAGCATGTCCAGATTCTTGGGGTCCATCCCTCAAGAAAAGCCACCTGCCGAAATGAATCGGAAAGTGGCTTTTCTCAATCGAGCAGTAATGGATGGGTCATGACGTTATAGCTCATGTCTTTGTTTTTCAGTTCATTGCCGTCTTCGAACACGCTCTCAAAGAATCGTGATGCAGGCTCTGCCAACTCTTTGTAATATTCTCCAAACAAGGATGCCGCATGAGCTCCCAGCCACTTTTCAGGAAGAAGCTCTTCGGGAAGTCCTGGATCGACGAATAGGAATTTCCTGTATTCGTGAACGAGCTTCGTTCTTTCCACGAAGCATTCTGCATCGCTCATTTGACCTTTACCTATCTTGCTTTTATCAATCATGTATTGTTGACTATAGTGGGAAATGAATTCCTGGTAGCGGTCATTGATCTCGTTTAAGTCCCAGCTTTTTTCGACCAATCGGTGATTCTCGTTGGGACCTTCGTATTCAGCGATGAAGAAATCGACGTACTCTTTAATATCGTATTTCCCGATCAGGGATTCTACTTGTTTTTCCAGATTGTTAGGGGAGATCCATGTGCTCGTAGAGAGGGTCCCGAATCCGCTCCAAACCAGTTCCTTTCTCAATTCATCCCGGATGCTCCTGATTTCTTCCGGAATCGAGTACATGAGAATCCTCCATTTCCCGTCCCACTGCTCAGGCTTAAGCTTGAAGATCCTCTTTGCCGCTTCTTCCATCCGGGTCGCACCGCGTTCAGTCAGGGAATAGTAGCTTTTGTTTCCCTGTTTCTCAGCCTGGACCCATCCCTGCTTGTTCATTCTTGAAATCGCCGCACGGACCGCTTGATCATTATGACCAAATTCATTCAGCAGACGAATCAAACTGCCAATCCATATTTTATTCCCATAATGCCTAATATAGTCCCCGTATAATGTAAAGATCATTGATCTGGTGTTCATGGTTGCCTCTCCTTTTGTTCTATCCCATTTTTCATGACGTTAAATTTACGTTTGGTTAATATAATATCACAATCATTCTGTGAAAATAAGTGAATTTTCGTGAATCTGATTGATCAAACAAAAAAACAGGCTCCCCTTAAAAAGAGCCTGCCCCTCAATGATACACCCTCAACATCTCCAGCATCTTTACAAAATCATACGTATTCACTACCTTTTCCTGGGACCAATTCGCCTCGATCCACTTCACCAGCTCTTCCTGACTGTTGAAGACTTCCCCGCTCGTATCGGCTTTCCTTATCATAAATCTTCCGTTATCCTCATCTGCAACTACGAGACAGGGAATTTCACTTTCTATTGTCATGATTTCAAATTCCATCTTCTTTCACCTCTTTTCTATCCTTTCTAAAAAAGAAACGTCTTAACCAAAAAAAGTCCTGCACAAACAGGACTCCGGCTATTATGATTCCATGTTTTCAACCAATGTTGCGATTCCCTGGCCGACCCCGATACACATGGTGGACAACCCGTAACGGACCTTCCTTTTCTTCATTTCATAAAGAAGAGTGGTGAGGATACGTGCACCGCTCGCCCCGAGTGGGTGTCCGAAGGCGATGGCCCCCCCATTGACATTGACTATTTCTTCGTCCAGTCCAAGTTCACGGATACAGGCAATCGATTGTGCGGCGAAGGCTTCATTCAGCTCGACCAGGCCAATCTGGTCAAGGGAGAGTCCTGAACGCTTCAGTACCTTCTGAGTGGCATAAATCGGTCCAAGTCCCATCACAGAAGGCTCGAGACCCGCAGCTGCAGACGTTACGTAGCGGGCAAGCGGGGTTACTCCCAGTTCTTCTGCCTTTTCTCTGCTCATTAACAAAAGGGCCGAGGCACCATCATTCACCCCGGAAGCATTCCCCGCCGTTACAGTCCCTCCATGGAATAGCGGCTTAAGTTTCTGAAGCTTCCCGCTGTTCGTATCGGGTCTTGGGTGTTCATCCATCATGAAAGTAGAAACATTTCCTTTCCGGTCTCGAAGCACCACCGGTACAATCTCTTCTTTAAAACGTTCCTCATCCATGGCACGCTTCGCCTTCACCTGGCTCCAATAGGCAAAGTGATCCTGTTCTTCCCGTGAAATACTGAACTGCTTCGCCACGTTCTCTGCGGTTTCGGGCATGGAATCGGTTCCGTATTGTTCTTTCAGACGGGAGTTAACGAAACGCCATCCGATAGTCGTGTCGTACATCTCCATATTGCCTCTTGGGAAATCAGTTGCCGGCTTTGCCATGACATAGGGAGCCCGCGTCATGCTCTCGGTACCGCCTGCAATGAAGACATCCCCTTCATTTGAAAGGATCGCTCTCGCCGCATAATTCACAGCATCAAGTCCTGAGCCGCATAGACGGTTGATGGTGGTCGCCCCGACTTCAACAGGAAGACCTGCCAGAAGAGTGGACATCCTGGCGACATTCCGGTTATCCTCCCCGGCACCGTTTGCATTTCCAAGTACGACTTCTTCAATCTCATCCACCTGCAGGAGGGGATTTCGTTCCACAAGGGCTTTGATGACAAGAGCACCCAGGTCATCAGGACGGACGTCTTTTAAAGAGCCCTTGTATTTTCCAATCGGAGTCCTGACGGCATCGACAATGACAACCTCTCTCATGACTGATGCTCCTTTTCTTTCGTTTCTGAGTAATCATAAACCCCTTTACCGGTTTTCCTTCCAAGGCGTCCCGCCTTCACGTATTTCTCCAGAAGAGGGGCCGGACGGTACTTTTCACCAAGTTTTTCATGGAGGTATTTGAGGTTATTCAATCGGGTGTCCAATCCGACTAAATCACCCAGCTCAAAGGGACCCATGGGAAATCTTAGACCGAGCTTGATGGCTTTATCGATTTCCTCAGGAGAACCGAGACCTTCCTGGAGCATGTAAAAGGCTTCATTCCCCACAAGGGCGGAAATCCTGCTCGTGACAAATCCGGGGAACTCATTGATGACCACCGTTTCTTTCCCCATCAGCCGGGCTGCCTGCTGGATGACCTCCGTTGTTTCATCACTTGTTTCCAACCCTCTCACGATTTCCACGAGTGGCATTTTATGTACAGGGTTGAAAAAGTGCATGGCAATCACTTTTTCAGGTCGTTTTGTAAACGAGCCGATTTCTGTCGGGCTCATGGTGGATGTATTGGTTGCCAGATAGCAGCATTCTGGAGCATGAGCATCCAGAACTTCAAAAACACCACGCTTGATGTCCGTTTTCTCAGGTACGGCTTCAATGACCACGTCGGCATCCCTCACGGCAATGGATAGATTCGTAGAATAGCTCATACGCTCTTTTGCTTCTACGTATTCCTGCTGAGTGAGCTTGTTTCTTTCCATCCCTTTTTGGAAGATGGTCTCGATCTCATTCCTGGCAAGATCCAGCTGTTCCTGCTTAATATCCACCAGTGTGGTGCGGAAGCCTCCCACTGCACTTACATAAGCAATTCCCCTTCCCATCACACCGGACCCTACGACAACCATATGCTGTGTCATATTTCGTTTCCCCTTTCTTGCAATAAGGGGTTGACCCTTAAAGGACAACCCCCTGCTTGATGATGGTTACTTATACGCCAAACGGATTTAACGGACGATTTCCGAAGTATGAAATGATACTCTTTGTTTCTGTATAAAGATCAAGGGTTTCTACGCAAAGCTCACGTCCGAACCCCGACTGCTTGTAGCCCCCGAACGGAGTACCAGGGAATGCGGAGAATGGGCAATTCACCATCACAATTCCTGCCTGGATGGCCTTCGATACTCTGGTCGCCCTGCCATGGTTTTGGGTCCATACCGCTGAACCCAATCCATATTCGCTGTCGTTGGCCATTTTGACCGCTTCTTTTTCATCCTTGAACTTCATTACCACCACAACTGGTCCGAAAATCTCTTCTTTTACAACCTTCATGTCGTGATTGACATCCGTGATGATGGTTGGCTCATACCAGTACCCTTTTTCAAAGCCTTCTACCTTCGCAGGACTCCCCCCGACCAAGATGGTGGCACCTTCTTCTTTGGCGGATTGAACGTACCCGTCGATTGTATCCAATTGGTCCTGACTGATAATCGCCCCGATATGAGTTCCTTTATCATGAGGGTCTGCAAGCTTCAGCTTCTTCGTCTTCTCAACGAACTTCTCCATAAACACATCGTAGATATCTTCATGCACATATAATCTTGAACGCGCTTCACAGGATTGCCCTGTATTATAGAAGATTCCGAACAGGGAACCATCCACCGCAGCATCCACATCGGCATCATCAAAAACGATATTAGGGGATTTACCGCCCAACTCAAGAGTGACCCTCTTTAATGTTTGAGACGCTCTTTCCATAATGTTTTTGCCGATTGGAGTCGAACCTGTGAAGGCCACTTTATCAACCTTCTCATGCTCTACCAGGTAATTCCCTACAGAAGAACCTGCACCAGGGATGATGTTGACAACCCCTTCAGGAACTCCCGCTTCGATGCAGATTTCCCCAAGGACGATGGCCGTCAGTGGTGTTAGGGTAGCGGGTTTTACGACAACTGAGCAGCCTGCGGCGATGGCCGGGGCGATTTTCCATGCTGCCATCATCAACGGATAATTCCAAGGGATGATCTGGGCACATACACCGACTGGTTCTTTCTCAGCCACATTCATAAACTGCCCAGGGACGTTATTGACCGTCCCCCGATGACCCACGATGGCACCTGCATAGAATTCGAAGTCTTCAATCGCCTGCATGACCTGTCCTTGTGCCGCGGATAATGATTTCCCGCTGTCCATGATCTCAAGAGAAACAAGTTCATTGAAGCGGGACCTCATAATGCCTGCAATTTTATTGAGCACGCGGGAACGTTTATTGATCGGGAACTTCTTCCATTTACCGAAATCAAACGCGTTTCGTGCTGCTTCAACCGCTTTTTCCGCATCTTCCACCGACGCCAGTGAAACAGTGGCAATGGCTTCACCAGTTGCCGGGTTGTAGGTCGTAAACGTTTCCCCCGCACCGCTTTCCATACGTTGACCGTTGATCACCAATGAATAATGCTCTCTTTTCATTTCAAGGACTTCAAAGCTTTGCTCTTTTACTGTAGACATCATTCCATCTCCTTTTGGGTTGGTTTAGTTTCCATGAAAGGCTGGTCTTCTCTTCTCCAGGAAGGCTGTCACACCTTCCCGGTGATCTGTCGTCATGCCTGCGATCCGCTGGGCACAGGCCTCTTTTTCTAAGTATTGATTGAATGATAGATCTGCACTTCCCTTTAACAAACGCTTCATCAAACCGATCGCCTTCGTTGGCATGGAGGCGATTCTTTCGGCAAATGCCTCTGTTTCTTCCACCCACTGCTCCGCGGATATGATTCTGGTCACAAGGCCGAGTTTTTCGGCTTCCTCCGCTTTGATTTTCTCTCCAAACACAGCGAGTTCAAGCGCTTTGGCATAGCCCACAATCTTGGATAAATAATATAGATTCCCTGAATCCGGCACTAATCCGACATGCACAAATGCTTGCAAAAAGCTCGCTTTTTCTGACACGATCCTGAAATCACAAGCAAGGGCGAGACTGAAGCCCGCTCCTGCTGCCACTCCATTTACGGCGGCAATGACCGGCTTTTCACACTGTTCGATTTCTTTTACCATGGGACCATAATGTTGTCGAAGGACCTCTCCATGATCCATGCTTTCATCCACTTCGCTTAAATCCTGACCCGAGCAGAATGCCCGGCCTTCCCCCGTGATCACAATGGCTCTCACTTCTTCATTTTTTGAAGATTCTTTTACGGCCTTTTGGATTTCCTGATTGAGCTGACGGATGAAAGCGTTCAGCTTATACGGGCGATTCAGGGTGATCCAGGCTACGTTATTTTTCACTTCATACTTAATTGTTTCGAACATGAAGCAGCCTCCTTATTTCCCTTTGAATTCCGGTTTGCGTTTTTCCACAAAAGCCTTCATGCCTTCTTTCTGATCTTCAGAGGCAAAGAGAAGGTAGAAATTCTTCCGCTCGTATTGCATCCCTTCATAAATCGAAGAATCTACGGCTTTGTGAACGGATTCTTTGATCAATCTGAGGGAAAGAGGCGGCTTTACAGCTAATTTTTTTGCGAATTTCTCTGTTTCTTCTATTAATAGTTCTTTCGGGATGGCCCGATTGATGATGCCCCACTCTAATGCTTGAGACGCCGTGAACATGTCTCCTGACAACAACCACTCCATGGCACGGGATTTTCCGACCAACTTTGTGAGCCTTTGGGTTCCACCGGCTCCCGGCATGACCCCAAGATTCACTTCGGGAAATCCGAATCCCGCATCCTCAGAAGCGAATAAGAGATCGCAGCAAAGGGCCAACTCGAAGCCTCCGCCCAAAGCAAACCCCTGCACTGCCCCAATGATCGGTTTCTTAATCCATGCAAGGCGATCCCATTCAGTGAATTGATTCAAAAGCTCCAGATCAATAGCGCCATCCCCTGCCATTTCATCAATGTCGGCACCTGCAGCGAATGCTCTGCCTCTACCGGATAACACCATCACTTTTACGTTGTCGTTTCGGTCAAATGCCTCGAAAGCATGAACTAACTCAGATACCATAGGACGATTGATGGCGTTCAGGACTTTGGGTCTGTTCAATTCAATCAGACCAAGTCCGTCCCTCTCGCTCACTACGATATATTCGTACTCTTTACTCATTCACTTCTTCACCAATCATAAGGGTGACCAATTCTGCCGCGAAGCCCATCAGATCTTTGCCCGAGGCTTTTCCTTCATCGGATTTCATGGCTGCTTTCAACGCCTCATGATTGTCATAATACATTTCACACATTAAATAATATTTGCCTTCCCCACCCATGGGTGAACCAACGATCCTTGTGACATCCATCTTTTTAAGGCCCGGGATCTTGGCTGTGATCGGGGCGTGGGTGTTGAAGTAGTGTTCATCGAATGTTTCTTTATTTTCAGGGTGTTTGTACAATGCTATTAGTTTTACCATGGTTTGAATCTCTCCTTTGAATATGAATTAGTATGTTGCTGTTTAACCCATCACATCATCGTGGATATAGGCTTCATGGCTTCAAACGGGTTCCGGCATTGCTTGCAGTAGAGGATGCTTCTGCAGGCGGTCGGCCCGAACAGGTTCTCCATGGAGGTGTAGGGTGAATCACAGTACGGACAATGAATCTCCCAATCTTCTTCCCCTGTGAAGTGCTCAGGTGGAGGTGCGATGCCGAATTCCTTCAGCCGTTCCCTTCCGTTTTCTGTCAATCGATCCGAGGTCCAGGGAGGGGAATAGACGAACCCCACCTTTACGGATTGAATATTCAACTGCTCCCTGCATGCTTTTTCCACATTCCCTTTAATGATGTCCAGTGCCGGACAGCCGACAAAAGTGGGAAGCAGTTCTATGACAACGGTATCGTCTTGGTGATGGATCCGATTGACCATGCCAAGGTCCACAATACTGATGGAATCAATCTCAGGGTCTTTCACTGTTTGAAGAACATCTAAAACGGTTGTAGTCATATGGTTCATCCTTTACCAGCTTGCTGCGGGATTTGTGTTATAAACCTCGCTTAATGTTGACAGTGCCGTATCCAGTGCGGGAGTGTGTTCACCCGAGCGGCCGTTACCTTTCTTCATCCCCACTTTAGGAGGGAAGGATAGCTGGGACGTTTGGAAAACCGGTTGAAGAGCAAGCTCCCATCGTTTCGTCAAACTTTCTTCTCCCTCAATCAGGGCCATTAGGGACATTTCTTTTCCCAACGGCCCCAGGGTGAGCACTCCCTGGAACTCATCCAGCACCCTTTCTATCGCCTTGTTCATTCTCTCCCTTGCATCACCGCCGGCATTCACCAATTGAATGAACCAGGTTTTCCAGTGAAGGAGGTGATAGTAGAGCTCCGTATTGATCTTGATGGCCATTGCGGCAAGGGGAGCATAGGAAGAGTTCTTTAATGCGTCGATCCTTACCTTTTTGGCCACGCTATAAAAATAATGGCGTACCACAGTAAATGCCCAATCGTAGCGGGGTTCTTCCATATAGTTGCCCGTCCCGTTCACTTCTTCAAGTATGATGGCATTCCTGCGCTCAGCCGCTTTCCGTCCATGGGCGAGGTAGTCTTGATCTCCTTCACCCAATTTTTCAAGAAGCTGATAAAACATGGTGGCGTGCCCCATTGTGTCCTGGTTGATCGAAGAAAATGCCACATCTTCTTCAATATGGGGAGCGAGTCCCAGCCATTCAGAACCGCGGTACGCCAGGATGAAATCATCATCTGCCAGTTGATAGAGCAGGCTTAGCAGGGCTTTCTTGTAGTCTCCGTTTGGAATCTCTTCCGGACTTTTCACCTTCATTTCTTCTTCACCAACTCTCCCCATGACATGATTTCTTTCTCATCAAGCATTTCCTGCTCGTACTGTCTCCACTTCTTTTTCAAATAACCGTATCCTTTGGCGTTTCGGTAATCTTTATTATCAAGGCGCGAAACACTTTCTCTTTCCTCCGGTGTCATCATCCGCACATCTGATCGCTTCACTACCCATATATCCGAAACGGGCTCCCTTCTCATGAAATTCTCTTGAGCCATGACCATGGCCAGATCATGGTTGGGAGCGAGCAGGCTGAATTGATGCTGCATCTGCGCCCCGTCAGATCTCTTACTAAACACTTCAAATTCCTGATAAAAGTTCTGCCCCTTGTCTGACATACGTTCTCATCCCCTTCTAACTTACTTGGTCACTAGGGCTTAATGCTTCTCGAACCCACGCATTATTGTCATAGGATAATTCTCTTAAACGAAGACGGTCCTTCGATTTCGGCCCGTTATTGCGAATGATTTCCTTGAACGTGTTCCAGTCGGGCTGCTTATAGATCCACCATTCTTTTTCTTCATCGAAATACATGGTTTCATCAGGAAGGGTCAATCCCAATGACAGCATCCTTGGAACGTATTTCGTGAAAAAGTCCTGTCGAAGCTCCTCATTGGTTTTCGTCCGGATCTTGTATTTAATGGTGATGTCCTGCTTAGAAGATCCAGTTGTTTTCGCATCTCCCGGCCCAAAGAACATCAGAAGGGATTCCCACCAACGGTTCACTGCATCCTGGACCAGTGCCTTTTGATCGGGAGTTCCTTCTGCCAGAGCCATGATGATGGCTTCGCCGTGCTGAGCATGGAACACCTCTTCCGCACAAATCCGCTTTAAAGCACGGGCATAAGGTCCGTATGAGGCATGAAGCATATTCGTTTGAGTAATGATGGCTGCCCCGTCCACAAGCCAGCCGATTAATCCGGCGTCTCCCCAGGTAGGTGCTTCCATATGGAAGACGTTATGAAACTTTAAATCTCCTGAAAACAAATCCCTCATAATATGCTCCCTTGTTTTCCCGTACGGCTTCATTAAGTCTTCTGCTACACGTAACAGCAGCTGCCCATGGCCCATCTCGTCCTGAACCTTTGCCATGATCCCAAGCTTCCTTCTCAAGGTCGGTGCTTTCGGTACCCATTCCTTCTCGGGAAGAGCACCCATGATCTCACTGATCCCGTGCATGGAGATCAACTTGATCAGTGCATTGCGATACTCATCCGGCATCCAATCATCGGCTTCGACTTTTTCGCCGTTTTCAATCTTTCTCATAAAAAGAGTCATATGCTCTTCTTCCATCAACTGCTGATTAGATATTCCATCACTCATTGTAGCCCCTCCTTTATCACACTGTTCCTACGGGATGGGTGAATCGTGTGATAACTTTTTTTCACAAAAAAATTTAGTGAATTCTGTCCTCTTTTCTAAAATCAACGATCCGGATCGCTTTCCCTTCTGATCTTGGAATCTCTCTCGGTCCTCTGACCTTTACATCCATGGACACATAACAGCGATCCTTCATCAGGCTTTTCACTTTCGCCTCCAGTTCTTGCATGAAGCTTTGAGACATCCCCCGGAAACATTCATCCGTAACCTCAACCTGCAGTTCAATTACATCCAGGGCACCCCTTTTCTTGAGATGAACCTGATAATGCGGTGCCAATTCCTTTACCTGAAGCAGGAAGTGTTCCATTTCGGAGGGAAAGACATTCACACCCCTAATGATGAGCATGTCGTCCACTCTTCCTTTTACCCTGGACATTTTCACCGTTGTTCTTCCACACGAACAAGTTCCATGGTGAATCGATGCCATGTCACCGGTTCTGTAGCGGATGATTGGAAAAGCTTCCTTTGTTAAGCTCGTAAATACAAGCTCCCCAGCCTCTCCCTCAGGCAGCGGCTCCAGTGTATCGGGATGGATGACTTCCACAAGAAAATGGTCCTCTGCAATATGAAGGCCATCCTGTGCCTCATGGCATTCCATGGCAACCCCGGGTCCGATGACTTCACTTAAGCCATAAATGTCACATGCTTTAATATCAAGCTTTCGTTCTAACATCCTTCTCATTGCATCTGACCACGGTTCAGCACCGAAAATGCCGTATCGTAAGGAAAGGGAGGCAGGATTCTTCCCCTCTGACTCCATTGATTCTGCTAAATGAAGAACATAAGACGGCGTTCCACAAATGACTGTCGGCTGAAAGTCTTCCAAAAGGGTGATTTGTCTCGAAACATTTCCTCCAGACACCGGGACCGTCATCATCCCCAGCTTTTCACTCCCATAATGCAGGCCCAGACCGCCAGTGAACAAACCGTAGCCGTATGCGTTATGTAGGACGTCCCCCGGCTTCCCACCTGCCATGGCGATCGCCCGGGCAACGATTTCTCCCCACATGTTGATGTCATTCTGGGTATAGCCGACGACTGTAGGCTTCCCGCTCGTGCCTGAGGATGCATGGATCCTTACCATTTCTTCACGCTCCACCGCAAACAGGCCAAATGGATAATGATCACGGAGATCGGTCTTATTTGTAAGCGGTAACATTTCTAGGTGTGACAAAGACTTGATATCTTCAGGAACCAACCCCCGTCTTTCAAACTGTTCCCTGTAAAAAGGAACCCGTTCATATACTCTAGCAGCAACATGTTGCAGTCTTTCTAGTTGAAGGCTTTCAATATGCGATCGACCGGCAGTTTCAATCTCATGCAAAATCAATGTACCAGCCTCCTGTCACTATATAAAAATATATTTATATAACGTTATTTATTCGTATGTTTAATTATTTGTCATATTTAACTACTCAAAAGATAACGCCTTTACAGAAAATTGTCAACATATTTTCAGAAAATTAAATCAAGTAACTATCCGTGACGGCAGGGTAAGAAGCAGGCCGGGGTTTACTGTTAGGTGGATCTAGAATGTGGAATCGGCGTTTCCATTTGGGGTTTAGGGGTATATCTTGGTTTCCCTTATATCAATTGGATTTCGCCGATAAAATGAATTCCACTGTTATGTTCCGGATTTTGACGTTATCATTCGGAAGGGCTCCGTTAAAATCAAAATCCCACTAATACAGTCCGTATTTCACCGTTACCTGCCTCCAAAAAAGTCAGAAAAAACCCATTATAAAAACTTTTATAAGTAAATGCTTACATAGGAATTCACCATTTACATCACAGTTTTCACTCTTTATAATCGGGTTGGTTGTTTTTCATATTACCGTTACTGAAAGGAGCTTGCTCCATGATGAAACAAGTTCAATCCTTACTGAATATAACGCTTGGCGCGTTTTTGATTGCGCTGAATATACACTTTTTCCTATCTCCTAATAAGGTTGGTACAGGCGGAACAAGCGGAGCGGGCATCGTTCTTTCGCAATTCCTTGAATTGCCTGTGGGCGTGATCATGTTTGGACTCGATATGATTCTATTTATTCTCGGGCTGCTTTTGATCGGTCCGGGTTTTGGACTGAAGTCCGTCTTCGCAAGTCTCTCACTAAGCGGAATGGTTTGGGCATTAGAGGTGTTTCATCCCCTCCATAACCCCATCAGCCATGATGTTCTCATACAAATCGTGATCGGTTCCCTTATTGGGGCCATAGGCGTCGCCCTGATCTTCAACCAGGAAGCTTCAGCTGGTGGAACAGGGGTTCTTGCCAAGATCATCCACAAGTTCACCGGTCTTGAGCTTGGACGTGCAGTGCTCGCATCTGATATTTTGATAGTCATCTCGTCGGCTTGGTTCTTTGGACTTCAGATCGGATTGTATGCATTCTTTGGCTTGTTGTTAAAAGGAATGATGATTGACCGGACACTCCAATTTTTCAATGAAAACAAAGAAGTGGTGATCATCAGTGAACACAGTGATGAGATCAAGCAATTCATCGTGGGAGACCTTGAAAAAGGAGCAACGCTTCATTCTGCCAAAGGTGCCTTTTCAGAAGACCAATCGAGTAGGAGGGGGTGACTAACCCCCGACCTCTCACACCACCGTACGTACGGACCCGTATACGGCGGTTTCTTTAAGATTGACGTATGGTTGAATACCTTTCATACAAGCTTAGGAGCCCT
>NZ_JAAXCV010000034.1 GCF_012911895.1 Bacillus sp. RO3
GTCCCCGCTCTCCCTGAGGTCCCGGTTCGCCTTGAAGTCCCCGCTCTCCCTGAGGTCCGGGTTCGCCTTGAAGTCCTCGCTCTCCCTGAGGTCCCGGTTCGCCTTGAAGTCCCCGCTCTCCCTGAGATCCCGGTTCGCCTTGAAGCCCCCGCTCTCCCTGAGGTCCCGGTTCGCCTTGAAGTCCCCGCTCTCCCTGAGATCCCGGTTCACCTTGAAGTCCCCGCTCTCCCTGAGGTCCGGGTTCACCTTGAAGCCCCCGCTCTCCCGGAGGTCCCGGTTCACCTTGAAGCCCCCGCTCACCCTGAGGTCCCGGTTCGCCTTGAGGACCCTGGATACGAGAAGAGCCTAATTCTTCATGAACGGCTTGGACTTCTTGTTGAAGAACGTCAGGTTCTTTGTTTCTTTTTTTATCTTTTTCCCCCGTATATTTCTTTCGCTTGTCAGCCTTATTGCGATCTCTTTTAGTTGACATATTTCTCACCTTCTTCTTATATCAAGTTTATTCCTATTAAACAATGAAGAATAGCTAAACAGAGTTACTATAGTCTATGAAGACAAGAGGAATATGTATAGACAAACATCCTGAGGTGTCATAAAAAAACAATTGTCCAGTAAATTTGAGAGAACATCCTGATGAAATCTGGAAAAAGTGATCATCGATTCAACCATTAAGCCGTTTCTGAATTAGTAGAATATCTTTAATCGGTCGATTATGTTCTTTCGTAATTTCAGCATTTGGCTCGGTTACAAAAGTATATTTATTTCCATACACTATAGAAAAAGTAACAACTACTTTTTAAGGAGTGAAGACCGGTGGAAAATCTTTTCGCAGGAAAGAAGAAAATTTCAAAGAAAGAATTAGCAGCTTATGCGATGATCGGGGATGGGAAAGACGGCGAGATTTACAAGGTTGCTGAAGATAAAGTTTTAAAATACTTTTTTAGAGAAGAAACACACGAACGGGAATTGGAAGCGATGAAAATTGGGCAGGCCTCACCCATTATGCCCCGCCTTTACGAGTTCGGTGACAATTACATTGTAATGGAATTTGTTAAAGGAATATCTCTTGCCCGCCATATGAAACGACAAGGCCATATCGATGAGGACATGACCAAAAAGATTTTATTTGTGTTGGGAGAATTTAAGAGATTAGGTTTCACCAGGTGGGATACGGAGGTTCGTCATATGTTAATGAATGAAGAAGGCGAATTCAAAGTGATTGATCATAAGAGGGCGTTCACATCAGATTCTCCCGTACCAACGAAGCTTTTAAAAGGGATGAAGAAGTTTGGTTTAACCGGCGAGTTCCTGGGTCATGTTAAGACACTGGACCCCGATCTCCATAATGCCTGGAAAAAACTTAAGTAGTTTCCGTTTCTGTACCATTTCGTTCCACTAAAAAATATCTTAAATAAGAAAACGTCCTTTCCTTTCATACATACCGGGAAGAACGTTTTCAATAAATTGGTTGGACATGCCTAGGACCATATAAAAAGGTAGTACTTTTCATAAAGAGTACTACCTCAATCAGAATTAAACTTTTTTCACCGTTACCTGATCCAAGTGCGTAAATAAAACGTCCCCATCACCATTAGACCAAACTAAGAAGTGATCTTCCGCTTTAATGAATGTTCCGTCGCAGTCTATTTTATCTGCTCCGGATAGGACTTCGATTTTATCACCAAGCTTTAGTACTTTATTAAGTTTATCTGAAAAACCCATAATGCCTCCTCCTTTCTTTACCGTGATACATTAGTCTATATATTTATATTAAATAAATCAGAATTTGATAGGGCTTTTACCTATCATTTCGTTTTTTTAGAAAAGAAAAATGACTGGAGAGCTTCCAGTCATTTTTGCTTTTATTAAATAATGTTGACTATACTTTACGTACAGTTACATTATTTAAATTGGAAGTGTTCATATGGCCGTCGTCGTCAGCCCAAACAACGAAGTTATCACTTGCATAGACAAATGAACCCTCTTCGATTTGTTCGTCACCAGATAGGACTTCGATTTTATCACCTAGAGCTAAAATTTTATTAAGAAAATCTGCCATACTTCCATCGTTGAATAAATGAGACATAATGTTTCCTCCTTTCGGTATTTACTCTATTTTTATGCTGAACCGAAAAATACGTTAAGGCAGATAACTAGATTTCAAAAAAATTTTTGTATTTGGTCATTTACTAGAGTAATTAATCTTTATTCTCATCAGGCATAGAGTTCGTTGACGAAAGATCAGAGTCCATTTTCAAAGAATCCTCTTCTAGAAAGAACAAGGTTTCATCTTTGTTAACAGATAAGGTATCGTCTTCAGAAAGCTCTGTCCGTTCATCTTCATTTGAAGTCTCTGTCAGTTCATTTTCACCAGAAGCCTCTTCAGTCCGTTCGTCCTCATCTTCCCATGCATCCTGCTCCATTGTTGGATCCAGGCTATCATCGTTTATAACTTCCACTGTGTCAGCAGCATATTCTGTTGATAATTCATCACTTTCTGTCTCTGAGTCCATTTCCCCTAAAGGTTCCTCCACAACTGATTCGGATATCACAGCTCCTGAAACACTTTCAAGGAGGTTCTCTTCAGTAGCCGCTTCACTTTCCAGCAATTCAGTGTCCTCTGAATCTAGATGAACATCCAGTGTTACTACGGATGCACTTTCATCAGAATGTTCTTCTTTCTCAAGTTTTACGAAGTTCAGGACTTCTTCATTTACACTACGTTCATCTTTTCTTTCCTTCTTGCTTCCTTCTTTTTTTCTTGAACCCTTTTCTTTCTTATCTTTTGAACCTGACTTTTTCTCTTTCTTCTTATCCCTATGGTGATCTCCTTTATGTTTCTTACTTTTATCATTTTCTTTCTTTTTTCTCTTATGTTTGGAACCGATTTTCCTGACACTAATCGGGCCGCATAAATCTGTGAAATTGACATTTGCTTCATGATCCATCCAGACCAGAATATTGTCATAAGCTCCTACAAAAGTTCCTCCACAGCCAATCAACTCATCCTCGTTTAATACTTCAAGATGATCACCCAACTGGAATATTGTATTCAATACCTCGTCAATGGATTGACATGGAATCCGGTCAAAGTCCGGTTTTTTGCAATGATCAGGTTTGCATTCATGATGATCATGGGGGTCTCCTTCACAATACTCATCCGTTTCGTGAGGATCTCCTACGCATAACTCTTCTTGTTCATCAGGGTCCCCTATACACAGCTCATCTTGCTCATCAGGATCTCCTTCGCAATGCTCATCATCGTCGTAATGATCGCTGTCACTTTTCGAGAAATCATCATACTCAAACTCATCAACCATATGTGTTCCCACTCCTTTACAATTTGTCTACAATTCATTATCAATATATGTAGGTGAAAAAGGAATGTATAGCCTATTTTGTGGTATAACCCCAAAATTTGAATCACTCTGTCAGGGCTTTTGAATAGATTATCAATAGATACAGAGACATGGAGTGAAGCTCATGCCCAATTGTTGTCTTTTTATAAATGAATACATTTTGCCAAGGATTTTTTCCTCCTTTTATTACGATGATCTTCTGGTCCCTTGTCACAATCAATCCATCTTCGTGAGCTATCATGCTGTCAAAAAAACAAACGTGAATGCTAATGAAGAATTACAGCAACATCCGGCATATGTTAATTCAACACAAGTATCTCACATCATTAGTCATATGATGAGCAGTCTTGACCAATCAACTGATTATCATGAAGTATGCGACCGACCTACATTCGATCTCACTCTTGAATCAGAAGAACAGCAGCCGAGCATGATACTTTCTCGAATTAAGCCACGAAGGCATAAACGATCGCAAAAATCTCCTTTCCATCTATCGAGAGGGATATCCTCATCAGAAAGAATCAACTATATAGATCACAGCAAAACTCTTTCCAAATCAAGTTATCAAGCGAACTCGCCGCCTGACATACAACCTTTACAAAAGGCAGAAGACCTGGAGAATCCGCTCAAAGCAGAACGTTCAAAAGATATTCAGCAGAATACCTATTCAGACAAACATCATACACTGGACAGCAGTGAACCCACGATTGGAAAACATAAGAATCAAAAAAAACATAATCTATCACCTAAAGAATCACACTTTCCTTCAAGCTCACCTTTTAAAAGCACGCCAATAACTGATGATGACTCTAAAAAAACGGGTGAAATAGATAATGAACTCAGACCGTCCAATCTGCGCGATGACATTAAACAGGCAGATACTCTTAAGAAAAAGACAGACCCACCTTTTAGAAAGAAAGACATCCAGTCAAAAGAATGCGTGAAGAACATAACAGAAACTGAGCCATCTACTGATGTTGACATCCGAGAATCAAACCTGGCAGCAGACAAAGTGAGATATCAACTCCTTCGCACTGATTGGAGACCTGCAAAAATCGTAAATCGCGATAGAAAGGGTACTTCAGGCTTCGAATTCCACATCCTTCGATCAAATGCAGAATCAAAAAAGGTAAAACAGGATGTCAACCAGACAGAGGAGTCATCAAAAAAAATGGATTTAAGCAAAACAGACTTCACTACACTTCCTAAAAATGAGAGGTTTACTAGTTTACATTCAATCACATCTGCTGAAAAAAAATTAAAATTGAAACGACCTGATAGCGCAACTGGAAAATCCATTAGTGATAACCGCCCTGATAGCCTAAAGTTGAACCCGCTAAAAACATTGGAAAGCGGAAAGCTCCAACAAAGAAAACAGCAAAGAAATGAGCATCCGGTCTCGCTTCCTTCCCAATCAGTGAATACGATGGCGATTTTGAATAAATATTTCACACTCGGTGACAAAATCAACGTATTTTCAGGAAATAATCTACTTGATGAAAAAGGAACTTTTTTGACTGCAGGACCTGATTTCTTTATTTGGATCGATGGGGATGGATATGTAAGATTACAAATCATCAGCGGTGGGATCAGCATTACTCAAAAAAAGAAGAAGAAATAAGAAACAGACTTTAGCCCTGTGCTAGTGTCTGTTTCGACTCTATATAAGGATACATATAGTAATGTAATAGATATATAAATGGGGTGAAGGGAATGAAAGAAACTGTATTGGTCATAGCAGCACATCCGGATGATGAACTACTCGGTACGGCAGGAACACTAAAAAGACTAGTAGATCAAGGAAATAGAGTGGTCTCGATCATTACAGCAAATGGAAGGAAAGAAGAAGCCCATCATATTCAACAGCTTGCCAGGAAAGCTAATAAAGAAATAGGGATTAAAGAAGTCATTTTCCTGGAGCATCCTAATCTTGAACTGGAAATGATGCCTCTTCATCTTTTCACAAAAGAAATAGAAAAATTAATTGATATTTACCGACCAACCCAAATTTTTACCCATCATTACGGAGATGTGAATCGTGATCATCAAATCACCTTTCAAGCCGTCTTAACAGCAGTCCGGCCTGTACCGACCAATCAACCGATTGAATTGATCACCTTTGAAACGGTCTCGTCCAGCGAATGGAATACACAGACAAATGACAAACAATTCAAACCCAATTATTATGTAGACATTTCAGAAGTGATTGATGATAAACTGGCTTCTTTAAAACATTATGATGTAGAAATGAGGGACTTCCCTCACCCAAGGTCTTATGAGGGAATCAAACATTTGGCAAGTGTAAGGGGCATGACGGTTGGGGTCCGTTATGCAGAGGCATTTGAAGTTATTAGGAGGGTCTGGAAATGAAGGAACTATATTTCCCCTATCCTTACGTAGTATCTGCCCTAGACAACTATTACGGGATAAAAGCAAAGACAATTACGACAAAATTAAAGGACTCCGACAAGGGGTCTAAACGCAGGAAGAAAGACCGTAAGAAGAAAAGCAAATCTGAAAAAACGAAGCGAAAAACAGACAATAAGAAACTTTCCATTCTGATTGCAACTTTTTGGGACTATCCCCATACGGGCGGTTTATCCAACTACATTACAAGCATGCGTGATGGTCTGCGTGCTTTAGGTCATAAAGTTGATATCATTTCTCCAAATCAGTTTTCTCAAAGCAAAGTGGAAAAATTGCGGGAAGTTGTTGTTCCCGAACTAAAGAACTTTTTTCAAAATAGGTATGGAACGTATACGAGTAAGATCATTCAGAGCTGCCGACTCCTCTATATTTATGAGCAGATGATGAAAACAATTAAATTGGAAAAATACGACATTCTTCATGCTCAGGATTTATTTACAGCCAACATTTTAGGAAGATTTAACGAACATCTAAATAAGCCGCTTCTATTTACCCCCCACGGCATGTTTACTCTAAGCCGTGTAAAGTTCAACCGGATTGAAAAAGGATCTGAAGAAGAGGTGTACTACAAAGAAATAGAAAAGAAGGCGATTGACTATGCAACCCATCTGGTGATTTTGAGTGACTCTTTCCGTGATCCATTGAGATCACTTGGTGCGAATCCTGCCAAGATGACGACCATTAATACAGGAATTGATTTTAAATCAATGGCGCGAGTCGAGAAAAAAGGAAAGGTTGTCATTTCATGTATTGCCAGACTTGGTCCAAGAAAAGGACATTCCGATTTATTTAATGCCCTTTCCCGGATAAAGACTGTAAGTCATGATATAGAAGTCCAAATTGTCGGAGACGGGGAAATGCGGGAAACACTCGAAGCTCAAGTTCAATCTTTAAGACTGTCAAACGTCCGATTCTTAGGTAAACGAGATGATATCCCTGCTATTTTAAGCAAAACGGATATTTTTGTTCTGCCAACTATCAATGACAATTTACCGATATCAATCATAGAAGCCATGCATAGCGGTTCTGCCATACTTACAACCGATTGTGGCGGCATCACGGAAATCATCCATCATAATGATACAGGCATCATTGTACAACCTGGAAATGTCAGTCAGTTGGCCAACCACCTCAAACACTTGATTACAAATGAGCCGCTACGGAGGAAACTGGGCAGCAACGCTTCTCTATATGCCAGAAAACATCTCACTCGTGAAGCTATGATTGGGAAGATTGTTGAGACTTACCAAAGTCTATTCGTTTCAGGAGGGGAAATATGAAGTCATCTAATCCAGCAGTTGTCCTTGATTTAAGCGCAAATGGGGTTGGGATCATCCATGCTCTTTCCACGAAAGGAATTGATGTTTACGCATTTGATACTGCCGGCCCCCATTCAAGGGGAAAATCAAGACTTGCCACCTGTGGGGTATGTCCAAGCCCCTTAACCCAAGAAACTGAGCTGCTCTCCTTTCTAAAAGATGTAGCGATGCAACTTGAAGATAAGCCCGTTCTATACGCAGGTGCAGATGATTATGTGGTCTTTATCTCTAAATTCAGAGATCAATTGTCACAGTATTACTTATTTCTATATCCAGACCACTCTTTGATTATGGATCTATTAGATAAGAAAAAAACCTATGAACTAGCCTTGAAACATCATGTGCCGACAGCGAAAACCTTTTTTGTGGAAAACGAAGAGCAACTTGAAGAAGCAATCGGTCAATTAGAATTTCCTTGTATTCTAAAGCCTGTATTCGGGCATGAATTCAGAAAACATGTAAATAAAAAGGCCATTCATATACAAGACGCCATTCAATTAAAGAAAATCTTTCCTATATACAGGAAATTTGGAGAGCTTATCATTCAGGAAATCATCCCTGGAGATAACAAATGCTTCTATAAAGTAGCCACATTCTATAATGAAGAGATGGAATTGCTCGCCCTCTTCACACTTCAAAAAAACCACCAATTCCCGGCTCAGTTTGGAACGGGGGCGCATATCGTAAGCAAGCGAATACCAGAACTTGTAGAAGCAGGTGTTCCATTATTAAAAACCCTTGGGCTAAAAGGAGTCAGTATGATTGAATATAAAAAGGACCCGCGGGACGGACAATATAAGCTCATCGAAATCAATCCACGTTTCTGGCTTACCCATAGTTTGACAGGGCATTCCGGAGTGGACTTTGCCTATCAGTATTATCTGTACCTTACTGGTAAAAACCCCTCCCCTCAATTGCAGCAGGTAGAAGGAGTACAATGGATTTACCTTGTTCGTTACTTCCTTACCTTTCTTGAAAAAAGGAAGAACGGTGAAATGAACCTTATAGATTTTTTCAATGGGTTAAGAGGGAGAAAGGTCTTCGCTCTTTTTGCTTTGAAGGATCCAATGCCCTTTATAAGGAGTACCACATCTCACTTATGGAATGCATTTAAAAGAAAACGAAAGGAGTGATTGCGTTTTGTACACACCAAAAGAAGTGTATGCCCACTTCCAAAAACATGCAATTGAAGAAAAGCTCTCTGCCTCACTCGGGAATAAAGTGACCATCCTTCCCGGATCAATCCAAAACCTTAAATCCACCAAAAGAAGCAGCATTTATCAGATCCAGTTACAGAAGAATACAGACATCTACCCCATCATCTTCAAAATCTACCATTCTACCAAATACAAGAATGAAATCGAAATCAATGTTTATAGTCAAGCTTACCCAGTATTAAAGGATTTTCTTCCTGAAATGTATTTAATGGAGAAAATAGGGAGTGATACTTGGGTATTCATGGAGTTCGTCCGTCAAATTCGGGGACAGCTGACATTCACACCCAAGCACTTTGATTACATTATCCCTACCCTTGCAAAACTTCATGCCCACACTTTTGAGGGGAATTTCAAGAAAGAAAAAAACATCTTCCAGTCATGGTTTCCCCTCTACAGTTCACCAAAAATGAAAAAAGACCGGGAGAAATTCATCACCAATACTGTGACGTTTCTAGATAGGGCCAAAAAAGATAAGCAATTAAAAGACATAATCAAGCCACATTACAAATCATTAACAACTCTGTACAGAACCGGTCCAGACTTTTTCCCGGAATTATTGGACAGCGGTTCTTCCATTACTCATGGGGATCTTCATATGCAGAACATCTGCTCAAAAGATGTCAGTAAAAATGAGCCTTGGGAGATACAATTCATCGATTGGGAGTCAGCCAAATATTCACCGACCTGGTTTGATATGATTGTTCTGGTAGAAATTTTACTTGGATTCAGGAAAGATTGGCAAAAGAATGCAGAAGAGATTCGCACCCATACAGTGGATGTTTATACGAAGGAAATGAAAAAATACGGCATCGAATTCAGCACCAAGCCCATTCATTTATATAAAATGGCCTATCTGCAACGCACTCTTGAAAAGGGATTACACACTCAGCTTAGACGTATTTTCGATAATCGTGGAGGTGAACTCCTTCCCTATCACTTAGAAAAAATTTCAACATGGGGAAGTGAGCTGGGAATTTATAAATAAAAATGAAAGGATGAGAATACTTGAGTAGCATGCCCCCTCTCAACATTCATCCCTCCCTTTTGTCCATCATGGATCAGTATTATAAAGTGGAACGAGACAATGAGGAGTCCTTCACAATTCAACCATTTGGTCAGAAAACAGAAGGCGATGATTCCAAGCCATTGAAAATCTTATACGTTACGTTTTTTCAATATCCTCATACAGGCGGTTTATCTCATTACATCACTTCCATTAAAAACGGTTTTGAAAAGGCCGGTCATAGTGTAGATGTCCTGGCACCCAACCACATGTCTTCAGAACAACTGGAAGAATGGGTCCCCCAGGCGGCTTCTGAAGCCCGAAACTTTATGACTGAACGTTATGGAAAGACCAATGAAAAAATCGTTAAAAATTTAAGTTTTTTACATGTATTCGAACTCTTTTTGAAAGAAAAAAATCTCCAGCAATATGACATCATACACGCTCAAGACTTATTTGCCATTTTCATCCTGGGTCACTTAAACCAAACGTATCAAAAACCTTTATTCTTTACGCCTCACGGATTCTTTACGAAAAGCAGATTAAAATTCGGTAAAATGCAGAAAGGCTCCCTCGAGGAAGCATATTTCACTCAACTTGAGAAAATAGGGATTGAAGCAAGTACGGAAATCATTTTGATTGCCGATTCCTTCCGATCTAACCTTAAGGAATTCGGTGCAACAGATGAAAAGATGATTACCGTTCATACAGGTATCGACTATGATCCCCTCCCAAAGAAAAATCACGAAAACATCATCCTGACATGTGTTTCCCGACTTTCCCCGCGTAAAGGGCATGGGTTACTCTTAGAAGCATTATCCTTGTTACGTGAACATCTGACAAACGTTGAGGTGTGGATTGTCGGGGATGGTGTCATGAAGGATCATCTGGTGAAACAAGCACAAGAATTACAATTGGACAACGTGATCTTTTGGGGAAATCGCAACGATATACCAAACATTCTATCCATGTCGGACATCTATGTATTAGCGACGGTTAATGACAATTTTCCCCTATCCGTCATGGAGGCAATGTTTTCTCAACAAGCCGTGATTTCCACCACGTGTGGTGGGATCCCTGAAATGGTTCAGCATGAAATTACAGGCATCCTTTGTGATCCCGGGAATGTCGAACAGCTTGCACATGCGATCAAACGTTTTATAACAAAGAAAGAAGAACGTGAACGCTTTGCCAACACCGCTCAATCCTATGCCCGTCAACATTTGTCCAGTCACATCATGACGAGGAAAATGGAACGAATCTATCAAACCTATATATGAAGAAAGGAGACTCTACATGAGGGAAAACATACTGGTCCATGAGCAAATATGAAGATTTTAGTCACTGGCGGAGCAGGATTTATAGGTTCACACCTGGTAGATTTGCTGCTATCTGAGGGTCATACACCTATTATTCTAGATGATTTATCCAATGGCAGTGAGGCGAACGTGCCAAGCGGAGTGAAACTATATCGAAAAGATATATTATCGGATAAAGTGGAACATATTTTCAAAAAAGAAAAACCAGACATCGTTATGCACCTGGCTGCTCAGGTTAATGTAGATAGATCAATGGAAAACCCCGCAGAAGATGCTGCAATCAATGTATTGGGAACTTTGAGATTGTTAGAGTACAGTATAAAATATGGTGTAAAAAAATTCATCTTCTCCTCTTCATGTGCTGTATACGGATATACAAATGAAGTGATCCACGAAGAAAGTCCTACTAGCCCCATTTCCTTTTACGGAACGTCTAAATTGGTGTCAGAAACCTATATCAAGTTGTTTCACAGGTTATATCATATTCCCTATACGATCCTTCGATACGCAAATGTATATGGGCCGAGACAGCGAACTGATGGTGAAGGCGGAGTGATCAGCATTTTCATTGATCAGCTGTTAAGTGATGAAACACCTGTCATTTACGGAGATGGCAACCAGACAAGGGACTTTGTCTACGTAGAAGACGTCGCCCGTGCAAACCTTCTTTCGGTTTCAAACGCTGATAACCTAGTCGTTAATATCGGTTCTGGCAGCCAAACATCCGTAAACCTGCTCTTTACCCTGCTTTCAAACCTGCTCAACTTATCTAAAACACCTACCTATGTATCTAAACGTAACGGGGATATTATGCACAGCCAGCTAACAAACGCAAAAGCATCTGAAAATCTCTCTTGGGAACCTAAATATGACCTGATTTCTGGATTAGAGCACACATTGGCCTATTTCAAAGAACGAAAAAAAGAGTGAACTTTTTCAGGCCCAAACATGAAAAGGGAAGAGAGCCTGGATCTATCCTGACTCTTTTCCCTTTCTGATTAAGCCTTGTCTTTTAATTTGTCCATAATCCAATCAGCCGTTTTCAGACCATTTTGAATACACGCTCCGATGCCGACTCCATAGTAGGAAGCTCCCGCTATCTTCACACCAGGCCACCCTGTTGAGAGCTTGTTTTCCAACGAATTCACCGACTGACTGTGTTCAAGATGATAATTCGGCATCAAGTCCGTCCATTTCGTCACTTCTACAGAAATGGGTTCCCCTGTTATACCGATACTCTTTCTGATATCCATCAGTGCCGTACTTATAAGTTCTGCCTCGTTACATAGCTGTATCTTGTCGTAATCAGGATTGGTGCTTTTATAAAAAAGTCTCACTAAAAGTTTTTGATTTTGAGAAGTATGCTTCCATTTCCGGCTTGTCCATGTACATGCGTCACATTTCACTTCTCCACCATTTGATACGATAAATCCTGTCCCATCAGCAGGAAGCTCTTCGTCTGGAATATTAAACCCGAGGTAGATTGAAATTAAGGAAGAGTTTTTCAACTCATTGAACTCAGGTTCCAACTCCTCGTGATCGAGGATCTTTTGGGTTACATCATGAGGTGTGGCAAATATTACATAATCCGCTTGAATATTCGATTGGTCATTCAGTGTCAGCTCGTATTGAGCATTCTTCTTTTTTAACTTATTTACTTTGACACCCTTTAAAATAGCCGCACCAGAACAAGCTTCTTCTAAACGATCAATGATCGTTGATAACCCATGTTCAAACGAAAGAAACTTTTTATTTGAGGTACCTTGGAATTTTGTTTTGTTTTCAGTTAATCCTTTCATAATACTGCCGTATTCATTTTTATAATCCAGCAAATACGGTAGTGTAGTAGCCATGTTCAATCCATACAAATCGCCGGAATATACTCCGGATAACACTGGAGCAATTTGCTTCTCTACCATCTCCTTACCAAGGAAGGCTTCTAGGAAATCACCGATGGAATCTTCTTTCGTGAAGTGTTCGTTCTTCGAATCAAGGTCTTTTAGTGCGGCTCTCTTCCCTTCTTCTGAGACCAGGGTGCTTTCATTAAGGGAGTCCACAGTCATAGGGATTCCAAAAATTGTATCCTGAGGAATCTTATGCAGCTTCTCATTGGTATATATGTAGGATGTTCCCGTTTCATTGTAGACGAGTTCATCTTGAAGGGTCAGTTCCTCAATGAGAGGCATGACACCTTCATGGCGTGCAACGATGGAGTCTGCACCAGCTTCCATAATGAATTCTTCATCTCTTACGGTGACGATTTTGCCTCCTAATTGCTGTTTACCCTCAATAAGGATTAGCTCGATGTCTGATTCATGCTCTTTGGACATTTTCTTTAGATGGTATAGTGCTGTTAAACCTGTGATTCCTCCACCTACGACAACTACTGTCTTCATATGATATCCACTCCATTAATTGCGTTTATGTATACAGGTTATCACGTTTTTCAATGATTCAAAAACGATTCTGTGTCTGAATTGGTAAAAATGAGCCCGGGAAAACAAATGGGGATATACTCTTGAAATTTTCATTCCAATCGTTGTCATAAACGAGTCCTTTACTTCAGCATTCACTTCTTCCATAAAGAGGAGCCTGTTTCTTAAAGATGAGACGTGCACCAAATAGTGCACGTCAAGCGTCTACTCGTTATTGAGCATTTACTTCAACAGCATCCTTCCTATAATATTCTGCAAAAACCTCAGCGAATGCTTCAGTAGAATTGTATAATTCCACCAGGTTGTTTTCCACTCCCCCGAACTCTAAGAGCATGGCACGTTCCGTGAGATCCTGGTTATAGATTCCATTTCCTTCTGTTCTGGTTTTCACGAAAACTCCCCGGCTGATTCCTGGATATTTCTCTTCCAATTTAGCATTCAATTCTTTGGCAATTTTTAGGTTCTTTTCGAAGTTCTTATTTTCTTTCCCCACGATAAAAAATAAACGGGCATAATTCTTACCATTTATGGTTTTGGTTGTGATACTGCGAGGCATGGAATCCCGGTGGATATCGATAAGATAAGTCAGGTCGTCATTTTGAGCGATTGCTTCTTGGACCAACCCCCTTGATAATTGATAAGATTCATTGTATGTCCAAGATTTATCTTTTAGTGCCTGATTTATATCCGTTTTATCCTGAACTGCCCCTATCCCCCGAGCTTCGAGCTCCTGCTTTAATTTAGACCCTACGGCAATAACATTAACCTTCTCATTTGTACTGGCCGGGTTTTTGGAATCATTATTTTTAATCAATGGACTGAAAGCTTCCCAGCTGTGTGAATGGTAGATATAGACGGACTTTTCAGCGATTTCCTCAACTCCTTCTCCCGAGTTGTGGTTCGCCTCATCAATTTGACTCTGGTCAATTTCCTGATCCTTCAGCTGATCTTCGGTAGGTGCGGGTGATTCATTGGGAAGGTTGGTAATATCTGTCCCTTTACCCGCAACGGCTATGTGAGTATGATAATTCTCTATTCCTGGAATTTCTCTGCCAAATAGACTGCGAGCATCAAGAAGTGACACATTCGTAACACTTTCCAACCAGTCAAAATCATTATTTAATGCTTCTTCATTCTCGACACGTAACCCCGTCAATTCTTGTGATAAGAGCATAAGGAAAGTTTCCTTCGGTACAAGCTCAGACAAGGAGGAATACAATAAACTATCCACCCTCAGTTTTATGGCCGTTGACGATATCAACCAAACTGTCAAGTACATGAGGATGATCCCAATCAACAGGACCCGGATGATGGCTTTCATAGAGACGAACACTAGCGGAACCAGGCTATTATTGTTTCGAGACTTATACGGCATCAACAGTACCCCTATATAAAGTATTTAATAGTTCACTTTATGCAGAAGACTGATAGAGTAGAAGACTTTTTCTGGAACTGGTTCTATTATTAAATTTATCCCCCCTTTTCACCCCAGCCTCTCGTGAAAAATAAGGTAGGGGAGTTTCTAATCGACTGTGACAATCAGCCCGTTTTCGCTTTATTAGAACAAACGTTTCTATTCATATATATTTATGTTATAATAAAAGTTCATAGGGTCTAAGAGACTGTATTTAGTCAATCCCTCGAGCAATTAGAAGGGAGACATATTGAATGTCGCTAGAAAATATCGTAACCATGCTCAAGACTCTAAAGGAATTCAAGGAGAGTGAGATCGTTCATACGATATCTACTCAAGATCACTTACCGGTCATGACCGTTACCTACCAGTCGGATACAGAATGCTTTCAAATCACTTATGTTGATTCAAGGAAAGTGGAAGAATATACAAACCTCAACCAATTGGCGGCAACCATAGAAAGTATCATTCATCTTGAACCTTCAAGATGAAAACGCAAAAAGGCCATTACAATTTTTGTAATGGCCTTTTTATCTAGACTCTCATTAACCAACATGCCTTAAACATCATTTTGTTACTTTTTGAATTCTCACATTAAAAAGATGGCATTTCACTTAGATTGTTTTCTTTCAACCCGTCTGGTTCACTGCGAAGGACATCTCTTCCGTATCGATGAATGACATCTACATGAGCCAATTTACCTTCTTTTGCGTCCTTAAGTGCGGTGATATAATCCAATTCCCTTCCACTCTCTGTCTTGAAAGCGATGAGATCATCGTCTGCATTTCTCCGAACGGCTATAATTTTTTCCGCTCCTGCCTCAGACTCATGTGCCATTTCCACTTTCACCTGAACGTTTCCTTGTTGCTTATATTCCTCGTAAATTTGTTCAAAACTTTTTCCATCCATAGGATTCACCTCCCGAACATACGTTTAGTATTTGCCGGGTGCCTAGGTTTTATAGGTTCATTTTTATTTTTTAAAATATGTCTCTTACTAATCATTCTTTAAACAGTTAATAAAGTGCCACTGACATATTAAATGAACCAGTTGCCCGAATGAGAAAAAGAGGTACCTTTCATTAAAAAGGACCTCTTTTTTCTCTATATAAATGAAGGTGATTTTCTTATGGGGCGTAATTTGTCTTTTTCTTTATATTTTTCATTTACCGACGGAGTTCCATACTGTACCCGCTTCAATATTTCAGTATGGACTGTTGATCTTATAACCATTGTTCACTGACTCAACAAGGATAGAAAGAGTAAATCCAGATGCTGCAACTTACATAGCGCTCTCAAGTTAAGCTTGGCAGAGTTTTAATCGACAGATACAAAGATGTTCTTTTCCTTCTTGCAATGAATCACCTCCATAGAACACTGTATGTCGAATATGACCGGATGGTGTGGACAAGCAACGATTTTTCCCTAAAATTGGACAGCCTTTTTTTACATATTGATGATCAGTGATTAGAATGTTGAGTTCCGCCCCTTCTTTAGGAATTAACACTTTATACCAACTGCCTTCACTGTGGGTGAAAGGGAAAAAGAAGGTCATAATACAAGGAGAAAACTATATGAGTGGAGGAGACTTAATGAAAAAACTTGGTGTACTTCTTGTCATCCTTATGATATCACTGACTTCCTTTTCTATGCTAAGTACTATTGCTGAAGCAAAACAATCTGAGTGCATAACGGGTTCCCGTATGAAAGCAAAGGAAGAAATGAGGATATTATGGAATGATCATGTGATCTATACACGTCAGTACATGATCAGCGCTGTAGATGGATTAGAGGATCAGGACGTGGTTCTTTCAAGATTACTTCAAAATCAGAAGGACATCGGAAACGCAATCAAACCTTATTATGGCGAGGAAGCAGGTAATAAACTAGCCGATTTATTGACAGAGCATATTGTGTTAGCAGGCAAAATCGTTGATGCTGCTAAAAATGGAAAGCAAGCAAATGTGAAGAAGTTAAATAAAGAATGGTATCGAAATGCAGATGATATTGCAGGATTCTTATCAAAAGCAAATCCTTACTGGTCAGAAAAGGCGTTAAAAGATCTTTTATATATGCATTTACAATTCGTGACGGATGAAGCGGTCGCTCGAATTAACAAAGACTGGAAAGCACATATTAACAGCTTTGATAACGGGAAGAGTCATATTATTCAGTTGTCTGATACCCTATCTGCTGGTATTGCGAAGCAGTTTCCAGAAAAGTTTTAACAAACGCCCTGGTCAGAATCAATTTAAAGTTGATTCTGACCAAGCTAAATCATCTACCTAAACACTGCGATTGTTTAGCCCTTTTATACTCAAGTATATAACTGCACACGGGCATTCCAAAAATGCACGTGGTTAAGGCTGACTGCATTGTCACCTTCTATTCTTTGATCCTGGAATGTCTGACTGATACTGAAGAGAAGAACCGTTTCATTCCTTATGCATTCTCAGGCAGTAGATGTGACTGTAAAGTGTTTGCTTCGTTTTTAAGACGATCTTCTTCCACCATCAATCGGAATAATCCTTTGATGATTAATTCGTCAGGGGCTGATTGACGATATTCCTCAGATATACGATTTGCAATCTTCAAATAGTATTGGGCACGATCTTCTTCCAATCCTTTAATTGAATTGTATAATTCTTTCCATGCTTCTTCCCGCTTTTCGAATGAGATGAAAGCCCCTTCCCTATCCATGCTGACTGAAAATGATTTCATCATCACATCATCCAGTAAAGGTGTGCTTTTCCCGTCAAGAAAGTCTTCTGCCAGGAGAGTAATCTGCCTGACTACATGCTTCCCAAGTATGGCTGGATCCAAAAGCTCATCATGTGAAATCAAAAGCATCATATAAGAGGAGTAAATGGACTGTGTCATCCACATGAGATCCCATTTATATGGACTGATATCTGATCCGAAAAGATCCAACAGATTATGCTCGAGCCAACTGAATAACCGTCCTCTCATACGGTGCTCCATGGAAGCCAATTTCTCACTGTTCTTCACCGTTTCTCCCCGCATGTGCATTTTCATATAAGACTTATATTCGAGTATCCCTTCAAACTGGACTTGAAACTGCTTTGCAAAACGTTCCAAAGGGGGAAGTCCCGCATCAAGACCGACGACGAAAGCCCGTTCAAAGACAAGCTGCTGATAATGTTCATAAATTGATATGATTAAATCTTCTTTCGATTGAAAAAATGAGTACAGGGACCCCTTTGAGATACCCACACTTTCTGCAATTTGCTGCATGGATGTCTGATTGTATCCATATTCTGCAAATAAATCCACGGCAGATTCAAGAATTGAATTACGTTTATCCATTATTCACACCTCTACATCCAGAGAAAAATTCATATTGTCATTCTAACCTAATGAGAAAAACTTAGAAGAGCATTATTTCTTGACTAAAGAAAATATACAGGTAAAATGACTAGTGAGTCAATTGAATAAATGACTGTCATATCAGCATTCATTCATATTTAACGATGTCTTCATGACCCATCAGTCAAATTCTTATCAAGGAGGAATGAATCCATGTTAAAGGCGATATTAAATCGTTCAAAGATTACCCTGATTTTTGTCTTGCTATTTGTAATTATCGGGATTTTCACCTTTTTTCAGTTACCTCAGAGAGAAATCCCAGAAACGACTGTAAACATTGGAACGGTCAGCACCGTATATCCTGGTGCAACCGTTGATTCTGTTGAGAGGACGGTAACCAACCCCATTGAATCCTCCTTACAGTCCATTGATGGGATAAAAGAAATCAGTTCCTCATCTGCAGCCGGTTTCTCTACTATTATTGTAGAGGTTAAAGATGGAGAAAACAAAAAAGAAGTGTTTGGAGATGTGCGACAAGCGGTTTCCGATGCCTCCACTTCTTTTCCAGACGAAGTATTTGATCCCGAGATTAACGAATCCACGGTGAAAATGCCCATCGTCTCTTATCATCTGACAAGCGACAACCGGGAATCCCTTCTCACTCTACGGGAAGAAATGAGCCGTTGGGAGAAAGAAGTGGAGGACATTGCTGGTGTTTCCAGTGTAACGGTGAAGGGATTACCCGAGGAAGAAATTGTCATTGAATTAAAACAGGATGAATTAAAAGCTTCAGCGCTTAATCCTTCATCTGTCATGAATGCCATAAACGATGAATTTTACCCAACCCCTTTAGGTAAACAAGAGGTTGATAATGAAGTCGTTCAATTAACGGTCGATCACTTTTCAAGTCTCGAAGAAATGAACGAAATTTTTGTAGGGAAGAACCTTCAAGGAGAATCAGTCTTTTTGAAGGATATTGCAAACGTTAAGACGGCTCCTAAGGAAATGAAAGATGTCGTTACATTCGAAGGGAAACCATCCATTTCGTTCACAGCGTATGTTCAATCAGTAGAAGACATTCCTACTGTTGATGAGAGAGTAAATGAGAAAGTGAAAGATTTGGCAGGCTCCCTGCCTCAAGATGTGACATTAGAACCATATTACTCTCAGGCATCGATCGTGACAGACATATTTGATGGGTTGTTTATGTCCCTTGCCATTTCTGTTGTCGCAGTCATTCTAACGACAGCTCTCGGGCTGACGGTATCTGGTGCTTTTGTTGTGGCATTGGCTGTTCCCATCTCCGTTCTATTGGGACTCATCCCTCTACCATTTTCTGGAGTGGACCTGAATCAGATTTCAGTCATCGGTGCCATCATTGCCCTCGGTATCCTGGTGGATGATTCAATTGTTGTGAATGACAATATCCAACGCCGTTATAAGCTTGGTGACGGGGCGCTGTTGGGGGCCGTCAATGGAATAAAAGAGATTTGGATATCCATTGTGACATCTTCTCTTGCCATTGTATTCACCTTTCTTCCCCTCGTTTTCTTATCGGGAGGGAACGGAGCATTTATCAGGGCATTGCCTGCTGTATTGATCACAACAATCATCGCATCTACTTTGGTTGCACTGATTTTTGTTCCAATCATGAGATACCTTCTTTACAGTAAAACAACGAAAAAGATTTCCGATGCTCCTGGTTTACTGGGAAAGCCATTGAACAAACTGTCAGATTTCTATGCTGACAGCGTACTGAAAAAGTTTTCAAAAAGACCATTTGTTGTATCCGCTATAGGTCTTGTATTCACCACTGCCATCTTTGGTCTTGTGGCACTTACACCTTTCGAATTCTTCCCTTCCGCTGACAGAGAAGAAGTGACGGTGGATGTGACATTGCCAATCGGTACCACCATCGAGGAGACAGCGGAAACCCTGGCAGATATGGAAGAACTCCTGAAAAAAGATGAAGGAGTTTATGAAACAACAGCGTTTGCAGGTACTGGACTACCTGGCTTATTTAACAGCTCCCTATCCAATTCAGGCGAACATACCGGACAACTGGTCGCCAGGGTAGATCGTGAAAACCAGACGGCCCAAGGATTGATTGATGAGTGGACGGATAAATTAAGAACAGAATATCCTGATGCCAAGATCTTCATGGAAACGATCCAGCAAGGTCCTCCTGCCGGGGCTCCGGTCACGGTTACAGTTTCCGGTCCTGAAATGGAGACGTTAATCGAACTCCGCGATACGATTACATCCGAAGTTGAAAAGTTAGATACGGATCTTGTCGTTGATAATGTTGGAGAAATGGAACCGACAGTCGAGTTTGTACCTAACCGCGAGCTGCTGCAGGATAATGGAATCACGATCAACCAGATTAGCCAACAACTGCGATTGGCTACAGAAGGAATACCGATGAAAGCCTTTGATAATGGGGTCACGAAACGTGAAATGACGTTACGATTGGAAGGGTATGAAAAAGAGGTTGACCTCTCCTCTCTTGAAATTCCTTCTGTTTCAGGTAATTCTGATGGTCCACCTAAGCTTGTATCCCTGGATGAGCTCGTTACAAAAGAGGAGAAAGAAGAACTGCAACTTATCCCACACATAGATGGTGAGCGTGCCCTTACAATTCGAGCATTCCCTGGCGATGAGGAGGACTACAAAGCCAGCGTTGAGGGGATTGTGAAAGATGTTAGAAAAAATCTTGACAACAATAATTACTCCATCACTCTTGGTGGTGAAAATGAAGCTCAAAATGACTTTTTCTCGGAAATTACAATCTTATTTACGATCGTTATCTTCCTTGTGTATTTAGTCATTGCCCTTCAATTTAATTCTTTATCACTTCCTTTCTTAGTTCTTGTCGCGGTATATCTCGCGATCGCAGGTGCGATTCTTGGGCTGTTTGTAACACAAACCCCAATCAGCTTCCTGGCTGTAATGGGCATGGTATCTCTAACCGGTATCGTCGTAAGAAATTCTGTGGTTTTAATCGAGTTTATTGAACAAGGCTTGAAAAATGGAATGAACGTGAAAGAAGCAGTAGTGGAATCAGGGCGCACCCGTATTCGCCCCATCCTACTGACTGCCTTGACGTCAATTGTGGCTTTAATACCAGTTGCAGTCAGCGGTGATGCTCTATTCACACCCCTTGCGGTCACCATTATTTCAGGCATTTTATTCTCAGCCATATTAACACTGATCATAGTACCTATGCTGTATCTTGTCTTCCATCGTTTCAGAAGAAGAAAGCTTGAAGTATAAAAATATACTTGAGGGGTGTCCTTGTGACCCCCTCTTTTCCTTTTTCACTGTTATAATGGAAACGATATGATCAGGACACTTTGACGGAGGTAAGTGAATTGAAGTTGAGAAAAGCAGAAAAAAGAGATGAACGGCTTCTACAAGATTGGCTGAATGATCCTACAGTCAGTTTGCTGACTACTGGTAAGGAACTTTTCTCCACTGAAATCTACGAGAAATGGTTGGATGCTGAAGATCAACATGGGTATATTTTACAGATAGATGATCAACCGCTTGCTTATGGTGAAATCTGGGTGGATGAGGAGGAAAGGGACCTGGAACTCGCCCACCTCATTGTCCACCCACATTACCGTAATAAAGGGATCGGAAAACAGTTAATTGAGAAACTGGAAGAAGAAAGCAGATGCTTCCCTTTTCCCTGGATTTATATGCGGGTTGTTCCTGAAAACTTGATTGCCATACACTGTTATATAGGTGCAGGCTTTAAAGAAGATGAGAGTCTCCGTGACAGTTTTGATTCAAAATGGATTTGGTTTAAAAAAAGAAATGTTTGGTCATTCCTATAATGAAGTTAGTTTGCAGCTTTAAAAACGGAATATTTCCCTTGTGAAATGATTTCAAATCGAGCAAGATGGTAATTGTACGATTTTAATCTTTATTGGAGGATCGATATGTCACCTGAAATAAACTCAAAAGCAATCCTCATTACGTTTATGATCGGAGCTTTTTTTGCCATATTAAATGAAACATTATTAAATATTGCCCTTACTGAACTTATGACTGTTTTTAATGTCGATGCACCTACTGTACAGTGGTTGGCTACAGGCTTCATGCTTGTTATGGGTGTTCTTATGCCGATATCGGCCCTGCTTATTCAATGGTTCACGACCCGTCAAATGTTTATCGGTGTGATGAGTATATTCCTTCTCGGGACGGTGATTGCCGCAGGTGCCTTTAGCTTCCCGATGTTACTTGCCGGTCGTATGATACAAGCGGTTGGGACAGGACTTTTGATTCCAGTCATCATGAACGCTCTCTTACTCATTTACCGGCCAGAGGTGAGAGGGAAAATTATGGGTACTTTCGGATTGGTCATTATGTTCGCACCCGCCATTGGACCTACTTTGTCCGGTGTGATTGTCGACTTTTTAGGATGGAGATGGCTATTCATAACTGTCATTCCGTTTACCGTATTTTCGATCCTATTTGCACTTAAACACTTACAAAATGTTGGCGAAATCACTCGTCCCGGCGTAGATATCATATCCATTGTTCTTTCTTCATGTGGGATAGGAGGCATCGTATACGGTTTTAGTTCTGCAGGAGAAGAATCTGAAGGGTTTACATCCTTAAAGATCATCGTGATCATTTCACTGGCCGTTACGAGTTTGATCCTATTTGTCGTACGCCAGTTAAAGCTTAAAGAACCACTACTCGATGTACGCGTTTTTCGATATAAAAGCTACACCAGGGGTGTATCAATCTTCGTCATTGTCATCATGGCCATGTTTGCATCTGAAATCGTCATGCCCATGTATTTACAAGGACCAATGGGATACTCAGCTAAAGCAGCCGGGTTATTGCTACTTCCTGGGGCACTCCTAAATGGTCTGATGTCTCCAACCATGGGGTCACTATTTGATAAGTATGGCCCAAGGAAGTTGATCATCCCTGGTACACTGACCCTGGTAGGTGTCATGATTTTCTTCAGTACGATCGATCCTACAACACCGATATGGTTATTCGTCTTTTTCTATATGATTCTCATGCTGTCCATCTCAGCGATTATGATGCCAGCGCAGACGAACGGGTTAAATGAACTTCCTAAACATTTATACCCTCACGGAACAGCCATTGCCAACACCCTTCAGCCTGTGGCAGGCGCACTGGGAGTTTCCATTTTTGTCAGCATCATGACGCAAGGGCAGGCGGCCTATATAGAGAGCCATTCGAATGAAGTAAAAGATGTAGTGATGAACGAAGCCATGACCTATGGGGTACACCATGCCTATTGGTTCGCTCTTGCCTTGGCAGCAGTCGCTTTCGTTATATCTTTATTCATACGGAAAGCTGTTGCCCCGGATTATGATGAGAGTCAAGATCAGGAAAAGGTTGTACATGAAAATGAATAAAGGTCACATCAAATAAAGCTCAGATCTCCTGAGCTTTTTTTATTTCAACCAACTAAGGTTATGACTGTACGCCCCTCTTCAAATTGAAGTAATATGAAGATTGAGGCTACTGTGAGGAGGAACTTGTATGGAGAAAGAGATTGAATTGATTGAAGCCATTCGTTCTGACGTATTGAATAGTGTGCATGGATTAACAGATGAAGAATGCAACACGAGATTCAAAAACAGCAGGTGGACAATCATCCAGGTGTTAGAACATTTATATCTGATGGAAACATCGTTGACAAAAGCGATTAAAACAACCTTGAGTAATGGAGAAGAGCAGGATGTACCTTCAAAGCCGATTCACTACACGCTTGATCGATCTACAAAAGTAGATGCTCCACCTTTTGTCACCCCTACTAAAGAATTCCAGACTCTTCATGAAGTGACGGCAAAATTGGAATCATCTCGAAAAAATCTATTGAAATTTCTTAACCATACGAATAAAGAATTATTACAGAAAAAAGCGTATCCACACCCTGTTTTCGGTCTGATACGACTTGATGAATGGGTACCTTTCATCGGGTATCACGAAAAAAGACATTTGGGGCAGATTGAGGAGATGAAGAAGACCCTTTAGGTTATGAAAAGGATCTGCTTCACGTTGAAGCAGATCCTTTTACAACTTATCCTACACATTCAAATCCCGCTTATTATAGAACAGAAACGTCATGAAACCCAATATTGTTATCAATACAATGGAAATCGTAACATACAACATATCCAAGCCTTCACCTGCCAGCAAACTCTTTGCTTCAAAATACTTGAATGGTGTGAGAAATTTCAAACCGTTCCATTTTTCACTTAGTTCAATGGCAAAGGAAACGATGAATGTCACCAATAAGACGCCTGTTGCTGCGGATGATGCTTTCCCTGGTTTTTTTGTCGATGCTGCAATCGATGTACCAATCACTACAAAGAGGATTTGCAAGATAAACATGGCTAACATGGTGAACCCTATATCCCCCCCAATTGAAGGATCTTCACTATAATGCCCCACCATGAGCAGAGTAGAAATCCATGTAATACCTGTTAAAATCACGATTTGGGTGAAGGCCGCCATAAGTTTTACCCCAATGATATGATTTCTATTCACGGGTTTAACAAATAGAAATTCGACGGTTTTGTCACGCTCTTCCTTTGATATAATGGTAGCTCCCAAGATGACAGCATGAATAGTTGCCAGTAACAGGATATAAATATAGAGCACTCCATAAAATCCAGTCGCTGTCGACAAGTCAAGACTTCCGACACCTAGAAATGCCTGCAGTGATTTTGGCATTTGTTCCATTAGCTCATTCATGGTTTGACCAGACGAATTAAATCCTGCAAATTTCCCCATGCCTGAGCCGATCAGCGCTATCATCCCTATGGACCAAATGATGAACGATTTGCGATGCGCCTTCATTTCCCTCCAATATATATTCATCCTTTTCCCCTCCTTCTAAGCAGAATGAATATCTTTTTTGTTATAAATGATAAAGCTTGCAATGAGAGATATCACTATTAAGAAAATGCCGAGAATCATATATGTCCATTCATATTTTTCATGATGCATAATGTAGGTATAATCAAAATACTTAAAGGGAGTAAAATAGCGACCGGCCTCCTCAGTGGCAGCGACCATCCCGATGAGAAAGAAGGTGAACACAACACCAAGAGATAATGAAATGACTGACTTCACTTTTGAGAACACCACAGCTAGAATGGTTCCAATCGCAAACATGATCAGTTGGGTAAACAAAAGTGTAAGGGAAATTAACAGGAAGACTTTCAGACTGAATTGTTTTAGATTGACGATATTTGCCACCATTAATGAAGCAATCAGATAAACGATATTTGTACAAAGTAATGTTGTGATGGCTGCAACTAACTTAAAAAAGAGAACCTTTGCTCTGGTTATAGGTTTGGTTAAAAGGAAATCAGCCGTCTTTTCCCGAATCTCCTTTGAAGTAATGGAGATTCCAAGATTCATTGCCTGAACCGAACCGCATAGTGTAATGTACAAAAAAATGTAAGAATAATAGCCATTTAGGGATCCTATACTGTCTACCTGGATTCCTAATGCTTTTCTTACTCCTTCAGGGAATCCTTCAAGTAGTTTTTTAAATTCATCGATTTCTTGTGAGATGGAAGGAAACATCGACATAAAAAGGATCACAAGACCGACTAATGCTCCTGTCCAAATAAGCGAAGATTTACGGTAAGCCTTCAGCTCATATAGAAATATATTCATAGAGGATCAAGCCTCCTTTTCGTAATAGTGCATGAATATTTCCTCTAAATCAGGCTCCTCGATCCAAAGATTCGATAGTTCTATTTCAGCGAATCTTTTCATGACCGTATTAATATCCCCTCTGAACAAGAAACTGACGTGATGATCTTCTACTTCAAGTTTACTGACACCTTCAAGTTCAAAATAAGAGCGCTCAACGTCACTTCTCACTTCCAGCTTGAATTTTTTATGATTGTTTTCTTTCAGAGTGCTGATCTTTTCAACCTGAACAATTTTTCCTTCTTTAATGATGGCCACCCGGTCACATAAACGCTGCACCTCTCCTAAAATGTGTGATGAAAATAGGATTGTCGCACCTTTTTTATTTTCAGCTCGAAGCAATTCAAAGAATTTCTGCTGCATTAGAGGATCCAGTCCAGAGGTCGGCTCATCAAGGATAATCAGCTTCGGTTCATGAAGCAATCCTTGAATGATTCCGACCTTTTTTTTGTTACCAAGGGAAAGGTCATCAATTTTCTTCGTTAAATCCAGGTTCAACATTTCAGCTAACTCTTTTATTCTCTTCATACAATCTTTTTTATAAAAACTGGCGGAATATTTTAGAAGATCCATTACCTTCATATTGTCATAATAGAATACTTCAGACGGGAGATATCCGACCTCCTTTGCGATTTCGGGAGCAAACTCTATGCAGTCCTTCCCGAAAATCTTAGCACTGCCGCTTGTAGGATGAATGAGAGATAACAACGTTCTAATCGTCGTCGATTTCCCGGCACCGTTTGGCCCGATAAAACCAAAAATTTCACCCTCTTTCACATGGAAATGAATGTCCGTAATCCCTCTCGACTTTCCGTACATTTTTGTTAAGCCATTTATTTCAATTACATTCATGGACCTCTTCCTCCCTTTTCCTATTCCCATTTTTATTTATAGAAAGCAGCCTTTAATAATTCAATGTAGGAATCTATTTCAGCAATCACTTCTTCCTGATCTATTTCCTCAACCGAGATCGTTTTGACTTTTTGCTGTTGTTGATTGGCAATCCCCTCAAATGTCCAGTAAATAACTTGAATCGCCCTTTTCACGTCGATTCCATCTTTGAATTTCGTCGTATCGACATTAGAGAATAATTTCGCAAAACTGTCATCCACTATTTTGGATTTCACCTTCTCTATGTCATCTTTCACTTCTGGTGCTTCTTCAAGTGATGCACTGGAAAGAAAATGAATGAGATGAGGATAAACGGAGAAAAGGTCAAATTTTATCATCGTCACCGCCCGAATCAAAATGAATAGATCCCGTTCATTCCAATCCATTCGCTCATAAATTTTCTCGGTGAATAAATCCGTCAGATGTACATATAGAGAAACATACAGATCTTTTTTACTTTTAAAATAATGGAATAGAATACCTTTCGATATTTTTGCCTCCTTCACAATTGCGTTAGTGGATGCATTTTGATAGCCATTTTTCGCAAAAACCTGCGTAGCTGCATTAATGATTCTTTCTTCCTTCTCAGGATCGATGTTTAACGTTTTAAACACTTTGCTTTTTTCCTCCTTCAAAAGGACTACCCTTTGACCGTTCTGGTCAATACCATTGTAACTATTTTGACCACACTGGTCAATATTATTGTTATATAATGAAAAGGCATACTTTTTGTCATAAAAAGCACGCCTTTTCGTTGGTGAGTTATAATGATAATATTTCTTTAAGATCCTCTTCTGTCATGTGAGATGTCCCTTGTTCATCGTGATCAATCACCTCTTGAATAAGATTTCTTTTTTTATCCTGAAGTTCGTTCATTTTTTCTTCAATGGTTCCGGAGGCGATGAGCTTAATGACTTGTACATTGTTTTTCTGTCCCATGCGATGGGCACGGTCGGAGGCTTGTTCTTCCACTGCAGGATTCCACCATGTATCATACAGGATGACCGTATCGGCACTGGTCAGGTTGAGCCCCGTCCCACCTGCCTTTAATGAAATGAGAAACAAATCTCCATCGCCTTGATTAAATCGATTACACATGTTGAGCCGGTCCTCAGAGGGAGTAGACCCATTTAAATAGAAAAAGGTACGTCCCCTTAAAGAAAGCTCTCTGCCGATCAATTCAAGCATTGTCGTAAATTGTGAAAAGATCAGAACCTTTCTCCCTGACAGTCTGGATTCCTCCAGTATCTCCATCAGCTGTATGAATTTAGCAGATGTTCCTTTATACCCTTCTACAAATAATGAAGGGTGACAGCAAATCTGTCTCAATCTAGTCAAACCTGCGAGAATTTTGATTTTGTTTTTCCTTAACGTATGTTTGTCCAAATGTTTTAATGTATCATGACGCAGCTTTGCTAAATAGGCCGCATACACTTCTTTCTGCTCGGGCAGCATTTCTTTTGATTCGGTTATTGTCCTTTTCTGAGGAAGCTCTGATAATACATCCTCTTTCAGCCTCCGTAAGACGAATGGCCGAATCCGTTTAGCCACATCTTTATTCGTAAGCCGGCTATAATCTTTTAAACCCTGGAATAAAGTCGGGAAAACGACATGAAAAATCGCCCATAGCTCTTCCAAGGAGTTCTCAACAGGCGTTCCGGTCAGAGCGAAACGATGATTTGCATCAATTTTCTTTACACTCCTGGCTGTTTGCGTTAGAGGGTTTTTGAATGCTTGTGCTTCATCGAAGATAACGGTATGAAATTCTTGCTCCTCATACCATCGACTATCACTGCGAAGTAAAGGATAAGACACAATGATAATATCTTTATTGTCTAGTCCTTCCTGTTTTTTCATTCTTTCTTGCCGGTTCCCATCCATTATGATGGTATTCAACTCAGGATAAAACTTCTCGATTTCATTGTCCCAATTGTACGTGAGGGAAGAAGGGCAAACGATGAGAACCGGACGTTTCTTACATCTGATCTCCTCAACTACAGAAGCAATGAATGTTATGGCCTGAATCGTCTTCCCAAGTCCCATGTCGTCAGCTAAAACCCCTCCGAATCCATAAAAAGCCAATGTCTTCATCCATTGAAATCCTTTTGTTTGATATTCTCTAAGAAGAGGTTCAAGAGTACTCGGTGTAGTAAACGTCATTTTTTCAGGATACCGTAAATGTTCCAGAAGCTCATGAAAGGATGCATCCAATTTGAATGTATGATTTTCATCCACTGTATCAAGGAGATGAAGATTCTGATTCAATGGCAGTTCAAGTCCCTTGAGTAGATCATGCTTTTCCGCTTTGGAAGAAATCAGAAAACGCTGAAGGTCCTGGAATTCATTGGACTCGAGGGACAGGAGTGATCCGTTTTTCATCCGATAATATTTACGCTTTTCTTCCAACGCCTCAAGGATTTCCATGACTTGCCTGTCGGGGATTCCATTCATTTCGAACTTGAATTCCAGCCAATTCATCCTTTCCTTCTTTACCTTGACCCGGATAGCAGGCAGATTATAACCCTTGAATACACGACTTCTTACTGCCGTAGTAGCATAGATTTGAGTCAGCCCTCCTATTTTGGGTACTCCGTAGGTTAAAAATTCATACTCTAAATCCTCGTTATGTAAGAAATAGCCCCCTTCCGTTCTACCGAATGAGAATTCCTCCATTAATTCAAGGATTGTATCTTCCTTCTCGGTTTCTCTAATGATCAAGGAACCTGAAGGTGGCTCCCGATTCTCCAATGGATGGATAACCACCTGGCCATAATGAAACTCGACACCAGCCAGCAAACGGTTCTTTACCCGGTCAAGATACAATTTTGCAATGAGGGGTGAACCTCCCATTTTGTGAGAAAGCTGTTTTGATAGCTGTACATTCCCGAGCTTTTTCAATCCAGTAGCAACCTTCTCAAGAAAAAATCCTATCCGCTCCTGTGGAATGGGTATGAAGTCTTCTCCTGAAATGAACAGAAGCCTTTTTAATTCAACCAGCCGTTTGCAATCATCTGAATCTAATAAGGTGAAAGTTCCTTTATGAATAACCGTTTGATAGTCACTTAATATGACCAGGGTTCTTAATCCAGAAATGTATAATCGGTACCCATCATCTTGAGCTTGTCCAAAAGAAAATTCCAATGGAAGTGGTAGCTCTTTTTGTTGAAATTCTCCGAAAATAGTATTTGCCTGTTGCACTTTGACGTTGGGTGCATTAAGTAATAACGGTAGCAGCCGGTCCCAGGATGACGGAGGAATCAACATCCGACCGGGGTTACTTTCATTTGTGGTGAAGAACAAGCTCTCATCAACTGACACTTTTACCAGGTGATGAAGAACAACATCTGTCACATTGTCAAAGCAATGACGTTTCTGGTGAAAGGTAAATGAGTCGGAAACGGGGAAAGCAGTGCCCCCTTGCAAGCTATTCAGGAAAGCCCTGATATTTTTTATCTTTATTGAATCTAATGACAATTCTATCCCTATCATCTCTGAACCGCTTGGAACATGTATAGTGTGAATCCAAATGTCGACCCTAATGGTCTCTCGGTCTTCAAAGTGTCTTTGCCGACCAGTCGTCCGCTTTCTTTCATCTTCGAAGAGAGTGAAGAAATCTTCGGTGTCCTCTTCCCCTTGTCTATCCCCTTCACGCTGTTTATGCTCAAGGGCAATCAGGACTGCAGCGATATGTTGACATTCTTTATTGTAGGAAGCAAGTTTCGGACAGCTGCATTCTGATCTGATGTCACCGTTGTTCACTTCTGATATGGTCACATTAAATTCATCTTCCCCCATAACAGCCGCTTCACAGTAATTGACACTATATTCAGTAATCGTTACTTTATTTGATTGATAATAGGCTAGACCACTTTTGTATGAAACGGTACCGCATCGATTTTTTATAAATTTCTGATTTATGGCTTTCAAGTGTATGGTTCCCTTCCTTGAAACTGTATAGAGCTCCGATCGAACTTTTTCATCTTTATGATAACAACAAAGTGATGATTAAGAAACATGTATGATCAAATACTATATTAATAGAAACGTATATTTACGATTTGAGCCGCATAGAATAAATGGAAAGAGAATCATAAAGAAAAAAATCCGCACTACGAGGCCAGTCATAGTACGGAAAAGGTGCTTTTACAGTTTACTTTTCGATATGATTCAATAGTGAAATAATGAAACTCCCCGCTTGAAATATGAGCATGAATATAAAGTAATTCTCCACCTCTTACACCCCTTTCAGATGACTATTTATTTGGAGAAAAATTTTTCCCCCTCTGATATCTATGTTGGAATAACTCATTTCATGCGTTTTTTTGTTGGGAGAATCCAAAACCCGTAGCACCTCTAGAGATGCTACGGGTTTTCAGATTGACTACAGAGAAGAGTGTGAGAGGGTTCATGCTTTTTTTTAAAAGCTCACGGGGATATTCACATATCGGCAAGATTTTCGATAACTTCGTACTTCCATTATATCGAGGAATATTTTTTCATTTTTAAGACAAAATCGCGCATTTCTCCCAATAAATATATACCATCATTACACACTACATTAACGTTCCATATTACAATTTATGAAAATTTCGCTTACATGATATTTTCTATTGCATACCGCGACTTTTTTATGTAAATTAGTCAAGTATGTTTATTAGGAGGTATCATCATGAATCAAACACAAACCACTCAACGGGTTCAAATAGCGACAGCAGACCCTTCCGCCCTTGGTCTATTCGGACTAGCTATGGTCACCCTTGTTGCGTCATCAGCCAAACTTGGATGGACAGACGGTGTATCATTCGTATTACCATGGGCAATATTCTTGGGAGGTATCGCTCAATTGATTGCAAGCTTTGGGGATGCCAAGCACAACAACACGTTTGGAATGACGGCTTTCGGTGCATTCGGTTTATTTTGGCTGGGGGTGGGAACATCCTGGTTGATTTCATTCGGAGCATTTGGAGAAGCAGCAGCTTCAGCAGTCGATCCGCAGCAGCTTGGGATTGCGTATATCGGGTATCTGATTTTCAGTATTTTCATGACAGTAGGGGCCATGGAAACGCATAAGGTCTTATTCATCATTTTTGTCCTGATCGATTTCTTATTTATCGGTCTTTCCCTTTCAACATTAGGGATTGCACCTGAGCCTATGCACAAATTAGCAGCACTCTCTGAATTGTTCATTGCACTGTTTAGTTTTTACGGTTCCGCTGCGAGTGTTCTGAATACTCACTTTGGGAAAGAAGCACTTCCCGTTGGAAAGCCTTTTGGGATTTTTAAATAAAACATGTGAAAGAGATCGTTGAAAAACTCAACGATCTCTTTCTATCTTTATCATTTTTTTACAACAGGAATCAGAATATCAAAATGTGGATCTTCTAAATCCCTATCGAAGGGATATCTTTCATGCTTGATGGGAAGATCATCAAAATATTTGACATCGGGATCACGATATGGTTTATAGTCACTGTCTTTAAACCATTGATATATGTGGTGATAGGTATGTCCAATATTTTCTCCTTTTCTGTGATGAGTCTTAAAATAGGTCATAGCAGGAATATTGATTTCAATCATGTCTTTCGGAACTATCTGATCGCTCTTCACCTCATAAACAGAATAATGTAAGAAACCGTCTGGCCTAACATGATAAGATAAGCCAAGTTGCAATTCTGGTTTGAGGGCACCTTTAAGCTCCCCTATCCTCTGACTCATCTTTTCAATCAGGCGTTTAAGCTCCGGGACTTCCGTATAAGGACCTTCCCACGTTAGCCCTATTGCCCTGTAGGCCGGTAAATCCACCAGTTCTAATTGCAGTATCTCCATGCTTATTCTCCTCTCTACTCAACACGAATCTTTCATTCTATTTCCTTACCCATGAATGTATGGAAGATGATTGACGAACCGGATCGGTGTCTCAACACCGTGTCTATCTCTTCACCTGAGTGTATGCTTCAAGGAGATCCTTCACCAATATCCCATTGATCTTCATTCCTCTAAGGTCACAATCCGATAATTCAACATTTGTCATATTGCAGTTTTGAAACCTGCTCCCCTTTAGCTCGCAGCGCTCAAATTTCATCGGTTCATCCCCAACACCGAGGGTTGTATCATGAATATGTACCACTCCCAGCGTCACGTGGACAAATTCACTGTGACTCAAATTGAGGTCAGCAATCAACGTATGTTGAAGATTGATATTTTGAAATCTTGCATGACTGAGATTACAATTGCTGAAATGTGTCCGGCTTAAATTACTGTTGCTGAATGAGGAGTGACTTCCATCAATAGCGTAAAAATCCGTTTTAACCATTTTACTGTGTTCTACCTGTATTTCAGAGAGGTCGACATCTTTCAAAGTATCACCGAGAATAGTGAGTTTACTGATCTCATCCCCGGTCCCTTCCTCTTCAGGCTTTTTCTTCTCATAGCAGAACTCATCTTCTGATTGGAAAACCTTCCTGTACCCTGCCTTTTCATAAAATTGATGATTATTTACCTGGCGACTGGAAGTTTCAAGTTCCCAAGTCTTCACCTTCGGAAACTCACCTTCCATTAATTTCATCACTTCAGTACCGATTCCTTTTCCTTGATGGCGTGGTTCAATAAAAATCCGGTCCACCCTTCCATGGCGCTTTCCGGCGACTGTCACAATCAATCCTCCGACCATTTCTCCATCATAAAGTACCTTATAGTAATTCAATTCCCTTATCATGTATTTTCCCGTTTCAATACAGTCGTAACCCGGAGGCTGAATGTTATAATCTACCACATCCTCTTGGTCTGAAAGCCATTTAACCTTTTCTGCATCAAAAACGTTCTTTTTTATATCGGTCAGGATGGCTGCATCGTCTATATCAGCCATTTGTATCTTAACCAGACTCATTGCTGTTCTCCTCCTGATCCAGTGAAATAGTTTTCAATCAATTTAATGAGATCGAATGCACCTGAGCTCTTATTCGATAGAACAGCCACTTTAATATCTCTTTCAGGGTAATGTGCTGCATGAAAACTCACACCAGGATCATATCCCATCACATGATGTTTATTCGGAGGGTTGAGCCACATGCCGTAGCCATAATATACTCCTTCTCTCACTTTGACATGGGGACTAGTCATCCGTCTTGTATTCTCTTCGCTTAGAAGTTTATTTGACTTGAAAGCTTCCCAGAATTGGACCATATCCGGCCCTGTAACATATGCCCCGCCGTCAGCTCCTCCCTGTATTGGAATGGAGTAGAAGTTGGTTCTCCATGCATGGTCTGGTTCATCAATATATCCGTATGCTGTATTCTCAGGTAGACGATCTAAACGAAAATACCCGGAAGCATTCATCATCCCAGTTCTAAATATATGCCTTTCAATATACTCTTGTACCGTCAATCCCGACAGCTTCTCGATGATCAATCCCAATAAGATGTATCCGGCATTATTATAATGAAATCTCTCACCTGGAAGAAACTTCATATGTTCATTTTGAAAGAATGGTAGGAAATCCTCTCCCCTGGTCATTAAATACATAGGAGTCTGTTTCCATAATTCTTCGAAATCATCCATCACTTCTTCATCAAAGTAGTCCGGAATGCCGGATGTATGGGTAAGTAAGTGATGAATGGTAATAGAATCATCGAAATGGGGGAAAGAGTAAGGCAGACACTCTTTCATAGAAGTATGGAAAGATATCCATTGCTTCTCTACAAGCTGGCAGATGGCTACAGCAGTAAATAACTTGCAGCCTGATGCAATGCCAAATCGGGTATCAATCAAATTTGGCCTGCGATTACTACGGTCAGCGAGACCATATGAAGAGTTCACGAGAACAGATTCCTTCTCTTTTATCACAACCGACCCTGAAAAACGATTATGTTCAGCATGATTGTGAATCATTGTATTGAGGTTCATTTAAACCATCATCCTAACCTTAGTGGATTACATCATTCAAACGCAGTTTCAGGTAAATTATACCTTAAATGTGTAATATTGTCATAAAAAAACGGAGTAAAAGAACTACCTTTTCCATCTAAGCTTCTTGTACTTTCTCTTCCCAACCTGTACAACCATTCCATCTTCAATCGTCACTACAGAACGTACATCCAACACTTTCTTCGAATCAATTCTGATTCCTCCGTTTAGGATCATCCGGCGTGCTTCACTCTTAGAGCTTTGCATGTTTAAAGAGACAAGGAGATCCACAACCGAGACCTTCTCCACCCCTCTCCATTCTTCTTCAGGAATGTCTTCTGGAAGAGCACCTTTTTGAAAAACCTCCTTGAACTGTTTTTCTGCATGATCAGCTGCCTTTTGACCATGGTACATTCTGACGATGGTTTTACCTAACAGTACTTTGGCATCTCTCGGGTGAAGGGTGCCCTCCTCTATATCCTTAACGGTCTTCCTCTTATCTTCTAATGACAGATCGGTGATAAGATCAAAGTATTTCGTAATTAACTCATCAGGAATCGACATGGTCTTCCCAAACATTTGATTAGGTTCTTCATTAATGCCAATATAGTTATATTTAGATTTCGACATTTTTTCTACACCGTCAAGACCTTCCAGTAATGGAAGCAATATAACTACTTGCTTTTCCTGGTTGTAATGTTCTTGAAGATGCCTTCCCATCAATACATTGAATTGCTGATCTGTACCACCAAGCTCTACATCACTTTTTAGGGAAACAGAATCATATCCCTGCATCATCGGGTAAAAAAGCTCATGAAGTGAAATGGGTCTACCTTCAGATAACCGGGTGGAAAAGTCATTCCTTTCAATCAACCGCGCCACCGTGATCTTTGATGAAAGATGAATGACATCTTCAAGATCCAAAGTCGACAGCCATCGGGAATTGTAATGAAGCTCCACCTTCTCTTGATCCAGGACTTTTCCGAATTGCTCAAAGTATGTCCGGGCATTGACTTTCACTTCCTCTTCAGTCAATTGTTTTCTTGCAGCAGATTTCCCTGTCGGATCCCCGATCTTACCAGTGAAATCACCGATGATGAGCTGGATGATATGACCATTTTCCTGAAACTCCCTTAATTTATTCAATACGACTGTATGGCCAAGGTGCACATCCGGGGCAGTAGGGTCGAGTCCCAGTTTGATTTTTAGAGGTTCCCCCTTAGAAATGGAGTTCACAAGTTTCTGCTTCAATTCAGCCTCTGGTATGATCTCCTGGACGCCATTTTTGTATTGAGCCAATTGCCTTTCGACTTCGTTCTGTTGATGTTTTGAGAGTGATTGCCATTTGTGCAGCATGATGTTTCCCCCTTCTTGTTAGTATCATTTTTTACATTCACCCTTCTTTGAACGCGATGAAGAATGATGAGATAGTACGATGAACGAAAGGTCATATTCCCCCTATAACCAACTCTCCTGTTCATACATACTTCCTTTCGCCTTTCAACGCCAAAAAACCACGTCCCTATACAAAGGGACGTGGTTTACGCGGTACCACCCTCATTGAAGATCTCTCTTCCACTCAATAGGGATAACGGACCGGCCGTTCTCTGCTACTTCAATGTTCACAAAGAATGTTTAAGGAGGTAATTCGCTCTTATCTGTGTACTGATTTTCACCAAGCATCAGCTCTCTGCAACAGGGAGATAAGTCACTACTGATTCCTATCATGACATGTATGATTTTGAATTTTCATTTATTTTACAGAAGAGGAAAGAAAATTGCAATCATTTTTTATTCCTTTACAATTCCTATGACGAACCCATCGTATCCTTTGGATCCGACAGTCTGAATGGCTGTCGAATCGATGCGCGCCTCTTCAGATAACATGTCCACGAAAGTCCATACTCCTTGAACGCTTTCATCATCACCCCTTTCTTCGATCACCTTTCCACCCCGAACCACATTATCCGTAATGATGACCGTACCAGGCTGTGATAATAAGAGTGCCCATTTTAAATAATTGGCATTATTTTGTTTATCGGCATCTATGAAAATAAAGTCGAAGGGACCTTCAAGAGTCGGTAATGTATCCAAGGCAGCTCCTGTTTTGATTTCCACTTTATTATCGAAACCGGCATTGTGAATGTTTTGTTCTGCCACCTTTGCATGTTTTTCACTATATTCCAATGTTACAAGTCGTCCATCTTCCGGAAGACCCCGGGCAAGCCAAATGGTACTATAGCCGCCAAGTGTTCCGATTTCCAGTATCCTTTTGGCCCCTTTAAGCTGGGCAAGCAATGAAAGGAATTTCCCCTGATTCGGGGACACGTCGATAGCAGGCAGACCCGCAGCATGATTGGCTTGTAAAACGGTATCCATGATTGAATCTGATTTTTGTAATTTACCGGTATAATATTCATCTACCTTCGTCCATGTTTCGGCTGACGTCATTCATATCACTCCTTGTGTATGTACAAACTTGATTACTTTTTTGATTAATCATGATCATTCTTTCCTTCAACTTCATTCAGGAATCGTTTGGGCTTCTGTAAAAATCACGCCTTTCTTCAACATTGGACTATTCATAAAATAAACTGGTTAGTATTGATGGGCAGAAAGCACTTTTTTACCCTACTACTTTACTTCTAGTGAAATACTGTAAATTCCTTCTGATCCATCCATTATTCACTTAAAAGTAAATCTTTTGCTTTGGAAATTTTTTTATTATAAAAAAACTACTATATTACTGGGTCTCTCCAGTAACTTAAAGACTCTTGATGAATTCACAACATTTGGGAATAATAACTCAAAACAGTTAATCTTGGAGGGTTCATTCTTGCATACAAATGAACAGGCTTTATCCATATTTGCATTAGGCGGAATCAATGAAATCGGCAAAAACATGTACGTCATCCAACACCGTGATGATATCGTCATCATTGACTGTGGAGGTAAATTCCCGGATGAAAGTCTCTTGGGTATAGACTTGATTATTCCCGATGTTACGTATCTTGAGAAAAACAGGGATAAAATACGTGGATTAATCGTCACTCATGGACACGAAGATCACATAGGCGGTATACCTTATCTGCTCAAAAAAATAAACATACCTATTTATGCTACTCATTTCACCATGGGTTTAATCGAACTCAAGCTAGAAGAACATAAGCTGATGAGAGAGTCGAAACTTGTAACCGTCGACTCACAATCCAACTTGAATCTCGGCACGATTAATGTGTCGTTTTTCAAGGTCAGTCACAGTATCCCGGATTGTTTAGGGATCGTCTTCCATACCCCGGAAGGAAATGTCGTCCATACTGGTGACTTCAAATTCGACTTAACTCCGGCAAATCACCAATCCTCAGATATCCACAAAATGGCTCGGATCGGTGATGAAGGGGTGTTGGTACTGCTCTCTGAAAGTACGAATGCGGAGCGAGGGGGTCTGACACCTTCTGAAAAAATGGTGGGAAATCACATGGATGAGGCCTTTTTGAAGGCAGGCGGAAAGGTCTTCGTCTCGACATTCGCTTCGAATATCAATCGTGTCCAACAGGTGGTCGATGCCTCCATTAAAACAAACCGGAAGCTGGCACTATTGGGAAGGAGCATGATAAATGTCGTTTCGGTTGCCATGGAAAGAGGATATTTGACTGTTCCTGAAGGGATGTTGATTGATGCACGTGAAATCGATGCTCTCCCACCTGAAAAAGTCGCCATTCTTTGCACGGGCAGTCAAGGCGAACCGATGGCCGCCCTTGGCCGACTTTCAAGCGGAAGATTCAGAGACGTCTACGTTTACCCTGGAGACACAGTCATTCTTGCTGCCTCTCCCATCCCCGGCAACGAAAAAGACGTATCCCGCATTTTAGATAACCTTTTTCAACTCGGTGCACAAGTGATCTATGGCAGCGGCAGTACCACCGGCATGCATGTGTCGGGACACGGATATCAAGAAGACTTAAAATTGATGCTTACGTTAATGAAACCCACCTATTTCATCCCTATTCATGGAGAATACCGTATGCTGCATCATCACCGTTTGCTCGCTGAATCCGTCGGGGTTGAAACTGGGAATACCTTCATCATCAAAAACGGAGATGTCGTCGATATTGAGAGTTCAGCAGCCAGGCAAACCCGCACCATTCCAGCAGGTGATACTTATGTGGACGGCCTCAGTGTCGGTGATATTGGATCAATTGTTTTACGGGACCGTAAACAGCTTTCTGAAGATGGGATGCTGATCATCGTCATCACCCTGAACAAATCGGATCATACGGTTATTTCCGGCCCTGATACAATCTCACGAGGTTTCGTATTTGTACGTGACTCAGAGGATTTATTAAACGAGATCAACCATCTCGTGAAAAAAGTTCTCGATGATTTATCCGAGGCAAACATACGTGATTGGAAAGAAATGAAGCAGGCTATCAAAAAAGACGTTGGACAGTATGTTTTCAAACATTTGAAGCGGAAGCCTGTACTTCTGCCAATTATTATCGAGGTATGATGGAATTGCTGTCTAGACTTTGATCTCATTAATTTAGAATCACTATGGAAGGGATTCTTGGCATCCTTGTATCACTATTAAAAAACTTGTACTTGTAATGGTTGATTGTTAAGAAAAAAGAACATTAGAAATTCATCTGAAGAACATAAAAGAGCACCCGGCCAATGCCGGGTGCTCTCCTAACCACTATCTCTCAACCTTATTTGCCTCATAAACCTTCACATCTAAAGGCGCTGCCAGATACTCCGGAGCTCTTCCCACGAATGAAGTGAAGTGCTTGCTCGTATTATGAGTCTCAACAGCCGCTGAATCCTTCCATACTTCTACCATTGTATAGACACTTTCTTTCTCGGTATCCTTCATTAGATCGTAGGAAACATTGCCTTCCTCTTCCCTCGAGGATGCCACAAGAGAACGGATTTCTTCTAAAAATGCTTGCTCTTTATTAGGGGTGATTTGGAACTGTGCATGAATGATGATCATATCTTTTCTCCTCTTTCCGATTTGTTATTTCCACTCCGCAATGGTTTCGATAGGCAGACGGACCGATTTATATCCTTCTTCTGCAGCCTTTCCGATTGAAATCAGCATAACAGGATAATAACGTTCTTTATCCATGCCATATGCTTCTGCAATTTGATCCTTTTCGTAACCACCGATCGGATTTGTATCGTATCCGTGTGCACGTGCAGCAAGCATCAGTTGCATGGATACTAATCCTGCATCAATGAGGTTCATCTCTTTAAACTGTTCAAATGATAAAGACTTGAGCAATCCCTTGATCGCAGGAAGCTGTGTATCTCTAACTTCTGCAGGCATATACCCCTCTTCGACTGCTTTATCATAAATTTCATCTGCATAATCAAGGCTGTTCATATCTGCAAATACTGCAATCACGGCAGAAGATGATTTCACTTGGGTTTGATTGAATTTCGCAAGAGGAGCAAGGGTTTCTTTCCCTTCCGGACTGTCAATCACGACGAAGCGCCAAGGCTGAAGGTTAACAGAAGACGGCGCAAGAGTCGCTTCAGTGAGAATTTCTGTCATTTCTTCTTTACTGATTTTTACAGATGGATCATAGTTACGGATCGATCTGCGTCCTGTAATGATTTCGTTAAAGTCATTTAGTTTTGTTTGATTCATGAGGCATTCTCCTTTTTACTTGTATTCAATATTTTGAACATTAACCTGGATGCGATTCAACATACCTGATAAAGCTGAACGCTCTTCTTTGGTGAAATTCATAAAGACTTTCGAGATGAAGAGTTCCTTTTCTTCCCGGTAAGCTTTTATCCTCCCCCTGCCATCATCGGTGAGACGGACAAAGGTGATTCTGTTGTCTTCAGGATTTTTCCGACGGGAAACCATTCCTTTTCCTTCAAGCTGCTTTAAGTGCCTGGTCACGGCAGCACTATCTATATTCACTTCCCGTTGAAGGGCGGTTTGACTTATCTCATCTACTTCAAATAGTTTGTGCAAGATGTCCAGACGTGACTGACTGATCCCGGTACAGCGCTCGAACTTTGGGCTCATTTGTTTATAAATATCATTGAGTTGTACGATTATCTTCTCTTCTTCACGACACGAATTTGACACAGCATCCTCCTCCTCATTTAATTGACGGGTCAATTGTTGACCTGTCAATTAATATAATACATGTGTTTTCTAAAGTCAAACATTTGAATCTGGAGAAAAGGTACCAAATTAAAGGATTCCCGGTATGGATTGTGGAAAAGTATAGTGAAAGGAGAATATCATTATGTCAAATAGCGTAACAAACGTACCGATTCCATCGATTTTAGAAATTGGGTCAGGAGTAACAACTCAATTGGATACTATTTTCAAAAAACACCCATTCTCATCGGCAATAGTCTTATTCGATACGTTCTCTTACTCCACTTTAAAGACAACAATCGAAACCTCTTTGTCTTATCTCTCTATAGAGTGTGTCATGTTGGAGGATACATTGGATATCCATGGGTTAATTTCTTCCGCATTCTCATTTCCCCCCTTTGATGTGGTGATTGCCGTAGGAGGAGGTAAAGTCATCGATTACGGGAAATATATAGCTTTTTCAAGAAGAAGTCCCTTCATTTCGATTCCCACAGCCCCATCGAACGACGGTTTCGCAAGCAGCAATTGCTCATTGATCGTCGATGGAAAAAAGACGACGGTTCCAGCCAAAGTGCCCTATGGAATAATTGTAGACCTAGATATCATCAAGCACGCACCTGATCGCTTTATCCTTGCAGGGGTCGGGGATCTTATGTCGAACCTGACTGCCCTATATGATTGGGAGTATGAAGAGAAAAAGGGGATTGGTTCTATAAATGCATTTGCCTACATGCTCAGTAAGAAAGCTGTGAACAGCTTTATCCGGACACCCATGGATGACTTGAAAAATGAAGTGTTTCTAAAGGAACTGGTCAGCTCATTGACGATGGGAGGCATTTCGACGGTCATCAGTGGAAATAGTGCTCCAATCAGCGGGTCAGAGCACCTGATTTCCCACAGCCTTGAAAGCATTTCGGAAACTCCGCAAATGCACGGCATACAAGTGGGTGTGGCCACCTATATCATGGCAAAGGTCCAAGAGCATAGGATAGAACGGATAGAGAAAGTGTTTACTCGAACCGGCTTTTTTGAATATGTGAAAACGATCGGGTTACAAAAAGCAGATTTTATAGAAGCGATTTCAATGAGTCCCTCGATTAAACCTAATCGTTACACCTATTTACATGACGATGATTATCGGCAGAGGGCATTGGAGATTGTAGATGAGGATGAGAGATTGAGGGATATCTTTTCCTGATACTAAGATCAGCCAAGGGGATTGGAAAACCTCTCGGCTGATCATATTTTTGTCTTGTCCAAGTATAGATCCGTACCTCTGGCCTTTCCAAAAGTGGATATAAGACTTGATACGAATCGAATCCACCACCCGCCTTTACTTCGGAAGGATATCCTTGGAACTGAGTAGAAGGGTAGCTCAGTATTATCTGAAAATGAAATCGGAGGAAATGGGCTTTTTCCCCATTTCCCTTGCCCATACGGATAGCTGTCCTATGTGATGAACCTCATGTGTCACCACATGCAATAAAATTTTCTTATACGAAAAGTTGTATGCCTTACCAGATCTGGTTGTCATGTTATATTCCTTTTTTTCATACGCTGGAGTCCATAGAGACAAAAAGCTTTCCGTTTGTTTACGGGTCAGCTCTGAAAACGAAATGACTTCATCCAGGGATGAAATACGATGGATATCATTTCTCATTACAGGCTTCCCTTGGAGCTGATTTATCCAAATCTGTTCGCAATCCACTACATGAAAGAGGTTCTTCAAAATACTCCCCATCCCTCCTGAGCGCTCTCTGATCAGTTCATCCTGATCAACTTCCCTGCACCATTCAAACCAATCTTGTCGAATCTTCCAATTATAAGAAAAAAGTTCCTGCATTCCATCACAACCGATCATTGTTTGTTTAGTAGTTTAGGAGAAATTCATCAACCATTCTTCCTTCAATTATTACAGGATGGACCAGTTTTGTTTGACAGCTTGAATGATTCCAATGATGACTCCAAGAAAAGCCGCTTTCCATTTTACTGATTCGCCCCGCTCGTTCCCTAACAAATAAAGAACAGCTACTGTAAATCCCACCGGAAACCAGATTTCTATCTTCCCGTCGTCCGTATCGCTGGAGTAAATGGGACCTACAAAAGTCGCAACAAAACAGTATATGAACACCTTATACTTGCCTGTATCAAGCTTACTGGCCCAGAAAAATAATAATATGAATGCAAATAGGTAAAACAGGCCTAAATAATTCATGTCACACCTCCCTTTTGTACAACAGTGTCTTGATGCAGCTTATTCAAGTCCAATAGACAGAGATGAAAAAAGAAGCACCGGTGTTATTCTTGATCTGCTGTTAAGATTCAGGGAACGTTCATACATATGAGGAACGACTGCATACCCAATCTGGATGGGATCCGGACAACATTTAATACTCCTTGAATATGATGCTCTTCCTTTATTCCATGAACCAGATACACCCATCCATCCTGTTCTTACCTAACGGAAGGATGATCACAACGATTTGGAAGGTTATCATGTAAAGGTAAATACTGTCCTCCTAGGTATCGTCCTACATATATTCCACTGGCGGCCGCCTGAGATAAAGAATGGGTTTCACCTGAACAATCCCCTATTAAATACAGGCCTGGTACTTCCGTTTCAAAGTACAGGTCCGTTTGTAATTTGGGTTCATAAAATTTCGCATCCAGTCCATACAATAAGGTATCCCCATGAATACCTTCCCCAATAAGTTTCTCAAGGGAGGCCATAAACTCCTCCATCGCCATACAATCCAATTCAGGAAGCTCTTCCCTGATATTTCCACAGTCTGCTATGAGGGATGGACCTATAAGATTCCCCTTCAACGTTTCTGTTCTCCGATAAAGCTTGAAATCTTCCAACCTTTGAACGACAATACGCCCACGGTCTTCATTAATCCCTCCAATAATGCCGGTTGCAGCTTCCATTGCCTCGGTATGGCTGGGATAATAGCGTGGAACAAACAAGCTGAAGTTTAAATTTGCACTTGGCACATCTTCTTCACGAGCATTTTGTCCGTCAGGCATCACCAGACCATGCTGGTGTTTTCTGATGATCCTGCCATTGGGATTCATACAATAGGTAGTGGCACTGAAGGAATCCCTTTCGATCTTCAGCTTCGTTTCAAATGTTTCTGTTAAAATCGAGCGAAGCTGATCACCTTTCATTTCTACACGCATCCCTAAATCCAGCCGTGTTTCGCCTTGATTCAGTCCAAGTGATGCAGCTATTTCTTTCAGCCATGAGCTTCCACTCATTCCTGTGCCGATCACGATCTTTCCGGCTTTGAAATCACCTTTGTTGGAACATATGCGAAACCCATCCTCCGTTTTTGAGATGGAATCTACACGAGTTTCAAAACTGAAGGTGACACGGTCTTTCATACATTCATACATCTTTTGAAAAACCTCCACTGCCAAACGGGTTCCTAAATGGCGCACTTCCGTCGAGAGCACCTTCAGTTCGGCCTTAGCGGCTCTTCTGGAAAGCTCCTCATTTTTTGTGCTATAAGAGGGGATGACACCTCCGCCAAACTTACAGAGGATCTCATCTACTTCCTTCATCAAGTTACGTGCTTCATGCTCTCCGATTTTCCTGCCAAGCTCTCCTCCGAAGTCATTGGTATAATTAAATTTCCCCTCTGACTTCCCGAGACCTGCGAATCCTATGTATTTACTGCATTTATCGTCACAGGTGCACACTCCACCTTGATCTAAGCCACATACACGTTCACTCAATTCTTTCCCAAGATCAATCATATGAATGGAAACATGTTCATTGATTTTCATTAAGGTATACGCCAGGAAGACACTGCTCACACCGGCACCGATAATGGTAATATCGTGATATCCTGATTGCATTCGTTGATCCCCTTTCTTAGTTAAATTGGTGGTTATGCCACTTTTCCAAAACGTTGTCGATAAAGTGCATGATGTCACTTCCATTCCCCTTCCACTTCATGCGGAAATAATAACTTCTGAGAAAATCTGATACGTTCGTCACGTTTCTATAAACATAAAGTGAATATCCTTTTTTCAAATAATGTCTGTTTACTGCCGTAACAAGGTCTTCTGTCCATTCAAGCAGTGTCTCATCAGTCATTCCCCTATCAATGAGCGCTTCAATGGCAAAAAGCAGGCGGCCTTCCTCATCGTCACAGTAAACGGCCTCCTTCAATAAACTGGTTTTGATCATCTCCAGAGCACGTTTGTGGAACTCTTCAGGAAAGGCGGGATGATGGATCACTTCCACCAAAAAATCGGCTCCGTGTGCAATACTATGCGCCCATCCCTTGCCTTCAACATACCCCCGGGTATCTTCTTCACCCTCTAAATAGAGAAAGCATGCCTCGAATGCCTGTTGAACCTTTTCCGTGGGTAAAAAAGGACGATGACGATCTCTCTTAAGGGCTATAGCCAGGACTAAAGAGGAAAATGCCCGGGTGAAAACCGAATCATAAGCTTTTTTTCCGATGCCAAAAAACAAATGCTCTTTATTCATACAAGTATCCAAAAGGTATACAAGTTGTTGGTTTGATAGATAGTCTCTTTCGATGAACCTATAAAAACTTGTATAGATCAATTGATCCCTAAGCTCGCCGTCGCTTGAACCTATATGCAGGGTCATTTCCTTTAGAATGTTTTCCATGTCCAATTCTTTAATTGAATCAGGATGGGAAAAATCTACGCTTCGTAGTACTCTTTTCAGTTCAGCTTCACTAATCATTCAGCATCCACTTCCTTCTAATGATCCTATTTCCATCCTATCACATATTGGAACGGGAAATTGTGTCCCCTTATCCTTAAAGAGACAAAAAGGCACATAAATCCCACGCAGGAACTCATGTGCCTTTTTCACTTCTATTAAGATTTCACTTTGTCTTTCTTAATCTGCTTACTTCTCAATTGACCGCATGCTGCATCAATATCCGTTCCTTGTTCTACACGTACACCACAATTTATACCGTGCTCCAGTAACGTACCGTAAAATTCAACGATTGCTTCTTTCGTACTTCGCTGGTATTGATTATGTTCATCGACTGGATTATAAGGAATCAGGTTCACGTAGGAAAGGTGTCGCTTGTTCTTCAGTAGCTTAGCCAGCTGAAGCGCTTCTTCCTTATGATCATTCACATCCCTCAAGAGGATGTACTCAAACGTGATGCGTCGATTCGTCTTTTCCAGATAATAATCAATGGCCGGCATTAATTTCTCTAACGGATACGCACGATTGATTTTCATGATCTTCGTACGCAATTCGTTGTTTGGAGCATGAAGAGAAACAGCCAGGTTGATCTGAATGCTTTCATCGGCAAACTTATAAATTTTATCGGCTAGGCCACTTGTGGACACCGTGATGTGTCGGGCTCCAATTGAAAGACCTTTTTGGTCATTCACGACACGGAAGAAGTCCATCATATTTTCATAATTATCAAATGGCTCACCGATACCCATAACGACGATATGACTGACCCGTTCACCGTTGCCTGCTGCATCGAGATGATGCTGCACATTCATGATCTGTTCAACGATTTCCCCGCTGGATAAATCACGATTCTTCTTCAATAACCCACTTGCACAGAATGTACAACCGATATTACAGCCTACCTGCGTCGTGACGCACACACTCAGACCGTAATTGAAACGCATCAGAACGGTTTCAATCAAGTTTCCGTCTTCAAGCTTGAATAAGAATTTAATCGTACCATCCTTTGATTCCTGCTTGATTTCCTGAGTGAGTGTATGAAGATAAAAATGATCCTCCAGAAGCTGAACACAATCAGCATTAAGGTTCTTCATATCCGCAAAATGTGTCACTCTCTTTTTATATAACCAATCCCACACCTGGGCAGCACGGAATTTCTTTTGACCGTTTTCAACCAGCCATGCGGTTAGTTGCTCTAATGTCAATCCATATATGGATTTCTTCTCCATCTAAAACCCTCATTTCAAAAACTCTACAATTTTCTACTTATCTATACTACTTAAAGTATGGTAATGTTTCAAGGGATTTATAAGTGTTGAGAAGAATTGGAATTCCGTAATACAGTATTTCTGTTAAATAGACACGATGAAATGGACGTGGCGCGTACTTTTAATCATTGAGCCGACGAATGAAACTATCCAATTTTTTCTCTATTCTTCACCTTTCCATTTACATGATCCATCTAAATTTGTGCCGTTTTTCATTATTGCCCATTACTCTATTTAAGGATCACAATATATGGTATAATCTTCTAAAATTTACAAAGGGGCTGATACCCATTTTTTCATTCAAAGTAGATCAAGAGATATCCATCGAACTATTTCAACAGCATCACAAGGAGGAGTTGTTTGAAATGATAGATTCAAACAGGGATTACCTTCGTCAGTGGCTCCTCTGGGTAGATAAACGCCGATCCCCTGAGGACCTTGAACCGACCATACCTATTTGGATCCGGAATTACGCTGACAACAATGGGTTCGATGCCGGGATTCGTTATCATGGGAAGTTAGTCGGCATGATCGGGTTGCATTATATTGATTGGAAAACCAGAAGTACCAGTATAGGATATCTTCTTTCTGAAGGAGCCCAAGGGAAAGGGATCATTACACGATCCATCTCTTCAATGTTAAGCTATCTCTTCACTGAATTGAACCTTAACAGGGTGGAAATCAAGTGCGCCGTATCCAATCAGAAGAGCATAGGGATTCCTGAGCGTTTAGGTTTTAAGAAGGAAGGGATCATCAGAGATGGTCAATGGCTTTATGATCATTATGAGGATCTGGCAATGTACAGTTTATTAAAGAAGGATTGGAATGAAACGTGAGCAGCTTATCTTTGAAGAGGCACTTCCGAATATAGATGCGCCTCTCTTGGAAGGAATTCCACAGTTTAAGAGCGGGAATCTGACTCTGGGTGGACGTTTTAAACCACCCAATGTATTTAAAAAAACATGATTTCTTTCGTTCGTCTATAATCCCTCGGGGAAAGGCCTACATATTTTTTAAACGTGCCACTAAAATAATTTGGTGTGTTGAAACCAAGTTCTTCAGCTATATGCTCAATCGTATGGGTTGTATGCCTCAACAGCCATACCGCGCGCTGAAGCCTGACATAGGTAACGTATTCAACGAAATTACGCCCTGTCTCTTCTTTGAAAATCTTGCTGAAATACGGCACACTGATATTGATTTGATCCGCTACTTGTCTTATTGATATATGATCAGTACAGTTACGAGCTATATAGTCTTTGCTCTTTTGAATCTGGTAGTCTTTAGTGATGTCTTCATAGTAACGGAGGGAAAGTCTCTCATAAGGCGACGTACGCCTCGCCTTATATGCTTCCCGATAGGAATGATGCAGGAGGAGTGGTTCACGATAGATAGTGCCCACTCCAATATAGAGATGGATCCCATACGCCTTCTCCAATTCCTCGATTACTTCAATAATGCTTAACTCCCCTTCTTTCCAGTGTTTTAAAGATCCATATATAGAAGGAATCCTTATCAGCATAAGTAAATGCTTACGATATGACAGAAGAGATACCCCCATCAGTTGAAAGCGCTCTCTAAAATGTTCTTGAATGAGTATCGAGGCTTGCCAGCCCTGCTCCTTGTTCTCAACCGTGGATTTTATGAAACCCTGTATGAAACACACCACATTCGGCAGCCCTTCGTCATCAGGTAAGAGAGCACTTGATTGAATCAATTCCTCTTCAGTATGTATGTCACCTGAGAGCAACCTCCTGAAAAATGTTTCCTTAAAGGGAAAGGTATTGCTCTTTTGTTTTCCCTGGATAAGCTCTTTTTCTGATTCATCCACATGGCGAATGCTTTCCTCCGAGTATGAAATTTCCCTTTCTTTTAAAAAAGTATTGATTGCATCTGTACAGGTTATATTTTCCCATATACACACGTATCTGTCAGTCGCTCCCCATCGACGGACAGGTCTTCGTTTCGAAGAATTCCCTCAAGCTCATAACCGAGTCTTTCAGGAATGGCCTTACTTTTATTATTGGTTGATTCACATCTTATTTCCACTCTTTTTCCTTTCAACTCAGTCAATGCGAATTCCGTTAATTTCCCTACTGCCTCAACCATGTAGCCTTTGCCACTCATTCGGGAATCAATCCAATAGCCTATTTCAAATTTAGGAATGGTCCAATCGATGTTGTGAAAACCAGTAGATCCGACAAACTCATTGGTCTCCTTTAAAAAAACCAAGTACCTCAAGCTTTCTCTTGTAAGAAATTTCGCATGTGCTTCACGTGTGTTCGTTTCCGTATCATCTACAGAAGGATTGCTTCTGGCAAATCCCAGACAAGGCTGTAACTCAGGCAAGGAAGCTTTAATGGCTGCATTCACTTTAGCTCCATCACCGGGCTGAGGCATTCTTAATCGCAATCTTTCGGTTTCAATTTCTGTGGATATGTCCATCAATACGGGATTCATTATAAAACTCCTTCACTAAAGCTCTTTTCATCAGTTGATGATTGGTAATATTTAAAATTATTGAAATTATAAGGAAATTAGTCTACTTTGTCAATCATCTCTTCAAAATAAAAAAGAGGGCTTAGCGCCCTCTGCTTAAACATATACGTTCGTAGCACTCCTTACCTTAAAAGGTACCAGTGCTCAAATGTGATTATTTTTTTCTATTTATATAGATGATTCCTATTAGTATGCATGAAAATAAAGATAAGAGTACTTTACCTTCCCAATTCCATTGCAACACCTGCTGAATCGAGTATGCCTCTATTAAAAGCGATGGTATTTTTCCTATTGTGCTGGCAACGGAAAAATGGATGATCCCCACTTTGCTTATGGCCCCGGCTAACGTGACAACACCTGAAGGGATAAAAGGAAATATCCTAAGGGCAATAATCATAAAAAAAGCTGCTATTCCTCCTGATGTCATTAAGCCTTTGACATATTTCCTGTTCAGTATATTTTTATCTACTATTTTTTTTATACCTTTTCGATATAGATAGAAACTAACGATTGCACCGAACGCTTCTCCTATTATCGAAATCATTATACCGTGTTCAAAACCAAAAAATTTCAAATTGACTGCTGTAATGATAAAACTGGGGATAATGCCAAGAACACTGATGAGCACATTTAAAATGATACTTATTAGAATTGCATAATGATCCAGCGCTCGAAATATATTTAAGAGGGATTCCTCCAACTGCATTCTCTCCTTAAAGTTATAGACCATTGATGTGTATGTTTAAATGCTGCTTTAGTCGAACAACACTTTCACAACCGCATTATCTTTTTTATTTCAAGAGAATGGAGGTGTGGTTCGAAAGAGTTAAAAAGAGGATCAAATTCTATTCTATTTCCTTATGATGCACTTCTTAGATCGATTAGTATCTTGTAAAATTCAACTGGTTTTCTTGGATGATTTGAGGATTAAAAAGGAAGGTCTTCTTTCTTCATTTTTTAATTTAGGCAAGAGCATCAGGCCTTTATCAGTGGGAAGGGGTTCAACCAATCTTTCCAATACGAACCCTTGAGTTATCAGTCCATTGATTAAGGTTGATAGTGTGCGATGATATTTGACCACCCCTTTTACATACCATTCCTGTTCCCGTTTCCCTTCATCCCGGTAGTGATCCATGGCCCAATGAAGCTTTTCACCTTTATCATTTCTCCACCAATTCTTCATGGTTTTTCGCGCTGTCACAACTGGATGTTCCGTAGAAAATATAAATACTCCTCCCGGCTTTAAAAAAGTGTGGAGTTGTCGAATTAAGGTATCGTAATCTTCTATATAATGAAGGGCAAGAGAACTGACAATCAAGTCAAATGAAGCTGGCGGTCCTTTAAAGTCTTCAATGGGACCGCAAACGTACTGAATCCTGTCATCCTGATTTTCCTTTAGTGCCTGGTTAATCATCTTTTTTGAAATATCCACTCCAACTACAGATATTGCCCCATTTTCCACACAGAATTTTGCTAAGCCACCGGTTCCACAACCGAGATCCAGTACGCTTTTCCCTCCAAGATCTGTCAGTTCTTCTTTCATGGCAGGCTGCTCCAGGTAGTCATTATACGTTTCTCCGCTTTTACGCAAGTTCATATACGCCTGAAAAAAAGTGGGATCATCATAAATATTTTGTTTCATTCTTTACCTTCCTTCTCTTCTGGTTTTCTTTATGTGATTTAAGAATCCCGGCAAAACAGTCTCTCCATTCAAATGATTCCACCAGGTTCTATAGGCTTCATTGAATCGTCATCAAAAACAATGGCTGGTTTTGCACCTAAAACGACAATGCTGCCACTTTTTATGTAAAGTCCTGTCTCTTCACTCAAAGCTATGACAGGCTTATCATAGCTTTTGATGAAAGATCGGATCAAATCATCATTTTCTTCTTCGTAGTGGCACCATATCGCAAAGTCTTCCATCAGGCACAATCCTTTGAGCGTCTTCAATCCAGCTTGATTCTCGTCCATATGTAAACATGTTCCTATATTGCTTCCGGCTATGATTGCGCCTGCACTTCCTCCATAGATACTTCCCCCCTCATCAATGAACCTGATTAATTTAGTGTGAAAATCATTCTGTAGAATATCATACATTAATCTGAATGTATTTCCACCACCGATATACACAGCTGAAAACGCCATAAGATCATCAAGTGTTTTCCCCCTTAGGTCCTCCCACATGATAATATCCCTTACACCAAAAGGGTCAAAAACATCCTGAATCCACTTATAACACTCTTCGTATGAAATGGCATCAGAATTCATAGCTATGGGAAGATACAATAATGACTTTCCTCCATCCAATTCACCTGCAAACATTCTATCAATCTCCTTGGTCTGCTCCTTATCGCCACCTCCGGAAAGATACAAGCCACTCACGGTTATCTCCACCTTTCACCTCAGAGGGACGGACCTCTGATTCCTCATCATGTTCATTATAGCAATAAAAAGGAGTCGTTCAATTGTAAATCTTAATAGTAGAGGTCCGTCCCTCTCATCCCTGACATATTTTTTTATTCGAAATTGTAAGGGATTATTATGAAAATTTTCCTGAATCGAACCATTTTCAAGCTAGTACTTATCAGCATATAGTCCTGTATTTTCTCAATACCCTCTTCTCCTTACCTGTGATATCCTTGTTTTGACAGAATTATTAGAAAATGAGGAGGAATTGGATTGAAAAAGAAAAAAATCATAAGTGTGGGTTTATCAGTAGGGTTACTATCTGGAATGCTGGCGACCGGGGGAATGGCTGCTCCCTCAGACAAAGCTCATTTCCAAATGAACAAGAAAGCGGGAACACCGGAATTCGTGTCAGGCTTACTATCGTCTCCATCTGGAAAAAAACCAGAGTCTGTCGTCCTTTCTTTCGTAGAGCAGAACAAAAAAACATTCAAACTTTCTGACCAAAAAGCGGACGAGCAGTTCAAAGTCCTATCAGTCGAAAAAGACACTCTTGGTAACAAAGTAGTCCGGATTCAGCAAACATATAAGGGAGTTCCTGTTTGGGGATCAACACAGTCTGCTGTTGTTAAAGAAAATGGGGTGCTTCAAGCATTCTCGGGTTCCGTTGTATCAGATTTAGATAAGAAAGTGTCTACATCCAAGAAGAAAGTAAACGCGAAAAAAGCCTTAAAAATTGCAAAAAATGACCTGGGGCTGGATCCAAAATTAGAAAAAGACGCAAAACCTGAACTCGTCGTCTATTCAGAGGGTGATTCTGCATCTTTCGCTTATTTTGTAAACTTAAATTATCTGGAGCCGTCACCTGGTAACTGGAATTATTTTATTGATGCAAAGACAGGAAAGATATTAAATAAATACAATGACATGCACGAAGTAACCGGGACGAATCAAGTGGGAACGGGTAAAGGGGTATTGGGTGACTCAAAACCTCTCAATACCACTCTTTCCAGCGGGAAGTACTATTTACAGGATAATACGAGGGGAAATGGTGTGTTTACATACAACATGAACAACCGTACCTTCTTCCCGCAATTCTTCTTGCCGGGAACACTGTGGTCTGATAGCGATAATGTCCTGAATGATGCATATGATGCTCCAGCAGTGGACGCTCACTATTTCGCAGGAGTCACGTACGATTACTATAAGGATCACTTCAACCGTAATTCATACGATAATCAAGGTGCCAAGTTAGTGTCATCCGTTCATTACGGAAGCGGATATAACAACGCGTTTTGGAACGGTTCACAGATGGTGTATGGAGATGGAGACGGTACCACCTTTGCCCCGTTATCAGGAGGCATTGATGTTGTTGCACATGAATTGACTCACGCTGTGACAGATTTTACTTCTGATCTTGTGTATCAAAATGAATCAGGGGCATTGAACGAGGCCATTTCAGATATCTTCGGTACATTGGTTGAATATGAGAATGGATCGAACCCGGATTTCGAAATTGGAGAAGATATCTACACGCCTGGTACTGCTGGAGATGCCCTCCGTTCCATGAGTGACCCGTCGAAATATGGCGATCCTGATCATTACTCAAAGCGTTATACGGGAACTGCTGATAATGGCGGGGTTCATACCAATAGCGGGATCATCAACAAGCAGGCTTTCTTATTGAGTGAAGGCGGTACTCATTACGGCATCACCGTTCCTGGAATCGGACGTGAGAAGCTCGGTGACATCTACTATCGAATGAACACTGTATACCTTACAGCTTCCTCCACTTTCAGTCAGGCCCGAGCAGCAGCTGTTCAATCAGCAACTGACATATATGGCAGCAGTTCGGCAGAAGTGAATGCAGTAAAGCTATCTTTTGATGCAGTTGGAATTAAATAAGGAGTGCACCTGACTAGAAACAGATTTCCCCACTGGGTTTTTCCATGATGATCGTTAGATGCCAGGTTGAAAAATAAAAAAAGCGAATCCTTCAGTACCAAGAAAGTACTGAAGGATTCGCCTTTTATTAACGATTATTGTCCTGTCTCGGCAAAGGTCTTGATGCGATGGCTGATTTCATCACGTACACGCTGGAAGAAGGCCCATTTCTCTTCCTCTGTCCCTTCTGCTTTCGCTGGGTCATCAAATCCCCAGTGCTCTCGTTTGACGTGGGGAGGTGTCACAGGACATTTATCTGCTGCATCTCCACATAAAGTGACGACTAAATCGGCACTATTCAATATGTCGGGATCGATTATGTCCGAAGTTTGGTTAGAAATATCTACTCCTGCTTCTTTCATCGCTTTTACCGCATTTGGATTAAGTCCGTGCGCTTCAATCCCTGCACTCCTCACATCCCACTCGTCTCCTAAGTGTTGCTTCGCCCATCCCTCTGCCATTTGGCTCCGGCAAGAGTTTCCAGTACATAAAAAGTATAGTGTTTTTTTAGACATGCTCATCAAGCTCCTTTATGAATTAGTTTTACGAAATGATCATTAACCAGATATATAGCCCGATTAATGTAATGAATAATGTTGGTACTGTCAATATGATTCCAGTTTTAAAATACTGCCCCCAAGAAATTTTTACACCTTTCAAAGATAGGACATGTAGCCATAATAAAGTTGCCAAGGAACCTATCGGGGTTATTTTCGGGCCCAGGTCTGAACCGATGACATTGGAATAAATAAGTGATTCTCTGATCACACCCGTCGTATCTGTATCCATTATGGCGATTGCATCGATCATCACAGTCGGCATATTATTCATGACGGATGACAGGATGGCTGCAATGAATCCCATTGATATCGTTGCGACGAAAAGCCCTTCATCTGCCGCAGCTTGTATTACATTGGATAATACATCTGTGAGTCCTACATTACGCAATCCATATACGACTACATACATACCAATAGAGAAGAACACTATTGCCCACGGAGCCCCTTTAATGACGGTTTTCGTGTTGACTGCAGAACTTCTTCCAGCCATCAGCAAGAAGAAAATCGATACAACACCTGCAATAATGGATACAGGGATGTTCAGTGATTCACTTATAAAGTAACCAATGAGAAGAATACCCAGGACGATCCAGGATAACTTAAACATTTTCCGGTCCCTGATCGCTTCGACCGGCTTCTTTAATTGGCTCGCATCATAATCCTTTGGAATGCTTTTTCGAAAGAACAAATAGAGGACCAGGATGCTTGCAAACAATGAAAAGAAGTTTGGAATGATCATTCTTGATGCATATTCAACAAATCCAATATCGAAGAAATCCGCTGACACGATATTGACCAGGTTACTGACAACCAAGGGCAATGAAGTGGTATCGGCAATAAAGCCGCTTGCCATGATAAAAGGAAACACCATCTTCTCTTCGAATTTCAAATTCCTCACCATGGCCAAAACAATCGGTGTCAAGATCAATGCTGCCCCATCATTGGCAAAGAAGGCTGCCACTACCGCTCCCAACAGGGATACGTAAACAAACATCTTAATCCCATTTCCTTTCGCCGCTCTGGCCATATGCAGAGCAGACCATTCGAAAAAGCCGATTTCATCCAAGATTAAAGATATAATGATAATGGCGATGAATGCTAATGTCGCGTTCCATACGATGCCTGTTACAGCTAAAACATCCTGGAAATCAACCACACCTACCAATAACGCCAAAACCGCTCCTCCACAGGCAGACCAGCCGATGGATAAACCTTTAGGCTGCCAAATAACCAAAACCAATGTAGCTACAAAGATGATGGTCGCTAAAATGACTGATAACACGTAAAGTCCTCCTACTCCTGACAAGAAATACGCAATCCTTGTTTTTCTAATTGTGTCATTCGATAATCTTGATCTGGTAAGTGTTCCAGCAAGCTTTGAATGAAAGGATATGTATCGCATTCTTTGTTAATAGAGTAAAAAACCCATTGACCCTTTCTTGATTCACTTACAAGACCTGCATCCTTTAGTTTCCGGATATGTTGAGAGACAGCTGGTTGACTGATCTTGAAGATTTCTACGAATTCACATACACAAAAGTCATTAGTGCTTAATAGTTTTACCATGGTTAGACGGGTTTTATCCCCAAGAAGTTTCAGCATCATTGCCGCTCTATCCATTTCGACAAACGACGTAAGCATAGAAACACCCCCAAATCTATTTTACTTGCTTATGAAAGCTCAAATAGTAAGTGACCTAAAGTCGAGCTATATATAAGCTAATGCTTATATAATAAAATACTTATATGCTCATTTCAATAGTTAGTTTTATTTTTTCAGTTATCCAGCCGACATAAACAAGTTCATTGAGTGCAGATAAGCTTTTGAGTTAAAGAGGGCTATGAAGTGATCAGTAATCTGTACCAATACTCCATGACAAGCATTTTTCATCGCTTCAAAGGATATTTAAAAGCCCTTGATCATCGACCAAGGGCTTTTAAGATTACAACTTAGGATTTAGTGGTTAACGGCTTTATCCAAACCACCTGGCTTATTATGCACTGCCAGTTTATCAATGAGCTTATTACTCTCCGTATTCAAGCCGATCAACGTTACTTTAACTCCGTTTTGATGGTATTTAATCATTATTTTATCAATGGCACCTACAGCGGAATCATCCCATAAATGGGCGTGAGTCAAATCAAGCGTAACTTTTTTTACATCTTCGTTGAAATTGAAACTTTCAACAAACTCAGTCACAGAAGCAAAGAATAATTGCCCGGATACTCTGTAAACCTTCTTATGAGTTTCCTCTGAAGCCATTGTTGTTATATTGACTTTTGAAATTTTCGAAGCAAAGAATACTGCACTTAAGATGATTCCAACCAGGACCCCTTTGGATAGATCATGTGTGATTAATACAGTTATAACCGTGACCAACATGACCAGTGTATCGGTAAACGGTGTTTTGTCCAGATTCTTTAATGATGACCAGTCAAATGTCCCGATAGAAACCATAAACATGACACCCACAAGGGCAGCCATTGGAATTTGAACAAGGAAATCATTTAATACAAGGATTAGAATCATTAAGAATAGACCGGCAACAAGAGCTGACAATCGACCTCTTCCTCCCGATTTCACGTTGATGACAGATTGTCCAATCATCGCACACCCTGCCATACCGCCAAAAAATCCCGAAACGATATTGGCAATACCTTGTCCTCTTGCTTCCTTATTCTTATTACTCGTTGTATCCGTCATATCGTCAACGATAGAAGCAGTCAAAAGGGACTCAACCAACCCAACGATTGCGATGGATAGAGAATATGGAAAAATGATCTGCAACGTTTCAAGCTTTAAAGGAATATCCGGAAGTAAGAAAAGGGGTAAGGTCTGTGATAGCTCCCCCATATCTCCAACGGTACGAACACCACTTCCTGTCAACACGGCAAAGACCGTTACTGCAATAATGGCTACCAACGCTGAAGGCACAGCCTTGGTGAAACGTGGTAAAATGTAAATGATTGCAAGGGCTGCTGCCACCATGGCATACATCATCCAGGACTCGTCCACAAAGTGAGGTAATTGAGCTGTAAAGATCAGGATGGCCAACGCGTTCACGAAACCTACCATAACAGAACGTGGGACAAACTTCATTAAACGTCCTAGTTTAAGGACACCCATGACAATTTGGATCACCCCTGTTAAGATCGTAGCTGCCAGTAAATATTGCAACCCATGATCTGCCACTAATGTGGTCATCAGCAAAGCGGTTGCCCCTGTTGCAGCTGAAATCATACCTGGCCGCCCACCTACAAATGCAATAACAACGGCAATACAAAATGAAGCGTATAGTCCCACCATTGGGTCTACACCTGCAATGATCGAGAAGGCGATTGCCTCAGGAATCAATGCCATGGCAACCACTATACCTGACAGCACATCCCCTCTAATATTCCCAAACCATTCATATTTAATTTTTTCACTAAAGATCATAATGCACCTCTTTCGATTAGTTGTGACTTTCAACTCTCATGAAAGTCGGGGCCGTTTAACACAAAGGACATTATATAATGGATCAGATCATTTGTGAAATGGTAATGAAAACGCAAACAACATTCATTTCCTTTCATTTTCTCCCTATTTCATCATTAAACTATCCTACTTCAAACACATGTAAAAATCTTATCATTCTATAAAGGGTTTTGATTGATTGTATAGAATTAAATACTAAATGGTTTCATTGGATGGAGGAAATGCAATGTTCAAACATATTCTTCTTGCAACAGATGGCTCTGAACATTCTTTAAGAGCCGGTGAAAAAGCGATTGCGCTGGCTAGCTGCCATGAGCGCTCGAAGATGGATATCGTGTATGTAGTCGACGGAAAGCAATCAAAAGACGATATCCTACAGAATTGGGGATTGGATGCCAATGATAGACGAAGGCAGAAACTGCAAATGATCGAACAAAAGGCCAAACATAATGGAATTCTTTATGACATTATATTTTTGCATGGGGAGCCTGGTCCGACGATTGTTGAATATGCAAATACACATGATTATGACGCAGTTGTCATAGGAAGCCGGGGCTTGAATGTTTTTCAGGAAATGGTACTCGGAAGCGTCAGCCACAAAGTTGCCAAACGGGCAAAATGTCCAGTTCTGATCGTGAAATAGAGAAAGACTTCCTGTATGGAAGTCTTTTTTTCAATCCTTGAGCAAATAGTTTAGAATCATAGAAACCTTTCTCTCCATGCAATTTCGTTATGTTTCGCCCCTTCAACACTCTCAAAGCGGCAATCCTGAACTTTATCTTTGAGCAATCGATAGACCTTCCTGCTTGATTCGATATAGGTTAAATCATCCGGGTTTTCTGAATTTTCTTTTGTGCCGATATCCAGGTAAAAACCCTCGACCTGCGATAGTTCACTTTTTTCGATCAAGTTCTCTACTTGGATTTGGTTGAACCAATAGGCAGATGAGAGAGAGGCCACTCTTTTGATAACGTGGGGGTATATACACGCAGCTTATGTAGTGATCAGTCCGCCCAATGAGCTCCCCGGGACTTTTCTGGATTGGTGAGGTATGTATGATCAATCAGTGGCTTTAAATCATTTACTATGTAGTCAATATAATCCTTTCCCTCTCCTCCGACCGATGTTCTACTCACATCAAATACATTCCCCATGGCCGAGCTCTGCCATGGACCATATTCATCCAAACGCTTTAATCCTTCGATGCAGTCAATACCCACCACAATGAGATCCATATTGGACTTATCTAAGATTCTCCTATTCACCATACCATGCCATATCCTGCATCTTCATCAACATTGTACCTTCTGGTTTCAATCACATAATAATCATTGGGTAGATAAACACGAACGGTTCTCTTTGACTTTAAAGGTGTTATGTATACTTCAATATGTTCATACATTCGTATACTCCTTCATTTTTTTTAGTGTAATGTGAATGGTACTGTTTCCCGTGTAAGTTCATAAATTTCAAATGAAAAGAGGAATTAAACCATTTCAATGGCCCAATACATAAAAAGACACACCTCCTTTTTGGAAGTGCACCTTCACATATCTACCTATTCACTCTCGCTACGATTATATGAGCTTTCAGGAAGTGTATCCCAGAAAGAAGTGTCCACTTCATCAATAGAACCGTCTGCTATCGCCTTTGCAGTATCATCTAAGCTAATGACTGCTTGTTTAATGAGATAACCATTGCTTTTTTGTCCAAGAACATAATCTTCTCTATAGTGATCAGCCATGCCTCTCATTTCGAAAAGAAGTGTCGCAATTCCATACTCAACAGCCAGTCCATTTCTGCTTATGGTCGGCGCTGTACCACCTACATATTTAGACAGTGTCCCGAATCCACGGCTTTCAACAGAATTATACAGGACCGCTCCAAGTTGCTTGGACCTTTCCACGACTTTAGGATCTACATGTTCATTGGTCGGATATAGAATCCAACCAGACACAAGCTTGTCGGTATCTCCCAGAGTGGTTTCAGCTCCCTGATGATGAAGGTCGATCATGAAATCCGGCATATACTTCTGAAGGACATTTTCATGAAGAGCTTTGGTTTCTGGCTGATTGCGATCCACGTGATCCCGATTCAAGTCCACATTATTCGCATTATACCTTGTATGAGTCCCCGCTACATACTCTTCCAGTGAGAAATTAACATCGCCTTCTGCTCCATCAACATTCAATCTTGGAGCAACCAATATGTTTACTTTTTGGAGCATTTCTTTCACACCTTTAGAATTCGACGTAAGATGCTTGATGAATTGCAGGGCCCCTTCAGTCGTAAGTGCCTCATTTCCATGCTGCTGAGTTAAATAAAGGACTGTCGGGTTATCATCATTGTTCCCGAATTGTGCAAGGTAAAGATCTCTTCCTTTGACCGATTGACCATATACTTCTAAAGTGACCTTTCCTCTTCTCAAAAATGAACCGTTAGAACCGAAATACGGAATAGCGTGTGGATCATAAGTCTTATCATGTCAGGAAATCACAGACCATTTTCATTCTATTGGAGGAAGACTAACTATTCAGTCACAAAAGGAGAGAAGCTGTGAACACTACAGCTTCTCTCTCGAACCCGAACCCCATCCCCTTTACTTCAGTCCGTAAACCTTTCCGGAACCATCCACGTAAATGCTTTTTATGAGGGTTCTCTGGAAAGCATCATTCTGTTTTTTCCCCGTCACATCAATTGTCACATTATAGACGCCTTCTTCAAGCTTCGGTAATTTGGAATTCTTTGCTTTTATTTTACTCTGTTTCAACTTTCCATTTTTGTAATACTCAATGATGATTTCCTGTTTTAGTTTAAACTTGTTGTCTTTTGCTTTCATACTGATTTTATCCTGTGCAAATTGTAAACTTAATGCATCATTCATCATACTCTCGAAAGAAACTCGTAATAGATACTTTTCCTGTGATGAAGATGAAGCATCAACTGTCCACTCCCCCGGTGCCGGATCATTAACCGTCACCGTATGATGATAAGCACCTTTAAAGTACTCGCTTTCGTCTTTCTGTACTTTGAAAGATGAAGTTGCTTTATTTGTTGGATCAACTAAGGTTATCTGTGATGATGGGCTGTTGCTAATCCAATCAAAGGTTACAGATTGTGCACCATGTTCCACTATAACCTTTTCTTGTTTTCTTCCATGATAATCTCCTCCCCTGACAACAGAGACAATCCCATCTTCATTACTTGATTGGATGGTACTTTGTGTTTTATGACCCGTCGTTTCGGTTCCTTCGTTCAAGTAAGTCTTGAATAAATTAAATGTGGATGAGCCCTCCTTTATTGTGTAATGATTCCATTCTCCCACTTTTAATTCAGTACCATATGGGAGCCTGGAACTGCTGACCGTAACAGCCCCATCATTACTTCCATAAGCACGAAGATACAAACCTCCCCAGTACAGAGAGCTTCCAAAGCTTCCCCACTTCGTACCGCCAAAGGTGTAGATTGGATTTCGGTTTACATTGGGATGTTGATCGGTTTCAGAACGGAAGTAATCCATATACCCTGTCTGCAAAGAATAAGTAGCATCATTCTTGCTTCCGAGGATCCCAGTTAACCAACCTGCCCAGCTGCTATAGGCAAGGTCCGCCAATTGGGAACCATAATGGGGTGTCGAAAGGGTAATGACCCTCGCAACATAGGGATAGGCACCGTAGTGGACAAGTGCTGATTGCGTGTCGATTCCACCCTTACTATGCGCAACCACCACTACCTTCTCACCGTAGTATGTGTAAATGTCCCTGATTTTCTGGGCAAGGAGAGCACCGTTATCCCACATATTCTTGGTTGGATACAAATCGATGAAAGCCGTTTCGTATCCATTTTGATAGGCGGTGTCGTACATATTGTTTTCGTTCCACCAAGTATTGGAAGAACTATTTAAACCGTGAACGAACAGAACAGGATGTTTTGAAGGAGCAACAATTGAAGGAGTCGTACCCACATACCATTGCCCTGGAACCCCTGAAGGGTCATCTTTCCCAAATGATCCTGCCTGACTCCAGCCAGGAAAAAACAATACGAATGCAAGAACAGTCACACATACCTTTTTAATCATACCCTCTCTCCTTTTTCAGTTGATAGAAACCTATAAAGTATATCGGCAGAATTCTAAACATATAACTGAACTTACATCATTAGGGAGGAAAGGACTAATCCTCCAAGCAATAAGAAAAACTTTCTTCTTACTCAATTGAGGAATGGTCTTTCACCGAATAAATCAGATTTAATCATTTAACCGTCCCCCTCTTTCAAATTCACTGTTAAAATAGGGATATAAACTATATTGAAAGGGATGCTCTATGCCTGATTGGTCTTATCATGGAATATTTAAACCTGTTTTATCTAAGCTTCCTTCACATATATCCAGGGAGTTTATCCATAAAGGGATGAGCCTGATTTCTTCTCTTCCACAAGGGCCACACATCATCCATTTCCTGGGTAGGGAAGAATGTTCTCCCCGCCTGAAGAAAGAGATCGATGGGATGGTATGTGTAAATCCTGTTGGATTGTCCGGTAAAATCGATCCATTATTATCCGGTACATCTGCCTTTACCCACCTGGGATTTGGTTTTATTGAAATAGGTCCTGTCACCATACATCCTGCAAGAAATTCCGCTTATCCTATAGCAGATCATCATAAGCAGCAGATTACATTCCAAGATCCCCCTGAATCCATTGGATTAAAGGAAACTCTAAAGAAATTAAAGAAACATAGTAAAAAGCAACCATTTATCATTCGCTTATCCGGAAGCCCTGAAGAAATATCCAGTATGATGGAACATTTAGACATTTATGCGGATGCTTATATTCTAGAGGGAAATGAGCAACATCCAACTATTCATAGCAATAAACCAATGTATCTCTCGAACCCTGACATGACAGACCTCCACACTCTGAACAATCAGGATACAGCAGGAATCGTCGTAGAAGAAGATGAGCTTGATGCTCTCATATCAAGAATCCGTTCCTATCGTGAGGCTTACCCGGATCTTTCGATTATTTCTTCAGGCGGCGTCCTTGAACCGTGTCATGCGCTGAAACTTTTAAATGCCGGGGCGGACCTTATTCTGCTTTCTGATGGATATGTCTTTTCTGGACCGGGATTAACCAAACGTATTAACGAAGCATTACTTGATGATTTGAAAGATCACCCCCCTCCACAAAAAGGGTGGTTTTCGTATTGGGTATTTGGCTTATTTATTTTTATAGGGGGGCTCTTGGCTCTCCTTTTCAGCTTAACGTCTGTGATTCTCCCCTATGACGAACAGTATTTGGGGATGCAGAGGGAAACTATTTCAGGATTTAATGGCTCTATAGTGAAATTCATGGCTCACGACAGGATGACGTTGGCAGGTACTATGATGTCAGGTGGGATTGTCTATATGCAGCTCGCTTATCACGGAGTAAGGAGACGTCTTCTTTGGGCTAAACAATCCATTGATATTGGAGCCTCAACCGGCTTTTTGGGGATACTATTATTTATCGGATTTGGATACTTTGACTGGCTGCATCTTGTATTCTGGCTCGTATTGCTGCCTATTTATATTCATGGTTGGGTTCATACGAGAGAGACAAGAGGTACACCCTCTTCTGGAAATCGAAGAAATCACAGCAATTGGTTACAAGCGCTTTATGGCCAGCTTGCCTTTGTCGTACTTGGATTTTCATTCGTTGTTGGGGGACTTACGATTTCTTACTATGGTGTGACGTCTGTTTTTGTTCCGACAGATCTACTTTACCTATGTATGACACCGGATATACTGAATGAGTTCAATCAAAACCTCATTCCGGTTATTGCCCATGATCGAGCAGGATTCGGCAGTGCCTTATTCAGTGTAGGACTACTGGTGCTGACGCTCTCTCTTTGGGGGTTTCAACAAGGAAGCCGGTGGGTATGGTGGACCCTGTTAGTTGGTGGGCTCCCTGCCTTCATAGCCGGCATATATATCCATTTTGCCATCGGCTACACTTCTTTTATCCACCTTCTGCCTGCCTATATCGCCCTTGTCTTATTTGTAATAGGGTTAAAAAAATCATATTCCTTTTTACATCAAGGAAAAGACATGATCTGACCATTGCCATATCCAAGAAGGATATGGTTTTTTCCTATCACAAACGTTAAAATTTTGTAAACTTCCACTCACCTCTTTTATTTCGGTCTGTTCTCATGTTATAGTTCCTATATTCGAATTCGATATCGAATCCCGATATTGGGATCCAATATATGGAGGTGATTGATTGGAAGATAAAGTATTACGAAAACTCTTTCTCGGGTTTATCCAAATCCATATTCTTCATCATGCGAAAGAAGCTCCCATTTACGGGACTTGGATGTTGGATGAATTAAGAGAACATGGGTACAGCATAAGTTCAGGTACGCTGTATCCCATCCTTCACACGATGGAGACGGATGGACTCCTGACAAAAAAAGAAAAGAATGTAGAAGGTAAAATCCGTAAATATTATTCGACTACGGAGAAAGGGAATGCAGTATTACAAGAAGCAAGACATAAAGCGTATGAGTTATTTAAGGAAATCAAAGATTCATAAAGAAGGTGAAATAATCGTGAATACATCAGGAAAGTTAAAGTCACTCTTAGAAATACTGATCATATCAACGAGACTCGGTCTTACATCTTTTGGAGGACCCGTTGCCCATTTAGGCTATTTTCATGAAGAATATGTCCGGAGAAGAAAATGGCTGGATGAGAAAAGTTACGCCGATCTCGTAGCCCTATGCCAATTCCTCCCCGGACCAGCCAGCAGCCAGGTAGGCATGGGGATTGGGATCATGCGGGCAGGTGTGTTAGGAGGAATTATTTCATTCTTAGGCTTCACCCTTCCATCGGTCGTCGCTTTAATCCTGTTTGCCATCATTCTTCAAGGTCTGGATGTGGCTGATGCAGGTTGGATTCATGGACTAAAGATTGTCGCCGTCGCTGTAGTGGCCCATGCAATCATAGGAATGGCCCAGAAGCTGACACCTGATTTAAAGAGAAAAGCCATTGCACTATTAGCATTAGTGATCATTTTATTATGGCAAACGGCATTTTCACAGATTGGTGTCATTGTCCTTTCCGGTTTCATCGGGTTCCTTCTGTTTAGACAACAGACTACAGACAGTGAAGCGAGAGTGAACTTCCCCATTTCGAGGAGGTTTGCAGCCTTCTGTTTAACCCTGTTTTTCGGTTTACTTTTTCTTCTTCCAGTCTTGAGGGATGTGACGTCCCTGGGATGGATCGCCTTATTTGATAGTTTTTATCGTTCAGGATCGTTGGTTTTTGGGGGCGGACATGTTGTATTGCCTCTTCTTGAAAGGGAGTTTGTCCCAACCGGCCTCCTATCAGAAGAGGCGTTTTTAGCAGGATATGGTGCTGCCCAGGCAGTTCCAGGACCACTATTCACTTTTGCAGCTTACATTGGTGCAGTGATCAATGGATGGCAGGGCGGATTGCTTGCAACGTTCGCTATTTTTCTCCCTGCTTTTCTCCTTATAGTAGGTACGCTGCCATTTTGGGATACCCTCCGTAGGAATCCCAAAATAAAAGGGGCCCTGATGGGTGTGAATGCTGCCGTGGTAGGAATCCTCATCGCAGCATTCTATCAACCGATATGGACCTCTTCCATCATTTCTTCACTGGACTTTGCCTTTGCAGCCGTTCTGTTCAGCATGCTGGTCTTCTGGAAAATACCGCCATGGATAGTCGTGTTAACGGGAGCAGTCGGCGGACTGTTGATGAGTTACATTTAAGCAGGACGGATAAAGACAGGGAGTGTTCTCTAGCTTTTTAGGGCCATGTTCATATCATGAGAATAGGATTCTTAATTGGCAGGAACATATATAGTATGAAAGATTGATATTAAAGGAATGACCCAGGTAAATGAATACCCGGGTCATTTTTTATCTTTTGATGAATCTGTAAGCGAGATACGCTATGTAAAGGGGTGTTGCAATATAAATTAAATAAGGAAATTCCTCGTAAGTCCCTTTATAAATGACGAAAAGGAGTGCACCAATGAAGAGTGTCACGATCGTGCCATATTTCGGCAGTGGTACTTCCTTAAGACTAGGGATTCGTATCCTGCTCACCATGAGGAAGCACATGGCGGTGAAAATGACCGTTGTCACAATGTTCGGGATGAAATTTCCGAAGAGCGTGAGAATCGCAAGAATACCTCCTGCTGCCGTGATCGGAACCCCCACAAAATAGTGAAGGGACGATTTGGGAGGGCTTGTATTGAACCTCGCCAGGCGATAAGCACCAAATAAAGGAAATAAACCAGCTACAATAAATCCTAATAATCCAAATTGAAAGAAATATGTATAATACACAAGAAATGATGGAGCAATACCAAACGTGACAATATCCGCTAAAGAGTCCAGTTCTTTACCCAGTACACTATCCGCCTTAAGCATCCTCGCCAGTCTTCCATCCATGCTGTCCAGCATCATACCAATGATAATTAGTATGGCTGCATTTTTAAATTGTCCGTTTGCGGCAAATCCGATCGATAAGAAACCGCAGTACAGATTCCCCAATGTGACCATATTGGGTATTTTTTTGGTTAGTTTCATCTTTAATCCTCACTCTGTCAAAAAGTATATTAAGTCTAGAATAACATGTTCCTTTCATACATAAAGGAATGTCTTGAAAAAAATTCATGAAGTGACATGAATTTTTATTATAAGCCTTTACAAATACTTTGTTGATAATTTATTGCAAAAGAGTTCAGTGTATTCCCCTTTATATTATCACAATTAGAATACAGGTGGCTGTCCATACTAGTAAAGGAGTATGTTGGTAAAGGAAAATCGGTGATTATTGATATGGTCAGTCAAAAAGCGTCACGAAAATCATCGCTTTTATTTCGAGTGATTGGCCTCTGCATTGTAAAACCTTCATAAATAAAGTTGAAACTCTTTATAGGTCTTATTCGTATATTTTTGTATAAAGCTATATTAAATTTCCACGCTGTATACTAATCCACTTCGGGTTTTGTTATCATTTAACTATGAAGTGACGAAGACGATTTGAAGGAAAGGGATGATTGTAATGACTGGCACCATTGCTGTTATCATGATTTTTTCGATACCCATACTCGGTATCATAACGGACCACTTCCAAAAACAATCCAAGATGAAGCAAAAGATGATAGAAGACCAACTTGAGCTGGAAAGACTGAAACACGATAACTTTGTGATTGAGACTCAGAAATTAAGACTTGAATTAGAACAGATGAACGTGAAAGACTCCAAAGAAAAATCAAAAATACTTTAACCATGGCGCTGGGATATCCCTGGCGTTTTTGTTTGGATAAAGTAGAAACTCTAATACGCCTCTCAAGGAATTCACTTTTCAGCATCCTAAAAACTACTTAAAAAACGACAGTCTCTACATCCCTTTTCGTCTTGGCCCTCATTCCAAATATTCATCAGCAAGCTTTGAGTTTAGATATCTTGCCATGCCCGTCTTCACTTTTTTCAATCCATGTTTTTTATAGAATTCTTCATTGCCGGTGGTGGAGATTAATAGAACACATGAGATCTCCTGCAGCTTTTTTAATAAATCATCCATGATGAGACTTGCGATCCCATTTCCTTGGTATTCACGATGGACCACTACATCATAAATAGTTGCATTGAACACACCATCGGTTAGTGCTCTTCCCACCCCCACTACCTTGCCACAACATATAGCCAACGAAAGAATGTCACTTCTTATGAACACCTTTTCAATTGCCTCATCACTATGTTTCATCCAACCTACTGAATGATAAATTTCCTTGATCTCCCCCACCTGGTCTGGATCAAATCTGTTCTGAATCATGATTTTCATTAAGCCGGTCCTCCCCCTCAACGAGCTTTTCCACCTGAAATGTCTTATGCTAAATGATTAGGCGTCATCGTATAAAAAAGAACTAAGAAGGTGCTGAACACCTTTTTAGTTCTATTTCAGAAGAAATCGTTGAGCTTGGTTGATGATTATTCAGTAAAACGTATCATTCCACTGCATGAAACTCAGAATTTTCTATACAATATTGTATAAAAAATACAGGTAAGGGTCAATGGAATTTTCCCTTCTGTCTATTCTTTTAACTCTTTTTTGAAAGTTGACACAACTTCATTCATTTTCATCATACCAACGTTCCCTTCTTTCCTTTTACGGAGTGAAACAGATGAACTTTCCATTTCCTTATCCCCTATCACCATCATATAGGGAACTTTTTGAAGTTCTGCTTCCCTTATCTTTAACCCTACCTTTTCTTCACGATCATCGAGTTCCACCCTAAATCCTTCTTTCTCCAATTGTGACTTAACGTCCTGAGCATATAAATGATGTGCATTGGCTATCGGAAGAATTTTAACCTGATAAGGAGCTAACCAAAGGGGGAAATCCCCTCCGAAATGTTCGATGATAATGGCGAGAAACCGTTCGAGTGATCCGTATATGGCCCGGTGGATCATAATGGGCCTTAACACCTGGTTTCCTTCCCCGATATATTCACATTCAAAGTTATCCGGCATTTGGAAATCGAGTTGGACTGTACCGCACTGCCAGCTCCGTCCCAGGCAATCCATAATATGAAAGTCTATCTTAGGTCCATAAAAGGCACCATCCCCTTCGTTTACTTGATAATTCACTCCTCTTTCTTTCAATACTGCCTCCAGGTCACTTTCAGCCTTATCCCATAGCTCAAGGGACCCCATAAAATCTTCTGGTCGAGTCGACAGTTCTACCATATAGTCAAATCCAAATCGGTTATAAAAGACATCGATAAGATCCAATACTTTATGAAGCTCTGATCGAATTTGATCTTCCCTTACGAATAGATGGGCGTCATCCTGAGTGAACGACCGAACTCTCAATAACCCACTTAAAGAACCGGAGAGCTCGTGTCTATGAACCAACCCAAGTTCGCCGTATCTGAGAGGAAGCTCCCGGTAGCTGCGCCTTTTGCTTTTATAAATCAGGACTGCACCAGGACAACTCATCGGTTTGATGGCATAGTTCTGATCATCTACCTCTGAGAAATACATATTCTCATGGTAATGATCCCAGTGCCCCGATTTCTCCCACAATTCCTGCTTCATCATGATGGGTGTCCTGATCTCCTGGTAGCCTGCTTTTCTATGCTCCTTTTTCCAAAAGTCCTCCAGTTCATTTCGCAAGAGCATCCCTTTCGGTAAATAAAAAGGCATTCCAGGCGCTTCCTCCATAGAAATGAATAATTCAAGCTCCTGGCCGATCTTCCTGTGATTTCTCTTTTCTACTTCAGATTGAATTGACATATTGTTTCCTCCTACTGCTCATTTTTTATATAAAAAAACCACACTCATCCCTGGATAAGGGACGAATGCGGTCGTGGTACCACCCTTTTTTCGAAAAAGCTGCATAAAACAGCTCTTCGCTCAAGTAACATAACGGTTTTCCCGATTATGGATACTGATCATACTGATCGTTCCCCATAATAGCTCTGAGGTGGTAAATCATCTTTTTTTCTTCAGGGCTTTCAGCCAATGACCCTGTTCTCTGATAAGAAAACGGTAGAAGATTCATATCCTCTTCATCGCACATCGTATTCAATTCAATAAAAAAACCGCACTCATCCCTTACAAGGGACGAGTGCGGTCGTGGTTCCACCCTAATTCCGAAGTGTCAAATAAACGCTTCGCTCAAGCAAGATATCGGTTTTCCCGATTATGGATACTGTTCGTTCCCCATAATAGCTCCGAGGTGGTAAATCATTCATTTTTCTTCAGGGCTTCCAGCCAATGACCCTGTTCTCTGATAAGAAAACGGTAGAAGATTCATATCCTCTTCATCGCATATTGTATTCAATTCAATAAAAAAAACCGCACTCATCCCTTACAAGGGACGAGTGCGGTCGTGGTTCCACCCTAATTCCGAAGTGTCAATTAAACGCTTCGCTCAAGCAAGATAACGGTTTTCCCGATTATGGATACTGTTCGTTCCCCATAATAGCTCCGAGGTGGTAAATCATTCATTTTTCTTCAGGGCTTCCAGCCAATGACCCTGCTCTCTGATAATTAAGAAAAAGGGAATGATTCATGTCCTCTTCTCTGCTTTCTCATAGTATATGCCATTCGTAATAAATTTGTTAAAGAAATTATATGGTAGTAATTTCTAACTGTCAAGAGTTATGAATAAAATACAACAAGAATGATCCCAACAAGGAGAAGTCGATATATGGCAAAGGGAAGGAGCTTGATTTTATTGATCACCTTTAGGAAAAAATGGATCGACAGATACGCAAAAAGAAAAGCACTCAAAAATCCAGCCAGTAAAAAAGGTAAAAATTCCGGCGTGAAGTACATCCAGTTATTCAATAGGGAAATGGAACTTGCTCCAAACATGATTGGTACAGCCATGATGAATGTAAAGTCAGCTGCTGCCCGGTAGCTTAATCCCAGTAATACACCTCCTGAGATGGTTGAACCGGATCTTGAAAAACCTGGCCATAGTGACAAACATTGGATCAGACCAATGATGAATGCCTTTTTATGGGTAATCTGATCGACAGTTTTCACCATTGACTCTTTAGGTCTATACCAATCCGCTGCAATCATTAGAAATGCTCCTACCGTTAAACCAATAAGGACTGTATTCACTGAAAATAGGTGTTTATCAATATACTCCTCAAATACTAATCCCAGAATCACCGCAGGAAGTAATCCCGTAAAGATATGGGAAAGTTTTAACCTGGATGAATGGCTTTTAGTTTGATTTATCCCCAGTAAATCTTTAAATCTCTCTCTGAATACGATGACAACTGCCAATATTGAGCCCAGTTGTATGACGACCTTAAATGTATTTGCCGGATATTTACCTAGTACTTTTTTTGATTTAATCCACAGATCGTCTACTAAAATCATATGACCCGTTGAAGACACGGGAGCGAACTCCGTAAGTCCTTCGACCATACCAAGAATAATTGCTTTTAATAACACAATGAAATCCATTTATCATTTCTCCTCTGTCCATTTATTCATTTGGTATAACAGACAGTTAAGAAAGGTAATTGGAGTGGAATTTGACAATGCCTGTAAATCCGGCTGAATCCCCATGAATATATGGGTTCTGTCGGCGGGGATGCAGCTTCGGGGAAATGTCATGATGACTCCCCTCAAACAGAGGGTTCCCTTTTCCTTCCATATTCTTCGTCATGAAAGGAGGAGATGAAGGAAATGAAAAGGCGGCAAGTTCATCATGTTGATCTTGATGCTGTGTGACTTTTTCACTGATAAAATTCTCATATTCCCCAACGCCCTGAAACATACTGAAAGAGTAAAGTAATACAAACAGCAATCTCTTCATCATTTCCCCTCCCGTTCATGATAATCTAGAATATCTTACTACAACCCCCAGAGGACGACAATATCTATTTTTTCTCAAATAAAAAGCTCATTACAGAGGCATATCACTTCCCCTGCACTGAGCTTCCTTTCCCTTTTAATGAATATCTTTCTTCTTGAACCGCCCCCCTCTTACTTCAGCTATATCGGCAATGGCCAGAAACGCTGAGGGGTCGTGTTCTGCGACGATATCTTTAAGCTTCGCCTCTTCAAGGCGGGTGATGACACAGAAGATGACTTTCTTATCATCTCCTGAAAAGGCTCCTTCACCCTTCAGGTAGGTTACTCCTCTCCCCAATCGGTGAAGGAGAGCATCACCGATTTCCTCATAGTTTTCACTTATGATCCATACAGATTTGGATTCGTCTAACCCTTTGATGGTAATATCAATCATCTTGAACGCCACGTAGTAAGCTAATAGTGAATACATGGCTCTATCCCAGCTGAACACAAATCCAGCCGACGCCAGAATGAATAGGTTTACAAACATGATGATTTCCCCAACTGAGAAGGGGAGCTTTTTGCTTGTCAGGATAGCAAGGATTTCCGTTCCATCGAGAGATCCTCCGTAGCGAATGACCAAACCGACTCCTATCCCGAGAACGATTCCCCCGAATAAAGAAGCCAGTAGAATGTCTTGTGTGAATGCAGGGACAGGATGAAGGAACGTAGTAGACGTTGATAAAATAATGATGCCGTATAGCGTGGAAAATGCGAAGGTTTTTCCGATTTGTTTATACCCGATGAAAAAAAAGGGGATGTTCAAAATAAAGATGAATAGTCCGAGCTTAACGCCTGTAATATGTGAAAGAATGATGGAAACGCCTACGATCCCTCCATCAATGACCTGATTCGGCACCAGGAATATCTCAAGACCCACCGCCATGATCACCGCCCCGATGGTGATGAGGACAGCTCTTTTCACCACTTCTTTCAAAGGGATCTTCTTATGCTTGATTTTCACTTGCTGCATTTGTTGTATTACCTGACCTTCAATCATCTCCATTCCTCCTTTTAAGATAAACCCACCTTGACGAAAGCCTTACCCAACTCTTCGGAACAAAATGATCTATGTAATCATCCATCACAAGCGTCTAAAAACAAGCTTGTATAACTTATATATTCTACTCTCAGTATTAAAATACCTGCCATTAGGGAGGGACGCACCTCTATTGGAGTAATACCACCTCAAGCCTGAATACTGCAGTCCGGTTTGATCCTCTTCAACGGGATATTCATAGAGTTTCATCGATTTTCAAGGTCCGTCCCTCTTCAGGTAGAAACATTTGACTAAAAGGGAAAATTGAAGTATTTTTAATACTTGTATGTTCAGGTTTTTTACTGGGGCAGTTTGTCTGTTTCAGGTAATTCAGTTATGGAGGCTTTTCTTTGATTACATTAATCAAGACTCTTCTGGTCAATATTACCATTTTGTTTTCATTTACGTATAATGCGAATGTCTTTTTCCCGTTTAAAGAAAAACAAGTCCCTCATCTAAAGCACAAAATCACATATGGATTGATCGGATCATTTGGTGCTTTATTATGTATGCTCTATCCAATGGAAACCCTTGGGGAAACTCATTTTGATTTACGAATGATCGCTATCCTGATTGCAACCATCTATGCAGGATTCCTATCCGGATCCATCGTACTCGGATGCGTGATTTTAACCCGCTATTTGATCGGCGGTCCTTTTGTGATGATTGGAATAATCGTTTCAGCTCTAGCATTTGTGATGGGAGTTCTCTTTCGCAAAATGCTCTTGAAAACGCAATATAAATTTCTTGGAAGTACATTCATCTTCCTCATTCACTCCATTTTATACATCACGATCATCAAGATTACGATCCCATTTCTTGATGTAACCTTTTATTTGATTTATTTTTCGGTGTTTTATTTTACGTTTGTTGCTCTCGTTTTCATCATTGAGCATCTGATCAGGACCAACAAACAAATAGAAGAAATGGTCTACCTAGATAAACTGAATATGGTTGGTCAAATGGCTGCTTCCATTGCCCATGAGATCCGTAACCCTCTTGCAACTGTGCGGGGATTCATTCAACATCTCAGTGAAAACACGGATGATGAAAAGTTTAAAGGATACTCCCCCCTCATCTTGAATGAATTAGATCGTACAAATAAAATCATCACTGACTACCTCAGTGTGGCAAAACCTAGTGAGTTTCACCTTTCTATCCTTCATTTGGAAGAAGTTATCCAGGACTGTGTCGATCTATTAAGGCCTTTTGCCTCATACACCAACACTTCGATACTATTCCAGGATTCGGGTACCCATTACATTAAAGGTGACGAACATCATATGAAGCAAGCGATTATGAATGTCATGAAAAACGGAATTGAATCAATCGAGGAACAGGGTTACATAAAGATATCTGTAAAAGAAGAACCTTCTTCTGAATCCATCCTTTTAAAAATAACGGATACAGGGAAAGGAATGACATCTGATGAATTGAAAAAGATCGGCCTTCCTTTCTATACTACCAAAACAAAAGGAACAGGACTTGGCAGCATGGTGACAAACAAGATTATCAGGGAAATGGATGGAATGATCGAATATGAAAGTCAATTGGATAAAGGTACAACTGTAACGATTCGTCTCCCGATTGTGAATGAAAATGTACAATCCCCAAAGGCTTAGGGTAAGCACCCTAAGCCTTTTCTGTACGATAATTTCTATCCATTCCAGCCTGTCTCACAATTAGTTAACATAATAAAATTATAATAAATTAATTACGATGAAAATCGGATTTATTGAAGAAGTCGGATTTTTAACACTATTCAACGAACCTCAATAAATCTCCATAAATAATATCATCCGACATATCCAGTTCTTTTCTCACCGTTTGTTTATAAGGCTCACATAATGTATCAGAAACGGAAGATTGACTTCTTTTATCATAGCAAACGTTATCTATAAAGACGTATTCCTCCGTCACAAAGTCTCCATCCCGGAAGATGACAGGATGATCTTTCTGTCGAGAGAACAAGTTATGGCCGAAGGAAAGATTGTCTGACGTATGTATTCCCAATAAATGCAGAATTGTCTGTCGAATATCGATTTCCCCCCCGAGGGTTTCAATCAATCGGCCTTCCTCCCCAGGCACGTGGATAATCAGTGGAACTTGTTGGAGATTTACATGATTTAGTGGATGATCCTCTTGACCTAGAAGTTCAAACACTCCCTTTTCATATTTCTCGGAAATTCCATAATGATCCCCATACAAAACAAAAACGGTGTCCTCATACATTCCACTTTCTTTTACCCCATCAAAGAATTTCTTAATTGCTTCATCCTGGTATCGAACCGTCGTCACATAACGATTGACAACATCCTCACTTGTAGATGCCTCAGGGATCAATTGATCCTCTTCTTCTAATAAAAAAGGAAAGTGATTCGTCAGCAAGATCAGCCGGGTGTAAAATGGTTGTGGCAATTTCTCGAGATACGAGATGGACTGTTCAAAGAAAGGGATATCCTTTAACCCGTAATTAACCGAATTCTCTTCTGTTACATCAAAGTCTCGTTTGGAGAAGTAGCGATCATACCCTAACGTATCATACATCAATTCACGATTCCAAAACGTGCGATCATTGCCATGAAATACGGCAGCATAATAATCTTCTTTCTTTTTTAAAATATGGGGCATGCTCTTATAGCGATTATCTGTGGTTCGAACAAATGCCGATCCACTTGCCAAAGGATACAATCCCGTATCGATCATGAATTCCGAGTCCGATGTCTTTCCTTGTGCAGTTTGATCATAAATTTGACTGAAATAAAAGCTGTCCTTTATGAACGTATTTAGAAAGGGTGTGATTTCTTCTCCGTTGATTTTTTGGTTGATGACGAAATTCTGAGTAGATTCCATACTGATCAATACCACATTCTTTCCATCTGCAACGCCAAATAGATCTGAGTCCGTACCTTTTCTGGATTGAGTATAGTTAACGGATGCTTCTGTATCCGATTTATTGGCAAGTATCTTTGTGAACGGCACGGTGGCTTCCATAGCGATATCGTATAAATGATAATTAAATGGTCCAATTGATTTGACCAGCTGCTCCCTGTCATAGGATTCTGTAAATAAATAGGGTGATTTCAATAACCCCAGTCCGACTGTTACAAGAAGTAATACGGCACTTAATCCCATATATGAGAATTTCCACCTCTTTGACACCTTAGGGGGATAAATCCACTTCTTCTTTACTAACCATCCGACTAGAAGTAAATCTGCAACCAACAGGAAATCCCAGGCACTCATCAATTCAAATGTACTCGGGCCTATGCCCCCTACGTTATTAAACTGAAATAGAATAGGGACCGTTACGAAGTCAGAATAAAACCTAAAATACAATAAATCCCCGTAAAGTAGACCGGTTGCAAATCCCATGGCGAGCATGACAGCTGAAGGTTTAACTTCTCTAGAGAAGTAAAAACTGAACCCGACAACGATCATTAACGAACCAATGGGATTGAATAAGATAAGCAATAAGTCCAAAAATGATTCCAAATGCAGATTAAATCCAACAATGGAAAGAAATGCAGTCTTCAGCCAAAGTGAAATCAGTGCAAATTCAATGAGATTAAATGGTTTAATGCGAGAAAAGAAATGGGTTATCCCACTCATTCCACAACCCTTGTTTTCCCAGTGGTTTGATATTCTTTGTTGAGTATGTTCATTGCTTTCAAAACCTTTCGTTCATTTTGATTTCCCATCAGAGCTACCTGTACCCAATTTCTTCTTAGTAGATAGTCACTTTCATAGCTTAATAAGATACCTTTTCCTTTACACACATCACCAAACCGTTTACTACACATTTCCCTCTCCAGTGCAATTGTAACCACGCCTGGAGAATAGTTTTCATCTCCCAGTAGGCCAAATCCACCATTTGTTAGTGAGGTCCTTACTACTTTAGCCAATTGTTTATTGTCGTCATATTCAACGTAATGAAGTGCTTCTTTTAGCGCATATACAAGATTAGAAGAGTGCGTATACGGTATGCTTCGATTCCTCTCATACATTCCCACATCAAGATATCTCGGTATCGACCGGTCAGGAATGATCTTATCCCGGTGAAAGACAACAGCCAGGCCTGGATATGAACCTAATCCTTTCCCACTGACCGTTGTGGCAAAATACACTTCTTTAAAATTTACCGGGATTACGCCTACCGAACTACATGCATCAATGCAAAGCTCTACTCCATATCTTCTGCAAAGTGGAAGTAGAGCATCAAGGTCATAGACATATCCTGTCGAGGTTTCACAATGGACAGTCCAGAGCCAGGTAATATCTTGATTTTCCTTTAGGAATCTTTCTACTTCATCTATTGAAATGGCTTCATTCCACTCTTTTTCAATCTTATAAAAATACAAACCAAATCTGTTTGCATGATCTATCAAACGGAAACCAAACTCTCCATTTGCCAAAATAAGACCCTTACCTGCCATACCTTTAAGCTGGGCTGCAACCATATCATTGGATAGGGTGCCTGTTCCTACTGCGATATTTGCGTGGTTTGCGTTTGTTATCTTACATAACGCCTCCCTTAATTCTTCCATATCCTGGAGGAACGAACTGTTTCTATGGGAAAAGGCTCCCCCCTTGAAGGCACCGTCTACCTTTTCATGTATGGGGACCGGTCCAGGGAGGAAACTCATAGGAGTTGAATTTTCTTCTTTCTTCATCATTAAACGCTGAAAGGCTTTCGTAGATTGTTCAAAGTTTTTCCGTGTTAAATACATGGGCTGAAATTCCGCGCCGGCTTCTCCAACCATATGAGCGAAAGGTTTGAAGCCGATTCGCTTATAAAGTGTAAGCTGACGAACGGTCCCTGAGATTAGAGCCATCGTATATCCTTTCTTAAGACAATAAGACACTAATCGTTCACATAATTGGTAAAAGACCCTTGTGCTTCTATATTCTTCTTTAACAGATAATAAACGTATTTCACAAGGAACAGTATCAGAAGGCAAATAGGCATCAAGATTTTCTACTTTTAGATCCAAGGAAAATGGACGCTTTGCACGGACAGCGATCATCCCCACAACTTCACTCTTATGTTTCGCGATCACATATGTATTTTCATCATGGAATCGATCAACTAGCCTGCGTTTTCGGTTTCCCTTATGCTGAGGGATTTCTTCTACAAATGTTTGGTAATTCAAGGAAGCTATTTGTTGAAATTCATCAAGTTCATTGGCAATTTTATAATGTAGAGAAGGATTTTGCATTCTCTTACCTCCTATGTATCTAGAGCGTGTGGAAACTTTCGATTATGGGCAAGCACCACCATCACAAATAGGGATGACAACCCAATAGATATTGTAAATGATTCACCCATCAAATATCCCGAGATTGGGATGGACGCCATGGATAGAAATCCTGCAATGGTGTATTTTCTTAAAATCACATATAAGATTCCCATGGTAATGGCGAAAAAACCAATGGAAGGGGCACTGAAAAATAACGATGTTGCTAAGTAGGTAACGACACCTTTTCCTCCGTGAAACCCAAGTTGGATGGGAAATAGATGTCCGATCATAATGAATATGGAGGAAAGTACTAAGTAACGATCATCTCCATTAAGCAATGAAGCAATCTGCAAGGCAATCATCACCTTCCCTGCATCTATGAACAGCGTGAGTAGAAATCCTTTTTTACCTAATGCTCTGCCGGCATTGGTGGCACCGACATTTCCGCTTCCAACATTCCTAATATCTTCTCCGGTATAGATCTTGACGATATAATAAGCACCTGTAATACTGCCCAACCCGTAAGAAATCAGAATGATCATGCACATCATCATCATGTCACTCCACATAGCTGCACCCCATTTTTCCTATATGATAATAGACGAGCTGAAGCTGTAAAAGTTTCATATTTTTGCCTCCCCCTCTTTCCTTTTATGAAAAAGGTAGAAAGGAAAGTAAAGGAGGCCGAATATTATCAGGGCTACACCTTCAAGAGACAGAATGTACCATGGATAAGGACCTAAAAAATCTATGGGACTGGCATTATATGGTTTATGTGAAAGAAACATATAATTTGCACCCAACAGTTCGTTCACCATATACACAATGACTGCCATCACATTTAAAGCTCCAAATGCCCTCAAGAGAGACTTAAATCTTAACGTGAAGCCTTCCATCCATACCATGTACAAACTGGATAATACAATGGCTAGATGTGCCAGAAAGAATTGAAAGTAGCGAAAATGAGGAAATCCAAAAAACAACTCAGGTGTAACAATGGCAATAAGTGCACCTGACATACTCACAAAGAAAGTGATTTCAAAGATCTTATAACTATTCGTCAAAAGCATAAATGTGCACAAATATAAGGAGATTGAGCATAATTGAAAAGGTAAATTAATCGCCGGATCCCAAACATCATTGATTAGATACCAAATGTGAAATAGTGCTTCACTTGAAAGGAGCATCATCACGAGCAGCCATTTCAACACATTTCTACCTCTTTCGCTTATGCGATTCCTCATTCCATACAAAACGAAGATACAGCCTAACGACAACGTCATCGCCGCCACATGAGAAACCGAAAACAATTCAAACGGATACTCTTCATACCTGAAATTCAAATCCTCTCCCCCTTCCATACAATATTCTCCAAATCCATATTCAAACCCTTTAAAGGGACGGACCTCTAAAACTCCCCTAACCCCGATTTCATCATAGTTGAGTGATGGTGAGGGACGGACCTTCCCTTAAGTACCTCCCGCTTCCATTCATTAAACATTCACCACTAAGCGTGTATGTTCTCTGTCTATATCATAGAACAAAAAATCCCCTGACAACTGATTTCCAGTAATTGTCCATTCCAATCATCAACATCCTTACGTGCAAAAAAAGTTCCCATTTCCATAAGGAAATGGGAATCATCTGATTTTACTGAACTTTACGTAACGGTACGTCTTGGTTCTTATATATGAATTCAAGGGCCAAGCGATTAAACTCACGTGGCTTTTCTACATTGCACACATGTCCGCAATCTTTGATAAATATGATTGTAGAGGAAGGATCACCCATTGTATCCTGTTCCAGGGACTTTACAAAGAGATGGTCTTCCTTTCCTGATATATAGAGCTTTGGTATATGGGAAGCCTTTTCCTGTACAGAAGAATAGGTCGATTTAACGTAAGGTGTAAGGCGATACCAGGCAAGAAAATCGTTGCGATTCATTTTCTTTGCTTCACGGATGAATAGCTTTCTCGAAATCCTATGATTGCTTTTAGGCATCATGATATAAGCGAAAATCTTATATAACCACATGAAAGGGATCATTTCTTTTATCGCGTCCCCAATCTTGAGCAATGTATTGGAAAGTATAGTAAACCTTGTAATGCAACCTCCCAAAACTGCACTTTTCACCCGATTTGGATGAGCCTGCAGCAAAGCATGGATTAGCACAGAGCCCAGGGAAATCCCAATAAAATGAGCACGTTCGACTTTAAGATGATCCAAAACCTTGAAAACTTCCTCAACGATCAAATCAATTGTGAAGTTCCCATTATAGCATTCAATACCCGGGGAATTTCCATGGCCAGGTAAATGAATGGTAATCACATTATAATATTTCTTAAATACATCGAGCTGCTTGCAGAAAATACTTGAGTTTCCTCCAATTCCATGAAGAAACACCACATACTCCTTGCCAACCTCTTGATGAACGTCGTATTCCAGCATCAGTTCTCTCCTTAAAACAGCACAACCTACCAAAAGAATAAAATGAATCAGGTCAGTTTTTACGGGACCCTATAAATCTATTATCAATCATAATTGAAAATTGATAGTACATTTTAAGCTCTTGAAGCCTTACCTTAATGTATCTCATTTTATCCTATTCACTAGTGTTTTGTCATTGAAGAACTGAATATTTTCCGAACATTTTGTGATAAATCACAGAGCTCCAGCGTTTTTGGAATTCCTTTACATTTCCCCACCAAGCCTACACTTCCTTCACCATCATGACATCTTTAGTAAGTTCTCTTAAGTTCAGTTTTTTACGAATGTGCTCCTCAGGTATATCCGCACCATGAAATGAGATCATTTCTGCCCCACGTAATTCTGCCTCTTTCATCAAGACACAAAGCATATCTTCCTTATGAACCTCTGAATCATGTAAAATACCGAAAGATACTACTTCACTAAATTTTGTATCTTCTCTAATCGTGACGCCTATAACACCAAAGATTTCCCCTTCCCTCATGAAAGTGACGGTAAAGTCGAAATTCACCGAAGTGTAGTATTCCTCCATCATCTTAAGCTGAGCTTCATTCACTTCCCCGTTTGCCATTACAATCGATGCCCACTCTTCAAAAGCAAAACCACTGGAAACCTTCCATGTAAATTCAGCCTCGTGGGAAACGGTTGTATCGGAGAGTGAAACACCGATCAATTCCGATTCATTAGTGATCTCAAATCCTTTCGTTTCAAAATATAGGATTTGATCTTCCCACTGGTGGCGAAAACGCTGAGCGAATATCTTTCCCCCATACTCATCGCTGACAGCAAAGCCATAAACTCGCTGGAATAATTCATCCTGAATGGCCTCATACCCTGGTAAAACCCATGGGTACCCAAGTGAAACAAAATCACCTTTTCCGCTAAAACTCATATACCCTACAATTTCATCTCCATCATAGGCGAAACAGCGGGCCTTTGGATGGAATTCCTTTTGCCCCTGAAAAAACTTAGGTGCCAAAGTAGGTTTCCATGCATAAGGAAGATCTGACGTTATTCTCTTCCAAAAATCATATTGAAGTGCCAAATCATTTTCATCTCGATAATATCTGTATGTAATCCCCATATAAAAGGCCTCCTTTGTTTATTGCTGAATTTTCAGCCTTGTGAATAGTGTACCTTATGTAAGATTCCAGGCTCAAGGTATTACTGGCCATCCCTATTCATTTCATTTGACACACTTCTATAGAATTATCTGATACATTCCTTTCATCCATTGTTTACATGATCTTTTCAAACTGAAGGATTCCCCTTCATATTCATTGTATACTCTTAATCTGAATTTCTATCAGAAGGGAGAATGCATGATGAAAATATTAGTTAATTCTGTCATCTTATCTTCAGCAATCATTGGTATGGCGGCAGTTTCCTTTCATTCCTCTTTTGCCAGTCATCCAGAAATGAATGGCCATGAGTTTTTAACTATTGCACACAGAGGTGCTTCAGCATATGCACCTGAGCATACCTTATCATCTTATGATTGGGGAAATGATATGGGAGGGGATTATTTAGAGATTGATCTGCAAATGACCAAAGATGGTGAATTAATTGCCATGCACGATAAAACACTCGACCGGACGACTGATGGCAGTGGTCTTGTAAAAAATTATACATTGAAAGAATTGAAAGAGTTAGATGCGGGATCATGGTTTAATGAGATGTACCCTGAAATGGCCAGTTCGGAATTTACCGGACTGAAAGTTCAAACACTTGGAGAAATCCTTCATCATTTTGGTCAGGACAAGCGTTTCTACATTGAAACCAAATCACCTGAAGTATATCCGGGCATGGAAGAAAAATTACTGAAAATACTAAAAGATCATAACCTTCTGGGTCAGAATGTGTCTTCCAGTAAAGTGATCATTCAGTCATTCAGTGACGAAAGCCTTAAAAAAATTCACGGCCTGAATGATGATATTCCTCTTGTCCAACTGATCGACTATCAGAATGAGGCTACGATTACTGATAAAGAACTTGAGGACTATGAGGAATATGCAGTGGGACTTGGAATGGATTATAAAAAGATCGATGAGGAGTATGTAGACAAGGTACGTGATCATGGTCTGTTCATTCACCCTTATACCGTTTTGGAAAAAAAAGATATGAAGAGATTGATTGAATGGGGTGTGACGGGAATGTTTACGAATTATCCTGACCGCTTAGAAGAAGTGGTGAAAGAAATGAAAACGTCAAATTAGTCCATCATTCAAAAGAGAGAGCTGCCCCTAACGGGCGCACTCTCTCTTTTGAATGATCAGTTCTTATACTCATATTTCACAAAAAATGGTAGAATCAAAGAAATCACGAAAGCCATGACGATGATTAAACTGAATGTAAGCGGCTTTGATAAACCGAGTTCAGGTGCAAATAATAATCCGAAAACGACAGCAGGAATGATGATAAGGAAAGAAACAAAGAATTTCGATGCAAAGTTGATGGTATGTTTCTTGCCACATTGACTGCATTCGATCGGTTTATAAGACCTCCAGATGGAGAATAATAGCTCTTTCCATTGAAATTGATTTTTGCATACATTACACTTTTGCAAAGTACTTCCTCCTAGATTTATCTTCTACTCTATTATCCAGTTTACCATCAACGGCTTTTAAAGAGGAGAAAATAGTAAGGAGATTCACACTTTTATCATTGAATAGGATACTCAGGTTACCATCATGATCCCAACAGTCTATAGAATAGGACATTCGGAAGAATTCGTGACTGATGGGCTGCTTGACAAGAAAAGGAACATCCAGGAAAGCTCATACACGATCTGTTACTTTTCATGGCAAGACACATTCCAAGAAAGAAATCCTATTTCCACCTCTGCTGATCTTTCATGGTGTTCGCATGCTTCAATCGCTTGTTGCAATCCCATTTTATCCAGCAGTATCAAGGCGACTGTCATGATAAACGCAACGATAAAAAGTAAGAACTTCTGATTCGCCTTCATTCATTGAAAACCCCTTTGAAAGAATCTATCACCCTTTATTGAAAATTATACCATATTTAAGACCGCCTAATGTGAGCCGTGAGAAAATTCTGCTATTAATCTTACAGATAAGCAGGAATTTATCATTTTCCATTCGAATTATGTACTATAACCATTTATGAAAAGGGAGTATCTGACTTGATTCAATCATTTAAGTTAAACGTTCAGAGATTAGGACAAAAAATGCCCGTCTATATTTTTAAAGTCGATGATGTTCTGATTGATACAGGGCCGTATAGCATGAAAAATGAAGTCCGGACTATTTTTAAAGAGCTGGGGGTAAATGAAGTCATACACACTCACCACCATGAGGATCATACCGGTAATAGCTCCTGGATCGATAGATTTTATTCCATTCCTCAATGGATTCACCCTTTAGGTGTGATTCCGTGCTCTGAAAGCACCAAATTACCTTTATACAGAGCAGTGTTTTGGCATAACCGGCCTGCATTCAGCCCCTTGCCACTTGAGAAAAGAGTATTTAACACGGCTGAACACTCCTTTGAAATTGTTCACACTCCTGGTCACGCGGAGGATCATATTGTGCTCATTGATGAAGAAAGAGGGATTTGTTTTTCAGGCGATTTATACTTATTCCATTCACCTACATCAAATTTTTCATTTGAATCTGTTCCGGAGCTCATCCGGTCAATTGACAAAACTCTGCAGTATTCCTTTCAGGATATGTATTGCTCACATCAGGGTTATTTAAAGAACGGCAGAAGGCTCCTCGAAAGAAAACGGGACTATCTGGTCGACCTACAAGACGCTGTCACCAAAGCCCATCTTGAGGGGCAAACCCCTAAAGAAATCAGGAGACACCTCCTTCCAAAAAACAAACTTTTCCAATACATCTCACTATTTGAAAACTCACCTGCACACACAGTCAACTCAATCATCAAAGAAATATCCTGAAAAAAAGTCCGTCCCACTTTTGTAAGAGGGACGAACCTTCCTTTTACTGATGTTCGATACTGATAAAATTTCTTTTTATATGGATTTGGAACAGGATATCGACTATTCTTGTAGAGATGAATTGACAGATCAAGGCAAACAGGATAATCTTCAAATCTACTATCATTCCAGTCAGTATTAATAGGCTTCCATTAATGAAAAACAATGTTTTACCTGGGCTGTATCCTTTTAGCTTCGAAACAATCAGGGCTAATATATCCATCCCACCTGAGGATGCCCCCATGCGAAAAAGGATGCCGACCCCTGTTCCAAAAAGAATGCTGCCTATCAGCAAATCAACGATCACAAATGAAATCGTACCCGAAACCAATGGAGACATGAGATTCACCACATATGATGTGACAGATACACAATACAGTGTCCAGATGGCATTTTCTTTCCCCAGCCATTTAATGGCTGCGAGTAATAAGCAGGCATTTAACATCCAAAGAGAAACAGCAAATGGCACATTCAACAGATGATGAAGAAGTACGCTTACACTCGCTGCCCCTCCTGAGGGAATGAAATGTGGAAACAGAAAGACCGCCATGGCCAATCCTTGAACAGTAGCGGCTACACCCAATATGATACCTTTTCTAGCAACGTTCATATGTACATTACTCCCCATCTGTAAAAAGCTCTATCTCATAGTTTAGTTGCTCTTAAAGGCTTATGCAAGCAATGAAAAGCCATCCATGTCTGAGTACCTACCCTTTCTTTGTTCACTGGATCTTACATCCTCACTCAACAAAAAAGGCGCCTTTGCACTATGGCACCATTTTCCTGATTCAAAAAAGGAACCCATTACTTTTTTACTTCCAACACGATCTCTCCAATTACCTCATAGTCATTTTCAACAATTATCTTCCATAAACCTGACTCTTCGAAATAAAAGGTAACCGGAACAGAATAGGCTTCTTCATTGTATCGTGAACACTCACTGTCCGATGCTTCTATCCTCACTGCTTGTTCTTCACCTTTTTTCTTAAGGCTTAGCTCGAGATTGGCATATTTATCCCATACTAGTAAAGAAGTCTTGTATTCCTCCTTCTCTTTAGGAGGATTATCATATGCAATGGCCGCCTTCTGTTCTTCTCCCTGGAAAATCCCGATCGTCCCATTACGATCTTCTACTTGAATCAGTGCATGTTCACGCCATTCTTCATTCTTGACAACTACTCCATTTCCAATGAACATCACCCCTGCGGCGATAAGGAACGTGATAACAGTATATCGAAATGAATGCGTTTTCTCGAATGAATTCAACAGCTCAGATTCAGGGGCAACTCTTTTGGCTATAAGGAAAATTCCTGCAATTACCATAAATATCCATCCTAACACATAAAACAATTCGACCCCTCCTCTTCTCCAGTACTCCTATATACGACTATCACCCTGGAAAGTTCCACTTCTTAAGGGACGGACCTTTCTTTTCCATCAATTTGGTCATACAGGCAGGAATTCACTGGCTGTATGGACAATATTACAAGGTAGGCCTAGCATAAATCTAACGAAAGGAGCTACTTTTATGAAATTAACCATTCAACAATTTAACACATCAGCAAACTATATCAAAACCCATGCAAGACCCTTGGAACAAAAACTGCTCAGCTTTCATTTTGAAGGGGGCAGTAAAGAAGACGCAGCAGATGAATTAGCAAAATTCCAAAATGATGACGGGGGATTCGGCCGGTCTATAGAGCCCGACTTTCGACTGGACAGTTCTTCTCCAATGGCAACGACCGTTGGTTTACAGTATGCCAAAGAATTAAACCTTTCTCGGAACCATCCTGTCGTTCAAGGAGCGATGAGCTACTTACTTGATACGTACGATGAAAAGGCTGGAGGATGGCATGCAGTATCAGAAGCCGTAAATGCTGTTCCCCACGCACCATGGTGGCATTTCGACTCGGAAAGGGGATTTTCCGGGGTTCAAACAACCTGGGCGAATCCCAATGCTGAAATAATAGGGTATTTTCATCTTTTCCAACCGGAACAGCCCCTACTGCAAGAATGGACAGAAAGATCTGTCACAGAGTTAAAGGAACTGAAACATCCGATTGAAATGCATGATTTTCTCTGCTATCAAAGGCTCGTTCAAGAAGTGAAAGGACACGCTTACTCTGATCTTATTAAGATCTTGACTTCTTCCGTAAGAGAGACGGTTTGTACAGACCCATCCAGGTGGAATGAATATGTGGCAAAACCTTTGCAGGTAGCCAGTCATCCATCTTCACCCTTTTATGACATTTTAAAAGATGAGATTCGTGTTCAACTGGAAGCGGAAGTATCAGATCAACACCCAGAAGGTTATTGGCAGCCCAATTGGTCCTGGTTCGGTCACTTCGAGGAAACATGGCCAGTAGCTGAAAGGGAATGGAGAGGAATATTGACTCTTGGGATGCTCAGGGTGCTCTCCAACTATAATAGAATAGAAACTGAATAAAAAAATCCGGAAGAAATATTCTTCCGGATGCGTCATTTAAAATGATTCTCAAACCAACCCTTTGCTTCCACTACTTCATCTCTTCTCAGCTCATGTCCACCCTCAGTCCAAAACTCCGTTACCGATGCTTGAGCATCTTTTAGATTTTTCACAAGCTCTTTTGTCTCAGGCATTGGGATGAGTGGGTCGCGTTTACCGGCACCGATAAATACTTGTACGCCACTTAATTCCGGAAGGTCCAGTCCCCGAATTGGCACCATGGCATGAAACAGGATGCCGCCTTTTAAAGCATCATTATAATGATACATTAAACTGGCTGCGATATTGGCACCATTTGAGTATCCTACAGCAACAAGATTATTGGGATCGAATTCGTACTTAACGGCACTCTCCCTTACAAAATCCAACAATTCCTTCGTACGGAATACTAAATCTTCTTCATCGAAGACTCCTTCCTTTAGGCGCGCGAAAAACCGTGCCATCCCATTTTCATCAACATTTCCTTTTACACTTAGAACAGAAGCTTCCGGCTCTATCATATCCGCCAACGGCAGCAGATCACGTTCGTCACCGCCTGTTCCATGAAGGAGTAACAATGTAGGCAGGTTTTTATTCCCTTGTTTAAAAAGATGTTTCAAGCTGACTTCCTCCTTATTTTTTCGTATCTAATGGTTTTAATCGTGATTCAATGGACTCCCTCTGCGCTTCAAAATATGGTGGGAGGGATAAATTCTCTCCTAATGAGTCAAAGTCTTCATCCGTTTCAAAGCCCGGCCCATCTGTAGCCAGTTCGAATAGAATACCATTTGGCTCACGGAAGTAGAGGGAACGGAAATAATATCTTTCTACGAAACCTGAATTTGGCAGTCGGTTTTGTGTAATCCACTCTACCCATTTTCGTAATTCTCCTTCATCTTCTACCCTGAAGGCAACGTGGTGCACACTTCCTCTACCAGGTCTTTCTCGAGGGATATCGCTTCTCTCTTCTAAATATACTTCTCCACCGGTTCCCCCCTCGCCTGTTTCAAACACACGGATATCAGGTTGACCTTCAAGATGGGACGGGAAAGTCCGCGTTTCTTTGAATCCTAAAACCTCTTTCAATACGATCGCCGTATTGTCACCTTGGGCAACAGTAAGCGTTATAGGACCCAGACCTACAATCCCATGCTCAACAGGAACAGGGCTTTTATCCCAAGGTTTTCCTCCCGGGACACCTTCATTCTTTTCATCGGATACCAGCATGAGCCGCTGTCCTTCAAAATCTCTGAAGCTTAGAGTTGATCGGCCGGTGTGATGGGAGATTTCGTCATGCTCCACTCCCATTTCCTCAAAACGGTTCTTCCAATAAGTCAATGAATCATCTGCAGGAACCCGTAATGAAGTGAGGGAAATACTATTTGTTCCTTTATACGTTTGACCTGCATGGGGAATTTCAAAGAACGTAAGGTCCGTCCCTGGATTTCCCCTTTCATCGGCGTAGAAAAGATGATAGACAGATGTATCATCTTGATTGATTGATTTCTTCACTAGTCTAAGACCTAACGTCTTAGTATAAAATTCATAATTCTTCTTCGCATTTGCTGTAATGGCAGATACGTGATGCTGCCCTTTAAGTGGTTTTAAATTCATAGTGTATTCACTCCTTAGTGTTAGTGTCCCTTACTTTCTACTTACATCATACATGAAAAATACCTTTAATTCAAGATACTTTGTTTCAAAGTTTTATTTGTTTTTCACCTTCTCTCAATTTAAAGAACAATAAACACCCGTACAAATGTACGGATGCCTTCATCCTTTGGGATTAAACCTACTCATCATGATAAATTGACAGAGCATGAGATCATATGCAAGTAATCGAAACGATTTCGAGATTCACAAGACAGATGCTTGCGCCAACTTGTGCGTATCCCGGAAAGAATCGCATGAATCCCATTGAACCGGAATGCATCCATAATTGAAAAGGAGATCCAATCATCGGAAACCTGACACTAGAAGCCAATTTCAGCGCTCCGTATCATCATGGTTCTGTTACGCACCCAGTCATCTATCTCCCTTTTTCCCTTTTCATCCAACTGACTTGCCATATCAAATTTCATACGTTCACCTGCCCATGCTACATAAGGTGAAAGATCGCCTACATCTTCCCTTTTGGATCGATATCCTTTGTACCACCCTTTGATAAATGTGGAAATGGTTGTGTCAGAAAAAAATTGACTGCCCTGAATTTCTAGGATAGATAACGTCCTTGCAAGGTCTAAGTGATAATCACCGTATGAGCAGTTTGCCCAATCGATCACCCCATCCACATTAATCAACACGTTTAATGGATGGTAGTCCAGATGAAGCAATGAATGTTTTTCGTTATGACATTTGGAAAGTAATTCTTCCTCAATATCTGATTTCGGCTTCAGCCAGTTCTCAGATATATGATATGGAAAATCATGCACCGGAAGATTATGAAGCATCGCCTGCATAACCCCAAACTTTACTCCGAGACCAAACGATTCCTGCGGCCTTTCAAGAAGATGATGAAAGACTGTCTTGGCTTCCACCCACTCCATTAACATAATGGAGTGTTGAGCCACGTTTTCCACTCTATACACTAGCGGACATGGAATACCCATTTTCCGGACATACTTCATGATGGCTTCTTCACGTTTAAACCGATTCAGGTTCTCCTTTTCGGATATGCGAACAGCTAGGACAGATCCTTCCTTCAAGACCACTTTCCAAACAGAGCTGTCCTTGCTTTCAGCAACTGAAGAAATGGTATCCACTTCATTCACTTTCAACTTTTCCAGCAACACGTTTATTTCCATCTTCTGATCTCCCCCTTTTCTGTATGACTCACATACTGACTTACAGTTCTCACACCATTAAGAAGCAGGATGATTTATCGAACTCTTTTACTCACCTGTATATTTTCCAATATAAACCAAAAATAATTTCTCCTATTGATTATATAATAAAAGCTTACACTTTTTTGTATTTTCTAAAAAATATACGATATTTTGTAATCATTTCTCTACAATTCAAAATATAAAGTGTATAATGAAGGTAATAATCGAGAATCTGACTGAAAAGGTATGTCTCCATATATGATTTCAATGAAATGAACTTCCTCTTTTAGATCAACTGCAACCCATAATACGTTATCGTATCTGACTGCTTAGTCATTTCGTCAAAATAGTTGGGAGCTGATGAGAGAATGAAAGACAAGCTGACAAGAAAGCATACCGAAACGCTGGCAATCCAAAGTGCCTATCAATTCTGTGTGGGTATAGGAATTAAGCCCAGCTTAGTAAACTTATCCATGGTCACCGGATTCTCTGAAGAAAGTATACTGGAAATACTAGAAATATCGTTTAGTCAAAATAATGTTCATATGAAAGATCGCTCTACCTGATTTTTTGATTTCCCCATTTATCTTTACAGCGGATTAACATTTACCCCTTTTCCAACATTCCTTTCATTTAGAGAATCGTTTGTCTTTCAATATTCCCGTCACTGATCTTGACATAAAATTACCCATTGAGCTAATGAGCGCTCGATCACATGTAAAAAGCAACTTCGCTCTGCGAAGTTGCTTTTTACATTTATACCTTTTATAATACATTAAAATATCTGGCTTCCGGATGAGCGAAAACCATCGCCGTGACGGACGCTTCGGGCTCCATCATGCAGCCATCAGTTAAATGGATTCCAATGGTTTCCGGTTGAATAAGCTTGAACAACTTCTTTTGATCTTCAAGCTCCGGGCAGGCTGGATAACCAAATGAAAATCTCTGCCCTTGATAATGAGTCCTGAACCGGTCCTGCATGGTAAAATCAACGGGATCAGGAAACCCCCATCTGCTCCTCATCATTTCATGCACCCTCTCAGCCAGACCTTCTGCTGTTTCTAATGCTAGTGCTTGCAAAGCATGGCTTTCAAGGAATCGCCCCGCTTCTTTCAATTCTTTCGCCCACTGTCTGATCTTCACACCTGCCGTTACGGCAAAGAAGCCGACATAATCCATTTCACCACTCTCTACAGATCTTAAGTAATCTGCCAGACATAAACATTGATTTCCTGCCTGCCTAGGAAAGTGAAACCGTTCCATTTCCACGGATGGATCATCAGGATGATAGATGATGACATCGTCCCCGTCTGATTGGGCAGGAAAGAATTGATAACGTGCTGAACCTTGAATCATCCCTTCTTGTTTAGCTTTCTGAAAGAGCTCATCCGTCACTGCTTTCAGTCCCACCGTTCGCTCGTCTCCTTCTTCTAATAGTCTTGAAATTTTCCCTTTGATCCCAAGATGATGACCAAGCAGCATTTGCTGATTAATATAGGGTTGAATCTGATCCAGTGAGAATTCTTTTATCGTATGTGGAAAGCAGTCGGCCGGGATATGAACTTTTACATCTTTTGCAACTGAAGATCTTGATATCACTGCCGTTGCAGATTGTTTTCGAACCGGTGATTCTCTAACCGAAACAAACTTGCTTCGCTTTTCACTGCTTTCTTCTTCCATTCGTTTCCTTGTTTCTGCATGCTGAATTCCATTCATAATACTAAGGCCATCCATGGCATCCTTTGCATAAAGCACCAGACCATCATATTCCATCCCGATCTTATTCGTTGTAAATTTCCTGGTGAGGGCAGCACCTCCCACTACAAGGGGGACGGAAATATCAGATTGTTTTAAATCATGCGCCGTGATGACCATTTGCTGGGCCGATTTCACAAGGAGGCCGGATAACCCAACAATATCTGGCTTTTCTTCCTTGATGACATCGATCAGCTGTTGTGGTGACACTTTTATTCCTAAATCAATCACCTCATAACCATTATTACTGAGGATTATATCAACGAGATTCTTTCCGATATCATGAACATCCCCTTTGACAGTTGCTAAAATGACCTTTCCCTTCGAAGATGAACTTGCCGTTTGTTCCATATGTGGTTCCAAATGGGCAACAGATGCTTTCATGACCTCCGCACTCTGCAACACTTCTGCCACAATCAGCTGGTTATCATTAAATAGTCTCCCTACTTCACTCATCCCTTCCATCAGTGGGCCGTTAATGATATCAAGTGGGGATTCATACTTCTGAAGAGCAATCTCAAGGTCGTCGACAAGCCCTTGCTTCGTCCCTTCAACTACATAATGGGAAAGTCTTTCTTCCAGTGTCATCGTGTTTACCGGAACCTTTACTTCCTTCTTTTTCCCCCTATAATAGGCAGTGAATTCAGCAAGGCTTGAATCAGAAGTTTTAAATAATAATTTTTCTGCCATCTTCACTTCTTCATCCGGTATCGAGGCGAATCGTTCTAGTTTTTCTGTATTGACAATCGCATAATCCAATCCGGCTTTTGTACAATGATAAAGATAGACAGCGTTCAGCACCTCTCTGCCGACAGGAGGCAGGCCAAACGAAACGTTACTGATCCCTAAGATGTGAGGGCATTTCGGTAAGACTTCCTTTATTTTCTTTATCCCTTCCACCGTGGCTTCAGCAGATCCGATATACTGATCATCTCCAGTGCCAACCGGAAAGACGAGGGGATCAAAGATAATGTCTTCTGATGAAATCCCATATTTCTCAGTTAATAATGTGTGGGAACGGTGAGCAATTTCTACCTTCCTTTCAACAGAAACCCCCATCCCTTTTTCATCGATGGTCCCTACTACCACTGCCGCTCCGTATTCTTTCATCAGTTTTGTCACCTTTTCAAACCGCTCTTCTCCATCCTCAAGGTTTATGGAATTGATGATGGCTTTTCCCTGAATGTGTTTCAAGGCGGTCTCCATCACATTCTCATCAGTAGAATCAATGATAAGGGGGACTTTAACTTTCTTGACCACTTCCTGTATAAATACATTCATATCCGCATCTTCTTCACGGTCTGGGTCTGCAAGGCAAATATCGATGATCTGGGCACCATTCTTCACTTGTGCCCTTGCAATCTCTGAAGCTTCTTCCATTTTATCTTCAGCTATCAATCTCTTGAATTTCCTGGAGCCGATGACATTTGTCCTTTCTCCGACCAGGATTGGTCTTAGGCCCTCATCTTCATATAGAAAAGGGTCAATACCTGAAACCGCATGAGGATGTGAATCGTTAGGCTTCCGGGGCGGCAGCCCACTCACGGATTCTGAAAGGGCACGGATATGGTCAGGGGTGGTTCCACAGCAGCCTCCTACGAGATTAAGCCAGCCCTTCTCAGCGAAGCCTTTCATCTTCACACTTAGTGAGTCAGGGGTCTCGTTGTAATTCCCCTCCTCATCCGGTAAACCGGCATTGGGGTAACAACTGACATACGTAGTTGCGAGACTTGATAAGGAACGGATATGGTCTCTCATAAATTCAGGACCAGTCGCACAGTTCAATCCTACGACTAATGGATTCAAATGTTCCAATGATAAATAAAATGCTTCGATATTCTGACCTGCCAGTGTGGTTCCCATGGGCTCGATCGTCCCGGATAAAAGAATAGGTACTTCTTTCCCTCTGGTATCAAATGCTGTCCGTATCCCAAGATTTGCCGCTTTAACATTCAATGCATCCTGACTCGTTTCAAGCAGGAGCACATCCACTCCTCCATCAAGAAGGCCTTCAGCTTGAACACGGTAGTTATCTACTAACTCACCGAAGCTTATTCCCCCTGTGACAGATAGGGTTTTAGTAGTTGGCCCGAGAGAACCCGCAACAAATCTCGGCCAATCAGGAGTCGATCTTTCACGGGCCGCTTTTTTGGCGATTTCTGCGGCCACTTTGTTTATTTCATAAGCTTTGTAGCCCAGATCATATTCATCCAGTACCACGGGAGTTGCTCCAAATGTGTTCGTTTCAATCACATCTGCTCCTGCATCCAGGTATTCAAGATGAATCCTATAAATGACTTCAGGGGCTGTTAAAACAAGATTTTCATTACAACCGTCAAGCTTTTCCCCTCCAAAGTCTTCAGGAGATAATTCCGCTTGTTGAAGCATCGTTCCCATTGCTCCATCGAGTACAAGTATTTTTTTTCTGAGTTGTTGTTCAAACAATGTGATGGCCATAGGGAACCTCTCTTTCTGAATTGACTTTAGCATGAACATAGTGAATCAATTCGATGCTCATATCGTAACGGACAAAAGGAGTGATGAGATAAATGCCATTGAACAACTCGATTGCCGTATCCAATAACTCCTTCGCTATTTCCATTCCCTTTGCTCGCGCAATAACCGGGTCACTTCCAGCCTCATTCATCCTCTTCCTTGTTTCTTCCGGAACATTTATACCAGGAACTTCGTGGTGCAAGAATTCTGCATTTCTTGAGCTGATCAGTGGCATGATTCCAATAAAGATCGGAACATCTAAATGTTTTGTGGCTTCATGCACTTGAAACAGCTGCTCTTTCCCGAATATCGGTTGGGAAATGAAATAATCGGCTCCCGCTTTCTTTTTCTTTTCGAGTCTTTTCACTGAAGCGTTCAAATGCCTGAAATTTGGGTTAAATGCTGCTCCAACTGAAAACTGAGTACGCTCACGGAGTGATTTACCTGAAAACGATATGCCTTCATTGTTCTGCTTGATTAATTCGATAAGTTCAAGGGACGACAGGTCATATACTGATGCAGCCCCTGGAAAATCACCAATCTTGGCGGGATCACCCGTTATCGCTAATATATTGTGAATCCCTAACGTGTGTAAACCCATTAGGTGAGACTGAAGTCCAATCAGGTTCCGATCCCGGCAAGTAATGTGGACTAATGGGGTGAGGTCAAATCTTGATTGGACAAGGCTGCCGATCGCGTCATTTCCTATACGTGGTGATGCCAAGGGGTTATCAGCAAGGGTGATTGCATCGATTCCAGCTCCCTTAAGGGCCTCAGCGCCTTGAAAAAACAGCTTGGTATCCAAATGTTTAGGAGGATCGAGTTCCACGATGATGGTTTTCTTTTCTTTTACCTTCGTATGCAACAGGCTCCCTTTGATAGTCGGAGATGATAACTGAACGATTTCTTTCTTTTTCACCTCTTTTTGTTTCACAGGTTCCCTGCTTTTCAGCCGGGCAGCAACTGATCGGATGTGATCGGGAGTCGTTCCACAGCACCCCCCGATAAGCCTTGCACCCTGCATTCTCAATTCATTGCTTATATCCCCGAAGTAATCCGGTTCAGCAGAGTAATAGAACCGTCCTTCTTCATAATTTGGGAGACTGGCGTTGGGATAGACGGAGATAAATGCTCTTTTAGGAAGGGGGACTGATTCTAAGGAGTTTACCATATGAAATGGACCCATACGGCAATTGATCCCTACAAGATCCGCTCCCAATAATTCCAGTTGTTGAAGGGCATCTTTTACCTCCAGACCATTTTGAAGCACTCCTGTTTCATGGAGGGAGACCTGTGCAATGACAGGAACATCGGTTTCCCGCTTTGCGATATTCAGGACCGTCGTTAATTCCTCGAAATCATAATACGTTTCAAGAAGGATGCCATCCACTCCCTCTAACAATAAACAATATAGCTGTTCACGAAAGCTCCTTTTGATTTCTTCTAACGTCACATTTTGTTTGATTGCCCTGATCCCCCCGATGGTACCGAGAACATAGGTATCAATACCCGCAGCTTTTCGCGCCAGTCGCACTGCAGCAGTGTTGATTTCCTTCACTGAATCTTCCAAACCGTATCTGGAAAGTTTCTGATAATTGGCTCCGTACGTATTGGTCTGAATGATGTCCGCTCCAGCATCAATATATTCTTTATGGACCTTTAACACTTCATTAGGATGGGATAGATTCAATTCTTCAAAGCATCTGTCCACTCCATATGAATACAGCAATGTTCCGATTGCCCCATCTGCAATTAAGATTCTTTCTTTCAATTCTTCCAGTAACGGCTTCATGGCTTCCCCTCCTTTTATTATAGATTTATCACACTAATCCCTTTGTTTTCCTTTATACTGTCCAGCCCGTTTTGAAGATCCTTTATGAGTTCATCCACGTGTTCAAGTCCAACAGATAATCGTAGTAAACCATCTGTAATCCCCCTTCGCTCTCTTTCGTCTTTTGGCATGGAAGCATGTGACATTCTGGATGGATAGGAAAGAATGGACTCTACTGCCCCAAGGCTCACTGCGAAGACAGGAATGGTGACATTTTGAATGAACTGCTTCACCTCATTCTCCCCCTTTAACCTGAAGGAAAGAACGGCTCCAGGGCCTTCTGCTTGTCGTATTTGAATTTCGCGGCCAGGATGATAACTCAGGCCCGGGTAATACACCTCTTCCACTTCCTTTCTTTTCTCAAGGAAGTTTGCTATTTTAAAAGCTGATTCTGATGACTCCTTCAATCGTACATGCAGTGTTTTCAAACCTCTCAGAAGCAGCCAGCAGTCCTGGACACCGAGGACTGCACCGAAAGAGTTTTGCAAGAAAGAAAGCTTGTTTGCAACCTCTATATTCCCCGTTACGGCAAGGCCTGCTAATACGTCACTATGACCGGCAAGAAACTTCGTCGCACTGTGAAGAACAACATCTACCCCTAAACTGATCGGTCTTTGAAGAAGGGGGGTCATAAAGGTATTATCTAGAAATGTTAAACATCCATTCGCTTTGGCAAGCTTCACCACTCCTTCAATATCCGTAATATTCAAAAGCGGGTTTGAGGGAGTTTCCATATAAATCACTTTCGTATTGTGCTTTATTGCACAAGCCACCTCATGGAGGTCCTTCATGTTTACAAATGAATATTCAATACCAAACTTGGTAAGTACCTCTGTAATCATTCTGTAAGTTCCGCCGTACACTTCTTCAGATACGAGAACATGATCTCCGCTTGATAATAATAAAAAGCTTGTTGAGATGGCTGCCATTCCCGATGAAAAGGCAAATCCTTTTATTCCTCCTTCTAATTCTGCAATCGTTTCTTCTACAGTTTCCCGCGTCGGATTACCTGAACGGCTGTAATCATATGTTCCATACTGATCGAAATTCTGTTGATGGAAGGTGGTAGCATGATGAAGCGGCGTCGAAACAGCACCGGTTTCTTTGTCAACCCCGTGAGAATGAATGAGTGACGTCTGAAGTGAAAATGGTTTTTTACTCATACGTAAGCACCTCTTTCTCCAATTGATGAAACACATTCTCCAAGTCTTCAATAAGGTCATCTATATATTCGATTCCCACCGAAAATCGCAGGAGTCTGTTGCATATCCCTATCTTTTTTCTTTCTTCCTCAGGAATGTCAGCATGTGTTTGCGTAGCAGGATAAGTGATGAAGCTTTCTACTCCACCCAGGCTTTCTGCAAATGTAATGACCTTCAAGTGTTTCAGGAAGGGGGCAACCCATTCTTCTTTTGCAATACGAAAAGAAAGCATTCCTCCCTTTCCTGGATATAAAACATCCGTTACACATTCATGCTCTTCAAGGTACTTTGCCAGTCTCTTTGCATTTTTTTCATGCTGAGCCATGCGAAGACTCAGGGTTTTCATTCCCCTTAATAAGAGCCAACAATCGAATGGGGCAAGCACCGCACCTATAGAGTTTTGGATAGTATAGAGCTTTTCACCAAGATCTGTTGTATTTACGACCACAATGCCAGCCAATACATCATTGTGTCCCCCTAAATATTTCGTAGCGCTGTGAATCACCATATCCGCCCCATTGGTAATGGGTTTCTGCAGCACAGGTGTGTAAAAGGTATTGTCGACAATGAGAAGCAGCCCCCTTTCTTTTGCTATGTCGGCTACTTCTGAGATACTCGCCTCATTCATTAACGGATTGGTAGGAGATTCAAGGAAAATGGCTCTGGTCTCGGCAGATATCTTTCCCTTTATTGCCCCTATGTCACTTGTATCAATAAAGTGAAATTTGATCCCATATTGTGCTTCATACTGAACGAATAATCGGTAGCTGCCACCGTATAAATCTTTCGACACAATCAATTCATCCCCGCTCACAAATAGGTTCAAAACGGCCTGGATGGCCGCCATCCCCGAACTAAAGGCAAATCCCCTCTCCCCCTCCTCCAATTCTGCAAGAGTTTCTTCTAATGTAGTACGGGTCGGATTACCCGTTCTTGAATAATCATAGCCTGTCGATTCCCCGATCCCCTTATGTGCATAGGCAGTGGTTAAATGAATAGGCAGGCTTACGGCACCCGTACCGGGATCTTTTCGGTTTCCTGCCTGGACCAGTAACGTATCAATATGATTTTTCAACTTTCTTCTCTCCTTTTCTTCCTTGAAATCGAAAAGAAAAAAACAAAAAACCTTCTTAAAAAATAAGAAGGTTTTGTACATTCGTTTTCCCTCTTATCGTTCAAGTTGACATCAACTTGCTGGAATTAGCACCATACCTGATACTGCGGCTGGTTGCTGAGGTGTCGTCGGGCCAGTCCCTCTACCTCTCTTGATAAGAAACTATATGATTGTGTGAAAAATAACTTTCCCATAACTTATAACAAAGAATGTTAATTGTCAATGAGAATTATGAATTATCTGAAAAGATATGATGATGATCGGTCACACCAGCAGGTTCTAAGTTACTGATAAATCCCGATTTTTTCTTTAATTTCTTTCAAAAAGGGAATCGTTTTTTTTCTGGCTTTCTTTGCTCCATCGTATAGGATAGCATCAAGCTTCCGGGGATTGGCTATCAGTTCATCATATTTCAAGCGAGGTTCTGCAATAAAGGAATTCATTACTCCAAATAGCTCTTTCTTCGCTTCCCCCCAGCCTATCCCTTTTTCAAATCTCCTTCTCATCTCTACAGTTTGTTCGATGGTGGCAAATTCTTTGTAAAGGGCAAAAATGACGGATGAGTCAGGGTCCTTAGGCTCTTCAGCCGGCATGGAATCAGTCTTGATCTTATTGATCAGTTTTTGAAGCTTTTTTGGTTCCTCGAACAAAGGAATCGTATTGTTATAGCTTTTGCTCATTTTACGTCCGTCGAGTCCAGGTATAACGGATGTTTCTTCCTGAATGATATATTCTGGGATCGTAAATATTTTTCCATATTGTTTGTTGAAGCTTTCAGCCAGGTCACGTGCGATTTCAACATGTTGTATCTGGTCTTTCCCCACAGGCACCAACTCTGTTTGAAAGAGGAGAATATCAGCGGCCATTAATATGGGGTACGTGAATAATCCCATGTTGATTCCTGCATCTACATCTTTTCCACTACGTTGATTTCCCTCTGCAAGGGATTTGTAAGCGTGAGCACGATTCATCAATCCCTTGGGTGCAAAACAGGAAAGAATCCAGCTTAACTCAAAAATTTCAGGAATGTCGGATTGACGATAAAAGATTGCCCGATCAGGGTCGAGGCCGAGAGCCAACCAGGCTGCAGCGACTCCGTATGAAAGTTCCTTCAATTGATTTTGATCGTGTATTTTGGTAAGACCATGATAGTCTGCAACAAAGTATGCCTTCTGGTATGATTCATTCTCTGCCAAACGCAATGCAGGTTTAATCGCTCCAATATAATTCCCCAAGTGGATCTGTCCAGTAGGTTTTATCCCCGTCAGAACTGTTTTACCCATACCCCTTCACCTCACTCGAAATGATAAAAAATAAACACAAAAAGGGCTTCCCGTCCCCTAAAAAGGACGAGAAACCCGTGGTGCCACCTTTATTCGCTTACATAGTAGTATAAGCGCACTCATATGTATAGAAATCGCCTTCCATACACCGTCCCCTTTATCGGAGAGACCTTCCGCCTCGACCTACTCATTTCAGCCAGGATGCTCAAAAGCCCATTCAACGGTCTCTCCATGCTGATTTACACCAACCATCAGCTCTCTGAAATGTTTCGTCCGCCTACTCTTCTTTTTCATCGCATGTGATTATGATAAAGCATTTCCATTATTTTAATGCACTTGAAAAAATTGGTCAAGTGGATATCATATATTTATATTTCTCTGGATGAAAATGGCAGAAGGAGCTTTATGCCCCTTTTATTGAATGGTAAAACTTTCATGTCTGCGATCAGGTGACTCGTATAACCGATGACACAAGCTTCAAATACTCCATCCACCATGATGGATGACTCTAAATGGTGAGCAATCATTCCATAAAAAAGGACACCTAGGAAGGAATGGGTATAAGATCGATGAGAAACGAATGAAGCTGTGAATAGGTAGATCCCCAACATCCATAGCCAAGTCTCATTTAACTGCCATCCACATGCCGACACTCCTATCCCAGTAATCATCAACATCCTTCTTTGGGTGATGAATCCGGAGAGAATGATCATACCAACACCGTATGCAATACCAAACCATCTATCCTCCCCGATTCCTTCTAGATAGCTGTATAATATCATTAAGAATCCTATCATTTGTGCCACAGCCCTAATCATTTTCGCTGAGAAAGTAACCTTATTACTAAGCTTCCCGTCAATATCCAGATCAGGCATGAGTCCTGATAACCCGCCGATTGCAACAAGTACTACAGTCGTACCGGGTCCTGATCCATATGAGTTGGCGACTATGAAACCTGTTGCTGCTCCGATTGCCATATGTGCTGTGCCGTTCAATTGTGACCTCCTACTTCCCTTTCACATTATGCTGTAGATTACTATGATAGCTTTTATGACCTTCTTTGACCATGGGTAGAATGTATTGTTCCCTGCACTTCTTTCAGGCATGACGAAATGCGGTCAATGATTTCACTCAAATACGATCTTTTATGTGGAACAAAATCTAGATAACTAACTGATTTCGAGGAATATTTTTGTTCTCCTTCTTCGACGATAAAACCCTCTACCTCAATTTCCGTTTTCTCACATTGTACAAGTGCTTTAAAGTCTTGAAGTGTCGAACGATATATACCGGCCACTTCTTCTGGTTGAAGTCGGAAAACGTCGTAGGCAACAGGCTTGGAATAGAGGAACACATGGGTTAATTCCCTATCAATGAAGTCCCCTTGAATTAATTCTCCTTTCAAAATGCCCAATGGCTCCAGTTCATTCATCTTGATCATGACACCTAGCTCTTCATGAATTTCTCTAATACCATCCTCTATTGTCTCATGGGATAAGATATGCCCGGCTGCGGTTATATCAAGTAATCCCCCGTAATCCTTCTTGTGATTACTTCTTAATTGAAAGTATAGATACACATCACCCTGATCACCGTCATGATGGGCAATCCAGCAGTGAAACGTTTCATGCCAAAAGCCTTTAGCATGGACTTCAGATCTCGTCGCCACTCCGCATCTTTTTCCGCTGTCATCAAAGATGGCCAGTTGCTCATTTTCCACCTGAATCCCTCCGTTCGTTCATTTCCTCCAGATATTCCTTAATTTCCATCAGGTCCTCAACCACAATATCAGCTTCACGTAACTCGATTTCCTGCGAAAAGTCAAAGGCGCAGCCGATTGACAGTAAATCATTCGCCCTTGCCCCTTCGAAGTCTGACAGTCTATCACCAATCACGACACCGTAGGAAAGATCATGTTCTTCTTTGATCCTTTGAATCAACTTCCCTTTATCATTTGATTTGATTTCCTGGATGCTGTAACAGTTTTCAATCCACTGATCCAATTGATAATACTCAACTATTGCCTTAAGATAATGAGGGTATCCATTGCTGGCTACGAAGATACGGTAGCCTCTTTCGGAAAGATAAGTTAATATTTCTACAGTATGGGGGTATAATTTCCCTTTGCCCCTATAAATATTTTCAATCAGTAATGTTTGAAATAGATCATTTACTTCAGTATGTACATGGACAGGATGATGAGGGATGAGGGTTTCCCACACAACGGAAAGAGGCACACCCATGATAGCCCTGTATGCCTCGACAGGCGTTTCTCCATTCCACATCCCTTTATCTCTCAATAGTTGAAAGGTATCCTGGAGGGACTCTTCAAGAATTTGGTTCGTTTGAAACAACGTTCCATCCATATCAAAAATCATTGCAGCTTTCATATATATTCTCCTTTAATGCCTTACTTACATTTATATTTACAAAGTGGACCTTCCCTAATCATATTAATTTCATATTGGAGATCCTGACCTTATCATTCGTTTTCCCTTCGGACTTTTAGGAAATCTGTTTTCTTTCCCACAAAAAAAACACGAGAACGCTTCTCCCGTGTGTGAACTCCTTCAATCAGTTTAAGATGCATCAGGAAGATAGAATAGGACCGTCAACATCATGCCGATAACAGAAAAGATGACAATACTCACTGCTACAGACCTGTGAGACCTTGACACATGCTTCTTCTTTAACACGTTAATAAACTTAAAAGCCAATAACGAAAGAATAAACAACGATACAAATAAGAGCTCGCTCATGGACAATCCCTTTCTCCAGTAAGGTGTGTTCATTTTTAAGATATGTTCATACTTTACCATAATTTCTTATTCAAAAAAATTATTTATCCTTAAAAATAGTAATAAACCCATCGAGGAGTTTTCCTTAACGCTTTTTCCCATGCAGGCAATTTATTGAAAGCATTCATCGTTAGTTTTTCACTATCATGAATATCGTTATGAATGAGTGATTCCAACTCCCGGGCAATTTTCTCATCTCGAATGATGCAGTTGCTTTCATCATTTAAATAAAAGCTTCGCGGATCCCAATTCGCAGTACCGATGTCTGCCCATTTATGATCGATGACCATGACTTTTCCATGGAAGAAGCCTTTTTCATATAAATAAAGATCGATCCCGCTCTCTAACAAACTTTTTTCAATTTGATAACTTGGAGGTTTAGTGAACCATGCATCAGTATCATCCGGAACGAGTATCTTCACTTCAACTCCTCTATTCACTGCCTTCTTTAACGCTGCAATCAACGGTGCATTGGGAATGAAATAGGGGGTGGTAATGGTCAGACTCTCTTGAGCCCCATCGATCCATTCGATTGTTTTATTCACGAGGCTGTCTCCTGTTGAAAATATGAAGTGCACATTACTTTCCTCTCTTTCCTCTATTGGAACATAAGGAGTATGGATTCCCTTTCGATTGCCTCCATCTTCAAGCCAGTCCCTTTTGAATTGCAAAGCCACATCTTTGGCTGCATCTCCCTCCAACCGGATATGATAATCCCTCCAATATCCTAATTCCGGATCTTTGCCAAGATACTCATCCCCCATATTAAAACCTCCCATATAGGCTGTATTTCCATCAATGGAGATGAGTCTACGATGATTCCGGTGGTGAACAGAATAAAACAGGTTCTTCAGGGAGAGGGGTCTGCTTTTTACTATGTTAACCCCTCCTTCTTCCATGCGCTTTACAGTCTTCTTCTTAATATCTGAGCCTAACAAGTCAGCGGACAAGCGGACATCCACACCTTCTTGAGCTTTCTTTATTAACAAATCAAAAAAACGGTTGGAAACCTCATCGTCCCTGATGATGAAAAAATGTATCCATACAAAGGATTCAGCTCTCCTTATATCTTCAAATAAGACTTCATATACACTTTCCCCAGTATTGTAAACGCTGATAGAAGCTTTACTGGTAATGGTTTCTGTAATGGGGTGAGTTCTTGTGTAATTCTTCACTCCTTGCCTGACATCCCAATGCATGATCATGAACAAAACCACGATGCTTGCAGCCAGAAGCAGAAGCCCGATTAACCCTTTTTTCACCAAGGAAACTCACCGCCTTTCTATTTAATAGTAGCTTTTGTTTAAGGAGCAGGACTATACATTTCTAAGAAAACAAAAAGAGCATTAACTTGGCGTTAATGCTCTCATTTTTTCCTCTTGTTGACTCTTATAAGGTTATAAATGATACGTACGCATACAAATATGAATCCACCTATAAATGAACCAAGGGTATTCATGATCCAATCATCAATATCCGTTGCTCTTCCCAAAGGAAGATAATATTGTGCAAGCTCAATACCAAAGGAAAAGAGTGCGCCTATAAATGTAACCATTAATACAATCTGTTTCGAATGCCTCATCCACCAGGCAATGAAAAAGGTGAGAGGAATAAATAAGAGTATATTGGCCAGCAAATTTCGAATAGGCACATCTAAATGAATGCGATAAATTAAATTTAACTTAAGATTGGAGAATGGATCTAAATTCACAGACCCTTCTGATACGTTCCCACCTGTCAATGGGGTGAGGGTAATCAAACAAATCGCTGTGATGGTTATGCATGTAAACAAGACGGGCAGTAAATTCATCCATCTGCCCTTCCCTTTTCTTTTCTTCCAAAAGGAGACTGCAAAGATAAGGGACACCGTCACGACCACAATAATGGGAAGTACCCAACCAAATGCGCTCCATAATTCTTTCATGATTTCGTATCCTACTTTCTTTTATGCTACAACACTTTCCTCCGGTTTGTTTATCATGATATATGTGTTCGGTAGTGGACTTATGACAATATCCTGATGGTCACATCCGCTGAATCTTTATCCTTCCCATTCCAAGAAGTGTGAATTTCAAATGTCCCTTCCTCAAAAAACAATGGAAATTTGCGTTTAAAGAATGGCTGCATCGGTAATTTCAGAGCTTCTGTTTTTGGGACCCATACAAGACTGCCTTCAGGTGGGTGTTCAAGGAGATCACCGGATGTTTCATAAGCAAGGAAATTGTACACCATATATCGAAAACCTTCCTCCGGGACCACATATTCATCTAACCCTTTATACCTTATTTTTTCCACATGTAAACCCGTTTCTTCCCTTACTTCACGTATTGCTCCGTCTAGGGGACTTTCAGGGAAATCAATTTTCCCTCCAGGTGCGATATAACCTGGGTATTGTTTCGATTGCGGTCTATCCAGCAAAAGTACGTCATTCCCCTGTTGTACCATGACTAATGTATACATCACTGTCTTCACTAATTCCTCACCCTTTAAATCCTTCTTCAATCCATTTTCGCTGATCGTCCATCCTTAATGTCAGTCCATCCTTATCCAATCTCTCTAAAAACGGGATCATATATTTTCTGGATACTCCCAATATTTCCTTTGCTTCTGAAAGATCAAATTTTTTTCCTGTGTTTTCTTTCAGGTTAGCTACTGCTTCCATAAATACTTGATAGGAATAAGATTTTTCATCATCCAGGGGTACGATTTTCTTTTCCTGAATAAAGAAATGGTAGAAATCAGACCTCCATCTTTCCGGGATCCCCGCTTGTTGAAAGTAGTCGTTCATGGACTTTACCTTTGTTCCGTCAGACTGTAGGAATGTCAGGACCTGCTGGCACCGTTTTTCCCATTCAGGAGGGAGATGGGGAATGAAGCCCTCTAAGGAGAGCAACCCACCGTCTTGTTTCCAAGATTTAAGTTCAATAACATAATCGGCTAGCTCACTTGTATACGTTCTAAACGTTTGCTTCAATTCTCCACTATTCATCCCTTTTAGTAAGGGGTATTCACCATGGAACCTGCGAAGAGCTTTCTCCATGTCGTTCATGCATTCTTCCACTATGTTCATATGGGTAATTTTAGACTGAGGTAGTTTAATCCACTTTAAATCACCATTCAACAGTTCATCCAGGTCTTCATGTGAGATAGAAAGATCGTTTAATATCATGGAGTCTTCGACACACTTGTATTGTTCAAGCAGCCTGAGCAGTCTTTCTTTAGGGGTGTCTTTCTTTTCTGCCTGCAAGAAAGCGATGGTTTCTTCCCCGAATTTGTATTTCCCCCCATTGGGATGAATGATCCAACCTCCCCCGATCGTTTCCGTTGGGGATGGTCTTCTTATGATAAACCGATCCCCTCTTTTAGCAACAACGGACTCATCCAGACGGATTTGACATAAAATAGGATCCGTTTTATTTGTCAATGTATTCCGGTCAAAAAATATAAGCCTTCCCATCACTTCAGAAGTCCCGGTATGAACTACAACAGGCATCCTTTGTTTTAGTGGATGGACCAGTCCATCTAAAACAACGAGATTCACATCAATCGTATCCGTTACACTAAAATGAGTAGACGATACAAGTACATTCCCCCGCTTGAGCTCTTTGTAATCCACTCTTGAAAGGTTAATGGCTGCACGTTGACCGGCAAACGCACTGAATTCTTTCCTATTATGGCTTTGGATTTGCTTTGCTCTTGTATGTATACGTTGAGGCAATATGGTTATTTCCTCTCCGGTGTTCAAGCTTCCCTCAAAGACAGTGCCTCTTACAACGGTACCCTGCCCCTTTATCGTGAATACCTGATCAATCGGTAAACGGAAATCTCCTCTAATTCTCCTTGGGGCCGTATCCTTCAATGCCATAATGAGTTTCTGCCTTAATTCTTGGATCCCCTCACCGGTTATACTATCCACAAGCAGAACATCGGAATCCTCGAATACCGTTCCCTCCAACTCCTGGAGCACCTCTTCACGCGCCATGTCTCTAAGTTCTTTGTCTACTCTCGAACTCTTCGACAGTACGACCATGCCCTCCGTTACACCTAATAGGGCAAGTATATCCAGATGCTCCTTTGTTTGTGGCATAACCCCTTCATCTGCCGCTACGACTAAAACGACGAAATCGATTCCTGCCACACCTGCGATCATTTGCCGGATAAACCTTTCATGACCCGGCACATCCACTACGGAAATCTCCATTTCATCATCATGATACAACGGGGCAAACCCAGGTTCAATGGAGATGCTTCGCTCTTTTTCTGCCTTTAAACGATCTGTGTCCACCGAAGTAAGGGCCTTTGTAAGGGTTGTTTTTCCGTGATCGATGTGACCGGCCATTCCAATCGTGTAATAATTTTTGTCCAATCTCTCACCTTCTCCTATCTTTTGTTATTGAACCGAAATATTATGACGCCTGCCATGATCGCGAAACAAGCGGCGAATAAACTTCCCTTCCACACATCCCCATCAGCAAAAGATTTAACCACCCATATCAATATAAATATGGTGATACACAGATCAAAAATCAGTATTCCTTTAGAATTTCGAATGTTTCTTCACCTGCTGCCCAATAATATAGTTGTGACTCTCTCACTTTATCATACCTTCTCTTAGACGTTCCATGGGGTCTATTTCTTACCATTTAACACTCTCCTAAAAAAGGCCCATTTGAACGAATGATCATCTTCAGAAACAATCCGTATATTCATTGTTTCATCACCGATGCTTTTTTTATTATAATCCTATTCCCTTGTATTTGGAAAAATTAAACCATCATGCTTTTCGTAATCATTGTTGCTATCCTAAAGAAGAAAGTTGAAGTTGATTTCCGCTGCAGGATGCTCCAAAACAACGTTCTAAGCATGTATCTAAATAATGGTAGAAACAACTACATTAAAATGTATTAAAAGGATGATTTCCTATTAAGGAACAAAGATGTTGCTTTATTGTTCATTGACACATTCAGCCCCTTCGCTATAAAAGTTTCAAAGATGAGCGTAGACCCCAGCGTAAGTACATACGTGCTGATGCTAAAAGCAACAATTGTTGCGAAAGGAGCGAAACATAAAAAAGGAGAATCACCTGATATGAAGTGATTCTCCTTAAAACTGGGACTGTTACGTTCCTTCTTTTATTAACGTTTTCATATCTTGTACCATCTCATCGTATGGGACGTCACTATTGCCACTATACGTTTTCACGACTATTCCTTCCTGATTGACCAAATAAAAACTTGTACCGTGAATCATCTGATCGGAATTGGGGTCGTCCGCGACTATGGAACGAAAGGAATGTTCTGCAAGGTCTTTTACCTCGTCAAATTCATAGCCTGTCAGTAGATCCCATTTGCTTGTGTCCGCATCAAAATTAGCAATATACTCCTTTAATGCTTCTGGTGTATCATTTTCAGGATCTACACTGAATGAAACGATCTTATAATCCTCGACACCTTCTTCGTTCAACTTCTCTTGAAGCTTTGTCAAGTTGAATGTCATAGGGGGACAAACCGTTTCACAATTGGTAAAAATGAAATCCGCTATCCAAACCTTTCCTTTTAGATCCTTTAGACTGACTTCTTTACCATTTTGGTTCGTATAATTGAAATCTTTCACTTCATAATTTGTTTCTGCTTGAAAGTTACTATTACTGCAACCTGCAAGGAGAAAACCGATGATGCTTATCACCAGAATGAACGTTTTGGTTTTAGACACCTATATCTCCTCCGACTTTGTCTTTCTCTCCCATTCTATGTTAGTAAAAAAAGGATTAAAAAACAATTGGTACAGAAAAGATACATTGTCAATTTTGTGAAAGCTGAACCCTTCCTCTAAAGAAAGTCCCGTCTCATTCCTCCCGTTCCTGCATTTTCTTCTTAGAGAATAGATAGTGAAGGATATATCCATGAATAACCATGATGGTAATAAAGGCTAAAAAGTAGTAAAAAACACCCATGACTCCATCCGATCTATCTTCTGTTATGATCCACCATACAGAGGCGATGAATAGAAATGAAAATTGCACGGCTACTCCTTCAATAAAAGGTTTTTTATAGGTGTTAAAATCTAATAGCCTCTTCCAGCTCCATCCGATTGCCACAACAGCCGATAGCAACAATAAGAGGATATAGATGCTGATATTCATATGGAAACACTCCTTTCTTTATCACTACTCACTCGTATGCAGGGTAAAATGAACAAAACACTGAATGAGCTTTTCATACGCAAGATACCATTCTCTATTCACTATTGTCTTTTTTCATATCGATAAGCATTAAAGTGTTTGATGTTGACGTTCACCTTTACTTTGTCTAAAGAGTTGTCTGTGAGGTAAAACGATTTATCTTCTTTAAGCTTTTTAAATTCTTTAGGATGGGATCTAAACCATTTCACTCCCACATCATATAGGTCCATTTGATTTTCGAGGCCCCGATTATAGACGGTCTCTACCCTTTTTTCGATAGAATCTTCTAAGGTTGATTGTAATTCTTCGTACGGTACATCATTTATCTTCTCTAATAATTCAGCTTCCACATTGACTTCTAACGAGAACTTTGGAAATCCAGAGTCTTCCTTAGAATATTTCACTTTCGGCTTTTTGGAAGATAACTTAAAAGTCGAAAGTAATTCCTCTTCTTTAAACAGAGAATAATTTAGCGTACTATGATCCTTCATTAACCAATCAACTAAAATGGAGTCTTCTGAAGAAATATGTCCCATTAATTGAGCATCCTGAAATACATTGTATCCATCCAAATAAAGCAGGGGGAGCTTGTCCCCGCTTTTCCATGAATCTTGATCAATTCTGATGTTCGGTATGAAAGCTGTTCCCATCGGTTCATAATATTCTCTCAGAAAGTGCATAAGGCTCATGGTTTCAATTTCATCCTGCAGACTTTCTACCTTCTCTTCTGTAAGAAGGACCGTATATACAGGTGGATAATCGAACAGCCCTTTGGCACTGAAGACCTCTTCCATATTCATATCGGTTGTGAACAATTCAAGACTTGGCCTTAAAGAACGGTTCCTTCCTACATCTTCCAATACTTCTTTAAATTTATTCTCTAATAGATCTCTTGATAAAACAAGTGCTTTAGTATGCCCAAAGAACAGAGGAGGTCTCGTAAGTTTATACAAATTACTTACGGCCATATTTAATGTTTTCCCTGATGCCGACCCTACAAACGTCGGAATAGGTTCAATTGGTCTCGTCCCTTCTTGTTTGGCTACATTTGCAAAATTCAACCCTTGGAGATAGGCCGTATACTCATCTTTCGATTTGTCATAATCAAGCCCTATGGAGACGATATATGTTAAGTCCTGGATGTTCTTTGAGCCTGTACACCCAGATAAAAAGAGAACAGAAATGAACATTAAGATGATGTACTTACTTTTTTTGTTGTACACGATGAACGGATCCTTTCCTTGATTGGTCTTCCGGATTCGTTGAGTTGTTACGTTGTTTGTAGAATTGGATCGGGAGCCTGAAGAATGACCGAATCGTCTCATTCCAGCTGATAGGAGCAACTGTACCTAAATAGGGCACACCAAATGAGGATAGTGTAGAAAGATATATAACGGTTAATATGAACATCATGATCACTCCAAAGAGGCCGAAAAATGTACTGACGAATAAAACGACAAACCTTAAAATGGTCGTCCCGTACTTCAGGCTTTGATTCACGAGGGTAAAGGATGAAATATAGGTGATAGCCCCCATGACGAGCATCGTCGGTGATGTTAATCCTGCCCGTATCGCTGCATCCCCTACGATCAGTCCCCCGAGAACGGATACGGTTTGACCGATTGCTCTCGGAAGACGGACACCCGCTTCATTAAAGAATTCAAATAAAAAAAGGACAATGAACATTTCCAAGGGAGCTGAAAGGGGCAGCCCGAATCGCGACATAGATACCGTTGCTACGAGTAAATAGGGTATTTGCTCAATATTATAAGCCGAGAAAGCCACCCATAATCCTGGCAGAAATGCAGAGATCATAATACCGACCATCCTGATGATCCTTTCAAAGGATACATAAACATAATTAATACTGGCATCTTCAGGTGATTTGGTTTGAAGTAATAAATTCACGGGTGCTATCGATACAGTTGGAAACCCATCGACAATAAGGGCAAATCTCCCTTGATTTAATGTATCGACAATAAAATCCGGCCTCCCTGTATAATTAAAGCTGGTAAAAATCGAATAAGGATTATCTTCTAGAAGGGACTCTACCTGTTTGTTGCCCGTTATCACATCGATATCGAGTTTATCCAGCCTTGTATGTAATTCTTTTAGAACCTCTTTATCAATGACATCACTTAAATACATGATGGCCATCTCTGTGTTACATCTTTTCCCTATCACATATTTTTCCACACAAAGGGAAGGAGTGAACAGTCTTCTTCTAATTAATGATATATTGGTGTATAAATCCTCGACGAATCCATCTTTTGGACCACGGATGGATGTTTCCAAGGAAGACTCTTCTGGCTGCCTTAGGGGGAGGTCTCCAGCATAAATCGAGACGATTTTCTCATCAATGAAGAATACCGCGTAGCCTGTAAATAGTGAAGCGGAAACCTTATCAAGGTTATCGTCTGGGAGTACTTCCGCTTGAAACGTTCTCACCAGCTTTTCCAAATAAGATTCTCCCTGGCCCACTTCCAGTTTGGGAAAGATATATTGGTCAAGGTATTGACGATCTACCAGGCTCTCAAAATAAACAATCGTCACCTCTTGTTCTTTAAAGAAATGTTGTTTCATGATCAGATCTTGACTGTATAAGAATTGCTCTTTCAGCTGAGACAGAACATCCAGTTTCTCTTCCGTCGTTTGTTTTTCTTGAAAGACCTTCTTCATAGGAAACATCCTTTACTTTATGAATCGAAGTAATATGGCAGACACGACGATTTGCACCATGAAAAGCACAACCGTTACCGGAAAATATAGTTCGAATAAATAATTATAAAACGAGTGGGTATCGACCGGGAAAAGTACCATCACAAATAAGAGAATGTACAGGGGAATCAGCACTTTTATTGGAATGCGATATTGGTCTTTCTTTTTATAGAAAAAACCGGCTAAAAAGAACATAAATAAACTGATTCTTATCAGCGCTCCGCACAACCATTGATAAAGGGCGAAAAAATCCAGGTGAGTGATGAATTCTCCGATTGCCAGGATCCTCCACTGTTCGTAAGCAGGATACCTCATGTAAGCGGCCTCTACATGACCGAATTCCATAATCGATGCCGTCAATGGACCAAACATCAGACCCATGAAAATGAGACCCAGCACGATTAAATGATGAAATTTTATTTTGTCTTCCGTATAAGGCTGCAACAGCACAATCAGATAGAGTTCAAGTAACCCGCATAATACATAAATCATCCCCTTCGTAACAGGAACATATCCGTCGCTGAAAATTGGGAAAAGTAAACTGGGCTCTTTCATATTCGTATTGGTAAAAGCAATGAAGAAACCAAAGATCATCACCAGTGGCAATAGGATTCCACTCGCTATCGCCATATGTTTAACACCCGCCCATGTGATCAGAAAGCAGATAATGAAGATGGATCCTATCACAATAAAGGAAGGCACATCTGCAAGGAAGTATGCACTTAGCCATAGTATTAAGTCATCAAAGGTGATATATGCACTGGTTAACAAAAATAAACAAAGGGGAAGAGAAAATAGAAACACGATCCACTTCGGCCATTTTTGATTCAGTAAATAAAAGAATCCCTCTTTAGGAGAATTTTTTACGATGTAATAGACTAAAAAAGTCATGATGAGCAGGATGGGATAGGAAGCAAGGATACTGATCCAACTATCTCTTCCCGCTGCTCTCAGAATGCTCGGGATAAGCATGACATGATTCAACAACCCGGTTGAAAGGATCAATAATAATAGGAGTTGTCTAGGAATTAAGATGTGACGAATGTTCTTCATTTGATTGATCTCCAGACATAGATAAAAGTATATTTCTATTTATGTCCTCCTCCTTGTCTTTGGAAACCCACTAGGAAGAATTTATTTAATCCTGCTTTGTTATAAGAACTAGAAAAGGCCCAGGAACTTGTCCTGGACCCTTTCTACCTATTCATACTAAAAACTGAAATTCCGTCCTACTGCCATTTTGCGAGGATATGACTTCAAGACGTGCATCGATTCTTTCCTTCAGCTCTGGAACATGAGAAATCAAGCCTACCAACCGTCCGCTGCTTTGGATATCCATGAGTGCCTCAATTGCATGGTCCAGGGATTCAGGATCCAACGTTCCGAACCCCTCATCTATGAACATCGTTTCCAGTGATACCCCGCCTGCATATTGCTGCACCACATCAGCAAGTCCTAATGCCAATGCTAATGATGCTTTAAAGCTTTCCCCTCCGGATAACGTTTTAACATGTCTTTCCTGACCTGTGTACTGATCAAAGACAAGCAGTTCTAAACCACTTTGCACGTTCCCTTTGCTCCGGTCTGTTTTACGAATCAATTGATATCGACCTGATGTCATTTTGGTTAATCTTTCATTTGCCACCTTCAGTATGTCTTCAAGGAATGATGCAAGGACGTATCTTTCAAAGGTGATGCGATTTGCATTCTGTCCCCTTGCCACCTCAGCAAGATGTCCTACCATTTGATACTTGGACTCCATATGTTTTATTCCTTCATTGATGGTGGTGACTCTTGAAAGAATCCGCTTATTCTCATTTGTATTTGTCTTGATCTTATTAAGTTCATCATTCACAAGACTCATTTCTTCCGTTACATGGGAAATGCTTCTTTCAATGCTTATAATATCCGGCTTGTCTTTATCTTTCAGAAGCTTATCGATGTCTTCCAAACGATCCGAAACCGACCGCCATTCTTCACCATATCTCTTCACTTTATCCTGTAGTGTAAGAATATCTGCTTCAGACTTCTTAGCATCTTGAAATGATTGATAATGAGAAAAGCCTTGTTCTGTTAGAAGGGCCAAAAATGCTTCGCGTTCTGTTTTCATTTCTGCATTTGCTTTTTCAATTTGGTTTTCCTTATCCATAACCTGAGACTCTTTTACGCTGAAAGAGTTCTCTAGTTCATAGTATCGCTTCTGTGCCAGTTCAAATGCCGCTTTCAATTCTTCTCTCTTTTGCTTTTGCTCATTTAAAGCTTTATTAAATTGAACTTTTGACCTTAACTCAAAAGGAATGGCTTCCTTCACTTTTTCAAGAGTTGTTGCTTTCGTCAGAAACAACGTGTTCAGCTCCTGAAGCACTTCGTGATTTGAATGCTTAGCTGCTTCAAGCTCTTCCAACTTTTCCTTTCCTTTTCTTACTTCTTCTTTCATCACTCTTGATTGTTCAACGATTTGTTTCTTTTTCGTTATCGTACGTTCCAATGCTTCAATCTCTGATGTTAATTCGGTAATAGAATCCGCTGCATCGGCCTCTTTAAAGTTCACTTTCTTCTTTTTTATCTTTTGAACGATCACTTCTATTTGATCCTGAATGCCTCTTATTTTCATTTCTTCCTGAACGATCAAAAGACTTATTCTTTTTTCTTCTTGGTTCAGCTCTTCAAGCCTTTCTTTAGCTGCCTTCAAATCTTCCTGAGAAGGTAAAGCATCGACTTCATCTGCAGGATAGGGGTGATGCAGAGAGCCGCAGACAGGGCATGGCTCTGAATCTGTAAGTCCTTTCGCCAGATATGCAGCCTGAGCTGAATGCCATTTTCCTTCTATATGTGCCATGGTTAGAGCAGCATCATCCAATTGCTTTTTAAGATGACTATGCTGTACCTTTAAACTCTGCTCCTCTTTTTGGACTTTTTGAAGCTTGCTATTCATTTTCTCAATGTCATTCAGTTGCTCTAGCAATGATAGGTTTTCCTGAAGGGAAGTCTCCAACTGAAACCATTCTGTCTGGCTATTTTCCCATTCTTCCAGTCTTTTTTCCCGTGCATTTATACCTTCCTGTAAGAATGCGATTTGCTCTGTCTGTTTATTAACGACCTCTTGCTGTTTCTCGTATCTCGCTTTTAATTCTTCGGTTTCTTTCGTCATTCCTTCCAAGGAATCAATGTCTTTTTCCAATTCTTCAAGTTGAGCAACTTTTCTCGACACAGCTTCCCTCAGGTTTTCGTTGTCTGATTCTTGCTTTAATGCTTTTTGGGCTATTACGAGCTTATGGGAAATTGCTTTCTTTTCCTCCGAAAGTTGTGTGAATTGCTTTTTTAGTTCGTTCAAGTTTTTACTCAGTCTATGACAATACTCATCCTTAGGGACTAAACGGGAGGCGCGCTGTGCCAATAGAATCTCCTGTTCAAGTCTTTCAATTTCAGGCTTTGTTTCTATAAGGGATTGTTTCCGGGCATTGAGCTTTTCTTGAAGGGCATATTGTTCCACCAATCCCCTTGCCTCCTGGAGCTCCTTATGAAGAACATCCCTTTTCTCCTGCACCCCTTCGTATTTCAGCTGGATTTCCTTTACTCTATTCCCCATGCTTTCGATATGAATAGGGAGAATTTGAAGGATATGGTGTTCATTTAACGGAGTTTCCGATAATAACGTTTCAAGCTGTTCATTTTCTTCAAAATGAACTCTAAGTAATTCCCGTGTCCGTTCATCTATAGAAGTTTCAACTGACTTTCTCAAATCGTCAGCCTCGGATTTCAGTTTCTCCTGGATCGTCTTATATAGCTCTGTATGGAATAGGCGCTGCAGGATGAGCTCTTTATCTTTACTATCTGACGTTAAGAGTTTCCTAAACTCTCCTTGAGGGATCATCAGAATCTGTCTGAATTGGTTGGAATCGAGTTGTATCAACCCTCTGATCTTCTCGTCAACATCCCGGACATTTGCCGCGAGCAGCTGTTCCTTGCCCTCATCATCGTAAACATATAGTTCAGAACGGGCATTGATGGTCGTGAAACCTTCTCCCCTTGCTTTCTTCTTGTCCTGTTGAGGAGAACGCCAAATACGATAGGACCTTCCTCTTAAACTGAAGATAAGCTCTACTTCCGTTAAATCTTCATTACTGGCAAATTGGCTTCTCAATTCAGAGGGACTGCGATCTTCACCACTTGCTTTTCCATAAATTGCGTAGGATAATCCATCAAAGATGGTCGTCTTCCCGGATCCTGTCTTCCCCGATATCACGAACATTGTCCTGTTACCAAGGGAACGGAAATCGATGACCTCTCTTCGTGCATAGGGACCGAATGCCTGCATCATTAATTGAAGGGGCTTCATGCTTGTTCTACCTCCTTCCTGGCTTGCTCTATAACATTCAGAAGAGTTTCTTCCTTTCCTTCATTCCAGTGACCCGTAGTCATATCCGTGTAAAATTCTTTAAATAATTCCAGTTCAGACCGTTTTTTATTCTCTAGTACTTTAAAAGAATTTTTCTTTTTCGCATCAGTGACATCGAGCTTCCTCTCTAAATGAAGGACGTTAGGATAAACTTGCCGCAATTGATTGATGGGATCGATCAATGTCCCTTCATCTTGTAATGTGATCTTTAAATAATCATCCACTTTCTGTGATCGATAGAATCCGGGATCCAGAAGTTCCTCCATTCGTCCCTGTAATTCTCTCATATCTTGCTTGGGCTGAAGTACTCTTTCCCGCAAATGGAATGAACCGTCTCCTTCTATTTCGACAATCGTGACAGACTTCCGCTGTCTTGCTTCCGAGAATGAATATTTTAATAGAGATCCTGAGTACCTTATCGTTTCATGCTTAATGGCATCAGGACTATGCAGATGACCAAGGGCCGTGTAATGAAAGGAACGGAACACCTCTGCACCGACACAACCAGACCCCCCTACGGATAGCGTTCGCTCTGAATCCGTCGTTTTACCTCCTGTCACAAATGCATGGCCTACAAATACATGAGGTCCTTCTTGATTCATATTCTCTTCGATTCTCTTGACAATGGCTTCCATGGCAGTGTGATGGGAATGAATCGATTCGTCTTCAAGGATTTGTCTCACACTTCCCGGTTCAGCATAAGGGACGCAGTGAAAATGCACTCCTTTAATGGTAATTGGAGTAAAATCATTGGTCAGTTTCCCTTTTAAGTGTAATTGACTATGCTTGTACCATGATGTACCAAAAGATAATCGTTCTGCACTATCATGGTTTCCTGTGACGGCTACGATGGGCGTCTTCAATTCCACATTGATTCTATATAAGACATCGTCCAACAACTCTACCGCTTCAGTGGGAGGAACAGACCGATCATAAAGATCTCCTGCTATAATGACAGCATCAGGTTCTTCTTCCTTCACCACTTCAATAAATTGCTCCAATATGTATTTTTGTTCTTCGGTCATGTATATACCGTGAACCAATTTACCTAAATGCCAATCAGCGGTATGTATGAATTTCATGCTCCATTTCTCCTTTCCGTTCAAAAAGTATCTCCTTAAATTATACCAAACTAATCTCTCATTGGTGAAAGGAAATGCCATTCAAGAGAACGTTCGTTCCCACTGGATCCTTATTCAGTTAACTATAAAGGAGATCCTTTAATTATGGGATCTCCTTTACGATTATTCTTTTAAGTGCTGTGGCAGTGTTTGTATCGAAGTAATCACGGCATCGAGTTTCGTCTCAATACGGTAAAGAAGATACATCGTGACTACAATCGGGAATCCCACTTCAGACACGAAAGAAATAATGGCTTCCATCCTTCCTCCCTCCTCTCACTTTGTATATAGTAGATTCACAGGAAAAAGGATACGTACCGATTAAAAAACGGATCCAATCGGCATTGGATCCGTTTTTTCATATTATCCGTTAATGTCACTGATTAAGCTGGAACTCACTAGTCCGGCTTCCTCAAGAATTTCTTTGATCTGATTTTCTGCTTCGGTCAATTTTTCATTGGCAGCGGTTAAATCTGCTTCGCCTTCTTTAGATAGAGCTTCAGCTTTCATATTATAGGATTCTGCCAAAGTGGACTTGAACGATTCTACGTCTTCCTTTTGTTCTCCAAGACCTTCAGGAATTTCCATTCCCTCTACAACTTTAGCTGATTCCGTGGCAGATGCAGAGGCAGCTTCTTTCATTTCAGCAAGTTCTTCCCCTGCTGGAGCCTCTTCTCCTGCCATCGCTTCTTCGAATCCATTAAGATCAATATCTACACCATTTACAGTTGTTGTTAAATTTAAATAAAAATCCATTAACTCTCCAGCAACATTCGTAGTTTCTTCAGATGCTTTTGATGTGTCTTCTTTTTTAGCCTCATCAGAACCTGTATCTGAACACCCAGCTAATGCTAACGTTAAACCCAGACCTAAAACCCATACTTTTTTCATACTTGTTTCCCCTCTCTGTATCGATCAATATGTTCAAGTATAAAAGGTAAGCAACACATATAAGAAATCGCTTCCTCTTTATGATAAGCCGGCAAAAAGTATCTTATCACGGCCAGAATAGACTGGTAAAGAAGATTTTTCTAATTTCTTGAAAGTTTAAATCTTGTAAAAATTACAAATATACAGCCTATTCGCCTAGAGAAAATCAAAACGCTTGCCACAGAGAATGAAAACATTTGTACAAATTTTTTCATTCGTGTTATAAATGATATATATCCTCATTTGGGGCTGATTGTTGAGCTGGTGCTTGCCTAGGTCTTCAAAACCTCTTGGGAGGCGCGTGCCGTCTCCGCTGGGTTCGATTCCCAGGCAGTCCCGCCACTTAGGATAAGACAAGAATCTTCTACATATCAAGAGCCCCCATGAATGATCTCATGGGGGCTCTTTATTTTCAGTGAGTCTGCATATTCTCTCTTCTTTTTCTCTCAGAAGCCTGAACCCCATCGAGAGTGATGTGGAAGGTGGTTCCTTCCCCCTGTTCGCTTTGTACACCAATATCTGCACCATGATCACGAAGGATCCTAAGGCATATCGTCAGGCCTAAACCTGTTCCCTTTGTTTTCGTGGTGAAAAAGGGCTCTCCCAGTTTATCCAGCGTTTCCTTCTTCATCCCTACCCCCTCATCTTTAAAGGTTAATTGAACTTTATTCTTAGAAATCATGCATGCCATCACTGTAATCGTGCCTCCGTGAGGCATCGCTTCTATCGCGTTTTTAATCAAATTAATAAACACTTGTTTCAACTGATTTTCATCGCCTCGAATATACAGTTCCCTTTCATGAAAATCGGTTAAAATTTCAATGTTATATAAGATGGCATTTGTATTCAATAATCTCGCAACATGATCAAGGGTTTCAATAATATTAATCTTTTTGTATGTAACAGATTGAGGTTTGGCCAGAATCAATAACTCACTTAGCACAAGTTCAATCCTCTTGATTTCAGAGAAAACAATCCCCAAGTATTCTTTCGTCTTCTCATCTGCATCATCTCGTAATAACTGTAGAAATCCATTTATCGAGGTTAAAGGATTACGGACTTCATGTGCGATACCGGCTGCTAATTGACCGGCAACTGATAGTTTTTGAGATTCGATGGCTAATGTCTCATTCATTTCAATCAATTCTTCTTCATTATGTATTCTTTCGGTAATATCTGAAATGGTCCCTACTGTTCCAAGGAGGTGACCACCTTCAGTATAACTCAACTTAACATTTACTTCTCCCCAGCGAAATTGTCCATCCCTTTTCTGATAGGAAAAGTCCATCTTCATTTTATCCTTTTTCAAACTGATACTATGTCTGACCAGTCTGAGGATTTCATGACGTTCATGAAGGGAAATAAAATGAAGGGCATTTTTATGTAGACTTTCTTTAACCGTGTAACCTGTATAGTCTTCCCAAGGTTGATTCAGAAATTGGAACTCTCCTTTTGAGTTGGTATGAAAGACAACTTCATCGATACTTTGAAGTACATGCTGCATTTCTTCATTCAGGAGCTTCACTCTTTCTTCACTTTTACGTAATGCAGCTAGTGCTTTATGGCTGATGTCATAATGTTTCCCCATATAATAGCTGATGAAGAGGATCAACAGAGTGAAAAAAATGTCCACATTCAAATCCACTGGATATTGTAGAACAAAGTAATAAATAAAATCCCACGTCAATACTAATAAAAGCCCGATGATTACCGATACAATTCTCCCCCTATATTTCATTCAATGCCCCCCCGTCCGTCCTAAATCGAGTATCGAATCGAAATAGATAGAATTTCCGCGATTTTTGTTAATTATTAGTATATCATTTCTTATTAAGAACAGTATAGACTTCTTTTGTAAAAACAGCGATATTCTTGTCACATGCATTCAGCTTGTCTATAATGAATACGATACACTCGCTTTTTGGAGATTGAGGTGAAAGCATGCTTGAAGGTTGGTTCTTATATTTCATACTATTTTGGGTTGTGTTCCTAGTAGCTTCATTTGCTATTGGTGGATTCTTTATGTTTAGGAAATTTTTAAAGAGATTTCCTAAAGAAGATGGTAAATCCGACTTGGATTGGGAAGAACACTATGTTAATGAAACCATCCACCTATGGGGGGATGAGGAAAAGAAAATGCTCAATGAATTGGTTACACCCGTCCCCGAATTATTCAGGGATGTAGCTAAGCAGAAGATTGCCGGTAAAATCGGAGAGTTAGCGTTAAATGAGAATGCGACAGCCATTAACAAGGAATTGGTCATCAGGGGATACATCCTGGCGACACCTAAGCGGGACCATAAGTTCCTCAGAAAAAAATTAAACGAAATGCAAATAGATGTAACACCTTACGAAGGTTTGTTCTAGGTATTGAAAGGGGAATGGAATGGAATCGATACTTATAATTCCGATTGTACTTTATTTAATATTTATGTTGGGTGCTGCATTTCTGTTCTTTAAATGGAAACGAAGCAAAAAAAGGTAAACGATCATCGTTTACCTTTTTTCTATGATTAGTCGATGGGATCTTCTGCCTTTCCATATCTGATGACGTCAAGGACTGCTTGTCCGTCACTCGGTTTCCCTTGTCCGTTGCGAAATGGAAATAAGGAAAAGAAGATAAAGTACACGGAAAAATAGGCAAACTGATAGAAAAAGAGGTGAACAGGAATGATTCCTTCATAGATCAGAAAATTAATGACCAGGATTGCCAGCAGATTAAATATACTTCCAGAAAGATAAATAAGGACATGGACCCACACCTTGTTATATTTTAATTCAGTATATTGACACCATCCTTCCATAAAGTACATTCTCTTCACTTCCAGGGGACCAATATTGAATAGACGCTTACCAGTCCCAATACAGAATTTGATCTTTGCTCCGAATAGACGGGCCGTGAGAACATGACCAGCCTCATGGACAATGGTTACCATGGGCAAGGTCAGGAAAAATGCCAGAAAAAACGTCCAAATATCTGCTAACGTAAACAATTTTCATCCCACCTGTAGCTCTTGTTATTCTTTCCATCTTTTCTTTGCCCCAAATGATACTTCTCTAAGCATATTGATACCTTCTGTAAAGAAAGCGTAATCTGAGATGAAAAAATTTCTATTCATTGGCACCTTCATCATACTGTTTCCGTAAAATTTGTTGCTTTTATTGGCAGAGTGATTTTCTATTTGGTGCATATAAAGCAGAAACCTACGATAAAAAAATAGGAGGGTGATAAGCATCACCCTCCTATTTTCACAATGAATTATATTGAATTCGTCGTTAAATCCTGTTGCTCTTGGTGAAGTTTCCTGTATTGCAGATACATGGTGATTCTCCAAGGTACAATCATACCAAAGGCAAGAATCCAAAACATTCCGCTTAGCTCACCGTAATCAATCGAAGCACTGAGTATTGACTTGGCCACTATCCTGATCAGCAGAAGCCCCATTAAAATAAACGCGAACGCTTTAGATCGCTTTAAATAGATATCGTTATCACGAATTTGGAATTTTGAGGTTTTAATCAATAAGATAGAAAAAAGCATTCCTACCGTAATGGCTTCAAGAAACTCACTCAACGTGACTCGAAAGACCGGGAATAAGAACATTAAAGCACCCGTACTCATGAACAAAGGGGGTAAAATAATCTTCCTGCCGCTTACCGGTTTTTTCTGGGCCTTCATTCTTATAAAGATCACCATGATACCCATACAAATCGCTACAATGGATGAAGCAATCATCATAATCATCATCCTTTTACTTTCTACTTTTAATCCATCCCCTATTATAGCTGAAATGAAAGAAAAACGAAAACACAAAAAAAGAGAGAATGAATAAAAGCATTCATCTCTCTTTCGATATGATCATCCCAACACTCTTTTGATGGCCTCGTCCACACGCACATCATCAAAGGGTTTCACTATAAAATCCTTGGCTCCTGCTTCGATGGCTTCCACCACTACTTTCTGTTGTCCCATGGCAGAACACATGATGACTTTCGCCTGGGGGAACTCCGATAAAATCCTTTTGACCGCTTCTATTCCATCCAACTCAGGCATCGTGATGTCCATCGTTACAAGGTCCGGCTGAAGCTCGCGATACTTTTCTACGGCAGTAAGTCCATTTTCCGCTTCCCCTACGACCTCGTGACCGCCGGAGGAAAGCATGTTTCCAAGAGTCATTCTCATAAATTTCGCATCATCCACTACAAGTATCGTTGCCACAGATGTTTCCTCCTCTATAAGCCTACCCGATGTCTATTGAATCTCATTTCCTGATTCATCCAATTAAACTATACCATAAAACGTAATTCATTGTATATTTTATTATAAATTGGGTTCGATTAAAAACCAGTGAATCCCCCAAACATCGAAGTGAAATAGGCAAGAATGACCGTCATCCAATCAAAGAACAGCATAATCCCTACAGCAATCATAACGTAGCCACCCACTTTTACGATCTTTCCACTATTCTTTCTGATCCACTGCATTCTCCCAATGAAGAATGACAGAATGAAAAAGGGAATCGCAAATCCAAGGACGTAAGACGTCATATAAATGACCCCCGAGCCAGGATTTGTAGCAGCAAGGGCCAGAACAGAAGCAAGAATCGGGCCTGTGCATGGTGTCCACCCTGCAGCGAAAGCCATACCTATCAACACGGAACCCATATATCCCGCCGGCCTGTTCTTGAACTCGAAGCGACGGTCCTTCATCAGGGATTCTGGAGTAAACACGCCGATGACGATTAATCCAAACACCACAATGAAGATTGCTCCCAACTGTCGAATGAGATCTTTGTAGTCTAAGAAGAAGCTTCCGATAAGAGACGTACCAAATCCGATGGCAATAAAAATTGCCGAGAAACCGACTAAGAAAAATAACGTATGTAATAAGCCTCTTCTTTGTAGTAATGCATTATCCGCCTTGAGCTCATTAACGCTCATCCCTGTTATATAAGATAGAAAAGCGGGATACAACGGCAGGCAGCATGGGGATATAAAGCTCAGGAAACCGGCCCCAAATGCTAAGAAAATATTAATATCTGACATTTTTACAACTCCTACTTTTTAGTATATACCTTATTCTATCAAAGAAACCCGAATTCTATGAGGAATGTTTATGTGAAAGATTTGTGACCATTATATTACATGCACATTCTACTTTTTCATTTGTATTAAACTCTCTTTTCTTTTTAGAATTCCGTTAATTTTACTTTGAAAATTTGATTTAATTTCGTTATACTTATAAAAAGTTACAGTTATTACTAGTTTTGTATTCCATATGTAAGGACATACAAAAGAAAGGAAACAGCCGTGTCTAAAAAAGAGCTTCTCGAACGAATTGAAAAAAAGCGTGCTCAATTAATTGATATTGTCGCTGAAAATGGACTCACATCACCCCAAGCTATTCAATTTAGTCAGGAACTTGATCGTCTGTTAAATAGCTACAACTCCTTATACATAAAAAAGTGCTCGCCACAAATGAGTTAAGGCATCTTGTTGATTACAATTATACAACTCTACTATATATACATGAAGGAAAAGGCAGGCTCTGATCATGAGCCTGCCTTTCATTCCTTCATGTATTCGAGATGGCATCCTCCATACCTTCCACTAAACCATTTTGAAGCAGGTACATCTTGTGATAAATCCCTTTCTGAACGAGTAATTCCTGATGACTTCCCCTTTCGACAATCTCTCCTTGATGAAGAACCAGGATAAGGTCAGCATCTTGAATGGTAGAAAGCCTGTGTGCAATCGCAATCGTCGTTCTTCCTTTTCTCATGCTCGATAGCGCTTCCTGGATGCTGTCTTCGGTTTCTGTATCGATATTGGCTGTCGCTTCGTCTAAGACAAGGATTTTAGGCTTTCTTGCTACAGTCCTTGCAAATGCAATCAACTGTCTTTGACCGCTCGAAAACGTCGAACCCCTTTCAACCACCGCATGCCCATATTGGTCAGGCAACTTTTCAATAAATGAACTCGCCTGGACGAATCTTGCTGCTTCTTCCACTTCTTTATCCTTCATACCTTCGTCATATAGCTTAATATTGTCCCTGACGGTGCCGAAGAAAAGAAATGGATCTTGTAGGACAAGCCCCATTTTCGCCCTTAATTCCTCCATTGGATATGCTTTAATGCTTTGGCCGTCTATCTTTATATCACCACGCTCGAATTCATAGAACCTCATGAGTAAATTGATGATGGAGCTTTTCCCGCTACCTGTATGCCCGACCAGTGCGACTGTTTCACCCGGTCTTGCTGTGAATGAAATTTTCTTTAATACATCTTTCCTGCCATCATATGAGAACGAAACATTGTCAAATGTGACCTCACCTGCACTGATCGTTTCTTTCGATGGTTTATCCACGTTTTGCCCAGGTGAAAGTTCTTCTTCATCAAGTAGTTTGAAGACGCGTGAAGAGGCGATGATTGCCTGTTGAAACATCGACAGCCTCATCATAATTTGATTGACCGGTTCAAAGAAACGGTCCAGATAATTCACAAAAGCGTACAACACTCCTATTTCTATTGGCTGATTGAAGGAGGTCACACCAAAATAGCTTAACACCACTATTAAAGCAGCCACATAAACAAGATCTATGGCAGGTCTTAATAATAATCCGTCCACTTTAATATTTTTCATGCCTGCTAAATAGTGTTTAGTATTTATGTCTCCGAATTCTTCCCTTAATCTCTTTTCCTGTCTAAATACTTGAATGATAGCCATCCCCTGAAGGGATTCACTTAGCTTTGCATTAAGCTGACTTAACCTTTCACGCAAATCCTGATAAAAGACAGCGCTATATTTACGGTAAAGCTTCATAATCATAAATATGACCGGCAGAATGAATAAACAGAAGAATGCAAGCCTCGTATTGAGCGCAAACATGGCAATGAAGATTCCCGTCAATAGGAAGGATCCTTGAATAAAGGACACAAGGACACTTACAAACATATCTTTAATGGCTTCTGTATCATTCGTTACCCGTGACACGATACTTCCTGCGGGAGTTTTGTCAAAATACCTCATTCCTAAACTCTGTACCTTCGTGAACACATCCACTCGCAGTTGTTGAATGATTTTTAACGCAATTTCTTGGAATTTCAGCAATTGAAAGTAAGAGATCAATACATTGATCAATAAGATCAATAAATAAGATGCTGCCAACCCGACAAGTGGACCATAAGGAAATTTTCCGGGTGTTAAGTAATCATCAATAAAGATTTTAATGATGATCGGCCCTAAGACGTCACCTATGGTTGTCAGAAGCAGTAATGAAAAAGCGAATGCAATCTTTTTTTTATGCGGCTTAGCATATTTGATTAGGCGCAAGAAAATGGTCCGTTGTTCTTTCGCCGTCAATGTCGGTATAGTATCCATTTCTTATCCCCCATACTCCACTATTTCTTCTAATTGTTGACGCAGAAACATTTCCCGATACCAACCCTTTTTCATCATCAATTCACTGTGAGTGCCTCTCTCCGTGATCTTTCCTTCTTCTAGGACGATGATCAAATCTGCATGTTGGATAGCACTTAAACGATGAGAAGTGATCATGGTCGTCTTCCCGATCCTGTTCTTCTTTAAAGAATGTAAAATGGATTCTTCCGTCCTTGCATCTACCGCAGACAACGAGTCATCCAGGATGAGTACCTCCGGATCCATTAACAGGGCTCTTGCAATCGATATCCTCTGCTTTTGCCCCCCTGATAACGAAACGCCCCTTTCACCGACTACCGTTTCATACCCATCACTGAAATGGACGATATCCTCATGGATATGGGCAAGCGCTGCTGCCTTTTCCACATCTTCTTTCGGAATGTGAGGCTGGGAAAACGCGATATTCTCTAGAATTGTGGCTGAAAAAAGGAAATGATCCTGGGGTACATAGCCAATACTCTCCCTTAAACGGGTTAATTGATAATCCTGAATGATATGGTCCCCAAAAGTGATCGTTCCTTTATACCCTTCGAATTCCCTTAATAACAACCTTAACAAGGTTGTCTTACCTGCACCCGTCTTCCCTACAATACCAATCGTTTGACCTTTATTCAGGCAAAATTGAATATTCTCCAATGCAGGCTCCTTCTCATTCGGGTACGAAAAGGAATCAATCTGATACTTTATATCCCCTGATGGGCATTGATTGAGGGCTCCTTCCTGATCCTTGATTTCAATCCTTTCATTTAAGATTTTAGTAACACGATCGTATGACGCGCGACCTCTCTCCACAATATTGAATAACCACCCGAAAGCAAGCATCGGCCAGATTAAGAGCCCAAGGTAAGTAGTAAACGAAATTAATTCTCCTATGGTCATATCCCCGTTGACCACAAACCTTGATCCAAATACGATCGACAGAAAGAATGAAATACCCACAATGATGGAAATCGTCGGATCGAATAGGGAATCCACCCTTGCAACGGATACATTCCTCTGTACAACATCTTCGGATTGCTTTCTAAACGATTCAATATCTTCTTTTTCTTGTCCGAACGTTTTTATTACCTTGATTCCTGTAACACTCTCCTGGGTTTTATCATTTAACGAAGAAAAGGCTTCTTGCGCCTTGTGAAAACGCTTATGTAGAAGAGTACCGTAATAATTCGTCAGAATGGCCATGAAAGGCATTGGAATCAACGCAATGAGTGTAAGCTTCCAGCTGATGGTGAAAGCCATTGCCAGTATCACAAATCCTCCTGTAGAGATTGAATCCACAAATGTTAACACACCCACCCCTGCTGTTTGCTGGATAGCTTGAAGATCGTTTGTTGCATGGGCCATTAAATCTCCGACCCGCCTCTTTTGATAAAAGGATGGTGACATCCTTGTAAAATGTTCATACAGACGGTTCCTGAGCAATCGTGAAAGCTTGGTGGCAGAACCAAAAATCATGATTCTCCAAACAAACCTCAACCCATACATAGATAGCGCCGTGATGATCAGGATGAAAATCCACTTCATCATATCTCCTCTAGTCAAGGAATTCCCTTTAATACTGTCCACTATGATCCCTACGATCCTTGGCGGGATCAATTGAAGAAATGCTACACATAAAAGCAGTAAAATTCCTGCTATATAAGACTTTTTCTCTTGAAGAAAAAACCATTTTAAATCTAAAAATACTTTCATACCGTCCCCCCCGTTACTGTATAGAATCGACTCTTTATTTTACCAAATTTCAAAAAAATGAGAAATCTTTTTTTAGATGGACAGCCATCAACCCTGCATTTTATAAAAACGAAAAGCATCCCTCACTTATGAAAGGGATGCTTCTTCTGCTCTACATACTCTTAGTGGATCTGAACAAAGGGTTCCTGGTCCACTTCTTTGACAATGGTTGCTTTCAGGCCTTTAGGTGTCTTTACGTAAAGGTATACAGGTGTATGGGGGAAGTAATCCACAATTTCAGGGCCGATTGCCTGGGAGAAGCCGATAAGTTCAGTTTCTTTGACCATTCCAGTATGTACGTCAATGACTAGCTTATTTAGTGTGTCTTTTTGGTATAAGGCTTTACCGACAAACTCAATGTCCTGATGAGAGAAGTATTTAGAGACATAATCCTCTAAATCACGAATTCGATTATGCAGATCTCGGTCTTTCTCTTCTCCTTCGTCACTGGGAAAATAAAAATATTTATCAGATACATCATTCCATTTTTTTACTCGCTTATCATTTTCATCTACATAACCCGTGGAGATGTAGTTTCCTGATACCACACTATTTAATGGTTGAAGTTTGTATAAGGAAATCATGATAGGAACATCTTTCAGTTCTTTATTCCCCTTAACACGACTTACCACTGTGTCGGCTATTTTCTTCCCGTAGGCTTCTAACTGTTTATCGCCGATTTTCGCCTCATCGAAATGCATGAGCTTATTTTCATCTTCTACGCGAATATAATCCACCGTATTCAAAGCGAGACCGAGGGATATCCCTTTAATCTTTCCGTCTGAATCAACATAGTTCTGCTCGTGAATATAAGCGAGGTACATGGGATTCTTTTTTTCCAGCTCCATCTTCTGTTCCCAGCCCATGTCTTCCTTGATGTCCAAAGGGGGATTAAGGCCTGACTTATTTGAATCTGACTTTCTCCTCAGCCACGATCTAAGATCTTTTAGATATTGACCCTCTTCATAAACATAATCATCAGGAGAAAAATGCTTGGTGGATAATGACATAAGACCGGTTTCAATTTCATCCATGTCACTCCGATTGTTAATCATCATCGTAATAAGACCTCGATTGACCGATTTCTTCTCTTTGTTCACTGTATAATTTAAATATTCCCGTGCTTCTCCTGCTGCACTATTTTGAATTTCAAGTGTTTCTTCATCCATCACTTCCTGAGGCTTATTGCTGCATCCGGCAACAAGAATCATGAGAGACAGTGAAGCAATCATCCATTTTTTCATATGACTCCCTCCGGATTATATTCTATCATAAATTCAATTTCAACCTGAATGATAACCATCAAGTTTTCATGAATATATGAAAATGATCATATGATCCTAATTCATTTATTCAAGATTGGCCGCAAATAGAAAAAGCACTCATTTCCTGAGTGCTTCTACCTATTATTTCATGTTCTTATTCATTGCATTCATCATTTGGTTGATTTTCTTCTGTGAAGGCTTTTGACCCATCTGCATCATCATCATGCGTAACATTTGCTCGTTAATTGGTGGATTTTTCTTAAGGTAGCTCATCATATATCTACGAGCAATGAAAAATCCTAGTGCAACTCCAGCAAGTAATGCCAGAACTCCAACTAGAATAAGTAAACCAGTCGTTCCCATATTCTTACTTCCTCCTTCATGTTGTCCTTATAAAAGTGTACTAAACCAAGAAACATTATACAATATTTCTGTCATAATTTCTTATTAATATATAAATTTTCTCTGTTTTATAGGTTTTAACCATCCAAAACGTTCATTTTGGATATCGATTGCCAGAAGTTGTCCGATATTCCTGCGCAATATCTCAAAAAAGATATATTCAGATTCATCTGACCCCCAGGCATTAAGAGTCATCCACTTTTCATGTAGGACTAAGGTTGCACCTGATTCCAGCCGTTCAATCGTTGCAATTGAATCTACCCAGGCTGAACCTTCTATTTTCATGATTTCGTGTTGCAGTATTCTTTGTGTAGGAAGGTATGGTATAGGTTTAGTAATGTAATCTACTTGTTTCGAGATAATATCGTGAAGCTCACCTGAACTTGCTTCCCATTCCGAAAACAACTGAAAGAAAATTCTTTCCCGACCATAATAGTGCTGAACAAACATTTCTTCAATCCAATAGATCTGATAGTTTCGCACTTTTCCCCCTCCTACCATTCTTTTATATAGTATAAATCAACTAGAAGGGAGTCACTGTCAGAAATTGTTGAGAATCTACACTAGTTTTGTCGAATTCAGATTAGACTACATGTGATTCTTGAAGGCCCCACCATCACACAAACAACTCTTTCTGTGTTCGATTCTTTTCTTTCACTATTTAGATCCGCTATTAAAATAAGGTAAATATCGACTTATTTAAAAAGCTTGAATTGTTTTAAGCTCTGCCACTCAGCACCTGCCGCCTGACAGAGCTTTGGACTATATTTCGTACATTAAAACCATAAAAAGGTCAACCCCCTAATGAGAATTAGGGAGTTGACCCATCAAATCTATATTTATGACTGAAGAAGGGCTTTGATTCTTGACACAATATTTTCTGAAGTGAATCCATACTCTTCCATGACTTCCTCACCAGGAGCCGATGCACCATAGCCATCAATCCCTAAGATGTCACCTTCGTCCCCTACATAGCGATCCCAGCCCATCGGTGATCCCATTTCAATAGCAAGACGTTTTTTCACGCCTTTAGGTAGGATGGATTCTTTATATTCTTTTGTCTGTTTTTCGAAACGATCCCAAGATGGCATACTAACGACTGACACGCTGATTCCATCTTTCTCAAGGGCATTTTGTGCTTCTACTGCTAAATGCACTTCAGAACCAGTTGCGATCAATAAAGCATCAGGCTGTTCTTTTCCTGAAGGAGATACAACATATGCCCCTTTTGATACGCCGTTGTAAGCTTTATCCGCAGTCCCTTTAAGTGTCGGAAGGTCCTGTCGGGATAGTACCAGCATGGTAGGTTGATCCTTTGACTCTAAAGATAATCTCCAAGCAGCAGCCACTTCGTTTCCATCACCTGGGCGGATGACAGAAAGGTTCGGCATGGCACGAAGGGATGCAAGCTGTTCCACAGGCTCATGCGTAGGGCCATCTTCTCCTACTGCGATACTATCATGGGTGAATACATAGGTCACAGGTAAGCCCATTAGAGCTGCTAAACGGATGGCAGGTCTTAAATAATCACTAAAGACGAAGAATGTCCCACCGAATACGTGAAGGCCTCCGTGAAGTGCCATACCATTCATGGCTGCTCCCATGCCGAATTCACGTACTCCGAACCAGATGTTACGTCCTTCATAAGATTCAGATGTATAGTCCGCTTCATCTTTAATCATTGTCTTATTAGACCCTGCTAAGTCAGCAGAACCACCAATGAATGAAGGCAGGTTCTTAGCAATGGCATTTAATACTTCACCTGAGGAAGCCCTGCTCGCTAATGCTTTTCCTTCTTCATATACTGGGATGTCACGATCCCATCCTTCACTTAGCTCCCCTTTGATTGCTGCTTCCAATTGGACTGAAAGCTCTGGGTGCTCTTCTTTATATTTAATGAATAAGTCAGCCCACTCTTTTTCTTTTTCAGAACCTGTTTGCTGAATTCTTTCTTCGAATCTGCTGTATACCTCATCTGGCACATGGAAATCCTGCTCAAACGTCCATTGATATGCTTCTTTTGTAAGCTTCATCTCGTCTTCCCCGAGTGGAGCACCATGAACAGCTGATTTCCCCGATTTATTAGGTGCACCGTACCCAATGACCGTCTTGACTTCGATCATTGTAGGACGCGTCGTATCACCTTGAGCTTCTTCGATTGCTCTTGAAATTTCGTCAAGATCATTACCGTCTTCCACACGGATATATTGCCAGCCATATGATTCAAAACGTCCTTTTACACTTTCAGAGAATGATTTATCCAAGTCTCCATCAAGTGAAATATCATTTGAATCATAAAGAACTACAAGGCGGCCCAATTTTAAGTGAGCTGCTAATGAAGCTGCTTCAGAAGCAACACCTTCCATTAAATCTCCATCACCACAGATAGAATATGTAAAGTGGTCTACTATATCATATTGATCTTTATTGTATGTAGATGCCAAATGTCTTTCAGCTAAGGCCATACCAACAGCCATGCCGATTCCTTGACCCAGTGGTCCAGTCGTTGCTTCTACACCCGGGGTATGTTTATATTCAGGGTGTCCAGGTGTTTTACTTCCCCATTGACGAAAGTCTTTCAGGTCGTCCATCGAAACGTCGTATCCTGATAAATGAAGCAGGCTATATAATAGCATGGATCCGTGACCAGCGGATAAAACAAAGCGATCCCTGTTAAACCACTCAGGATTTTTCGGATTATGATTCATGAATCTCGTCCAAAGAGCATATGCCATTGGAGCTGCACCCATAGGCATTCCCGGGTGTCCAGAACCGGCTTTTTCAATTGCATCGATAGATAATGTACGGATTGTATTAATTGCTAATTGATCTGTGTTATCAAACATATGTCAGACATCCTTCCTTTTAATGTACCTTATTAATATTAATCTTCTTTTGTCTTTTATACAACTATCTTGAATGATAACACGACTTTGTCATCCTTGAAAATAAAAACCCTCGCAAAAGCACCCTTATTATTATGCTCACGGTTATTGAAAAGAAAGCCATCTTCTTGAACCGGGGGTGTAAATCCATGTTGATTTATTGAAACATTGAAAAGGCATTCCCTTTTGAGATAAAGATTGAACTTTCATGCTAGGAAGTAAACACTTCTCCCACTAAACTTAATAGGAAGCTGACAAAAAACTGCCAGGTCTATTTCAAATAGACCTGGCAGTTTCATCCATCAATGCATTTTCTTTTTCGTTTGTATATCCTGAATCTTTTTAGGAGTTACTTCATTACCTTCAGGATCAAAGATTCTTGTGTTTTCTATTGTTCCCTTCATCGATTGGCGAAAGGTTTCCAGGTATTCTTTTCTTAGTTTGGACTGCTCTTTTGCTTCTTGTTCAGACAATCCCTTACTTTTAGACTTCTTGGCAAGTTCATTGATTCGGTTCATTTTTGTTTTTGAAAGCATCTATAAAAACTCCTTTATTGCCTAGTGAGCAAAATCTATAACACAACGAAGATTGAACATTATTCTATCGTCATGTTACTAGATTTAAGGAGATAAAACAAGAGCTATGCATTTTTCAATGAATCCATATATTCTTTATAACGCCTATGGACGGTTGCCTTAGAAACGTTATACCCAAACCCTCTTAATGTGGCTGCAATCTCTGCGAAAGTTAATTCATTTTTCCTTAAGCGGACAATCTCCTCGATAGGAACTTCAATCCTTTCCCTTCCATCCACATTACCTTTATTCTTTAAATTTTTATGGGGTTGAAAACCATTCTCCACTGCCCTTTTCATCCCCCGCTTAATTTTTAAATTATGCAGTTTTCTTTGATATTCCTCCACCATACTGACTATTTTAATCACCATTGAGTCTGATTCTGACAGGTGTAATTCTCCGCTATGTGTTTGACTGATAATCTTAATATCCTCTTTTAATAAACAGTGAATAAGCGCTATCTTTGCATTCCCCCTGCCTATCCTGGTTTCATCCTGTATAAGTACGGCATCGATAGAGTCGTCTTTTATCATATCCAGAAGTTCCAGGATACCTGGACGATCCAGTTCAAAGCCGCTTGCCTGATCCCTTATGACGGCAGCAACTTCAAACTGATGGACTTTTGCTAATTGAACTAACTCTTCTTCCTGGCGTTCCAGGGAAGTTTCCTGTGTTTCTTTTGTTGTACTGACTCTGCAGTAGATAACTGCCTTCATCTTTTATCCCTCTATTCTTGATTCATTACAAATTGATTATCCGAATGGGTGGACAGTTTCGGGTTTTGTATAGGGAGGATCAGTGATTCACCGGGTTTGATCGAGAAAGAGGTAAGGTTATTCTCTTCCCCCACCCAGGAAATGAACTCTTCTACAGTCATAGAATATTCCTCATTATACTGGTTGGCAATTGTCCAGAGGGTGTCTCCATGCTGAACCGTGATGCTTTGGTAAGAAGGTTGACTTCCCATAACGATTAGAAAATAGACTGAAGATACTATAGCTAATACAAATAATATAATAATGTAAGAGAAACGATTCCAGATATGTGTTAACATAATACAACCTCCACACGAATGTTTGTTCTGTTTTGTTACATTCATTGTAATACGAACATTCGTTTGGTGTCAACATAAATTCGAACTTATGTTTGTATCGTCTGGAAAGACATGCTATAATGGGAACATAAGATCTATAATAGAGGTGCGTGAATATGACAAAATTGTCTAAAAGACAACAGGACATACTTGAATACATTAAAATTGCCGTCAGGGAAAAAGGGTATCCGCCATCGGTCAGGGAAATCGGTGAAGCTGTCGGCCTGGCTTCCAGTTCCACTGTACACGGACATTTAGCCAGACTTGAAAGCAAGGGGCTTATCCGCCGGGATCCCACTAAACCTAGAGCCATCGAAATCTTAAACCTTGAAGAAGACAACATTCCACGCCAGCGGGTCGTAAACGTTCCCCTAATCGGTAAGGTCACTGCGGGGCAACCTATTACTGCTGTTGAAAATGTAGAAGAATTCTTCCCGCTTCCAGAGCGGATGGCACCTTCCGATGAGCAGGTCTTTATGCTGGAAATCATGGGAGATAGCATGATCGAAGCCGGGATTCTAGATGGTGATTTCGTTATCGTCCGTCAACAGCAAACAGCGAACAACGGAGACATCGTCGTAGCGATGACAGATGAAGATGAAGCGACTGTAAAACGGTTCTTTAAAGAAAGGGATTATGTTCGATTACAACCTGAGAACTCCACAATGGATCCAATCATATTAAGAAACGTATCGATCCTCGGAAAGGTCGTAGGCGTCTACCGACAAGTTCATTAAACATTAACCGATATGTTTTCGCATATCGGTTTTTTGATTGAATAAAATAAATAGAAAAGAACCCTGACAGACAGCAAATGCGCTGTCTGCCAGGGTTCTTTTGTGACGGGATTAATACATTTGAATGTATTGCTCGCGCTCCCAAGGATGTACTTGTGTACGGAACATATCCCACTCGATTTCTTTCGCTTCTACGAAGTGTTCGAATATATGCTCACCAAGAGATTTAACGATTACCTCATTTGTTTTTAGGTTCTCCAATGCAGCATGCAATGTTGCTGGAAGGTCGACAATCCCTGCTTCTTCACGCTCTTTTTTGTCCATAACATAGATGTTGCGGTCGATGGGCTTAGGTGCAGGAAGATTATTTTTGATTCCATCCAATCCGGCTGCCAGTAATACTGCCATGGCAAGGTATGGGTTTGCCGCTGGGTCGACACTTCGTACTTCCACACGTGTACTTAACCCACGGGAAGCAGGAATACGGATTAGCGGGCTGCGGTTACGCGCGGACCAAGCAACATAACAAGGTGCTTCATATCCGGGAACCAGTCGCTTGTATGAGTTTACAGTCGGATTGGTGATCGCTGTAAAGTCAGTGGCATGCTTAATGATTCCAGCCAGGAATTGGCGGGCTGTGTCACTTAATTGTAAATCTCCCTTTTCATCAAAGAAAGAGTTTTCTCCATTTTTGAACAGGGACATGTTACAATGCATCCCTGAGCCATTCACACCAAAAAGAGGTTTTGGCATGAAAGTTGCGTGTAATCCATGCTTACGGGCAATTGTTTTAACTACCAATTTAAATGTTTGGATGTCGTCACAAGCTCTTAATGCACTTGCATATTTGAAATCGATCTCATGTTGTCCAGGAGCAACTTCGTGGTGAGAAGCTTCGATTTCAAAGCCCATTTCTTCCAATTCCAATGCGATATCACGACGGCAGTTTTCTCCTAAATCTGTTGGTGCTAAATCGAAATAACCGCCATTGTCGTTCAGTTCCAGTGTAGGCTCTCCATTTTCGTCTAATTTGAAGAGGAAGAATTCCGGCTCTGGTCCAAGATTGAAATCAGTAAATCCAAGCTCTTCCATTTCTGCTAAGACACGCTTTAGGTTGTTACGCGGATCCCCTTCAAATGGAGTGCCGTCCGGATTATAGATGTCACAGATCAGTCGTGCTACTTTCCCTTTTTCAGCAGTCCAAGGGAACACAAGCCAAGTATCTAAATCAGGGAATAGGTACATATCTGATTCTTCAATGCGGACAAATCCTTCAATGGAAGAACCATCAAACATCATCTTGTTGTCTAGAGCCTTTTCAAGCTGACTTAAAGGGATTTCCACGTTTTTGATCGTCCCCAGGATATCAGTGAATTGTAATCGAATGAACTTGACTCCCTCTTCATTCGCTAATCTTAAAACATCTTCTCGAGTATACTTTGCCATTTACGTAATTCCTCCTCAAGTTTATTAAAGGTTTTATTTAATGAAAAAAGCGGGACATGTCACCTTGACGTAAAGATGCTTTAGTAAATCTGCCTGAATGCATTAATTCATTTCTAAGCAATTTACGGAGCTCGTCATCAGATAGATCCTGTCGTGCTTTTTCTTCCTTTTCATTGCTTACGTCAGATACGACTTCAGATTCATTGTGACTGGATACAGCAAATATCTTCTTAATTCCAGCCATATTAATGCCTTGATCTAACAGATCCTTTACTTCTAATAACTTATCAATGTCATTCAAGGAAAAGAGCCTTCGATTACCATCGGTCCGTGCCGGGTTTATCAGACTGTGCTCTTCATAGTATCGAATCTGACGAGCTGATAGGTCCGTGAGCTGCATGACAATACTGATTGGAAACAGTGCCATCGTTCGACGAATTTCACTTCCGCTCATCTTGATTCCTCCTTTTCATTTCCTTCTTGACCTTATTATATGTAATGTCAGGAGTTCTGTCAATCAAATGTTAGATTTTCTTACATGAGAATTCAAAAGGAAAGGACAGTCACATTTAGACTATCCAGTTACTCCTTTATTATCCCGAGGTCACAGAGATTAAACCTTTTTCTATTAAAAGATCTACTGCTGAGCACACGGCGATCTTTACGTGAGCGTAGGTTAACCCTCCCTGGACATATGCTACATAGGGGGGTCTGATTGGCCCGTCGGCAGATAGTTCAATGCTGGAGCCTTGTATGAAGGTTCCGGCTGCCATTATGACATCATCTTCATAACCAGGCATATAGTTGGGATATGGTGTGAAGTGCGAATTGATAGGAGATGCAAACTGTATCGCCTGACAAAATGCTACCATCTTATCCTTGTCATTGAATTGTACCGACTGGATTAAATCTGTCCGCTTAGCGTGAGGGCCTGGGTTCGTATCCATACCAAGCTCTGTCAATAGAGCCGATGTAAATACAGCGCCCTTTAATGATTGTGCAACCACATGGGGAGCAAGGAAGAATCCTTGGTACATTTCCTGAAGGCTGTACAGGGATGCACCTGCCTCTGCCCCAATGCCTGGGGATGTCATCCTGTAGGAACAGGCATCTACATACCTTTTCTTCCCTACTATATACCCGCCTGTTTTCGCAAGGCCGCCACCAGGGTTTTTAATAAGGGAGCCTGCCATCAGATCCGCCCCTACATGACAAGGTTCCCTTTCTTCAACGAATTCCCCATAGCAGTTGTCTACAAATACAACAATTCCGGGGTTAATCTTTTTAACAAAATCAATCATTTCTTTGATTTCATCAATCGTAAAGGATGGTCTATTGGCGTATCCTTTAGATCGCTGAATCCCAATCATTTTAGTTTTGGAAGTGACCGCTTTTTTGACCGATTCATAATCGACCTTCCCCGATTCGAGTAATGGAACACTCTGATAACCAATCTGGAAGTCTTTAAGGGAACCGGTCCCGTTACCCCTGATGCCGACGATTTCTTCGAGGGTGTCGTAAGGTTTTCCGGTTATGTATACTAATTCGTCCCCAGGTCTCAGCACCCCAAATAAAGCAATGGAGATCGCGTGAGTGCCTGAAATGATCTGTGGCCTGACAAGCCCTGCTTCACCACCGAAGACATCGGCATAAATACTTTCCAATGTGTCTCTCCCAGTATCATCATACCCATAACCTGTAGTTGGTATGAAATGGGAATCACTAACCCTGTGCCTTTGATAAGACCGGAGTACTTTAAACTGGTTACTTTCAGCTCTGTCTTCAATCTTTTTGTGTATTTCTTTAATGTTTTCTTCCACTCTTGTTACAAGCGGTTTTAGAGTATTTCCATTCATTAATTGTTCAAACATGAGGTTTTTGTTTCCCTTCTACCTTTGAAATTTCTTGATATGCCCTGAGATTGGATGGTCTTCCAAGTGATACCCAGTCAATTCATAAATCTGGTTTTCTTCTAAAAATTCCAATTTCCCTAGAATGGTTTCATTCTTTAATTGAGAAAGAAGCCTTCCTTCGCTTGCCGGGATCAACACATGATAGGAGATCATATGTTTTTTTACGATGTCTTCCATTTTCACCAATAGGTCTCCGCGATCCCCTTCATTCAATGCACTGATGATCATGCGGGCCCCTTCACCGGACGGAACAAAGTCGGGGTGGACCATATCGCGTTTATTGTATACCGTTAACTGTGGCAGTCCGCTCATGTCCAAGTCTTCCAGCAAGGACTGAACGGTCTTTTCGTGCTGATTGTAATCGGGGTTTGAACTATCCACAACGTGGAGAAGCAGGTCAGCTTCCCTCACCTCTTCCAGTGTCGAGCGAAATGCGGCGATTAACGAAGTGGGAAGATCCTGTATGAATCCTACAGTATCCGTAAGCAAAGTCGTGTATCCGCTAGGAAGGGGCATTTTCCTCGTCATCGGGTCAAGGGTGGCAAATAGTTGATTTTCTTCATAGGAATCCGCCAGAGAGATACGGTTGAATAATGTCGATTTCCCTGCATTCGTATAACCCACCAGGGCAATTTGAAAGGTCTTATTTCGCTTTCTTCTTTTACGATACCTTTCTCTATGTTCCACAATCGTTTGAAGCTGTGTCTTGATATCATCGATTCTGCGATGAATGTGGCGGCGATCACTTTCCAGTTTTGTTTCACCGGGACCCCTTGTTCCAATCCCTCCACCCAACCTTGAGAGGGATGCCCCCTGTCCGATCAATCTGGGAAGTAAGTATTGAAGTTGCGCCAGTTCTACCTGTAATTTCCCTTCCCTTGATCGGGCCCTCTGAGCGAAAATATCAAGTATCAGTTGAGTGCGATCAATCACCCTGGCACTTAAGTCTTTCGACAGGTTCCTTATTTGACTAGGGGAGAGTTCATCATTAAATATGATGATATCAGGGTCAAATTGCTCTTCCAAAAGGATAAGCTCTTCCACTTTCCCTTTCCCTATATAGGTGCCTGGATGAACACGGTCCCTTTTTTGAGTGAGAATGGACACTACTTGACCATTAGCCGTTTGAGTCAACTCCTCAAGTTCTTCTATACTATATTGAAAACGCAAGTCATCATCTTCAAGTTGACATCCAACAAGGATGACTTTTTCCTTCACTTCATTCTTCAATAAACATCCTTCTTTCTGTACATTTCATGAGCACCTTCATCATATCAAAATCCCCTCGTAAACTCTATGTAAAAAGGTATGAAAAATGCTTGCAATTAAGTGCACACGTGTTAAAATCAGTATGTTTGAATAAACGAAGGAACCCTCTCACTCTACATAATGGCATGTAGCATTTTGTAATACGTAAGGAGGAATGAGTATGACGTGGGAAGTCTTGAGTATTATTGGTACCATTGCTTTTGCTATTTCAGGGGCTATCATTGCCATGGAAGAGGAATACGATATCCTCGGTGTATATATATTAGGAATTGTCACTGCATTTGGCGGGGGGGCCATCCGAAATTTACTGATTGGTGTACCGGTGTCTGCATTGTGGGAGCAGGGCATGCTATTTCAGATTGCACTCCTTTCCATTACAGCGGTCTTTCTCTTCCCTAATAATCTTCTTAAACATTGGAGAAAATGGGGTAATTTCTTTGACGCCATCGGACTTTCCGCCTTCGCTATCCAAGGAGCACTATATGCTTCTGAAATGAATCACCCAATCAGCGCGATCATTGTTGCTGCCGTCTTAACAGGAAGCGGTGGTGGCATCATCCGTGATTTACTGGCGGGTCGAAAACCCCTTGTACTCCGTTCAGAAATTTATGCCGTTTGGGCAGTCCTTTGCGGTGCAGCAATCGGGCTCGGCATTGTCCATTCTCCTTTTGAACTATATTCATTATTTGTCATTACAACAGCATTACGTGTTCTTTCCTACTTGTATAAGTGGCGGTTGCCCAATAAGAGTTTACGAGCACATGTTTAATGAAAAATGCATTCATCCCTGAATGCATTTTTTTATTCTGCTATTCTCCTGGTTTACTAAGTATATTCATTCAGAAGACCCTTTGTTAAATACCAGGTCATTACTGCGTATGGTTAATAAATCAAGCCGGTCATAGCAATTCTCCATCAATAGTCTCATGGCCTGAGCCCTTATCGACTTCTCTATTACATTCCGGACATACCTTCCGTTTGAAAATGCCATTGGAGAAAGAGTATTTTTGGCTGAATGGAGGTGCTCCTTTATCTTTCTCTCTGCATCATGACTTAATACATATTCCTTCTCTTCCAACATTCTTCTTCCTATTTCCATCAGTTGATCAACTGAATAATCCGGAAAATGAAAAACAAGGGGAAACCTCGATTGTAATCCGGGATTTAACGTAAGAAACTGATCCATTTCCCTCGAATACCCTGCCAATATCAAGATAAATTCATGCTGCTTATCCTCCATATGCTTGACCAGTGTATCAATCGCTTCCTTACCGAAGTCTTTCTCTCCGCCTCGACCGAGGGAGTAAGCTTCATCGATGAATAGAATCCCTCCAAGAGCTTTTTTAACGAGATCTCTTGTTTTCTGAGCTGTATGGCCAATATATTCACCTACCAAATCAGCCCTTTCCGCTTCAATCAGGTGGCCTTTGGATAATACATTCATTTTAAGGAAAAGCTTTCCGATAATTCGTGCAACAGTTGTCTTTCCCGTACCTGGATTTCCTTTGAACATCATATGAAGTGCTTGTTTTCCTGCTTTCAACCCCATTGCTTCTCTTTTTTTGTTCACGTATATCCATGCATAAATTTCTTTCACCATTTTCTTCATTTCGTCCATTCCAACGAGAGACCCAAGTTCTTCTTCAATTTCCCTTAACGCAACATGTTCATGAGGAAGGGACTGAGGAACGGATTCATGCTTCAATATATCTCGAACCGGACTCCGTTTTTGGGAATTCAACACTATGCTGATTTGCCCGTTATTTTTCATTCTCATTGGTTGATCCAATGGTTTCACCTCACCATTCTAAAGACAGTATACGCCCCTGAAGGCTTTAGGGTGACAAACGCCTATATTTTACCTGTTTTTTTCGACAAATGAGAAGAATCCTGTCTTTTCCTGCGCTTTCCCGAGAAATAAAAAGAATTAGGGAGTGTTAGTCATTCTTCGCTTGTTTTCATCAGGGTTCATCATACGATAGTCATTTCATAACCGGTTCGTTCATGTTCAATGAGGGATGAATAAAAACCCTCTTTTATCATCCTATTCAATTACTTTTTGTTTCATTAATTAAATATCGTATTCGTTCATGAGAATGACTCATTGATTAAAAAACGTTCAAAAAAGGAATAAAAAAAGCCGCCCTTGCAGGGCAGCTTTAGCTTTATATAGCTTTTAATTGTTTTGTTCATCAAAATTTATTTGGACATTACGCTGCGGAGCGAATGTTGAAATGGCATGTTTAAATACAAGTTGCTGTTTTCCTTCCGTTTCGAACAACACGGTAAAATTGTCAAAGCCCTTTACCTGGCCACGGATCTGGAAGCCATTTAAAAGGAATACGGTTACAAGCGATCCCTCTTTACGCAGTTGATTAAGGAATTGATCTTGGATATTAATGGATTGTTTCATGGGTTATTCCTCCTCTTCTATCTCTACATTACTTATTCGACTTTAATTGAAGGTTTCCTGCAATAAATTCTGAAATATCCTCAATTATTTCGGAGTGCCGATTCTCATCTGTCATATCGAACCAGGCTACATCCATTTTATTTCTGAACCATGTCAGTTGCCGTTTTGCATACCTTCTAGAATTTTGCTTTAGGTTTTCTTTTGCTCTTTCGAGTCCGATTAAACCATCAAGGTATTCATACAGCTCTTTGTAACCGATGGCCTGAACGGATTGGACATTCCTGACACCTTCATCATATAACTCCTTCACTTCCTTTAATAGACCCTGGGTCATCATCATGTCCACGCGGAGGTTTATTCTTTCATAGAGCTTTTCCCGATCCATTGTTAATCCGATTATAGCTGCATTGTACTGCAACTCCTTTGATTGTGATGCCTGAAACTCAGCCATTCTTTTTCCGGTACAATGATAAATTTCCAGGGCACGGATAACACGCCGTGTATTATTGGGATGAATATTGCTTGCGGAAACGGGATCGATACGCAATAACTTCCCATGAAGCCAATCAGGACCATTCTTTTCAAGTTCTGCGTCCAGCTCTTTACGATAATCCTCGTCACCAGGGGTGTCTGTAAATTGATAATCGTATAAGACCGACTGAATATATAACCCTGTCCCACCCACGATTAAAGGAATCTTTCCACGGGAGTGTATCTCTGAAATGTTCTTCCTGACAAGTTCTTGAAAATCCGCAACAGAAAAAGATTCCCGGGGGTCTTTAATATCCAGCAGATGATGTGGTATGCCTTCCATTTCTTCTCGGGTAATTTTTGCGGTACCGATGTCCATCCTTTTATAGATTTGCATGGAATCCCCACTGATGATTTCCCCATTGAACCTATTAGCAAGTTCTATACTTGCATTCGTTTTCCCAACGGCTGTCGGACCGATAAGAACGATTACTTTTTCTTTTTCTATCATTGACATACATTCACTGCTTTCTATGTAACTGTTTCTTTACATATTATCGTACCATAATAATAGATGTTGTTAAATCACATCTTGATAGTATCCCCAATTCCTTTATGAATATTCCATGTCCTCCTCATTTTTCTCCTTCCTTGAAAAAGAATGTACCCACCTCAACGAGAAATAAACCTATGTACCTGTATCGCCAGTCAAACAAAACAGTCTGAAGTTCATCTCCAGACTGTTTGTATGTCATTTATTCCATGCGGTATTTCCTTAGAACCCTTTCGGATTTCTGTATACCCTCATCTGCATCTATTCGGCAAGTAAAACTAATCTTTCTCCTTTTGGATTTGAAATATGGGTTTGATGATAGTCCCCGTTTTTCCATGCGTCAATCTGATTATGATACCATTCACTTTTGTAATGGCCAGCCTGTCCAGGACCAACAATATGATAGCCCTTATCCATATCCTCGGTATCAATGACAAACCTCCAAGAAGCCCCGTGATTGACGATGCCGTTCTCATTGTAGCTCGCTGCACCAACCGTCACTCTGCTACCCCCTGTCGGCTCAGGGTCTCTGTCATTTAAGAACCATTTCAACACAGGAGAAGCTCCTGATAAAGGATGTTCAAAGTATACCCGATGATACATTCCCCACTCCCACTCATCCATTGATGAACCATAGGCTTCCTCAAGCTCATGCAAGGCTTGGGTAAGTGAAGATGTGAGGAACGTACGATATCCTCCCCTGTCTATAAACCACTTCGATTCCTCACCATTATGAGCTTTTCGAATGAGTTCATCCACGACACTTTGTCGGCCTTCAAACAGCTTCATCATTTCCTTTGGTACTTCTTTTTTAAACAGGCCGGTGGAAATCTCGTTCATCCATTGATGAAAAATAAGTGGTGCAGCGAACTTTTTATCATCTTTAAAGTTCCATGTCTCAAAGAGATCTATCGCTTCCTTTTCTTTAGCTGTTAAAGAATCCCTCATCATATCTTCAATCAGAATAGGGATCATTTCACGGGCATGTAGATTCACTTGATCCATTTGCAGGGCTTTCATATCGGAAAGAGAGAGGTCATTTCTTCCTTCTAAATATTCCTCTATCCTCATGTATCGATAAGGCTGAGCCCAGTGATGGCTAATGTGATAAGGGTAATCATCTGAAACTACTTTGTTATTTGCGGTTGCAATGAAGCCGGATTCTGGATTGACCACTTTGGGTAGCTCTTCAAAAGGAATAAACCCTTCCCATTCATAATCCGGGTTCCAGCCGGGAACAGGCAGCAATCCGTTCCCTTTTTTCCTGATGGGGATTTTCCCGTTTGCCTTGTAGGCAATCGTTCCATCTGCTGATGCAAATACAAAGTTTTGAGTTGGGACATGAAAGTCCTCCAGGGCTTCTTCAAACTCTTCCCAGTTCTCCGCTTTATTAATATTCAATATGGCAAGAAGTTCAAGGCTTGGATCAAGTGCGGTCCACCTCATGGATAAGACCTTTTCACTATCATTTTGAAGGGCAAATTCCGAAATAACCGGCCCATGTCTCGTAATCGTCACTTCATAAGGAATGACCTCTCCATCCTTCATGATGATAGGCTCTTCTATAATCGTTGCTTTTTCCCATTTGCCATCGTATAAGAACAGCGTGGGGTCTTGTTCATTCCGCTTCTCCACATATAAATCCTGAACATCAGGTCCTGTATTCGTAACCCCCCAAGCAATTTGTTCATTGTGGCCGAGGATTATCCCCGGGATGCCTGCAAAGATCACGCCACTGACATTGACTTGTGGTGACTCCAGGTGCATCTGATACCAAATGGAAGGAGTCCCCAATGAAAGATGTGGATCATCTGCCAAGAGGGGTTTTCCACTTTCTGTTTTCTTACCGCTCACAACCCAGTTATTACTTCCATTAAACTCAGGTGGAATGACTGCCCCTGCAAATGATTTCCCTAGGTCCACCTCCATTCCTCCAATTTCAGAGAGAATGGTAGGTGCCTCCTCCGGATAGGACGGGAATAGATCATATGCTTTTTCCTTTGGCAAATGTTCCATTGCCCAATATCTGAACGCCTGCCCTTGCCAGTGACCTCCCAGATCAAAAGCCATATACTTTCCAATAGTCAACGAATCAATCGGCGTCCATATTTCTGGTTTATAACCAAGGAAAGTGAATTCAATGGGGAGCCTCCCTTTTTCTTTCGTTTCTTCTATGAACAAGTTGACGCCTTCAGCATACCATTCCAAAAGTTGCTTGGCTTCATCGGGATATGCTGCGTATGATACTTCCGCTGCCCTCCTCAATCCCAATGTCCTGAAAAACTTGTCCCGGTCAATGGTTTTCTCACCAACCACTTCACTCAAACGGCCAGAAGCCTGCCTCCTGCTGAGGTCCATCTGGAATAAGCGATCCTGGGCTTGTACATAACCTTGTGCCAGGTACAAATCTTTTTCATTTTGAGCAAGAATATGAGGGACACCATCCTTGTCTCTCGTTACTTCAACATTTTCAGACAGTCCCTCCAATGAAATCGTACCTGATGTAATAGGCAGGGACCTGTCAATGTAATAGTTTACAAATATAAGTGTTACGAGCAGGACAAATAGGAGAGATCCCGCTGTCCATAATGTAAATTTAAAACGCTTATTCCTTTTCTCCCGCTGTATCTCTATTCCTCCATGCATTCCTTATCCCCCCTTTTATATATTGAATTTTCTAAAAAAATATATCTCTTTACTATTTCCCTTCCTTGCACGGAATTCCTTCTATTTATTTCTGAATGTGAGGAAAATGATACAAACTCTTTAGTTAACATAATATTTTTATTGTAACCACATTTTTTTGTTTACGGAACTCACCATACCGGGTACAAGATCTAAAGGAGGGATAGGGAAATGCCATTTGATTACGATCTTGATTTCGAAGGGATTGATTTTCGAAAACAGCCTGAAAAATACCGTGTGGGGAGGGGCGAACAAGGTGTTCTATTAGTCGAGCCATACAAAAGCGAAATCCTTCCACACTGGCGATTCAAAACGCCACAGATTGCTGAAAAATCCTCTCAAAGGATTTATGACCTGTTTCTTCGGTACCAACAAGAAAATGATTTTGTAGGAATGGACATGGCCAGGAAGTTTCTACAGATGGGGTATACAAGGGCAAGACGATATGCCAATTACCCAGGAGGAAAGAAATACAATCATGACCACACCATCAAGGAAAGAAGATTGGACAATGAGAAAGCAAAATCGGCTGCCCTATTTGAAGTGAAATGGAAACTGGTAAGAGAAGATGAAGAATATCTAAAGATGAAAAGAGAACACCAGGATAAATTCGGGTAAAAAACATACAGGCATTAAAAGAGGATGAATCATATGGATTCATCCTCTTAGTCTACGCTTACATAATTCGTTTGAACATCTTTTCCATTTCATATGTTGAATAGTGAATGATGATCGGCCTGCCATGTGGACAGGTAAATGGATCACTTGTCCTTCTCAACTCATCCAGTAACGCCTCCATGTCTTCTTTGCGCAAATGATGGTTCGCTTTGATGGACCCTTTACAACTCATCATGATGGCTGCTTCTTCCCTGAGTTTTTTTATATCCACCCGATTCATCTTTAATACTTGTTCAATCATCTCTTCGATCGTTTCTTGCTCTTCCCCTTTTGGGAACCATTGTGGGTGAGACCGAACGATAAAGCTGTTATATCCAAACTCTTCGAGGAACACCCCTACATCTTCCAGAAGTGAGCGATAGTCATTTATTTTGATATACTCATCTGTAGAAAATTCAAGCGTGAGAGGGACCAGGAGTTCTTGGAGCTCCTTTGCCACTTCCCCCACCTTTTCCTTAAAGAACTCATATTTGATGCGCTCTTGAGCAGCGTGTTGATCAATAATGTATAGTCCTCGATCATTTTGTGCGAATATATACGTGCCGTGCATTTGTCCAACTGGATAAAGAGGCGGTACTCGATAAGATTGATTTACTCCCGTATCCTCATCAGCCCCATTTATCAGGTCCTCCTCATTTTCTTCAACCACAAAAGAGGATTCATGCGGTTCAACAGCTACCTGCTTTGCAGACTCAGACGGTTTATCCACGAGCGGCTCTGGTTTATAAAGCTCAATGATCTCATCTTGGGGAAGTGGACGTTCCTTTACTCTGTCAACAAAGTCTCTTCTTTCTACCTGTGGTCCAGGGACGGGGGGATGTTCCAGATTCATAAACGTTTGCTCTGATTTAGCTCGTGCAACTTTCGGTGAACCCGCACCTGAAGGGATCAATTCTTTTCCTTTGAAGACTGCTTTAATTCCTTCTGTCACCAAGGAATTCAAATCATTTTCTTTACTGATGCGAACTTCCATCTTTGAAGGATGCACATTCACATCTACCAGGATCGGATCCATTTCTATACTGAGTAATACAATAGGATGACGTCCGATCGGCAGAAGAGTATGGTACCCTTCCCCTATTGCTTTCGCTAAAGCATAGTTCTTGATGAAACGTCCATTGATCATCGTTGAAATATAATTTCTCGAAGCCCTTGTAACCTCTGGAAGGGAAATATACCCTTTCACTCTGAAATCCAGGGAATTCACTTCGATTGGAACCATCTTCTTGGCGATTCCAAGGCCGTAGATCGCTGCCAATACCTGTAATACATCCCCGTTCCCATTGGTATGCAATAAAGATTTCCCATTGTGAAGGAGCTTGATGGACACGCTAGGGTGTGCAAGAGCTATTCTGTTCACTACATCTGTAATGTTACCAAGCTCAGTGTGAATGGTTTTCATATATTTCAATCGAGCGGGTGTATTGTAGAACAGTTGTGAAACTGTGATATCTGTGCCTTTCCTTGAAGATGACTTCTCAAAGGTATGGATTTCTCCGCCTTCAAGCTCAATACACGTTCCTGGGCCATCACCGGTACTCGTTTTCAATGTGAAATGTGAGACAGAAGCAATACTCGGGAGAGCTTCCCCTCTAAATCCAAGGGTTCGAATACGGAATAAGTCATTTTCATCTTTAATTTTACTCGTTGCATGTCGCTTAAATGCTGTTTTCACATCATCTTCTTCAATACCATCCCCGTTATCGATGATCCGTATCGACTGCAATCCTGCTTCTTCAATATGAATCTTGATCATTGATCCCCCTGCATCTATGCTGTTTTCAAGGAGTTCCTTTACAACGGATGCAGGTCTTTCAACCACTTCACCGGCTGCGATCTTGTTCGAGAGTGAATCATCAAGCTGAAATATCTTTACCACCGTTCCTCCTCCTTTAATTTTTTAATTTCTTTTGGATCGTGTACAGTGAGTTCAGTGCATCTAATGGTGTCATTTCAAGAATATCCAAGTTCTTCAACTCTTCCAGGCATTTCTTTTCTTTAGAAGAGAGAGTTTCTTTCCTTTCCCTCTTTTCAGAACCAAAAAAGGAAAGCTGGGTCAAGTCTTCTGTTTGTTCATATTTCTGTGTATTGGTTTCCATTGTGGCCGCTAATTCCTTAGAAATAGATGAATCTTCCTTTCGTTCTAGCTCAAGAAGGATTTCATTCGCTCTCTTAATCAGGGACCCAGGGAGTTCTGCAAGCTCGGCAACATGGATTCCGTAACTTTTGTCAGCGGCACCTTCCTTGATCTTGTGGAGGAAAACAAGTTTTCCATTCTGTTCCATGGCACTGACATGTATATTTTTAACCTTTGATAACTCATCATCAAGAACCGTCAGCTCATGATAATGAGTCGAGAATAACGTTTTTGCTCCTATATGTTCATGAATATATTCGATAATGGCTTGAGCAAGTGCCATCCCATCATAAGTGGAAGTGCCTCTCCCGATTTCATCAAATAAGATTAAACTCTGCTGAGTTGCGTGAATGATTGCGTTTTTCGCCTCTAACATTTCAACCATGAATGTGCTTTGACCGGAAATCAAGTCATCGGCAGCCCCGATTCGCGTGAATACTTGATCAAAGATTGGAAGATTTGCCTCTGCAGCCGGAACATAGCAGCCAATTTGGGCAAGTATACTCGTTAAAGCCACCTGTCTCATATACGTACTTTTCCCTGACATATTCGGTCCTGTGATAAGAAAGATTTCTCTTTCATGGTCCATATTGCAATCATTTGGGACGTATTCCTGTGCACCCATCACCTTTTCCACAACCGGATGGCGTCCGTCCTTCAGAACGATCCTTCTCTCTTCATTAAAAACCGGACGGGTATAATGCCTTTTTTCACTCACCGTTGCAAAGCATTGAAGAACATCCAGTTCACTTATTAGTCTGGCAAGCTTTTGGAGGCGTGGAATAAATTCCTTCACTCTTTCTCGAATGGAAACGAACAGTTCATACTCGAGATCTACGCTTTTTTCATCAGCCTGAAGGATAAGTGCTTCTTTTTCCTTCAGCTCAGGCGTGATGAACCGCTCTGCATTTGTTAACGTTTGTTTTCTTTCATAACGGTTGTCTTCCAAATGGTGAAGATTTGCTCTTGTTACTTCTATATAGTAACCGAAGACTCTATTGAATCCGACTTTCAGAGACCTTATTCCCGTCCGTTCTCTTTCATCCCGCTCTAATTGCGCAATCCAGGATTTCCCGTTCTTACTTGCATCACGGAACTGATCAAGCTCCTCGTGATATCCTTCCCTGATAATGCTTCCCTCTTTGATGGATAAAGGCGGATTATCCACAAGAGCCTGTTCAAGGAGATCCATCAATTCTTCACATGGATCAAGTTTTGTCACAAAGTCGTCTGTTACTTCATTTCCCAGTGATTCTACCAGATTCTTTAGGAATGGTACTTGCTGAAGGGATTTCTTCAACTGAACAAGATCTCGTGCATTCACATTCCCGAACGCGACCCGTCCAGACAGCCTTTCCAAATCATACACTTCTTTCAGCCTTTCCCTAAGGTCCTCTCTCTCGAAAAATCTTTCCAGAAGCACTTCAACGATCGTTTGACGTCTTTCAATTTCCTGCTTATGAATGAGGGGACGATCTATCCATTGTTTCAATAGTCGTGCTCCCATGGCCGTCATCGTTTCATCTAATAACCAGAGAAGAGATCCTTTCTTCCCCTTGGATCGGATCGTTTCTGTCAACTCCAGATTACGTTTCGAATAGTAATCCATTTTCATAAATTGATGCTGCTGATACGTTTCAACTGCTTGGAGATGATCAAGGCTTCTCTTCTGTGTACGGAAAAGATAATGGAGAAGAGTGGAGGATGCCGATTTCAGTTTTTCATTTCTCAAATTTTCGACAAGATGGGCAAAAGCTTCCCCTGGGTTTGCTTCCCTCTCATAGGATAATGTCACTTCGTTTCTTTCCTTAATCCTATCCTGCACTTCTTTCATAAGATCCGGGTGAATGACCACTTCCTTAGCCCCGATGGTGGAGAGCTCATTTAAGACAGCGTGTAGACCGTCCGTAACCAGAGTCACCTTCGTTTCCCCCGTTGATAAATCACTATATGCCAACCCAAACGTTTGATCATTAAAATCTGTCACAGAAGCGATATAGTTGTTTTCTTTATCATTTAATCCTTTACCATCCATAACAGTTCCAGGTGTAATGAGCTGTACGACTTCCCGTCTGACAACTCCCTTTGCCTGTTTGGGGTCTTCTGTTTGTTCGCAGATTGCTACTTTAAAGCCTTTGTCTATAAGCTGCTCTATGTAATTGGGAGCAGAATGATAAGGGACACCGCACATGGGAATCCGTTCCTTTCCTCCCCCGTCACGGCTTGTCAATGTTATTTCAAGTTCTTGAGATGCAGCAATGGCATCATCGAAAAACATTTCATAGAAATCGCCTAAACGGAAAAATAAAAAGGCATCCTGATATTCTGCCTTTACCTGTAAATATTGTTTTATCATTGGGGTATATTGTGTCATGGTTTCATTCAAACCTTTCCAGTAAATCTTCTATTCTCAACTATTTATTATAGCACAGGTGAAAGATATGAAGCATTTAGTAGTTTGAGGAAACCAAAATCGTTCTTTAGCGTCTTCTCTTTTAACAAAAAAATTCACTCCCTGACTCAGGAGTGAATCGATCTTTCTTATTCTAGTTGCTTTGCCATGGTTGATTCTTTGTCCAAACAGCCGGTGTTTTCCTTGGGCTTGATCAGAAATTTAACGAAAAAGAAACCAGCCGCCAATACAGCAACTCCAACAATGACATACGTTTGAATGTCATTCATCAAGTTCTGTACATTTTTGAGATTGCCATTTTTCCCCACAATCAACATCGTGAAGGTAATGGGGAATATGCCCATGAATGTTAATCCACCGAACTTCCATTTGTTCACTTTACTGATTCCTGCAACATAGGAGATATAGTTACCAATCCCAAGAGGTCTTGTGATGGCAATGCTCCACAAGCCGCATTTCCGAAACCATTTCTGTCCTTTCTCCATTTTTTTCGAACTGGTTTTCTCTTTAATTTTATCTTTTAATTTATGTCCAATACCATATGGGATATAACTAAAAACCGTATAAACCAAGCTGCTTGTGATTGCAAGAAATATTAATTCCAACCAGGTAGGATCTAATAAGTATCCATAGGTTAAGGTTACGAGTGCCCCCGGAAATGGCAGGGATGATGCTTCAATGGCATTCCCTGCGAACAATCCCCACATGCCAAGATCCTTTATTAAGCTTATGACAAACTCAAACATCGGTTTGGTCCCTCCATGATTCATTATATATACCCTTTTCCCCTTTTCTAATATGAATAACACTCTAAGATAGAAAAGATTTCATCCACTGGAGGAAAGAAATGTCGTACATTCTTATTTCATCATTGAAAGGAATGACTGACCGTCTAGTTTCCATTGATCTTCCACCGCTTCTTTACGTACGATAAGAGAAATGGACTTTGTTTGTTGTGTTTGATCGGTCTGTATCCATTTCACTCGAACTTGAAGCTCCATTCCTACCAGGACAGGTAAATCTTCTACAGGAAGAATCGACTTCTGTGTGACTTCAATATGTCTCACCTTGTGAAGAATTTCCTTTACTGATATGTCGTTGTCACTCATCACTTTTGAAAGGAGCCTTTCATCATGCTGATTGACGGCAATCTCCATTACCCTAATCAATTCATAAGGATCCGATTTGTACAGAAATTCATCCAATACCCCGCCTGCTTTTAAAATCATGATTTTATGCCCTAAATCCGGTGTCGGGGTTTTATGAGTCGTACTTCCGTAGAAATGAACACAGAAATGTCCAGGGAAGTCATTTTGAAGCGCTCCTGCACCGTGAGGCATACCGTTCATGGATGCCGCTATGAGCTGATTATGTACTAACACCAGAATCGCTCGTCGATCCCAGCTCCATTTCCCTCCATAGATGGATTTCATAATCTTCGTGTCTTTTTTTGTCACAGGTTGAACATCTGCATGTTTATTTCCAGCTCTTCTTTGCACATTAAATGACAGACCTGTTTCCACATCAATGATTGTAAAATAAGTCCGGTTTGGAATGATTTCTTCTACTTGCTCCCAAGGTACTATTTCTATATTAAAATCAGGCATTGCCTCTGCAGCTTTAGGGATGCAGACAGTCAATAATGACACAACCATAATGAATCTGAATAGAAAAAGCATGTACGAAACCTCTTTTTTTCCTTAGTCTTTAATCACCACCTCAATTTAATGACCATCAATTTTTGGCAATTATCATCTAACATGAAAGAACCCCTTCTTATCCATACTACAAACGAAGGGGGGCGGGGCATATGCTTATGATGAAACTTAGTTCATTCTGTCTCTTATTACTACCTGTCGTACATGCTCAAAACCAATTGCATATTCAACTTCCTAAAGAGGAAACAATCTCAATAGAACAAAATGCCTTATATGTACCATTTGTAGATGAACCCTTATTAAACGAAGAGCGATATGAAATGTTGATATCTGAAGTAAGAAAAGAGGTCTTTCTCCCCCCTCAGAATGCATATCTCAATGAGAGTAACCAAATCGTTTCTGAAAAACCAGGTTACAAACTTGATGAAATGAAATTTCGCGAATTGATCCTTTCTTACTTAATTTCCAGAGACAAAAGTCATTTGACTGCCCCTCTTAAAGTAATGTATCCAAAAGTAGATAGTGAGACAATCGCCCATATACGGACCGAGCAGATTGGTAGCTACGTCACCTACTTTAATGTCCATAATGTGGAACGTTCCCAAAACATCTATCTAGCAGCCGAAAAAATCAACAATACAGTCGTATTCCCTGGAGAAGAATTCTCATTCAATGGTGTGGTAGGAAAAAGGACAAGGGATAAAGGATATAAAAAAGCCCCTGTCATATTGAAAGGGGAACTTTCAGAAGATATTGGCGGAGGGATATGCCAGGTGTCATCTACCTTGTTCAATGCGGTGGACCAGGCAGGTGTTGAAATAGTTGAGCTATATCACCACTCAAAACGTGTTCCTTACGTGCCTAATGGCAGAGACGCTACTGTCAGCTGGTACGGACCTGACTTTGTTTTTAAGAACACGTATAACCAGCCATTGCTTATCAGGGCAAAAGTAAGAGACGGGCAAGTCCATATTACGATCTACTCTTCGGAATTTATTAATGTGAAAAAGAGAAATGTGCCCAGCGCTTTACATCCGTAAAGGTCAAGGCGAAGATCTATCATAGAGATCGGTATTATCAGCATACGTTGCAGTGTCATGGGAGAAGTTCTGTTCTTATGGTGAAACTGACATTCATTAGGTTACACAATGAGAACATATAATGAACACCTTATTATTCATGAGGTGAGAATTATTTTAATCATATTCGAGAAATTCTAACCGATTACCGAAGGGATCAGAGACAAAAAAACGATCTCTGCCTTTGATTGGGGAATCTTCCTTTACCTTGATCCCTTTCTCAATCAGAGTTTGTTTAAGAGATGGTAAATTGGAAACAAGTATACCTGGATGTGCTTTAGTTGCAGGCATAAAATCTTTTTGTACCCCAACATGAATTTCTTGAGGGCCAATTTGGAACCAACAACCGCCTCTTCCTTGAAGATTTTCGGGTTTCTGTATTTCCTTCAAACCGAGAATATCAGTAAAGAATGATCGGGCTTCTTCTTCACTTCCTATGGGAGCCGCGATTTGAATATGGTCAATACCTTTAAAAAGGATACTCACGAATGTTTCCCCTCCTCATTGTTCCTATCCACTATATATTACCATTAAATAGAATTTGTTTAAAAAGAAAAACATCTGCTTTGGCAGATGTTTTCCCATTTATCATGATAATTGTCCGATTCCTTCCATGACGGTTGATAATAATAGGTCCAGGTCTTTCTCTTCGATATTTAATGGAGGGGACAATGTGAGCACATTATTGTAGCCGGCTACGGTTGCTCCATTTTTCCCGATGAGCACCCTATTTTGTTTACAATATGAGATTACTGAATTTACTTTTGAAACGTCCAATGGTTCTTTCGTTTCTTTGCTTCTTACCAATTCTATCCCGATCAATAACCCTTTCCCTCTGACATTTCCAACATAGGGATGATCTTGCAGACGATTCTTCAATGTATTCAGGGCTTTTTCACCAAGCTCGGAAGATCGTTCGAATAACCTTTCGTTTTCCATGATTTCGATGTTTTTCATGGCCAGGGCACAAGCTGCCGGGTTCCCACCAAATGTATTAATGTGACGGAAGTAATCATATTCCTCAGAACCTTTGAACGCTTCATATATCTCACGCTTCACAGCTGTTGCAGACAGGGGAAGATACGCGCTGGTGATCCCCTTCGCCATCGTAATGATATCAGGCTTTACATCATAGTTCATGAATCCAAAAGGCTTACCTGTTCGCCCAAACCCGCAGATTACTTCATCGACAATCAAGAGAGCGCCATGCCTATCACATACTTCCTTCGCTGCTTTCATGTAACCGTCCTGTGGCATGATAACTCCTCCACCAGTGATGATCGGTTCCATGATTAACGCCGCTACTGTTTCACTCAACTCCCATGTCATCGCTTGGTCTATAGCCTTTACACCGGGAAGTTCATGAGGGTGATCACCTGATGCTTCGTCCCGGTAGGAATCAGGCGGGGCAATATGGATAAATCCCGGGGCTAAAGGCTCATATTTATATTTTCTCTGTGCTTGCCCGGTTGCTGCAAGGGCCCCCATTGAGTTTCCGTGATAGCCTCTATATCTTGAAAAGATTTTATACCTGCCATGCTCCCCATTTTGCTGGTGATACTGCCTGGCAATCTTAAAGGCGGTTTCATTGGCTTCAGATCCACTGTTAGAGAAGAAAATGACATACTCATCACCAAGCAATTGGTTTAATTTCTCCGCAAGCTCAATCGCCGGCTGATGACTTTGTGTCAGTGGAAAATAAGCCATCTTTTTTAGCTGTTCATAGGCAGCCTCTGCTAACTCCTGTCGACCGTAACCAATATTCACACACCAAAGTCCTGCCATGCCATCCAGAAATCTTTGACCATCTTTGTCCGTTATCCACGAGCCGCTTGACTCCTTTACAACCATTGTTGCATCAGGATTGTATGGTTTCATGGAATGCCAAAGGAGCTTCTCATCATTCTTTAACCATAAATCTTGAGATTGACCTGCTTTCACCATGAAGGTTCCTCCTAACTCTGATTAAAAATCAAATCGAGAAGTGATCATTTTCTTCCTAGTATAGAAATTTACTCCATCTTTACCATTAACATGCATATCACCGTAGAAAGAATCTTTCCACCCTGAGAACGGGAAGAACGCCATCGTTGCCGGAACCCCGACATTAATACCGAGCATTCCAGCATCAGCTTCTTCTCTGAACTGTCTGACTGCCTTTGCATCTTTCGTGTAAATCGTTGCGCCATTCCCATATCTGGATTGACGGATGTACTCCAGTCCTTCTTCCAGATCCTTGGCTCTCAAAAGACTAAGGATTGGAGCGAACATTTCTTCTTTTGCAATGGTCATCTCGGGTGAAACATGGTCAAAGATGGTGGCACCCAGAAAGTTCCCTTCCTTGAATTCGTCCATTTCTTTTCGTCCATCCCTTATGAGAGACGCACCTTCTTTAAGGCCTTTTTCGATATACCCTAGTGTTTTTTCCCGATGTTCTTTTCGAATGACTGGAGTCAGAAGGACTTCTTCGTCCATCCCGTTCCCCATGCATAGTTCGTCTGCTTTTTTATTCAAGGCCTTGATAAAGGGCTCATTATCGCCTACAACCACCACTGCACTGCACGCCATACAACGTTGCCCCGCACTACCGAACGCTGAACTGATAATATGATCAGCCGCTTTATTCATGTCCGCATCAGGCATGACGACATGATGGTTCTTCGCTCCAGATAATGCCTGAACCCTTTTTCCTTGAGAGGCAGCCTGCTGGTAAACATACTTAGCCACCGGTTGGGATCCTACAAACGAAATGGCCGCGATATCGTTATGCTCAATCAGTCCATTTACCACATCATGAGCGCCATGTACAACATTTAATACGCCGTGGGGCATACCAGCCTCTGTAAGTAACTCTGCCAGTCTATTGGCTAAAATCGGAGTTCTCTCAGACGGTTTCAAAACGAATGTATTACCACACGCGATTGCCAGGGGAAACATCCAAAGAGGTACCATCATCGGAAAATTAAAAGGAGTGATCCCCCCCACTACACCCAGTGGATAACGGAACATTTCTGAATCTATGTCTTCTGCAATCCCACTTAACGTTTCACCCATCATGAGGGTAGGAGCCCCACATGCGAATTCCACGCATTCAAGCCCACGCTGCACCTCTCCATACGCCTCTTTAAAGGATTTACCATTTTCCTGTACAACAAGTTTCGCCAGCTCCTCATGATTGTCAGAAAGCAGGGAATGGTATTTATATAAAATACGAGCCCGCTTTGGAACAGGAGTCTTCTTCCAGGTAAGGGATGCTTCTTTCGCTGCTTTCACCGCCCTTGCAACGTCTTCTTTGGTAGAAATCGGCACTCTTGCAATTTCTTCATTCGTAGCTGGATTCAAAACTTCTAATGTTTGTGAGCTAAGGGAATCAACCCACTCACCACCAATATAATTCTTTAATACTGCCACATCTTTTTTTATGATCGTCATTTTAAGTTCCTCCTTCTAATTAATGGATTTGCACTTGATGTATTGAACCTGTCGCATCCCTATAATTTCATTATGAAAGAAATTGGTAGTGCTTTCATTAGACAATGTGTAAAAGAACCTTCCTCATTAAATGGACATTATCTTATTAATTGATCTTCAGCTTTTTCACCGAGGTTACTGGCTGCAAATAATCATGGGCTGCCAACAGAAATTCAATGGCCACGCGCCTATCGGAAGTCATAAAATCTTCTCCAAGTAGATCTTCAATTTTCTTCAAACGATGGTAGAGCGTTTGTCTTACAATAAATAATTGTTTGGATGTTTCCTGTTTAGAACCTTGACAGGCAAGGAAAACCTTCAACGTCTGCACTAAATTCCCATCATGGTCTCGGTCATAATCGAGGAGTGGTGAAAGGTATTCTTCAATCATTTCCCCAAGATTAACATTGTTGCTTACAATGGAGATCAATCTGTACAGATGCAATTCATCAAAGAAAATAAAGGATTTAGAAGCATCGATCTTTGACTGGAACATTAGGCTGTCTTTCGCAGTTTCATAGCTTTTATAGATATCCATTGTCTCTTCCTGGTATTTGCCTGTCGCAAAAACAGTATGTGTTGCCTCTTTAAAGAAGTCAGATTGCAGCAGCTTATTGTAGGCAGAGGTGGCTCTTGCCTTCCAATCCCCTGTCCTCCTTGTATCAAGAAGAATGAACACGAGATTATTTCCCACTCTTTCAGGTAATACATGAAAGCCTAGCTGTTCAAAAATGCTCCTGGTTACAAGGTTAAAATAAGTCAAATCGATGGGTTCTTGTTCAATCAGCTTATTCGTCCGGCAAATACATACGACGCCTCCGTAGATTGACAGTTTTAAATCATCCAGAAATATGGAGAGTCTATCGTAAGACTGTTCTCCTTTTAGCCAGGTGGTGATCCACTTTGAATCTTCCTGTCGTTTTTGCTCATTAAAGTACAATTCTCTCATTAAAAATTGGGCCAAAGCCGTTGAAGTTCTGTCTAATATGAGAAGTTCATATTCACTAAAAGGATGATCGCTTCGATAAATGCCTAGTTGTGCATATTCCTGATCAAATAAAATTACCTTGGCCGTAGCAATATGATTGTTGGACCTTCCAGGACTGATATAACTTTTTCGTATCTTCTCTTCTTCCGGAGGGCAAAGAGGCGGGTATATTTCAGCCTCCTGTTCCTTTAATTGAAAAAGGACCGGTACTGAAAGCTCCTTATGTAATACATGAAGGATTTCTCTAAAATGCTTGACGCAGAGCAGCTTCTTATTTAACTCCTGTGCATAAAAATCCAGCTTTTTGATCATGTCATATTGTTGATTGATTAAAACAGAGTGTATATCCTGCGTAATACTGACAAACGGTACTTCCTTCTGGAAGACAATGATTGGAAAATCAAATGCATCTGCACATTTCAAAACAGACATTGGTATAGTGGAAATATTGGTGTCCAGTTCAATACAAATGGCGGCTGCGTCCATTTCGATCAGTTGTTCAAGGAGAGATAGAAAGGTCTCTTCTTCCTTCAGGGCCATCCCTGTAGTTAGAATCATCTCATGTCCATTGAGTAGATTCTTTATGGATGTCACCTCGACAACATGAACCCACTTCACCTGTCGGCTGAGTCCATTAAGGCCGGCAATCACTTTAGCATGCTCAAAATATCTTCTGCCTAGAATATCTTCTACCGATAAATAGTAATTACTTTTCATGCTTCGCTCCTTATGGTTTGCCATGGAAAAATGGAGAAAAAGGATTGGAGTGACCAATCCTCTTTTCCTTTTATTCTTATTTAGGAGACCGCAAACTGAATCTCTCCATTCCACCAACTCAATAGGTCCTCATCTGAAAGTTGATGGGAAGATAAGACGGATAACACCCAATCGATTAACTCTTCAGACGTTTGCAGATTTCGAGGTAAGAGTGGAAGTTCCTTTCCCTCACACGGTTCATTCACATCACTCATCCAAGACTCCCCTTTCAACCCCTTACTTCTCCAGCAGCAGGTTGGAAAAATATTTTCTTGCATTTGCCGTTTTCACATGGAGGGTTGCACTTCTTTTGTTTTCCTTATGCTTGAAAAGAACGAATGCCCCACTCAGGTTCTCCGTGATGTTTTCAATTTTGAACCCTTTTTGAATGAGAAAATCAATTTTATCCCGCTCGCTTAAGAACTCTTGATAATCGGACATGACGACACCCTTTCCACCATTTCTTCTAATACGACCTGAAACGTTTTGTTCTGAATACATTAAGAAAAACTTGTGCCGGTTGGAGATCCTTCAGTGACCAAGACATCTTCTTCAACTTCAATTTCCCAGTCACGCCCTACAGACAAACCAAGATACTTCTCATCACTCGGATCCAGCAGTTCTGCCTGTTCGAATTTCTTGAACCACCAGAATTTCGCTAATACATAGTAAGAAAGGGCCCCAACCCCGAAGCCGACTAAGAAGGAGAAATTGGGAACGTAATAGGAAGCCACTCCTCCCAAGATCCATGAAATGAACCCAGCCAGGTTGACTCCGTTCATATACTTAAACTGTCCTTTATCCTCATATAATGCAGGCACATTCACTCTTCGTTTCCGGATGAAATAATAGTCTGCTATCAAAATCCCCACGATTGCAGACAGAATTCCTCCCACAAAAAGAAGGACAGGGATGATGATCCCGAATAAGTTCCACGGTTGGACGATCGTACCTACGATACCGGCCGTAACGACACCTGCCCAAAATGGAAATTTAGGACCTCCCACATTAGAGAAGATCGTTGCCGCCGGTACAATATTTGCAGCAATATTCGTAGACCATTGAGCAAGGACAATCATTAGGAGCAGGATCCCTAAAATGAATCCGCTCGCTGCTTCCTGCAGAGCGACAACAGGATCATAGTTTAAAACGGCAATGTATGATATCCCCCCGATAAGCACCATGAATGCCTGGGTAATAGGAAGGGCTACAAGATTACCAATCAATGAGCTTTTGTTTCTTTTAAACCAGTTCCGCTCATTTTTGGGGGCCTTCATGAATCGTGAGATGGACGGGATGTCAGCTGATAGCGTTGCCCAAAACCCCATATTACTAAAGATGACCACCAGGAAGGCTGTAAATGTAGCGGCGCCCGTTACCGGACTTTCAACCCAACTCCAAATGTCTCTCCCTTGAGAAGCAGCTGACTCGGACAGGGAAGAATACATCCATACAGAAATAAGAATAATGACCGGTGCCGCCAGGTCTGCAAAACGCTCCACCGCCTTTATGCCGAGAGCTGTATTCACCAATTGCAGTACCGCAAAGATCAGGAAACAAACAAACCAGTTATCGAAACCAGATAAAATATTTAAAATACCGTTCATTGCAGTTGCCCCGAAATAGGTGTTTATGCCAAACCACATCGATGCAGCCAGACCACGTACAATTGAAGGGATATGTGTTCCAATCGTTCCAAACGGAGCCCTCATGTATACCGGGAAGGAAACTCCATGCTCAATTCCGATATCTCCCGTCAATGTAATGAACAGTCCGATGGCAAGTGACCCGATGATGGTGGCAAGCACAACAAGCGGCAAGGGTAAAGAAACGACTCCTGCTCCACCGATGGCGAAGGTTGCAAGGACCACTACCATCCCTACCCACATAAATGAATAACCCAGCTTGGTGATTTTTCTTTCACTTTCTTTAATCGGTAATAAATCTGGAGATTTCAAATAACTCTTTTTCAACACGAACACCCCTTATTTGTTTGCTTCGAATGGCAAATCCTTTTCTTTATAAGAGAGGCAAGAAGAAGGAGATACCCTTCTTCTGGCAGGAGTGGTTCTATTATTTGGGTGCATGGCTACCATATTTACTATGACTTTGAAGATTGAAATGCTTCACTCTCTTCATTCAGAAGAAGCTTACCGTATTTCGCTCTCTTAATATACATTCCTGTTCCAAGCTTGCCTACGAACTGTTTGTCTTTAATGACATATTTACCCCTCGATAATACTGAAACAGGTTCTCCCTTGATCTTCATACCCTCAAACGGGTTATAATCTGCTGCCATATGATGGGTTGCAGCAGAGATCACTCTTTCAGCATCTGGATCAAAAATGACCAGATCTGCATCTGAACCTACAGCTATGGTTCCTTTCTGAGGGTACAGTCCAAACAGCTTTGCACTGCGCGTAGACATGATATCAACGAACTGGTTTAAACTTATCCGCCCTTTTTCAACTCCTTCTGAGAATAATATAGATACACGGTCCTCAATGATGGGTCCGCCATTCGGAATTTTAGTGAAATCTTCTTTGCCAAGATCCTTTTGGCCAGCAAAATCAAACGAGCATTGATCGGATCCCAATGTTTGCAACTGACCGCTCTTCAAGGCGTTCCACAGTACTTCTTGATGCCACTTCTCACGGAGGGGCGGAGACCAAACATATTTAGCCCCTTCGAAGTTTGGACGTTCCAAATAGGTCTGATCAAGTACCAGATATTGAGGGCAGGTCTCTCCCCAAACATTCAACCCTTTGCTTCTGGCCGCAGAAATTTGCTCCACGGCTTCTGAGCAGGACACATGTACAACGTATAATTGAGAGTCTGCCAACCCGGTAAGTTTAGCTGCTCGCCCAGTTGCTTCCCCTTCGAGCTCAGGCGGTCTCGTCAACGCGTGAAAAATTGGTTCAGTTTTGCCTTCAGCCAATGCTTTTTCAGTTAAATACTCAATTACATCGCCATTCTCTGCATGCACCATGACGAGTGCTTCCAATTCCTTAGCAGCAATCAATGTTCTGAACAGCGTTTCATCGTCTGCCTGGAAGACGTTTTTATATGCCATAAAAACTTTGAAAGAGGTTATTCCCTCCTTATCTATTACTTCAGGAAGCTGAGAGAGGACTTCATGATTGATTTCCCCGATCATCAGATGGAAACTGTAATCGATCACAGCCTTATCTCTGGACTTTGCATGCCAGGTATCTATGGCGTTCTGAAGTGGCTCTCCCTTATTGGTCAGGCAGAAATCTATCAGTGTCGTCGTACCTCCAAATGCTGCAGCAATGGTTCCAGTCTCAAAGTCATCTTTTGATACCGTTCCCCCGAATGGCATTTCCAAATGCGTATGGGGATCAATCCCTCCTGGAAAAATATATTTCCCTTTCGCATCGATGACTTCTGCATTTGAAACTTCAAATTCTTTCCCAATGGCTGCAATTTTTCCCTGTTGTATTAAAATATCCGCTTTATATGTGTCGGTAGCTGTCACAATCGTTCCATTTTGAATGATTTTATCCATTTTTTGTACCTCCAGACTTATTTCACTGCATTTTCTCTAGCGCCGGATACATTTGCGACTGCAGCCTGACGCTCATTCCAGGTCATCGGCATATGACCGCTTGGAACTTCAATCATGTCGATGGCTCCATCAACCGGGCATACAATCGAGCATAAATTGCATCCTACACAATCCTCTTCCCTTACTTTAAGGTAGCTGTTTCCTTTTGGATCTTTCAGCATGTCGATGCATTGATGGGATGTATCTTCACAGGCGATATGACACTTATTACAGTTAATGCAAACATCCGGATTGATTTTGGCCACAACACTATAATTCAGATCAAGGTTACCCCAGTCTGAAAATTTCGGCACTGATTTCCCTACGATATCCTTAACAGAAGCGATCCCTTTATCATCCAGATAATTATTCAGTCCATCCAGCATATCCTCGACGATTCTAAAACCGTGATGCATGGCAGCAGTACAGACTTGGACCCCGGAAGCCCCCATGAGCATAAATTCGACGGCATCCTGCCAATTGGATACTCCGCCCATTCCTGAAATCGGTACATTGATTCGCGGATTCCTTGCACATTCTGCAACCATGTTCAATGAAATCGGCTTCACTGCAGGTCCACAATATCCTCCATGAGCCCCTTTCCCGGCAACATGGGGTATGGTATTCCAAGAATCCAGGTCTACACCTGCTAGGCTGTTAATGGTATTGATCATGCTGACGGCGTCTGCACCACCCCGGACAGCTGCTTCAGCAGTGACCGTAATGTCTGTGATATTCGGTGTCAGCTTTACGATTACCGGTGTCTTAGCCGCCTCCTTCGCCCAATAGGTTTGCTTTTCGACTAATTCCGGTACTTGACCTGATGCAGACCCCATTCCCCTTTCAGCCATTCCATGGGGACATCCGAAATTCAGCTCAAGTCCATCCACGCCTACATCTTCAACCTTCTTCACTATTTCATGCCATTTTTCCTGTTTGGGTTCTACCATCAATGATGCAACGATGGCATGATTAGGAAAACGCTTCTTCGTCTCATATATTTCCTTTAAATTCACTTCAAGTGGTCGATCGGTTATAAGTTCGATATTGTTGAACCCGGCTACTTTTTGTCCATTAAAGCTGACAGCCGCGAATCTTGAAGATACATTAATGATCGGCTCCCCCAATGTCTTCCAAACTGCACCGCCCCAGCCTGCCTCGAAGGCTCTTTGAACCTGGTAGCCTGAGTTCGTTGGCGGAGCTGACGCCAACCAGAAAGGATTAGGTGATTTTATCCCTGCTAAATCAATACTTAAATTTGCCATGACTTTCCCCCCTTAAGACAATGTTAATTCATTTGAACGTTAGACAAATGTTCATGTAAATGATAGGCTGCCTGTTTCCCCTGTTCTGCAGCTGTAACGACCATCGCTTCTCCGATACCTTTACCAAAAACAATATCACCACAGGCGAAGATCTTTGGATTAGATGTTTGAAAGGTTTCCTGATTCACTTTTACAACCCCGTCGAAATGGTCTAAACCGAATTGTTCAATCAGTGATAGATGCCTTGTCTGGCCGATTGCCTTAATGACCGCATCCACTGGCAGGGTGAATTGGGAGTCCTCTACAGGAATGGGACGCCTTCTCCCATCTCCACCTGGCTCACCTAATTCCATCTTGATGCATTCGATCCCGGTCACTTCCCCTGCATCATTTCCAATGATTCTTTGAGGTGCCGTAAGCCAGCGGAATTCTACTCCATCCTGTTTGGCGAACTCGTATTCAAAATCATAAGCCGTCATTTCTTCCTGGGTACGGCGGTATAAAATCTTCACATTTTCCGCACCTAGGCGCACGGAACAAGTTGCTCCATCAATGGCCGTATTCCCGGCCCCTATCACTGCCACTTTTTTGCCTACGTAGTCTTGAGTGAGTTCGCCACCCTTAGTTGCCTTGACAAATTCAATCGCGTCATGGACACCTTTTAATTGTTCCCCTTCAATATTCAGTGCGGGAACATGGGACATCCCTGCTGCCAGGATGACAAAATCATGTGACTCCAGAATGTCATCAGCAGATATATCCTGCCCCACCTTCACACCGGTTCGGATATCGACATTTAATTTTTTCACCTGTTCCACTTCCCAATAAGAAATGGACTGAGGCAGGCGGAAAGATACGATGCCATACGTATTTAATCCTCCAGCTTCCTTTTCCGCCTCATAAATAGTCACTTCATAACCCAAGCGGGCAAGTTCCCTTGCTGCTGACAGACCTGCTGGCCCCCCGCCGATAATGCCTACTTTCCTTCCATTTGGCTCACCAGCTTCAAAAAGGACACTATCATTGTGTCTTGCCCAGTCAGTTGCATAACGCTGAAGGTCGCCGATCATAATGGGTTTGGTGGAATGATTCAACACACAAGCCCCTTCACAAAGCTCTTCAGTCGGACAGACACGTGAACAGCTTGCACCAACAGGATTTGCCGACATAATGGTCTTCGCCGATCCCTTCAAGTTCCCTGATGCGATTTTTTTAATAAATGAAGGTATATCAATGCTTGTCGGACATGCCTGAATACATGGTGCATCATAACAATACAAACAGCGGTTTGCTTCCTCCACCGCTTCCCTATTGCTTAACCCTTCATGTGCTTCAAGAAAATTCTTCTCAAGATTGAGTAATGAAAGTGTATTAGACAAACTGGCTTCCCCCTCTTTATTTCCTGTTTTTCCAACACGATCCGATTCAACACCCAAGGGCTGACAATGATGATTGATCGTCAGCCTCTATAATCTAAGGAAGTAAAGCAGTCATATCGTTATACGTTTCCGGCCTGCGGTCACGATAAAACTGCCACGTATCGCGAACTTCACGTAAAAGCTTTTTATTCATTTCTCCTATGATGACTTCATCATGGTCTCTGCTACCAATGGAAACAAAGCTGCCTCTTGGGTCTACCAGGTAAGATTGTCCGTAAAATTCCCCCATGTTCCACGGACCTTCATACCCTACACGGTTGATCGCTCCTAAATAATATCCGTTTGCCACTGCATGAGCCGGCTGTTCAAGTTTCCATAAGTACTCAGACAACCCTGCTACTGTAGCAGATGGATTGAATACAATTTCAGCACCTTTCAATCCTAAAAGACGGGCCCCTTCAGGGAAATGACGGTCATAACAAATATAAACCCCCACTTTTGCATAAGCCGTATCAAAAACCGGATATCCAAGGTTGCCTGGTTTAAAGTAATATTTCTCCCAGAATCCGTAGCCTTCTTCCCCGACCCCGACATGTGGAATATGCTGTTTTCGATACTTTCCAAGATAGGATCCATCTGCATCGATGACGGCTGCCGTATTATAGTAAGTAGCAATCCCTTCACGTTCATAGATTGGGAGGACGATGACGACGCCCAGCTCTTTGGCTAATGCCTGAAACTGTCTGGTTGTGGGACCGTTGGGAATTTCTTCAGCAGAATCATACCACTTGGGATTTTGTTCTGAGCAAAAGTAAGGACCATAGAATATCTCCTGAAGGCAAATGATTTGAGCTCCTTTTTTTGCTGCATCCCTTACCAGCTCTACGTGTTTTTTAATTGCCTGCTCTTTGTGGACATCAACAGCTTCGCTTCCATCAACATCATGAGAAGCTTGAATAAGTCCGATTTTCACTAAATCTGACATTTCATTTCCCCCTACACAAATAGAATTATTAAAATAGTAAGCGCTTTCATTATTTTTTAATTCATTTGTCCACACTCACTAGTTTTCAAAAGACGGAGTAAAAAATCTGAATTTTAAGTATTTTCACTTAATTTTAACTTGTACTTTTACATAATGCACTATACAATCTGTAACTCTAATCCCCTAACGCATTTGTCAATATGTACATCCAAATCTCATTCATCCTTATCTGAAATAATGCTTGTTTCTATTAAAATAGCATATGGGAAATACGAAATTTGTAGAATGATTTGTTTTAATCTTTCAAAAATTCAGTTTTTATTCGACAAAAACTGAAAATCCATTGACGCTTTTCACAGGTTATTCCTTAAAATTAAAATTGATCGGTTTCTCATACCGCTGTCGATCCGTACGATCCACATGTCACTGGTTTACTGCAGCAGTTTCGCCCCCCCGCTCCAATGAACAGCTAGAATAGGGAGAAAACCAAATTTTGCTCAAACAAAACCAATTAAAAATCCGAACAATCATTCGATTTTTCAATTGAATGATTGTTCGGATTGATCTTCGACTAAAACACTTCTGTGTCCCAGTCTCTATTCTGTTGCTAATCGTTATGAACTGACCGACTTCACCTCTAGTGATTGTTGTCTCTTCGGGTTGTATTTTATCACTTGAAGGACAAACCAAGCCAAGACAGCCAACCAGATGATGGAACCGATCAACATCGCTGTAGAATAAGGCAAACCAAAACCTTCTGGAGCATAAAAGATATACGAACTAACAACTCCTGTCATAAATAATGCAGGAATACTGCAGATCCAGTGAAACCTTGCCTGCTGCAGCAAATAGATTGCAGCAGTCCACAACATGACAGTGGCAACTACCTGATTGGACCAGCCTACATATCTCCATAGGAAAGTATAGTCTATTTGTGTAAGTAAAAATGTCGGGATTGCCACAGGGAAGACTAGGAATATTGGCGTCCATTTCCCGTCAAATTCCTTCTTCCGGAAATCTTTCATCAAATCAGCCAGCATCATTCTTGAAGATCTCAACGCCGTATCCCCTGTTGTAATTGGAAGGACAATGACCCCCAGGACTGCCAGCACTCCACCTAAAGTACCCAAAGTCGTTTTGCTGATCTCATTGACCACTCCGGCAGGTCCTCCAGCGGCCAATGCTTCTTGAAGACCACCTGTTCCATTGAAGAATGCCATTCCTGCAGCAGCCCATATTAATGCAATGATCCCTTCGGCGACCATTGCACCATAGAATACTTTCCTGCCTTCACTTTCTCTTTTCAATGTTCTTGCTAAGATGGGACTTTGAGTGGAATGGAATCCTGAAATCGCTCCACATGATACAGTCACCATCAGCAGTGGCCAAAGGGGCAATTCATTTGGATGCAAATTTTCAAATGTTAAATTCGGTACGGGATGCTCAAAAAAGAATAAACCGATTCCGATTGATACCGCCATAAAGATCAGGATGGCTCCAAAGAACGGATAAATCCTACCAATGATCTTATTGATCGGTAAGACAGTCGCAATAAGAAAATATGTAAAAATAATGACAAGGGATGTCATAAAATTAAGTGGTGTCACCTCTGCCATCAGCTGAGCAGGGCCCGATGTAAAAGCTGCCGCTACGAGTACCATGAGGACAATCGATAAAATGTTCATTGAAGATTGAACCGGCTTCCCCAAGTATTTTCCAACGATCGATGGAAATTGAGCGCCATTATGTCTAAGGGACAACATTCCTGAAAAGTAATCATGAACCGCTCCGGCAAACAGTGTACCAATCACAATCCATATGAATGCTACCGGTCCATACAGAGCTCCTAAAATAGCACCGAAGATCGGTCCTAACCCTGCAATGTTCAATAATTGAACCAGGCTTGCTCTCCACCAGCTCATAGGCATGTAATCCATACCGTCTTTCTTGGTGTATGCAGGTGTCACATTTGAATCATCAATACCGAAAATCTTCTCTACCACCTTTGAATAAATGAAATAGCCTGCTACTAAAATACAGATGGATGCAAGAAATGTTAGCATCACGATGTCCTCCCTTCAGTAATTGAATTTAACGTTTATTCTAATACGGGAACCGACAAATAACAACAGAATTTTCTAAAAATATTTTTTATTCCGAATAAAACAAATTCCAATCTACTGCATCAAGCCTTGATGAACAAACAATGGAAGGGATTTCATCAACCGGGGAGACCGTTGATTTTTTATCGCCTTGACTCTCACATGTTGTTCCTTCCAGGCTTGATCAATCCTAATAAAAAAGCGCCCCTCTTATGTGAGTCGCGCTCCAAGAAAAGCAACTTATTGAACTTTTCCCTTTACAAATTCTTTATGAGCTTTAAGAAATTCTTTATTGTTCTTCTCCCTTGCAATCTCCAGAGGAGACCGTTCACTTTCTGGATGATTCTCTTGATTTACTCCATGAGCCAGCAGTAGAGAAGCGATTTCTTCACTTCCGCCGAAGGCAGCAATATGTAAAGGGGTGTAACCGGATGAATCAGGTTGATCTACGTTCGCTCCTTGATCTAATAAGAACTCTACCAGCTCCCTGGATGCCTTCCCAGCAATTCCGGCATGCAAGGCCGTATTAGAGGGAATACAGGCAACTTTTGAATTTGACACAGAATGAATGTCTGCCCCAAAATTCAATAATACTTGGACAATTTCAAGTTGGCCATTATGGGCGGCAACCCCTAAAGCCGTTAGCCCCAATTCATTTTCTGCATTGCACAGATTCGTGTCATTTCTTAAAGACTTTTCTACTGCCGCCATGTCTCCTCTTTCGATGGCTGCAAAGAATTCTACAATTGATGGAGAAGTCACCCTGCTCACCTCTTTCTTATAATTAAAAATATTCTATCAATTTAAATAAAAAAAAGATAGGGAGAAATCCCAAAAAAGGAAATCCTCCCTATCATTATATTATTGATCCAATTTCAATTTGGCTAATGCATCGGCCAATGCGGTATTGACTGGCTCTTCTTTTTGCTGTGATTTCAGATATTTATTTACATCCCGTTTTGTTGCTTTACTATTCTTTTCTTTTTTTCTTCGATCATTGAAGGTTGACAGTTTTTCCCTATGCCCACATACACACGTGAACATTTGTCCTTCACCTTCCCCTCTTAAGTCCAGGCGTTTATGGCAGTTCGGACAGCGTGCATTCGTTTTTTTACTGATATGTTTCCGGTGACCGCATTCCCGGTCTTGACAGACCAATTTCTTGCCATGCTTGTTTTTAATCTCCAGCATTAGATTTCCACAGTCGGGACATTTCGTACCCGTTAGATTGTCATGGGAGAATTTCTTTGTGGAATTCTTAATTTCACTGACAGATTTCTTTGTGTAATCCTTGATTTCTTTCAAAAATGCAGTTTTATTAAGGGTGCCGTTTGCGATTTGCTCTAGCTTTTGCTCCCATTCTGCTGTAAGGGTCGGTGATTGTAATTCTTCAGGCGCTAAATCCAATAACTGCTTCCCTTTTGAAGTGATGTGAATTTCTTTTCCTCTTGACTCGATAACCCCTGAATTATAGAGTTTTTCGATGATATCTGCTCTTGTCGCGACTGTTCCGAGACCTCCCGCTTCGTGTATCGTTTCAAGAAGTTCTTTACTGCTTTCTTTCATGAACCTTTTTGGGTTCTCCATGGCAGATAAGAGGCTTCCCTCGTTGAAGCGGCCCGGGGGGCATGTATGGCCTTCTGTTTCTTTCACAGACAGTATACGATACGTATCCCCTTTTTCCATTTTTGCTACTAGTTGATCTTTCTCTGAATCAAAGTCATATACTTCTTTCCAGCCCATTTCAACTATCCGCTTCCCTTTCGTTTGAAACATTTCCTTACCCAAAGATGCTTCTACAGTGGTTTGTTCATACTGATAAGGAGGAAAGAAAACGGCCAGGAATCGTTTGACGATCAAATCATAGATTTTCCCTTCACGATCTTGTAAACGTTGCAGTGATGGTGTCTCTTCCGTTGGAATGATGGCATGGTGATCCGTCACCTTTTGATCATCTACATAAGCTTTAGATAGCTTTACTGAGCCTTGTAATGCAGTATGGGCCATCTTACGATAAGGCTGTACATTCACAGCTTTTAACCTGTCACTCAGTGTCGCGACCATATCACTGGATAAATGTTTACTGTCTGTTCTAGGATAAGTGATCAACTTGTGCTGCTCGTACAATTTCTGCATAACGGACAGAGTTTCTTTGGCAGAAAAGCCAAAGAACTTATGAGCATCCCTTTGAAGTTCAGTCAGATCATATAAAGAAGGGGCAAAATTTTTCTTTAATGATTTTTTAACGGACTGTATCGTAAGTTCATCTTTATCTTTCAGAGATTCCATAACCTTCTTGATTTCTTCTTTAGAAAAAGTCTTCGTATCACTATTCTTCTTATTGGTCCAAATAAACCCACCACGCTCTGTTACGGCATGAATGCCATAAAAAGGCTGTGGTTTGAAGTTTCTGATCTCTTCTTCCCTTTGAGCAATGATGCTTAAAGTGGGGGTTTGTACTCGTCCGCATGATAGCTGTGCATTATGTTTTGTTGTCAAAGCCCTGGTGGCATTCATCCCCACATACCAATCTGCCTCAGACCTTGACTGGGCGGCAGCATAAAGATTTTCGTATTTTTTTGCATCTTCCAGTCTACTGAACCCATCTTTAATTGCTTTGTCTGTAACGGATGAAATCCATAACCGCTTCAATGGTTTGTTTACTCTCGCTTTCTCGATGATCCAGCGGGCAACAAGCTCCCCTTCCCTTCCTGCATCTGTTGCAATGACAATTTCTTTTACATCGGGACGGTTCATTTGTGTTTTGACTGCATTAAACTGCTTACCTGTTTTTTTAATGACTACCAGATTCAGGGATGGAGGAAGCATAGGCAGGTCCTCAAGGTTCCATGACTTATATCTTTCATCATACCTTTCAGGCTCCGCTAATGTTACAAGATGTCCAAGGGCCCAGGTGACAATATATTCGCTTCCTTCTAAATATCCGTTTCCTTTTTTTGTACAATGGAGAACTCTGGCAATATCTCTTCCTACAGAAGGCTTTTCTGCCAGAACTAATATCTTTTTCATAAAAAAAATCCTTTCAATACTGGGTGTTTTGTTTTTTAACCATTCTATTTTAACATACAATAAAATGATTAGTGCTTATGAGTTCACGTTTCTAAGGGGTTATACTATACTTATGACTAGTTGATTTTTCATAAAGGAGCTATTGGACATTGCAGCATGACTTACATAAAAGGTCCTTTCTTCCCAGAGAAGCTTGGGGCATTATCATCATTGTATTAATCAGTTTATTATCTAAAGGTTTAGGATCACTCTTCCCTCTCGTCGGCAGTATGCTGTTTGCCATATTAATCGGAGTCCTTCTCCAAAATACCGTCAGCATTCCATCCACATTTAATCCTGGTATACATTTCACCCTTAAAACCCTCTTGAAAGTGGCGATTGTATTTCTAGGGGTGGGGTTGAGCTTATTTGATATCCTTCATATCGGACAAAGGGCATTATGGGTGATATTTCTTTCGGTTTCCTTAGGGATCACTGTGACGTATTTCGTGGGTAAATGGCTTGGAGTCGATAGACGACTGAGCTTATTGATCGGGATCGGCACAAGCATTTGCGGTGCCACTGCCATTTCAGCTGTTAAAGGAATTGTCGGGGCCAGAGAAAATGAAACTGCGTATGCATTATCGACCATTGTATTCTTTAATCTGATTGCTTTTATCACTTACCCTTTCATTGGCCACCTCCTCAATATGACTGAATTATCGTTCGGTATTTGGGCGGGTACATCTGTGCATGACACATCATCAGCCGTGGCAGTAGGTTATGCATTTGGGGATGAAGCAGGAGATGTTGCTACAACGGTCAAGCTCGCACGCACATTATTTTTGATCCCTGTTATGTTTTGTTTACCCTTTATCCTAAGAAGCGGAACTGAAGGTGAATCGCAATACTTAAAGGCATTCCCTTGGTTTGTTTTCTTATTTTTGGGGGTCTCCGTACTCCATACTATTGGATGGATTCCAGTAATGATCGAAACGTACATGAAAACCATTTCCAAATTCTTGATCATCATGGTGATGGCGGCTGTCGGTCTGCAAGTGAGAATACGAGACCTTGTCAGGTTGGGGTTCAAACCTATACTGACGGGTCTGATTGCATCCCTTACCTGTGCTGTCATAAGTTTATACCTTATTCTCTGATTCCTTCCCTTTGCTGGGTTCTACAAATAAAAAAAGAGCATCTTTCTAGATGCTCCTTGTACTGATTCCCATCCCTTATGCACTAATTGTTTTAAACCAAGAAGAAGAAAAAACTAGGAAGAGGCCGTCTTCCTAGTAAACGTTATTCTTCGTCTCCTTCTAAGAAGTCTGGATCTAACTCTTCGAATTCTTCATCATCCAAGTCACAATCCCAGTCTTCATCGTCACAACCTTCAGGATTTACAAGGACACATACTTTTGTTTCTCCTATAACTTCCACTAGGAATTCACGTTCAACGTGAACAATGATCTTGTTACCGTTTGGTGAAATAACCGCTTCGCAGCAATTCGGCTGTTGCAGCACTCTGGCACATACTTCAATATCATCTAAGCAATCAGGGTCACGGTATTTCAGCTTAATGCAATCTGTATACTCTACTCTTTCTGTAACAACAGCTGTCTTACTGTTGTCATTATAAGAGTACCATACGTTAATATCGTACGAACCGTGAACTTCCACCTTCTTACCTACCTTATGTGCTTCATACTGATGATTGATGATCCAGCAGCCTAAAATGCTCGATGGATTATGCGGCGGGCAAATCGTATGATGAGACTGTGTAAATTTTCGTCCCTTCGCTACGACCGCTTTAGTAATAATCTCTCTATATTCTGCCATTCGAGCGAACCTCCTCATTCATTTTCAATTCATCTTATGCGACTAACTAGGTGTTTGTGCGATTAAATTTAATTACATAATGGGATTGTTGCGAGATAATGTATTGTATGCGAATACCTATTGAATGTTCCCTGAAGCACCGGTACACCGGATAGAAAATGATGATGTGATTTTCTTTTCCTTTATGACGATAATTAGCAATTGACGGAAGGATAGAATAGGTTTTTCCCCATACAAAAAGGTCTCTGATGAAAGAATATCCTTTCATCAGAGACCTTTACTATTTATGGACCAGACTCGAACCTTCTTATATTAAGAACAGCTGCCAGGTGTTGAATTTTTCACCTGTGATCCGGTTTCCCCACGGAGTAAGTCTCCGCCTGTGGTTTCAATAATATGATCAGTCACATTATTGGAAATAACAGATGCTACGATTTGCAGGAGATCATTCACATCGGTTTGAGACTCCTTGAATTGTTGAACAACCGGAATGGCATCGATTTCCTTTTCCAGGTTCTCAATCTTTGCTTCGACCATTTTCAGCGCTTCTGTTTTTCCGTAATGTTGGAAGTTGACCGCTTGTTTTTGCAAGCTTTTAATACTTGCAATCATTTCCCGTACTTTTTGATTTTCATGAATTTGAGCTTCTGCGCGTTTGAAGAAATCCACTTCCTCTGTTTCAGCAATCATTGTTGCAAGCTCTTCTGCCCTCTTCATAATATCGTCTTTTGTATACTTTGCCATATTATTTCACCTCTACCGCTTCTTGAAATTCTGTACCAATCCGGCCTTCTTCGATCATTTCCCCATCTAATGACCATGACTTGGCATCCGTTATCTTTACTTTCACTATTTTGCCAATTGCTGTTTTAGGAGCCTTAAAGTTTACAAGCTTACTGCGTCTGGTGTAACCGGCAAGGATATCGGGATTCTTCTTACTTTCCCCATCCACCAGCACCTCTACTACCTGTCCGGTATATTTCTTCATCGCTTCAGCAGAGTATTCTTTTACGACATCATTCAATCGTTGAAGTCGCTCTTTTTTCACTTCCATCGGTACATTATCATTCATCTTTGCAGCAGGAGTACCTTCCCTTGGGGAGTAGATGTATGTGTAAGCCGATTCAAAGCCTACTTCTCTGTATAACGACAGTGTTTCTTCGAATTGCTCATCGGTTTCGTTTGGATAACCAACGATGATGTCTGTTGTAAGAGCGACATCCGGCATTGCTTTTTTGATTTTACGTACTAATTCTAAAAATTGCTCCCGGGTATATTTACGGGCCATGATCTTCAGGACATCTGTGGAACCTGATTGAACCGGTAAATGAATATGTTCAACCAAATTGCCTTTCTTTGAAAGAACTTCGATTAAATGGTCATCAAAATCTCTTGGATGACTCGTTGTGAACCTGATGCGTGGGATATCCACTTTCCTTAGATCATCCATTAAATCACCTAAACCATACTCCAGGTCTTCGATATCTTTCCCGTATGCATTGACATTTTGTCCAAGTAGAGTGATTTCCTGATATCCTTGAGAAGCCAGGTGCCGAACCTCCTGAATAATTTCTTCGGGACGGCGGCTTCGCTCTTTGCCACGTGTATATGGAACGATACAGTACGTACAGAATTTGTCACATCCATACATAATGTTGACCCATGCTTTGATGTTTCCACGGCGCACCTTCGGAAGGTTCTCTATGACATCCCCTTCTTTAGACCATACCTCTACCACCATTGCTTTTGACATATAGGCATCAGAAAGTATGTTTGGAAGACGGTGAATATTATGAGTCCCAAAAATCATATCGACCTGCTGATAAGTTTTCAAAATCTTATTAACTACTGATTCTTCCTGGGACATGCATCCACATACACCTATTAAAAGCTCAGGCTTTTCTCTCTTTAAATGTTTTAGGTGCCCAAGTTCCCCGAATACCTTATTTTCAGCGTTTTCACGAATGGCGCATGTATTTAGGAGGATGACATCAGCATCATCAGTGGAATTTGTCGCTTCATAGCCAAGTGCCATGAAAATCCCAGCCATTACCTCCGTATCATGTTCATTCATTTGACAGCCATACGTTCTTATATAGAACTTCTTACCATTGCCTAAACCCCTAAATCGCTCATCAATGGTAAAGTCATTATGATATTTTATTTCTTCTTTCCCACGCTTTTTGGCATCTTTTAACGACGGTGGGATATAGACACTTTCAAAGTACTTACTGTAATCCTTCTCGGATTTTTGGTCCGATGGAGTGACAGACTTCGATTGTTGTCCATATTTTCGTTGTTCTTCGTTCATGAAAAATCCCCTTTCTACCTCTATAACCAAACCGTTTATCTTCTATTATAAATTCGGCAGAATGAACAATAAAACACTCTTGCACATTATAACAGTATAAAGGTTTTTAAGGATACATACAATAGAGGCGCTTAATTGATGGAATTTGTTTTACACATTCTCTATACGTGGATAAATGGGCTTCCATCCAAGTAACTTACAATGCAAATGGTGCATAACGTAAAGTAAGACAAATACCCAGGGAGGAGATTCAAATAGCAAAGAATGAACTAGAAACTCCTATGTATCACATTGAAAACCAAGAAAGATTATACTTCCATTCAAAAATAGATGAATTAAACCAACTCATAAAAAAACTACAAGAAAGTTATCTGTATGCTGAGGTCCAGCATTATAAAGAACTCGTCCATTCCAAACGACAGCAAATAGAGCATTTAAACAAAGAAATAGAAGTAAACCGGGTTTCTGAGGAAGAACTTCTCAAGGATCGAAATAGATTTAAAGAATGGAAAGAGAAGCTTGAGCATCAAGTAAATGACCTTCATCACCAACTGCTCACCAAAGATCAAATCGTACAAGAGAAGGTTGGGACGATTCATGAAATTGAACAGAAACTGCTGCAAACTGAAACGGAACGAAAAAGCCTTGAACTGTCTTTATCCAAGCTGGACAAAGAAAGCGAATCCGTCCGTCATCAGCTTCACCAGAAGGAAGAACTCCTTGATGAGAAGATCATGTCGATTCATCAACTTGAAAAATTACTCCTTCAATCCGAAAATGAACTCAAGAGCCTCTCGCTTTCCATGTCCAAGTTGCAGGAAAGTCATGACAAGTCAACCTCAGAAAACAATACATTAATGAATGAAAATCAAACCCTGCTTCAATCAAACCAATCCTTAAATACGAAGGTGCAAAGTCAACAACAGCATATTAATGATTTGAATGCTGCATTATCTCATTCTGAAGATACGAAAAAAGAAATGTTTTATAACCTGATAACTAAAACAGAAGAGTTAGAAAAACTATTGTCCGAGAGAAAGCATACTCTTGATTCATTACAGTTTGCAAAAGATCAATTGGTTGAAGCAGAAAAACAGAAAATGCTCTATATAAAAACATTCATCAGCGAATATCAAAAGCACTTTGAAGAGAATGAGTGGTGGTTTTCCAGCCAATTTGCCGATATTGATCTACGGTCCAAACAACAGGAAGAGAGGATTGATGCAATAGAACAGGGGCAAGAAATTCACTTTCTGCATCAGAATGAAGCCTTGATAGAGAAATTTCAAGAAGTCGAAGAGCGGTTTATAGAATTTATTGAAGAAGTGGATTTGATCCGTGACCATAATTCCAGAATGACCCATAATCTATTTGAACTTAAACGTATGGTAGAAAATCAGAAGCGAAGTCAAACACATATTATCAAACCCCGTTTGAAAGCTTCTTCAGATAAGATGGTCACACGAAGTGATGAAAATACAAGGGAATGACTTATCATAAAAGAAAGTTGCCCTGGAGATCCCATGGCAACTTTTCTCTATGACTAAAAGGTAATCCTGATTGTATTGTTGGCATTAAGCTGAAGCCCTTGTTCTTCAAATAAAACAAAACCCAGTATAGTAGACGTTTCCTGTTCCTCAAGGTTTTCCAGCGTAAATTGCATCCCTTCTACCATAATTGATTCACCAGGTGGAATGGTGGATTCCTGAATGGTCTCAATCCAATACTCACCCGTTTCATAAGCCTTTTCCAGCCAGTCTTCCCCCATATACTTCCATCCCTCTGCGCCATTTTGGCCTTGAATGGAAAAAATATCACTCATTTCAGGGGGAAGGATCTGTCCTCCAATTTCAATCTTATCAGGAGGGTTCATCCGCAAGCAGATTTTTGGATTCAATAAGTCAGTGTTTCCCGTATTTTTAATAAACAAGTCGGCTTTAATAGAATATCGTTCCAGTTTACGGTTAGGCAGGACAATATAATCAAAATATATTTCAGCAGAAGATTTCTTCGCCTCTGCTTCCCGTATTTTTCGTTTCGCTTTTTGTTTTTTGATCTCCTCGTATTCTTTATCATCAATTTGGGTTTTCCTAGCCGGTTTCTTCAGCTGTCCCCTGTTTTTTCCCGAATCCTCAACAGCTTCACCTGCTGTTTTTAATAAATGTAGAACATTCAAATCAAGTAAGGTGGGTTTCTGATTCCCAAGCAATACTTTCAACACACAGTTGGTTAAAATCGCAGGGGATTCATTCAGTAAGAATTCTTCATCTTTACACTGGATGGAACATCTAAGGTGGGGAATCGAATGGCTCTCAGGCAATAGATAATACCCATTAAATTGCAGTTCTTTCTTATGGATTGAGAGAATTTTTTTTACATTGATGGGATTGAGCTTTTCATTATATCCAAATGAAACAAACCGTTTATCATTTTTCGTTTTACCCGAGACTAATTCAATCAATAGATCCCCATCACTGAGCCCTTCTGAATTATCCAAAAATGCAATATCTATTCCATAATGAATTAATACCTCTTTGACTTTTTTATTTATCTCTTCATTTATGCTTTCATTCGATGTGTTCACTGATAGCCATACTTTCTTTCCGTGTAGGGAACTATTCACTTCCACCGTTTGTTCTTCTTTGTTCCAATGATAATGATATTGATTCTCCACACAAAAAAATTGGATGGCTGATAAACAATAATCGGGAACTGATCCCCAATCCTGATCATTGATCTTTAATTTCATTTACTGGCTCACCACCCTTGGTTCTTAGTCGGTCTTTTTATCTTATGATTCATGTCGACTATCTATGATGCAATCTCATAAGCTTGAATTCCAAAAAACACCAACAGAAATTATTGACATAAGATAAATGGATGAATATTTATGTGAAGGAGAGAAAATGACGTGGGAATGGATCATACGAAGGTATCTATCATCTTTCCTGTGAAAAATGAAGGTGTAAACGTTAAGAACACATTGACTTCACTTTTTTCCACAAATACTTCTATTGACTACGAAGTGATTATAGTTGACGATGCTTCTGAAGATCGGTGTTGTGATTTCATAGAAAAATCTCATTTTAAGAACAAAGTCAAGTTAATTAAAACGGAAGGAGTCGGTCCCTCGGTTGCACGTAATATAGGGGCAGAAAACGCTGCATCTGACTATTTACTGTTTTGTGATGCTCATTTATCTTTCGAGCCATTCTGGATAGATAAATTGTTGACACCTCTCAGATTGAATATGTCAGATGTTGTTTGTCCTGCCATCGCTTCAATGGACGACCCGAAGATTGTAGGATATGGACAGACGTTAAACAGCAGCTTACGAATACAATGGCATAAGAAAAAGCCAATGTTATTCAACACCGCAGTCATTCCAGGAGGGTGTTTCTTAATCAAACGAGATGCCTTTTTTAAAGTGGGTGGATTCGAAACAGGATTTAGGACCTGGGGACATGAGGATGTAGAATTATCGATTAAGCTTTGGTTGTTCGGTTATCGATGCAGCTGTGAGCCATCCGTGACGATCAAACATTTATTCAGGAAGTCTCACCCTTACAAGGTAGATTATGATGGAGTGTATTATAACTTATTGCGAATGGCGTACCTTCATTTCAATGAAGCTAGAATAAAAAAAACGAAGGATTTAATCGTTCACAGGAGTGCCAAAAAAATTGACCGCCTTGTTCTTAAGGATGGAGTGGAGCAAAAAAGAAATAAATATAAAAAAAGCCGGGCTTTTAATGATGAGTGGTATTTTAAACACTTTAACATCCCATTTTGAAAACGAAAACCATTTCTTTTTGTAATAAAGAAATGGTTTTTAATATTATAATGTCCTAATTTACCGAGGTGATATTTTAACTTGTAAATGTTTGTCCAGGCAATTTCATTTCTCTTTGCATATTATAAGAGGGTAAAGAAAATGATCTCAATTTGAGGTAACTGTTTTTGGGTGTTAGTAAAATGGTACTATGTAGTGATGGGTTCATTGGAGTTACAGACAGCATATTTAATAGAAGTGAGCAAGAAAGTACATGCGATTAACTAAATTGTTTCTACATTGAGATCGATAATCGATATAATATATGAAAATTGATAGAGTTACTATTCTTATTCTTTTAATCTTTTTCGTTGAAAGGAGGTGCTTATGATGATTAACTTTTCAATCATCATCCCTTTTCACTCAAATGACCCCTATCGAAACAAAGCGTTAAAAGTTGTAAGACATTACTACAAAACTTTGTTTCCTAATACAGATATTCTTATAGCTACTGAAGGAAATGATCCTTACTCCAAGTCCTCTGCAATAAACAATGCAGTACAAAAGGTTAACACTCATTTCATTGCGATTATAGATGCCGATATACTTTGCCCCAAAAATACCATCCTATCAGGTTTAAAACATCTTCCATATTTCCCGCTTGTCCTTCCTTATAACAAAGTGTTTGATTTGTCCCGTTCTATGTCTGAAGGGATATATGACAAACCAAACAATTCTCTAAACACCTCCATTTTACATGGCAAACTTCGACACAATCAGAAGTCGGTCCCTGTGGGCGGAATAAATTTAATTCAAAAAGCATGCTTTTTGAAGGTTAAAGGTTTTGATGAACGTTTTAAAGGATGGGGTGGTGAGGACGATGCTTTCGTAGCGGCTTGCGATACAATGTGTGGTCCTCATAAAAGATTGTCCGGTGGCATTTATCACTTATGGCATCCAACAAAAAAAGCTGAAGCAAACCCATACTATTCTAAAAACCATAAGATGGTTACGGAATATTTTAAAGCCTATAATAAAAAAGAAGAAATGATGAAAATTCTTACGAAAAGGGATCGTTTTTGAGGTTTTTCGCTGTGATAAATTTTTATTGAAAAAGAGTTCTGCTTTATGGCAGAACTCTTTTTTTAGGGGTTGAATCAACCAAAAACTTCGAGATGAACTTCTTTCACATTACCTTTTGAAATTATATAACATCGAATGTCTGCCTTAACCTTTCCTATTGCTATGATAAAATAGTAAACCGGTTGACTAGGGGCATGGTTTCTATCATCGGTGGATGGTACTGCTTTTCCATAAGGATGAGAATGATAAATTCCCACCGGTTCTTCATTGTTTTTTTTCATTTCACTCATAATTCTATCTTGATCATTGATATCAATGGAGAACGTATAAGGAGAAGGGTTTGTGTTTTTTGCCGGCCAAACATGTTTACATACTTTCCTATGACCAGAAATAAATCCACATGCTTCATTTGGAAGTTCCTTCTTACATTCCCTTATGAGTAAATGTCTTAATTTTTTTGAAATATACACTTTTTCTTTAGGCGTTGCACCCGCATCCCGTAAATCTAAACTTTGTTCGTTTCGCTTCCATTTTCTTCTTTTGTTCTTTTTTGATCCCAATGGGTACACTCTTTTGCTGTTTGTAAATTTTATTTAGGTCATTAGATTGCATTTTTTTCCCCCCTTTCAAATTCAACGGATGTATTTGTTGGGATCAAACATGGTCCGTTTCCCTTCAGGAGCCATGGGTAGGTTTCCGAACTCTTCAAATTGTGGGTTCCCCTGGTCTGCTTTTTCCCTTTGCCGCTTCATTTTAGAATAGAGATCATTTTTTTTAACGGACTGTGATTTCTGATTTTGTCGAAGCAAAGTCAATTCCTTTTCAAGCGCCGCTTCTCGCTGGTTTTTTTCCTCCTGCTTTTCTCTGTTTTTTTCAGTCATTAACTTCAATTGTTTTTCAAGATCTGTTTCTCTTTGTCTGAATTCTTCAATTTGATTCCTTAATGCCTGAAGTTCATCCTCATAGTGCATCTCAATTTTCTTTAGCTCTTCATGCAAGGCACTCATTCTCTGTAAATAATTCTGAGTGGCTTTGTCTCTTTCATTGTTCTTAGTCAATGATTCTTTTACTTCATTAAAATGGTCAGAATACGATTCTAATTGTTCTTCAATTAGATTAAGCTTTTTTATTACCTCAGGATGATTAGAATCTTGTTTCCCCCATAAAAAATTCCACATTTTCGAATACCACCTTTCTTTTTTCCTCTTCATGTATTGCCTCTGCTGCTTTTTTATCCATGCTAACTGAGATTTATAGGCTATTGAATTAATCTCAAACTCTAATGGCCTTTTGTTATCAGATATAAAATACTCATTGGCTTCGATCAACATAGAGATTACTTCATTTTTAACTCTGTCCATCATCGTTTTTTTATAACTATATGTGTTCTCATACAATACCCTTATTTCTGGGATGACTGGAGGGAGTAAAAGCTCATCAACCTCCCTCAATTCTTTTCCAGCAGTGAGGGATACCAGTTCTAAACTACTACTTTCTTCATCTGTTGATTCAGATTCAATTGAAAATTGTCCTCCATTTCGTTCATATTTTGATTCACTCTCTACAAGTAAATAATCAATTTGTTCTGTCAACAATTGAATGGTTTGATGATTCTCCGCGACCTCTAATTGATACACCTTATGTTTTGCTCTTTCACGGGACAATTCCTCTGACACACTCTTCATTCGCCTTGAATAATGACTATAGAGAGATTCAAGTTCTTCAGATAGCATTTGAATGTCATTCATGAATCTCGGATAGACTGTGATGTTTATCGCTTCATTCTCCTCCTTTATCACCCATATACACCCCCACAGATTTCTTTTTATTATCTTATGTATTATCTGTTTTACATGTTAAAAAGGGAGAGAGATTCCTCTCTCCCTCATTCAATTAGCTATCCAACCCACTAAGCAGGTCACCAAATGTATCACACTCACCGAATTCTACCAACGCTTCAACAACTCCACTATCAAAGATGACAACATTAGCTGTGTTTCTCAAGATCAAGCGGAAGCCTTCTGCGATAGGACCTAGTAGTCCTGTAAAAATCTGTAATTCGTAGAATAATTGTTCAGGAGCTCCGTCAAAGTAACGGATACCTTCTCCTACAGCTGTCAATGAGTCGTCTCCACAAGTGACGCTATCAATGGAAGATGGATCAAAATTAAAGCTGAAGTCTGGTTGGAATCCTGTGCCAGTTGGAGTTGGCGTAGGGCCTACTTCAGTATCGGTAAAGGAATAGGACCATGTGCTATCAGCCAGTGAACATTCCTGACAAATTTCTGCTCTGAGAGTGGATAGACCGGTTACTTCATCTGCTGATGCTCCTGAGCCAAATGTTGCCGTTGTATCTTCATTTCTTGCAAGGGCCGTCGCCTGGCATTCACAGTTATCAACCGGGAATAATCCTGGGCATTGACGAGGGAATTGCAGTAAGCTCAAATCACACTTAAGTCTGTCTTCTGGTACTGGAATATTATTTGGACGTGGGAAACAGAATTTAGCCAGTACTTCAAGCTTAACAGGATATTCAACTTGAACATCTTTACATAGAACGACTTTTAACGGGATCATTGGTCCAAATGGATCCGGTCCCATTAATACACCGCCGGAAGACGCAATTACTTGTGTCGCTCTGATGTTTAAGTTGTCGTTTGTGATGCCTGTAGGTACGCAAAGCATAATTTCATCAGTGAATTGAGTACGGACTGTGAATGAACATACTGCTACTCCATCGATTAGGATCGTCACTTCCACTGGTACTGTCCACACGATCAGAACTTTTCCAGGATTTCCATTTTCAATGATGGTACCTGTTACACTGACGTCAGATGGATCTACTGGAGCCGTTTGCACCTCTACTCTCTGACCTGCCGCCAGTGCCGCACTGACTGCTTCACGACAAGCTTCATCAGGAATAAAGTTCTTGTTTTCGTACCTGTTCGCAAAGAATACCCAGTCATAAACTTTGTCTACTCGGATACATTCAGGTGCCAAGTCGTTTGGATCCAAAGGAATACCTGTTGGCGTTGGTGTTGGAGTCTGGGAACCCCTAATTTGTTTACGCTTCTTCAAAAAAATCCTTCCTTTCCTTAAATGAATATTAGATTTCTATCACACTATATCCTATGGACTTGGAAGAAAATGGTATAGATAAAATACCTATTTTTTCCAAATAATTCCCGTAATAATAATAGACACACTAATAGTCGTTTTAAACGATAAAAAAATAGGCTTATCATATAGACATTTGCCAGTACTCCAATATCAAAGCCGGCATATCATATACCATAAGGAAAGGGGGAATATATTTTACCAAACAATTTGCTCCACCTTAAATGTGAAATCATGTCACCATTATAAAAATGACATTCAAATAAAGCACTGTAGAAACAAGCTTCATTAAGGTTACGCTTACTCTTTAAATGAATATGACGAACGTAAACGCTTTTCTTATCATTGCAATGATATTCATTATAAATATAAAAGCCATGTAAACACTGGGAGGTTTTCATGGCTTATTTCAATGGACACGTAGCGTTCATCCATCTGATTACATATACATATAAGTAAAACAGCAGAAGGAGTCTGTCGACATGAGACAACTTTCCCCCATCCAGCTGCAGCAGCAGATCATCCATTATAAATCTGAATTGGAAAAGTACAAAAGAAAATGTGAAACATTGGAGGACGAATACCTCGCCAAGAAATATAAAGCCCTCAAAAAAGAAAATCGTCAATTACAAGCCTATATAGATACCCGGAATCAGGAACTTACTAGCAAGGAAGCAGAAATGAAACAAGAAACATTAAAATATCACTTACTGCTCTCCTCACAGGAAAAGGAAATGAATAAGCTCCGTTCTTCTTTCAACCAGCTTAAAGAACAACTCCAAAAACATACTCTTCAAGTAAAGCTTTCAATAAAACATAATGAATATTTACTTCAAAGAAAAGAGGCGCAGCAAGGAGAGATTCTCTCATTACAGGAAGAGAACAGTTATCTCAGAGATGAGAATGAATGTTTATGGAGAAGGATAAAAATGTCAGAGAAACAATTATATAGAGAAGAAATCGACTCTTGGCAACTTGAAGAACTTCTGAAGGATTTCAAAGAGAAGTTGGATTACAGTACTCAGTGTTTCGAGATGGATATTACATTTGCCGATGATGAAAAAAGCCGACTCAAGGACATTAATCAATTATTAGAAACCCAGTTGTACTTAACAGAAATCGAATTATACGAAACTCACAGACTCCAGAAAGAATCCGATCTCTACTATAAAAACATCATCCATTTTCAAAAACAAAAACTTTCTGAAGCAGATCAACGCCAAAAGAATAAGGAATCGTTTCTTCAACAAAAAGAGCAGGAAATAAAAGAACTACACCAGGATAAAACAGAATATATCACTGCCCTCAAAAGCGTAAGGGAAAGCATCAGACAAATGAAAGGTGAAGTCTTTGCAATCGATAAAGAACCAGCCTCTGTAGAAGATACCCTAACAAAATATGAGAATTCCATTCATCACCTTCAATATACAAATGCATTGTTGCTCCAGGAAATCAATAAAATAAAAAACAAACCGGGTCCCTAAAGAGAAACCGGTTTTTTTCTATTATATATACCTTCACCAGATACACAAAAAAACATTTTCTCCTATAGTTGTTGTAAACATGACCTTTTTAAAATAGTGCATGAATAAGTTCGACGTTGGTCATTTTGTGCTTGTATTCATCAACAATATGACAGATCAAATACAAAAAGATTAAAAACGCTGTGATGATTTATTCCTTCCTTCATTGTTAATCATTTATCATTCGTTTTTTTGCATTATTATATTTTACATATTTTTACATATATAGGTACCCATCCACTCAATCTATTTATCTTGTACATATGCTTATAGAGTAGAAAAAATATAAAGGTGATGATTGATGATGAGTATGAAACTATGTGTTATGGGACTTGGATATATTGGCTTACCCACTGCGGTTATGTTTGCACAGCATGGATTAGAAGTCGTTGGTGTGGATATTAATGAAAATGTAATAAATCAATTAAAGAATAGAAGCCTCCACATTGAAGAACCGGGCTTAAAGGATCGCTTCCATTCTGTTATGAATTCAGGGAAGTTGACCGTATCAACCGTCCCAACTGAAGCGGATGTATATATTATTGCTGTCCCTACTCCTATTACAAAAGACAAAGAAGCTGATTTATCTTATGTAATCAGTGCTACAGAAGCAATACTACCTTTCCTAAAAAAGGACAACCTAATTATTCTCGAATCAACTGTACCCCCAAGAACTACTGAGGATATTCTTCTGCCTATACTTTCCCAAACCGGCTATAAAGTTGGAATAGATTTACTCGTTTCCCATTCTCCAGAAAGAGTGCTTCCAGGAAGATTATTTGAGGAATTGATTGAAAATGATCGCATCGTTGGTGGAATAAATGAAGAATCCTGCCTGAAAACCGTATTCCTCTATAAAAAATTTGTAAAAGGAAATATTTATATGACCGATGCAAAGACGGCAGAGATGGTCAAACTTATTGAGAATACGTATCGTGATGTAAATATTGCATTAGCGAACGAATTGGCTGTAATTGGAGAACAGCTGGACATCAATATTTGGGATGCCATTAAACTTGCCAATTATCATCCAAGGGTGAATATTCACTTCCCTGGGCCTGGAGTTGGCGGTCATTGTATTGCAGTGGATCCATGGTTTATTGTTGAAAAATCCCCAGAAACATCTAAATTAATTCATTTATCAAGAACAATCAATGAAACTGCCCCCTCCAGAATTGTAAATATTATTGAACAAACAGTAAAAGACATTGACGATCCTATAATCACCCTATGCGGGCTTGCCTACAAAGGCAATATTGACGATGTTCGAGAAAGCCCTTCACTTGTCATCATGTCTGAACTAATAAAGAAAGGATACAAGCTTAAATTACATGATCCTCTAGTCAAAGAGAATTTCGCCAACAAATACGTTGATTTTGAGGATGCCATTGATAACACGGATTGCCTGGTTTTTTTAACCAGACATGATGGATATTTGAAATTGAATTTAACTGATTACAAAGAAAAGTTCAATCATAGGAATGTTGTTGATACTATCAACTTGTTGAATCATGAAATGTTACAAAATGAAGGATTTGATACTTACTTAGTTGGATATAACAATCTTGAAAAGGAGGAAAAGTAGTGATTGCATTGTCAAATGTAAAAGTGGCGTGTATTTTAGACGAATTTTCTTATGAATGTTTTAGGCATGAATGCAAATTCATTAAAGTATATCCTGAAAATTGGCAATCGGCACTTATCAGAGAAAAACCAGATATATTATTCGTAGAATCTGCTTGGCAAGGAAATGAGTCTAGATGGCAATTCAAAATTGGAAATTACCAGAATAATGACTATAGAGACTTAAAAATGTTAACTCAATGGTGCAGATCTCAAGGTATACCTACTGTATTCTGGAATAAAGAAGACCCTGTTCATTTTGACTTTTTTATTAAAGCCGCTAAATTGTTTGATTATGTCTACACTACAGATGAAAATTGTGTTGAAAAGTATAAAACATATTTAGGTCATAACAGGGTACAAACTTTGACATTTGCCGCTCAACCAAAATTACACAATCCAATACGTGTCACTGGTTATAAAGAAAAGAACATTATGTTTGCAGGTAGTTATTATGGGAAGCAGCACCCAGAACGAAATCAAGATGTTCACCTACTTTTAGATGTTGCTTCAATATATGGGTTAGATATATATGATAGGAATTACAATAAAAATTCTGTATTTAAATTCCCGCAAAAGTATAAGCGTTATATCAGGGGTTCACTTGAATATCAACAACTCGTTAATCATTGCAAAAAATATAAAATATGCTTAAATGTTAATTCTGTAAAAAATTCAAACACAATGTGTTCCAGAAGACTTTTTGAACTACTGGCATCTGGAGTTTCGGTTGTAAGTACAAATTCGAATGCAATTCAAAGCATGTTTAGTAATTTAATTTCAGTAGTTGCCAACAAAACTGATGCAAATTTTATTATATCAAGCATTTTAAATAGAGAAGATTGGAGGAAAATAAGAGAAGTTAAAGGTATCAGGTTAATTTACGATCACCACACTTACACACACAGAATATATAATATATTAAAAAGTTGTAAGATACCTGTAGAAAACCCCTTCTTTAAAGATATATTAGTGTTAGGATATGCGGATACACTTAAAAAAGTCGAATTACTTCTTTCTTCATTTAACAAGCAAAATTATAGAAATAAGAAATTAATCATCTTTATAGAAAACTCACTGCCATTGGATAGGTTCAATAACATTCATCATAAAGATTATATTGAATTTATCAAAATTACTAACACAAACATTAAATTATCTGATTATTGTAAAGGGAGTACCTTTGCTGCGTTATTCTATCCAACGAATTATTATGGACCTCATTATTTAAAAGATTTATATAACGGGGCAATTTACTCTGAAGCATCAATTGTTGGTAAAGCAGGTTACTATCAAAGGAGATCTACTGGAAATATTGCTTTACTAAATAAAGATGAGCACTTTGTATACAATAAAAATATATTAAATACAGGAAGTATAATAAAACATGAATTCATTGAAACTTCTCAATTGACTTTGACAGACTTATTAAATCTCAAAAGTTTCAGGAATAAAATTGTAGATCAAATATGCTTTTCTATAGATCCATACAATTTCGTTAATAGTGAAAAAGACATCAACAACGAGTATCAATTAATTGATAAAGTGAAAGTTTAAAGAGGTGGTGACTTTGAATAGAATGAGGAAAATAGCGATATATGCAGAGATAGATTTAAATATTATAGATGGGTCCTCCATTTGGTTAGTATCCTTAGCTGAAATGCTACTACAAGATAATAACAATTCCGTTAAAGTAATAGTATATAAATCAATCAAAAATAAACAATTGATAAATCCTTTGTTGAAATACAAAAATTTTCATATGGTAGACAGTCACTCTACAGGTAAATTAACCCAAATAGGTGCACTTCAGCAAATAGATTTACTATTTAGTAAAGAGAAATTTGACTTGTTAATTGTAAGAGGATTCAATTTCTCAAAATTTTTAGTGAGTAATTCTAACGACCTAATAAGAAACAAGGTTTGGTTTTACTTTACAGATTTCCCTACGTCGCAGTCCAATAAAGACGATATTGAACAATTTAAGCGGATTCTTAAGTTTTCCAACAAGATTCTATGTCAAACAAATGAACTGTTACAATATTACAAACAAAAATTGAATACCAATGATAACATTTTCCTTTTACTCCCACCTTTACTCCCTAAAATTCATACAACTTCAAACACTTCATTTCTTATTAACAATCAAATAATATATGCCGGAAAGTTATCCCCATATTGGATGATGCCAAATATGATTTTTGCTTTCAACAAAATTAAAGACCCTAAATTGAAATTTTTAATAATCGGAAATAAATTTCATAATCACCCGTATAAAGAAAATTATAAGGAAATGGTAAAGAAAGCACTTAGTTCGAACACAAATATTAAATGGATTGAGAGTGCCTCTCGAGAAGAAGTATTTAGAAACATTAAAGAGAGTTATATCGGTATTTCATGGAGAGATTCTTCATTAGATCATTCAATGGAGATATCCACTAAAGTATTGGAATATGGTTTGTTTCATAAACCAGTTATATTAAATCGAACTAAACTTCATGAAAATTTATTTGGTACTGATTATCCATTGTACGCCAATTCTGAACTTGAATTCATTAAAAAAATCAAATTAGCATTTGACAATAAAGACATATATAATCTTGCTGCTGAGCGCATCCATCAAGTAAGTTTAAGACACACATTTGATTCTGTTTATCAAAAAATTCTGCCTCACATAAAAGGATCTTCAAGAGGTGAAAATCAATGATCAAATTGTTAATAGCTGGCCATGACTTGAAATTCACAAAAGAAATTATCGATTACTTTAACAATCACCCCCGATTTGAACTCAAGATTGATAAATGGAGTGGACACGAGAAACATGATATCAAAAAAAGTACTCAGTTACTTCAATGGGCAGATATCATCTTTTGTGAATGGGGTCTAGGTAATTCTGTATGGTACTCTCAACATAAACTCCAAAAGCAATTATTGATTATTAGAATGTTAGGACAAGAAAGAATGTCTCAATTTACCCAAAAGATACTGTGGGAAAGAGTCGATAAAGTGATCTATGTGTCTTCACATTTAAGAAAAATAATCGAATCAAAGAATAAGATACCTTCTAATTTAGGTAAAGTTATTCCCAATGTAGTAGACACTAGCAAATTTACAAACAAGAAAATCGATAGTTCAATATACAATATAGGAATTATCGGATTCGTGCCTAAACTAAAGAGATTAGACATAGCTTTAAATATTTTTGAAGAGCTATGGAAATATGATGCAAGGTACAAATTATTTATAAAAGGGAAACAGCCAATGGAATATAATTGGTTATGGAGAAACAAACAAGAAAGAAAATATTATGAAGATATTTTTAAAAGGATTAAAATATCTCCTTGGAGAAATAGTGTTTTTTTTGATGGATGGGACAATGATGTACCTTCATGGTTAAATAAGATTGGCTATATTCTATCCACAAGTGATTTTGAAAGCTTTCATTTATCAGTTTCAGAAGGCATGGCCTCGGGAGCAGTACCTGTTATAAGAAACTGGGAAGGTGCATCAAACATATACCCTACTCAGTTTATTTATAACAATATTCATGAGGCAGTAGCGTTAATTAAAAATCAAAGTTCTCATAAAAATGTAGAACAAATTCTTATGCATCATGTTAAGAATAACTTTGACAAAAACATGATTGTTACTATGATAGAAGACATCTTCACAAAACTCTTTTTAGAGAGGGGTCTAACACATGAGTGAAGGAAGAATTCTTTATAGTTGGCCAGAGGATAAGCAAAAAATAGTTCAGTTTTATAAAGATAAAAAAACAAATTTGCAAATGAAAAAATTACAAGATTTGCTTATAAAACCTTTAAATAAGAATAATTATATGTACTCAAGTGAAAATATACTAAAGGGAAATTTCAGCTTCCCTTCCTATGGAACAATAAATTTCACTAATGGTATCGACTGGGAAAACAAAAGTAATCGATCTAGATCGTTTCTAAGACAACTACATGGACATTTCTTTTTAACAGATTTGATTGCCTCTTTTGCTAAACTCGGAAAAAAGGAATATATCACCTATGGATTTTCAATTATTAAAGATTGGATTAGTAAAAATCCAAAACCCATTCCTAAACATAAAATGGCATGGAGCGATGAAGTAACTGCTAGAAGATTAGTTATTTGGATCCATTTTTTTGATTGTGCCAGGAGTTTACTAAGCGAAAAGGAAATATCTTTTTTTTACGAGAACATCTTATTGCATGTTAACTTATTACGAACAGAATCTTTTCATACTACAAATACAAATCATGGTATGTTTCAAGATGAGAGCTTATTAGTCTTTAGTGAATATTTTAATAATATTAAAGAAAGTAATGAAATAAAAAAGTTAGCAATAAAAAGATTAACAAATTATTTTAATTATATCATTTCCAGTGAAGGTGTCCATTTAGAACATTCTCCTAGCTACCATCAGGTTATTTCCAATGCCGTATTGCGGTACGCTAAATTTTTCGAAAATAGCCTCGATCATCATTTCTTTTCTCAAAAATACGATTCACTAGCTGACTATGCCACATATATCATTAAACCTGACGGAAGATGGCCATTAATAGGAGATACATTCTTTAAAGATATTCCCTCTTCTCATCTTTGGCCACATGACAAACATTATTTATATGCTATTAGTAAAGGATTTAAAGGACTGCCTCCACCCTATATAGATAAAGTCTTTCCTCAATCTGGATATGCAGTGTTTAGAGATGAATGGAAAAAAGGTAGTGGTGGAACTTATTTATTATTTTATGCGGCTTACTATACTAGCTATCATAAGCATTGTGATGATTTGTCAATTTGGCTTTACTCAGATGGTGACATTCTTGTTGAAAGTGGACCAAATGGGTATGATTATGAAGACCCTTTCACAAAATATGCTTATTCATCATTTTCTCATAATACTTTAATTGTGGATGATACAAGCCTTCCAAGAGTGGACAATAAATTTAATCATGTGAAAATTCAGCAATATAAAATTGGAAAAGATTATTCAGAAGTGAAAGGTATAAACAGACGATATGCCGGTGTAGTTCATGAAAGGACAATAAAATATCAAAAAAGTCAGAAATTCATTAAAGTACATGATAAAATTATATCAACAAAAATGCACAATTATAAAGTTTTATGGCATTTTGCACCTGATATCGATGTGCAACACAATTCTAATGAAGTTATTTGTTTTAGAAATAGTAGAAAAGTAATGAAACTCTCTATTCATTCAAAAAGCAATATTAAAACTCGACTGTTAAGAGGCTCGAAGGACCCCGTACTAGGATGGTTTATTGGTCAAGATGCAAAAAAAACACCTATCAATACATTAATCATTGAGACAAATGATATTAATTCAGAAATCATTAGTAACCTTCAACTATATTAATTGATGAAAAACTTTAGAGATGACTGCACACCTGTAAAAAAATGTCCTAAGCGGATTGTGAATGACCCCTATATTGAGAAGGGGTCATTTTTTCAATTCCCGCTAATGATGATTATATCTGTATTCTTATTTCAATGTGTTTTTTAAAAAAGTTGTTACGTTTTTTTCTACATCCATCTCTTGTTCTTCTAGTGTTAGAGATTTAGAAGATGGACGACCAGTTTTTCCTACTCCACTGCCTTTGATTAAAAGCCACTCATACCCAGTTTTTATCAACTTCTATCCATCAGTTTAAGCACTTTTCGAATTGATCATTTCTTAGATTTAAGCCAAGCTCAATATTGGTTTTGAAGGGAATGTTAGCTAATAGTCAGATACTCTTTTAAAACTGGGTGGCAAGAAAAAGAGCTCTGGTAATCCCAATAAAAGTTTTGAGTAGCTTTTAATGCCTTTTTTGTAAAAAATATAGACCTTTTTAATGATAATCAATTTTTCGGTCAAATTTATGAATCATGATTAACGGGTTATTCTTTCAAAAACTTGAAGAACCCAAATATGTGGACCTTTAATCATTGTCCTATATTCGGGTGAAGTTCAAGAAATTTGTTAATTGGCTTTTAAACTATGTTTCTTTGCTATCATTCAGCTTTTTTTGATAATTTAATTGATCAAGAAGCTTTCTTTCTTTTTTAAAAAATCCCTTTTCTATTTCTTCTACTAATTTTATTGGAATGCTAACATCAACATTTTCTTCTACTTCTATTTTCCTTTCACAAATAAGACCAATCCAACTTTCAATCATTTCAACTTTTTGTATTTTCATATATGGGTAAAGTTCTTTGTACAATTCTGCCAAGTATAAAGTTCTTAAATGTCCTGGATGTTCATTGATTCCAAAAGGGATTGTTACAATCACTCTACCACCTTTACTTAGCATTTTATATACTTTTTTAATGATTAATGATGACTCTTCAAAATGTTCTAAAATCTCTGTTAATAATATACAGTTAAATTTTCTATTAACATCATAATGAAGATAATTTGCATGGATTAATTCCACTTTCTCTCTTGTTGATTGTTTTTCTTTACTCAATTCTTTTTTTGCATATTGAATTGCTTCTTTTTCTATATCAACGGCTGTAACATGTATACCTTTTCTAGCTAATAATATATCAATAATCCCTTGACTGCATCCCACATCTAAAACTTTTTCGCCAACAACATGATTTAAGATCCAATTTATTCTTTTTATTGTTTTAGATTTCATATATTCGCCCATTTCACCATAATATGCTTCATTAACTCTATCAAGATTATTTTTCATCTTTTTCCCCCCACAGAATATTCTTTTATATTTATTATATGTAAAACATCATTCCTTGATTGGACAGTTTAATCTCGATAATAAAAAAGAGAGATTAAGCGCAATTGCACCTAATCTCTCTTTTTGAAAAAGCTATTATTACATAAATTCCTTCACCAATTCATCAAATTTACGTTCATCTAATCTTAAATCGTGAGTACTCAGGGGTTCTTCGGAATACCCAGCCACAAGATCCTGGTATGAAGGCTGTTCTTTGTTTTGATAAATCAATCCCGTCACCAGTCCATCCTTTTCCATGAGGGTATTCATTGCCTGCTCCCGATTAGATGGGTCATATCCTTCCACATCAGCAAGCTTTGTAAGATTCTCTTTGAACCAATCGTACGTATTGATTTTATTATAGGTTACACAAGGGCTGAACACATTGATCAATGAAAACCCTTTATGATTAAGTCCTGCTTCGATTAATGCTGTCAATTCCTTTAAGTCAGACGAGAAGCTTTGGGCAACAAAGGTTGCACCCGCCGTCAGGGCCATTTCCATCGGTGCCAGTGCAGGCTCGATGCTCCCCTGAGGCGTTGATTTTGTCTTGAATCCAGTTGAAGAACGTGGAGATGTCTGTCCTTTTGTCAGTCCATAAATTTGGTTATCCATAACGATGTACGTCACATCTACATTACGGCGAATCGCGTGGATCGTATGTCCAAGTCCGATGGCAAATCCATCTCCATCCCCACCTGAAGCGATGACAGTTAAATCCTTATTGGCCATTTTTAATCCTTGGGCGATAGGAAGAGAACGTCCATGTATCCCATGAAAACCGTATGAGTTAATGTAACCTGAAATACGTCCTGAGCAACCGATACCTGAAACGACTGCCAGTTGTTCAGGATTCAGTCCTACATTTGCAGATGCTCGTTGAATCGCTGCCTGTACAGAGAAGTCACCACATCCAGGACACCAGTTGGGTTTAACATTATTTCTGAAATCTTTAAAGGTAGCCATGGATCAGATCAACTCCTTACATCTAGTATGAATTTCATTTGGTAAGTATGGTGTTCCATCATACTTTGTCATTTTCGTGATTTTGTTCCCATACCCGACATTCATTTTTATAATATCAGCCAATTGTCCTGTTGCATTATGTTCAATCACGACCACTTTCTTCGCTGATTGCATAAGTGGCTCCAGATCCTCCGACGGGAAGGGGTGTAGTAAGCGAACATGAGCGTGGTTTACTTTCAGCCCATCTGCCTCAAGACGTACCATTGCTTCCTCTATCACTCCACGTGTTGAGTTAAAACCGACCAATAATAAATCGGCATCCTCGTGGGGTGCATGAGTGTGAATAGGATTGTTAAAGCGGAGATTCTCCACTTTTCGCATCCGTTTATCCATCTGAGCTTGTCTATTCGCAGGAGATTCTGAAGGTTTACCTGTTTCATCATGTTCTACTCCGGTAACATGGTGAATCCCGTTCTTCATTCCAGGAATGACACGTGGAGATACCCCATCTTCTGTCACTTCAAAACGCTTAAAATATTTCTTCGCCTCTAATTCATTTAAGTCGGATTCATTGCCTACAAGCTTGCCTCTGCGAATTTCCACTTTACTGTAATCGAGAGGTTCAACGGTTTGCTTTCCTAGGGAAAGTTGAAGGTCAGAAAGGATGATGACTGGACATTGATACTCTTCAGCGAGGTTAAACGCCTCCACCGTATCATAGAATGCTTCCTGTACAGTACTTGGAGCCAGGACGATCTTTGGTATTTCTCCGTGGGTACCGTAAATCATGGACATTAAATCGGACTGTTCCTGTTTCGTTGGTAGTCCCGTTGAAGGTCCCCCACGTTGTGTATCCACCACCACTAAAGGCTGTTCTGTCATACCGGATAAGCCGATTGCTTCCATCATAAGAGAAAGACCTGGTCCCGCAGATGCAGTGAATGAACGGATTCCACCATAGTTTGCACCGATCGCCATCGTTGCGGCTGCAATCTCATCTTCTGTTTGGATAACCGTTCCACCAACCATCGGAAGCTTCTTAATGAGGTATTCCATGATTTCTGACGCAGGTGTAATTGGATATGCTGCCATCAAACGAACTCCCCCAGCCAGTGCTCCGAGTGCAATCGCATCGTTTCCGATCATAAACATGCGCTTATTTCCATCTGCTTCTTTCAATTGTAATGAACCAACCTTGCTTCCCAGTTCACCTTTCATCTTTTGGAATCCTTGCCTGATGGCTTCCATGTTTTTCTCTACTACGGTCTCACCTTTACGGCCGAAAATCTCCTCCACGACTTCCTTAAAAACGTCAGGATCCAGGTTTAGAACGGCACATGTCGCACCGACGGCCACCATATTCTTCATCAACGACGTCCCCAATTCTGTAGCTAACTGAGTGAAAGGTATGATATAGAGAGATGCATCCGTATCTTCAGGTTTCTCAGGCTTAAACTTTTCATCTGCAATAATGACTCCATCTCTATGTAATTCTTTATAATTCACATCAATGGTTTCCTGATCAAAGGCGATAAGGATATCGAGGTCGTCTGCAATCGCACGCACTTGTGTCGTGCTGACCCGAATCTTATTATTTGTATGGCCTCCCTTAATTCGAGAGGAGAAATGACGGTACCCGTATAAGTAATACCCAAGGCGATTGAGAGCCATAGAGAAAATTTCACCCGTACTCTCTATCCCTTCACCCTGCTGGCCGCCAACTTTCCATGAAAGTTGTTCCTTCATTTATTACACCCCTTCATTCAATTTTGCAACATCTATAAGATCAGCAAATTCTATTTTTTCGAACACTTCAATTCTACTAAGGTTTGTCACCGTATTTACGGTTTACGTTCACTCTATCAGTTTATCACTTTTCTATTTAATTCACTACCGGAATGAATAATTTATGAAATTGAAAACACTTTCTTGTTGAAACATACAGGCCATCAAAGATGGGTCTCTTTGATGGCCTGGTCCGTGATCAGCCTGTTAACCTTTCTGCGAAGTTATTGAAAAGGAATTTTTTCACCTGACTCTCACTATAGTATCGTTGAAGGGCATTGATCAGATTGTCATATTGATGAAATGAGGATAGTCCCTGCACGGTTTCGGATATCCCATCGAAATCTGAGCCGAAGCCAATGTGATTTTCTCCCCCGAGGCTGCATACATGCTCTACATGTCTGATAACATCTGTCACAACCGCATGTCCCTTTTTATTTAAAAATGGAGGGACAAACGTAATCCCCATCACACTATCCTTTTTGATCATCGCTTGAATTTGGTCATTCTTCAAATTACGTGGGTGTGGACATATGGAGTACGCATTGGAATGTGAAGCTATCGGATATTCAGCACATTCCATTGTATCCCAGAACGCTTTTTCACTAAGGTGGGAAACATCGGTCCATACCTTATTCTGATTTAAAAAGGATACGACCTCATGCCCAAAATGAGTCAAGCCTCCCCCCCTTGGCTCTAACGCACCGTCTGCTGCTGCATTGGCCCAATTCCACGTTAAACCTACAGAACGGACTCCAAGTCTGTAAAGGATTTCGAGCTTCGTGAGATCCTCTTCAATAGCCTCAGTACCTTCCAATGTAAGCATGGCACCAATTTCATCATGGGCAAGCCTATCGACTTCATGTTTGGAGGTTACATGCCTTAGCTTGGGATTTGGTTTCAATATCTCATTATGAAAAAGGTTCACCATTTCCAACGCCGCTTGAAAACGCTGCCCCGCTTTCAGATGTGATGGAATATAGATGGCGAACAATTGGACCCTGCTTCTCTTCTCAATTAGCATTGGATATGTAATATGTAATGAATGCTGAGATTGAAATGCCGCCTGCCCGGGTTTCAGGTATAACTTCATCAGCACGTCGCAGTGTGCATCAAATATCATGTTTCCTCATCCTCTCATCTGTCAGTTCCTGCTACTTATCATACTATGGAATAATATAAAGGCTGTCCACTAAAGTACCCACTTTAATGAACAGCCTATAATATATTATCTTGGTTCCACAATTAACTTTATCGCCGTCCGCTCTTCTCCATCAATCAAAATATCTGTAAATGCCGGGATGCATATCAAATCTAAACCACTAGGAGCAACAAAGCCTCTGGCAATGGCGACTGCTTTGACTGCCTGATTTAAAGCACCAGCGCCAATAGCCTGGATCTCAGCTCCTCCTCTCTCACGAAGAACACCGGCAAGTGCACCAGCTACAGAATTAGGATTAGATTTTGCTGAAACTTTTAATATTTCCATTCCTTTTCCTCCTTGTCATTTCCCCCATACCGTATGTCCGTGGTAAAGAACAAACTTGGTATAAATGATTCCACTGATACTATATTCAGGAAATGGACAAATCATTCCGGTCACACCGAAAAAAGGAATGAAAACATTTAATATTCTGCCATAAATGGATGGTCTTCGTTGATTAATATCCGTTCTATTTTTTTCGCTTTACCCGTTTTTTGATCAATATCAATTAAACAGGCACTCAATATCTTCCTGCCCGTCTTTGGAACTTCAAACCGAACAGGCAGACTTGTCTGGAATCTTTTTAAAACAGACTCCTTACTCATTCCAAGCACTTCATCATAAGGACCTGTCATACCGACATCACACATAAATGCTGTTCCATTGGGAAGGATTCGGTTATCAGCTGTTTGAACATGGGTATGGGTTCCTACTACGGCAGATACACGCCCATCCAGGAACCATCCGACTGCCTGCTTTTCACTTGTTGCCTCTGCATGAAAATCAACAAAGACAATGGATGTTCTCTTTTTGGCTTCGTCAACAAGCTCATCAAGTGCTTTAAACGGGTCATCCAGAGGAGGCATGAAGGTTCTTCCCTGGGCGTTGATGACCGCTACTTCTTTACCGTACACTTCCCCAAATACTAGACCGGTGCCAGGGGTTCCTTCAGGAAAATTAGCCGGTCTCACCAACTGTTTAGATGATTTTATAAAATTGAAAATGTCTTTATTGTCCCAAGCATGATTCCCTAAAGTCACCATATTGGCGCCATCTTGTATAAATTGTTTATATATTTTCTCTGTGATTCCCCTGCCTGATGCTGCATTTTCCCCGTTCACAATGGTAAAATCCGGTGAATGCTTCTTCTTTAACTTCGGAAGGTATTCTGTAATCATTTCTCTGCCCAGTGAACCGACTACGTCTCCAACAAATAATATTTTCATGAAAAATAAATGTCCCTTCTCTATATGTATTGAGTCATGTAGTTATTGTATCACAAATAAGTTGCCGTCTATTCATCCCTATAGAATTCACTATATGAATCTTAAGGATATAAACCATAAAAAAAGCTGACTCAAAAAGGGAATATCCCCTTCTCGAGTCAACCTCTTATTTCGCGTATTCGACAGCCCTTGTTTCACGTATGACCGTTACTTTAATATGGCCCGGGTAATCAAGCTCATCTTCAATTCGTTTACGGATATCCCTTGCTAATCGGTGAGATTCCAAATCGTCAATGGCTTCAGGTCTTACCATGATTCGCACTTCACGTCCTGCCTGGATCGCAAAGGACTTCTCAACGCCTTCATAAGACTCTGAAATTTCTTCGAGCTTCTCTAGGCGACGGATATAGTTCTCAAGCGTCTCGCTTCTTGCCCCTGGTCGAGCAGCTGAAAGTGCATCTGCTGCTGCAACAAGAACCGCAATGATGGAGGTTGGCTCTGTATCTCCATGGTGAGAAGCAATACTGTTAATGACCACCGGGTGTTCTTTATACTTCGTTGCCAGTTCAACACCAATTTCAACATGACTTCCTTCTACTTCATGGTCAATCGCTTTACCGATATCATGAAGTAATCCGGCACGTTTAGCCAGTCTTTCGTCTTCACCAAGCTCAGCTGCCAGTAATCCTGAAAGATATGCCACTTCCATTGAGTGTTTCAATACGTTTTGACCGTAACTGGTACGATACTTCAAACGGCCAAGGATTTTTATTAAATCCGGGTGAAGCCCATGAACGCCAACTTCGAATGTTGTTTGTTCTCCAATTTCACGGATGTATTCATCCACTTCACGTCTGGATTTATCTACCATCTCTTCAATACGTGCAGGGTGGATACGTCCATCCTGTACTAATTTCTCTAATGCAATTCGAGCCGTTTCTCTACGAATCGGATCAAAACCAGAAAGAATAACCGCTTCAGGAGTATCATCAATGATCAAATCGATTCCTGTAAGTGTTTCCAGCGTACGAATGTTACGTCCTTCTCGCCCAATAATTCGACCTTTCATCTCATCATTCGGTAGATTCACAACACTAACTGTCGTTTCAGCCACATGTTCGGCAGCACAACGTTGTATAGCCAGTGAAAGGACTTCTTTCGCTTTCTTATCGGCGTCTTCCTTCGCCCGTGTTTCATGCTCTCTGACCATAATAGCGATATCATGGGAGAGTTCATTTTCAACGCGGTCGAGAATGATCCCTTTCGCTTCGTCACGAGTTAAGCTCGAGATACGTTCTAGCTCGGTTTGCTGTGATCGTACCATCTCGTCCACTTTGCTTTCCATCTCTTCAATATGTTGTTGTCTTTCGTTAAGAGTCCCCTCTTTTCTCTCAAGTAAAGCTTCACGCTTATCCAGCGTTTCATCTTTTCGATCGAGGTTTTCCTCTTTTTGCATTAAACGATTTTCTTGTTTTTGCAATTCATTTCTTCGTTCACGAAGTTCATTTTCCATTTCTGTGCGAAGTTTATGATTTTCGTCCTTTGCTTCTAAAAGTGCTTCTTTCTTCAGAGCATCCGCCTCGCGCCTTGCATCTTCTAAAATCTGCTCTGCTGAACCTTTAGCACCAGCAATCTTTGCTTCAGCAATGGACTTACGAATTAAGTATCCAACAACTACACCGACGATTAGGCCAAGCAAAATGAAGATGATTGTAATAGGTTGCATTATTTCACCTCCTCTTGCTATGAACTGTCATCATGTCTTTTACATGTCGGCTTGTACATTGCTCATTTGAACAAAATATACAGCGCTAGGCTTTCAAATATTCATTCGAAAAATTTGTAAAATATACATGTTAATTTTAAATCTCTGAAAATTTATTGTCAAGGGGTAGAGCCTTCTATCACTAGATTTCTCAAGGGTTTTTTTCCATTCGACTATAAGTGACGCTGTCATAGAGGGATTATGGGTGCTAAAAACATCCAAATCATTTGTTTCAACTATTCTATCTGTTTCCTTAGAAGACTAAAAATCTTGACCTGGTCTCCTTTATTGAAACGATTTTGGGAATGTTACTATTTTCTACCATATCATTGGTAAACATACATAATAAAGAGAAGCAAACGAAGACGTCTGCTTCTCCTCCATATTAATCAGTCTTCCAATAGGCTTAATTCACCTTGATCGTCCGTTTCAGCACGCCCAGTATCCAATCCATAGTGTTCACGGATCTTCAGCATGATTTCTGTGCGGATTTCCGGATTTTCTTTAAGGAAAATCTTTGCATTTTCACGTCCTTGACCTAAACGTTCTTCATTATAAGAGTACCAGGCTCCACTCTTCTGGACAATGTCCAGCTCAGATCCAAGGTCGACGATTTCACCTTCTTTGGAAATCCCTTCTCCATACATGATATCCACTTCGGCTACACGGAACGGTGGAGCGACTTTATTCTTTACGACCTTGATCTTTGTTTTGTTCCCTACCATTTCATTACCCTGTTTGAGGGTCTCAGCACGACGGACTTCTAGACGTACAGAAGAATAGAATTTCAGTGCACGACCACCAGGCGTTGTCTCAGGATTTCCGAACATGACTCCGACCTTCTCACGGATCTGGTTAATAAAAATCGCAATGGTCTTTGACTTGTTGATCGCACCAGAAAGCTTACGAAGGGCCTGTGACATTAAACGAGCTTGAAGACCTACGTGGGCATCACCCATCTCCCCCTCGATTTCGGCTTTTGGTACCAGGGCAGCAACAGAGTCAATGACGATAGCATCCACTGCTCCGCTCCGTACTAAAGCTTCTGCAATCTCCAGTGCCTGCTCACCCGTATCTGGTTGAGAAAGTAATAATTCATCTATGTTTACTCCAAGCTTTTGAGCATATTCGGGATCAAGTGCGTGCTCTGCGTCGATGAATGCCGCTTGACCTCCTTGAGCCTGAACCTCTGCAATCGCGTGAAGCGCCACTGTTGTTTTACCTGATGATTCGGGACCATATACCTCGATGATTCTTCCACGAGGATACCCGCCAACTCCAAGAGCTGCATCCAATGCCAATGAACCACTTGGGCATGTAACAACTTTTCTATCAGTCTGCTCCCCAAGTTTCATGATTGAGCCTTTACCAAACTGCTTTTCTATTTGTTTTAACGCCATATCTAAGGCTGCTTTACGATCGCTCACAAATCTTCCTCCTTTGAATATAGAACTTGTAATCGACAACTTATAATCTTGTCTCAAATCCAACCTATCTATACTATAAACGTTTTTATTATAGAAAACAAGAAAAAAATCGAACATTCATTCGGTTTTTTTTCGATAGCTGGTAAGTATTGAATCGGATAGGTATGTATGAAATGATCAGTTTCTAAACATGTTGAATGACAGAACTCATCCAAATACGTCAAAAAGCTGCCCCCCTGTGGAAGACAGCCGTTCCATGACCTAACTTAATTCCTTGATCAAATAGTACCATCCATACTTTGCTGTTCTCAAACGGTTGCCATTCCGCCCTCCGCCGAGATTCAGTTGAAAAGCCCTGGTCGGCCTGCCTTTAAAGGATAAACCGATCCAAACAGTCCCAGCGGGATGACCTCCGTGTGGCTCAGGACCTGCTACCCCTGTGAAGCTGATCCCGATGTCTGTAGAAAAAAGCTGCCTTACATTATCAGCGAGTTCCAGAGCACATTGCTCGCTTACGGATGAATATTGCTTCAAGGTATCAGCCTTGACAGATAAAATCTTCTTCTTAATCTCATCCTGGTAACAAATCACCCCACCATTCAGCACCTCTGATGCACCGGGAATAGATGTTAATTGAGCCTGAAATAATCCTCCTGTTAAGCTCTCAGCACATGATATGGTGTGGGATTTTTCCTTCAATAGTCTAAGTCCCACTTCTACGATTGAAGCTTGATCATAGCCATAAAAGTACTCACCTACAATGTTCAGGATCTCCCTTTCTGTCGAATCCAATAAAGCCATGGCCGTCTCCCTTGACTCGTGCTTAGCCGTCAGCCTCAAAGTCACTTCCCCGTCACTTGCAAGAGGGGCAATGGTAGGATTGGTCTGCTTATCAAGCAAATCCTCTAACTCCGTTTCAAGCTGCGCTTCTCCTATTCCAAAGAAACGGAGGACCCTCGAATGGATGACTTCTTTCTTCTTCATCAAGGAGAGAATCGCCTGTTTTCCATATTTACTGAACATCGGCCTCATTTCTGAAGGAGGTCCCGGCAGAAGCATATAAGCTTTAGTATCCCTTTTCAATAACATCCCGGGAGCCATACCGTGTTCATTCTTCAGTACTTCTGAACCCGCTAGAATAAGAGCCTGCTTTTCATTATTGGGTGTCATTTCACGATCGACCTTTAAAAAATAATCTTTTATCGATTTCAATGCATCTTCGTCCATGCTTAGGGTCGTGCCTAATGCATCCGCAATGGTTTCTTTTGTCAAATCATCTTTCGTGGGTCCGAGCCCTCCTGTAAATATCAACAGATCTGCTCTTTCTCTTGCTACCTGGATGGCATGTTTCAAACGGACCGGGTTATCTCCGACGCTTGTATGGTAATAGACATTTACACCCACTTCAGCCAGTTGCTCTGAAATGAATTGAGCATTCGAATTGACGATTTGACCTAATAGCAATTCAGATCCAACTGCGATAATTTCTGCGTTCATCATGATCTCCCCCTATAGCTGATGTAAAGAAGGGGATGACCCTGTAAGAATCAATCCCCTTCTTTGTATATGTTATTTTGAATTTACAAATGCTTTTTTGTTATGTTTGAAATAATCCCAACCGGACCAAATGGTAAAGAACATAGCTACCCATAGAGCAATGGTCGCAAATGGAAGGTTGATTAATTCGAAAATGGCGTTATGCAAAAGCAGGGCTGAAATGGCAATGATCTGTGCCCATGTCTTGATCTTTCCTAATTGCCCCGCTGCAACCACTTCCCCTTCTCCTGCCAACACCAGACGGAGACCGGTTACGGCAAACTCTCGGCTGATGATGATGATGACAATCCACGACGGAGCAAGACCAAGCTCAACGAGGACAATCAATGCTGCAGAAACGAGCAACTTATCCGCTAATGGATCTAGGAATTTCCCTAGGTTCGTAACGAGGTCAAGCTTTCGTGCATAGTATCCATCGACCCAATCAGTCGTTGCGGCAATGATGAAGATTAAAGCCCCGACAAAATGCTTAACCGGCATTTCTGCCCCAAGAAATATCATGTCGCCCCAATTTAATGGTGCCAGCATGATGATAAGAAATAATGGTATTAAAAATATCCTGGAAACTGTTATCTTATTAGGTAAATTCACCTTTCTACCTCCAATGCTCATAAACGTTATCCTGCTAGTATGTAAGAATGAAGGAGTTATGAACACTCCTTCATTCTTCACTATTGTGTTGCTTCCCGTTCGTAGTTGATGACGATATCCTGCCTTACTACCTCTGTAGGAGACACTTTATACTCCAGCATTTTTCCATTCACTGAAATATCTGTATTCGCAGCATTTCCGATGACCAGATAAGCTACCTTCTCCTTGGAAAAGTCAAATTCCTTTTCATTCCCCTCCTTCAGAAGGCCCTCAAACAATAAATCATCCTCAGTGTTGTAAACCCCGATCCACGTGTCGCCCTTAGCCGATAAACGGAGCTTGAAGTCGTCTGTATTTTTAAGCTCATAAGTGGTTTTCTTGCCTTCTGTATTAACTGCATCCAGTGACTGTTCCGACTTTGGTTCCTCTTCGTCAGCCTCATCTTCTTCTTGAGCAGGAGCATCTTCTTCTGTTTCAGCTTGATCATCGCCTACATCTGCAGGCTTCTCCTTTTCAGCCTTTTCATTTTCATCTACAGCCACTTGCTCCTGGTTCTCAGAAGGTTGCGTCTCAGGAGCCTTGTCCCCCACTTTCCCCTGCCAAAAAACCCATACAACTACCAATGCACCAATGACAAACAATGCGATAAGAAGCTTTGGAACGAAGTCAAATACCTTGCCGGAACTTTCTGATACAGACTTCCTGGACTGTACCCTTGAAAGGGAAACAGGTATTTCATCATCGTATGTAGTCGGAATATCATCCTTATATTCCTCAAAGATCACTTCAGATGGAAGACCAACCGCTTCACAATACTGTTTAATAAATGCCCGCACATAGAACTTCCCAGGCATCGCATCATACGAGCCTTCCTCAATCCCGACCAAATAACGCTTTTGAATTTTGGTTATTTTCTGCAGGTCATCCAGGCTATAGCCTTTAGCTTCCCGCGCTTCCTTTAAACGAATTCCTAATTCCGTCACAAATTAACACCTTCCAATATTAAAAATCAAAACCTCCAAAATCGGAATTTTGAAATAGATTATTTTGTTCTACCAATTCATATGTAATCTCTTCATCAGGATCGTTTCTCAGTTCAATGATATAATCAAAATCTTCAAGTGAATATTCAGAGTTTTGAACGAAAATATCAGGATGTTCAATCACTTTCACTGCAGGTAATCTCATAATTTCCCTTACAAGCTGCCAGTGCTTCTCACTTGCCCGGCGAGTTGAAACGATTCCATCGATAATAAAAAGATTTTCAGATGAGTATTCATCTTCAATCAGCTTGCTTCTTATCGTTTGCTTCAATAGTGTAGAAGAAACAAAAAGCCATTTCTTATTTGCACATACACTAGAAGCCACGATGGATTCCGTCTTCCCCACACGGGGCATCCCTCTGATCCCAACAAGTTTATGTCCCTCTTGCTTAAATAGCTCTGCTAAAAAATCGACTAATAAACCAAGTTCATCACGGACAAACCGAAACGTTTTCTTATCATCGGCGTCACGTTGTATATACCGTCCGTGACGGACCGCAAGCCGGTCCCTTAATTTTGGTTCCCGGAGCTTTGTCACATTGATTGTATCCATCGTTTGCAGGATGGATTCTAGTCTCATGATCTGTTCATCATTATTGGCAAGGAGAAGCATTCCCCTTCTTCCTTCATCGACTCCATTTATCGTCACAATATTTATAGAAAGCATTCCTAATAACGAGGAAATATCACCTAAGAGGCCAGGACGATTTTTTTGGATTTCATATTCTAAATACCATTCTTTGCGTTCCATTGGTTACCTCCATGACATGTGTGACATTTCAATTCGATAGAAATTGACACATTTCGTAAAGTCATAAAAACATCTAGGTATTATAATAAATGATTTTCCAATAATAGAAAAGCAAAACCTACATAAATATGTACAATTTCTCATTTTAACATAAAGGAACTGGTTTTATTGATCACTATAAGCATTGATCACATAATAAAAGAAGTAAATCCAGCCCTAAATATGAGAAAAAGGAGAGGAAAAATCCCTCTCCTTAACGAGTACCGTTGTTGTTTACAAGTTTAACCATCATGTTTGCGATGGCATGTTGCTCTTCAGGAGAAGCGACAGACCATAAATCAGCTAACACTTTTTCCTGATCGTTTTTTGCTTCAACTTGATTCGCCAGATAATCACCAATTTGATAGGCTAAATCAGAAATCGTTTCGTTCTCCATCCCACCATGTTGAGCTTGGTGAAGGCGGTCGCCTAAGAAGTTTTTCCAATCAGACCAGTTATCTAATACAGACATTTGTCATGACCTCCTTTATTGAAATACAACCTTAGTTTGTATCCCGGAGGAAAAATTATTCGCCTTTATCTTTTGGCTGAAAAACTTTTTCAAGTATGCCATCCCCCATTGACTGCGAGGGTTTGACCTGTAATATAAGAGGCTTTAGGAGAGGTGAGGAAATGAACCGTGTCAGCTATTTCATCCGCCTGAGCCAGTCGCCCCATTGGAATTTCCTCTTGAAGGGCATCTATCTCCCATTCAGTGAACGAACTCATCATGGCAGTATCAACTGCACCCGGAGCGATGGCATTGACCCTTACACCACTTGGCGCCACTTCCTTGCTCAATGATTTCACGAAAGCAAGTTGAGCACCTTTAACCGTAGAGTATACGACCTCACAAGCTCCCCCTATCTGTCCCCATATGGAGCTTACCATAACAATATTCCCTTTACGCTCCATCAACTTCGACAGCAACTTTTGCACAAGGAGCAAGGGACTTTTCACATGAACGTTCATCATATAGTCCATCTCTTCTTCTTTCAAGTCCTGGAATAGCCCCCAACTCGAGTTTCCACTGCTATATACAATGGCATCAAGTTGAAAGATATTCCTCACAAGACTCTCTACTTCTTCAGGATAAGCAAGATTTGCCCGTATGGGGACGACCTCCACACCATACTTTTCCACCTGACGTACCAATTCTATCATTGCAGTCTCATTTGAATGATAATGCAAATATAAATTCCATCCATCTTCCGCCAACCTTAATGCCGTACTGCTTCCGATCCCACCTGAAGCCCCAGTTATTAAAGCATATTTCATTTGTATCACCTCGAGAATTCATCGACATAAAGAGAGGAACTACCATCCGGCAGCTCCCTCTGTTTTATGCTTTAGGTACTACTTGACAAACCGTGAATCGTTCTTCACTTATAATCGTGTTCACTACTGTTTGTATGTCATTATATGTTAATGATTCAAGAGTAGGGACAACTTCAAAGAGATCCATTTCGTTAAAAGCATATCGGGTAAATTGGTTTGCAATATACTCAGGAGAATTAATGGCCCGTAAAAACGCTCCAATCTTCTTTTTCTTCGTTCTCTCTAAGTCCTCTTCTTTAAAGAGTGACTCTTGTTTTGCTTTGAGCAGTAATGATTGCACCTTCTCAGCCAACTCATCGGGCCTTTCTGTATCTCCACCTACCGTCAGGAATCCGAACCCGTTTTCCTGAGTAAAGTCATAATGGAACGTTTCATCGATCAAACCATCGTTGTATAGTTCAGAGTAGTGTGAAGAGCTTTTACCGAACAACATATCGAGAAAAACATTCATTGAAAGCTCTTGTCTAAGCATTTCCCGTCCCTGTTGTTTTGGTTCGGGTGCTTTAAGGCCAACCAGGCATTTAGGGCTTTGAACGTTCATCTTGAGGACCTTTTTCTGCTCTGCCACAGTTTCAGGTTCATCTTCAAATTTACGTTTGATTTCAGGCATTTTCTCATAATCCTTCTTCTCTTGATTAGAACGTATTTGATCCATGATTTGATCGGGATCTACAGATCCCACTATAAAGAGAAGCATATTGCTTGGATGGTAGAATGTGTTATAGCACTGATACAGCATATCCTTGGTGATCGGTGTGATGGACTCGATCGTTCCTGCGATATCAATCTTTACAGGGTGGTTATTGTACATATTCTGTATTACCCCGAAGTACAAACGCCAATCAGGGTTATCATCATACATGGTGATTTCCTGTCCAATGATTCCTTTTTCTTTTTCAACCGTCTTTTCTGTAAAGTATGGGTCCTGAACAAAGTCAATTAGGGTTTCCAGATTTCTTTCCACGTTGGTTGTACTTGAGAAAAGATAGGCCGTTCGCGTAAAGGATGTGAAGGCATTGGCAGACGCTCCCTGGCGGCTGAATTGCTGAAATACATCCCCGTCTTCTTTTTCAAATAATTTATGTTCCAAGAAATGAGCGATCCCGTCTGGCACTTTGACGTATTCTTCTTCGTCTAAAGGAACAAAATGATTGTCTATGCTTCCGTATTTCGTTGTAAACGTAGCATAGGTCTTGTTGAACCCTTTTTTCGGGAGAATATAGACATCCAGTCCATTCGACATCTTTTCATAATACAGGTTTTCTTGTAGTTGATCGAAGGAAATCTTCTTCATCATTATCCCTCCATTCCTGTTAAAAAGTAGATGGTATCAAGTTCGACTTTTTGGGCTGCTTTGACGATATCTTCCTTCGTCGTTTTTTCGATTTCATTCAGCCAGTGTGATAAATCAATCTCTTCATGGGCGACAGCGTTGTGATAGAGGATCTCAACCAGCCCACGGGACGTATCAATGGTTTCAAGCAGCTGATTGCGGATGACCGCTTTCGTTTGGTCTATTTCTCCTTCTGTAAAGTCCCCATCTTTCATTGCCTTAAGCTGCTCATTGATGATGCCTACTGCCTGATCATACTTTTCGAATTCAATTCCGGACATGACCATCAATAAGCCTTTATGGCTTTCCAGTCTACTTGCCGCATAATAAGCCAGGCTCGCTTTTTCTCTAACATTAATGAATAATTTGGAGTGGGAAAAACCGCCGAAAATGCCATTGAAAACCTGCAGGGCAAAGTAGTCACGATCACCGTATTTCGTATGAGTACGGTAGCCCATATTGAGCTTTCCTTGCTTGACGTCTTGCTTCTCTTTCACGACATGTTCTTTTTCTTTCCTCTTCACCTCTGACGAATCCACTTCCTGGGGAGTACGTTCATTCAAATGAAGGAGCCGGTCGCACAGCATTTCAACCTCTCGGACATCTACATCTCCAATTACATATAGATCAAATTGGTCTTCACTCATGACTTTCTTGTAATAATCATATAAACTCTTGGCCGTAATAGCGTCCACTTCTTCACTAACTCCATTTACATGAAGGGCGAACCTTTCTCCTTTACACATCTCCTCGACCAGACGAGAATTCGCATATCGCATTTTATCATCATATACTGCTTGGATTCTCACCTTTTGGTTCCGTTTTTCTTTAGAGACCGTTTTCTCATCGAATCCGTTTTGTTCATCAACATGAGGATTTTGCAGTACATCTGACAAAAATTCAATCCCTTTTTGAAGCAGGGGCTCAGAGTCCTTTAAAAACTTTTCGTTGGCGATTTCAACAGACATGCTGACAATGTGGTACTCTCCTTTTTTCCCTAAATCCACGAAAAAGTTCGCGCCATATAACTCATCCAAGTAAGACCTTAAATCCGTTGTACTCGGATAAGTATTCGTGCTGCTTTGCATGACATGAGGGAGCAACCCTCGTAGTGTCACAGTTTCATGATCCAAAGGAGCTTTCATTTTCAAGATCAGGCTGTTCGTTTTATACTTATCTGTCTGAACGATATGTAGCGTGTATCCATGCTTCTTTTTCACTACTTCATTTATGGCTGTCATCGTACCGTCCTCCTTGGTTCCATACTTCCGTCAATTTTTGTATTCAAAAAAGTTATAAACACCTTTATTGTACGGTATTTATGTATAACTATACATGTAGTGAGTTATTGATTTCAAGCATCTTCCTCTATTGGAAAATTACCCATAGAGTAAACTAATATATGCATGTGGAGTTTTCATTATGACAGGGAAAGAATAAAGTAAAAAGAGACTGGGACAAAACTATAACAACCTCGCTTAAACACGAACCATTTCATTGATGCTTCTTTATGCCGCTAATGATTTCCGTGCAAGACTCCGCTTTCCCCGGGCAGCCCGTGAGTCTCCTCGGCAAGCCGCCGGGAAGGAAAGCAGAAGGGCTTCCTCCGAGAGGCTTTTGGCATAAGGAGAAACGGCCCTGAAGGTGTCCTTTGCCTACTTGGACGGTTTGACTTATGACATGTGCCCTTAAGCCCCGCAGCTGGACAGGTCTCACATAAGCTACCCCGAAGGAGTTTCCGTTTTGCACTCCAATCAACCTCTGGATAGCATTGAAATCTTAGGTATATTTGAGCAATCAAAAAACCCGAGCTATTTTACCTATTCTCAGGCATAATAGTTCGGGTTTTGTTTGGTATAAATCCTTTTGTCCCAGTCTCTTCGTTATAATATCGACATTATCGATTCCCTTTGATGTACGGTGTTCCAAGCGCTTTAGGCGCATCTGCACGTCCGATGAAGCCGGTAAGTGCCAGGATGGTTAATACGTAAGGGGCGATTAACAGGTATACACTTGGAATGTTTTCAAATAAAGGGATGCTTGACCCGATGATGCTTAAGCTTTGGGCGAATCCAAAGAATAACGCTGCACCCATGGCTCCAAGTGGGTGCCATTTACCGAAAATCAAGGCGGCTAAGGCCATGAACCCCTGTCCACTGATCGTAGCATGACTAAAGTCAGAGGAAATCGATTGAGCATAAACTCCCCCTCCGACCCCAGCGAAAGCACCTGAAATGATAACGCCGATATAGCGCATTTTCGTCACGTTAATTCCCATGGTGTCAGCTGCCATCGGGTGTTCACCTACGGAACGGAGTCTTAACCCAAATGGAGTCTTGAACATGATGAACCAAACAATGATTGATACAAGAATCGCAACAAATGGCGGCCAGTATGTGTTGGAAAAGAAAATATCTCCAAGCACCGGAATTTTATGAAGGAATGGAACATCCACTTTTCCGAATCCTTCAGAAATGATATCCGTTTGACCTTTACCGTATATGCGTTTAACCAGGAAAAGCGTTAAGCCGATGGCAAGTAAGTTGATGGCTACACCCGAAACAACCTGGTCCGCTCTGAATGAAATGGAAGCAACGGCATGGAGAACAGCCAAGAGACCTCCCATTAACATGGCAATCAAAAGAGCTACCCAAGGAGTCGCGGAGCCAAACGTATCTGCAAATGCAATATTAAAAACGATACTTGAGAAGGCACCAATCACCATTAACCCTTCAAGACCGATATTTACCACTCCAGAACGTTCAGAGAACGCTCCGCCTAAAGCAGTGAAAATAAGTGGTGACGCCCACAATAATGTTGAAGGAATAAGGATTGTTAAGATATCGATAAAGCCCACTTATTTCACCCCCTTTTTACTAAAACGTTGAATGAGATAACGAATCATATAACCTGATGCTACGAAGAAAATAATAAGGGCGATGATGATATCCACCAATTCATTTGGAATACCTGCTTCAAGAGGCATATTTAGGGCTCCCACTTTCAGGCCTCCGAACAACAATGCTGCGAATACCACACCGATCGCCACGTTACCTCCTAATAGAGCTACAGCGATTCCGTCGAAACCAACCCCTGTAAATCCTCCTTTAATAGAGGCATAACCAAAGGTCCCTAATCCTTCCATAGCGCCGGCAAGTCCCGCAAACGCTCCTGAGATGACCATGGAGAGAATAATGTTTCCGTTCACGTTCATCCCCGCATATTGGGAAGCATGCTGATTGAAGCCTACGGAACGCAGTTCATATCCACGAGTTGTTTTCTCTAATAAGAACCACATGATGAATACACAGGCCAGGGCTATAAAAATACCCCAATGAAGTCTTGAGTAATCCGTTAAAGCTTCAAAGAAAGGTGACTTAAGTGAAGACGTCTCAGCTATATAGTCTGTACGATCTTTACGTTCTGTCAATACATCACGGATAATGGCATTCGTGACGTGAAGCGCAATATAGTTCATCATGATCGTTACAATAACTTCATGTACACGATATCTTGCTTTAAGCAAACCTGGAATGAATCCCCATAAAGCACCAGCCAGTGCAGCTGCGATAACTGCAAGGGGCAGGTGAATGATCTTTGGCAGATCTTCGAAAGCAACCCCTACCCAGACCGCAGCCAGCCAACCTACAATCAGTTGTCCCTCAACCCCGATATTGAATAATCCGGTCCTGAATGCAAAGGCTACCGCCAAGCCCGCTAAGATGTATGGCGTCACTTGACGTACCGTTTCACCTACATAATAAATCTCTCCGAATACCCCTTGCCAAAGTGCAGAGTATCCTGCAATCGGATCATAACCACTGACCAGCATGATGACGGTTCCCACAATAATACCTAAAAGGACCGAAATGACCGGGATTAAAATATTTGTTAAACGATTAGACATGTGAGTTCTCCCCCGCTTCCTTCCTCTTCGAACCAGCCATGAGCAGTCCAAGTTCCTGTTCCGTTGTTTCTTTAGGATTCACTATGGCTACAATTTGCCCTTCATAGATAACGGCGATCCGATCACTGACATTCATGATTTCATCCAATTCAAATGAAAGTAATAGAACCGCTTTTCCGTTATCCCGTTGTTCGATCAGGCGTTTGTGAATAAACTCAATCGCTCCTACATCCAGGCCGCGAGTCGGTTGCGCCGCAATCAGAAGATCGGGATCGCGGTCCACTTCCCTTCCGATGATCGCCTTTTGCTGGTTACCTCCGGATAGAGCCCTGGCAAGAGTAAATTCTGAAGGTGTTCTAACATCAAACTCTTTAATCAGTTTTCTCGCTTGGTTGTAAATGTTTTTATAGCTTAATACCCCTTTATTGGAATAGGGCTTTTGGTAATAGGTTTGTAGAACCATATTTTCTCCAATCGGAAAATCCAATACCAGTCCATGCTTATGTCGATCCTGGGGAATATGTCCTACGCCTGTTTCATAAATCTTACGGGGCTTCATATTGACTATGTCTTTCCCGTTCAATTTAATAGATCCACTATCGACTTTGTGTAACCCTGTGATGGCTTCTATCAACTCACTTTGTCCGTTCCCATCGACTCCTGCTATTCCTAGTATCTCCCCTGCTTTGACTTCCAGGTTCAACCCCTTCACAACCGGAACATTGCGGTGGTCTTTTACATTCAATTCACGAATCTCAAGAACATTGTCTGAAGGAGTTGCATCCTTCTTCTCAGTCTTGAAGGTCACTTCCCGTCCAACCATGAGGCTTGCAAGATGGTTCGGGTCTGTATCTGAAACTTGTACTGTCCCGATTCCCTTCCCTTTCCTGATAACGGTTACATTATCACACACTTCCATGATTTCTTTTAGTTTGTGTGTGATTAGAATAATAGACTTGCCTTCTTGAATGAGCGTTTTCATAATTTGAATCAGCTCTTTGATTTCTTGAGGAGTCAGTACCGCTGTCGGTTCGTCAAAGATCAGGATTTCCGCACCGCGATAAAGCGTTTTCAGGATTTCCACACGCTGCTGCATGCCAACAGATATGTCAGAAATCTTGGCAGAAGGGTCAACTTTCAAACCATATCTTTCTGATATATCAAGAATATCCTTCTCTGCCTTTTTAATATCAACTGTTGCACCTGACTTCGGTTCTCGACCGAGAATAATATTCTCAGTAACCGTAAAAGTATCAACAAGCATAAAATGCTGGTGAACCATTCCGATCCCTAAATCATTGGCAATGTTGGGATTCGTGATGTTTACTTTCTTTCCTTTAACACGAATTTCTCCTTGTTCAGGCTGATAAAGTCCAAACAATACATTCATCAGTGTTGATTTACCTGCTCCGTTTTCACCAAGAAGCGCATGAATTTCACCTTTTTTGAGCTGGAGGGTAATATTATCATTTGCTACGATGCCGGGAAATTCTTTGCGAATATTCAGCATCTCAATTACATAATCCATTGCTGATCACTCCTTGCATAGGCTAGGGATATTTATCTAGTAGTTAGAGGTCAGACCTTAACACGCTAGAAAAAAAGGGTTTCCCCGTTTTAAAACTCTAAATGAAAGATAGAAATAATTTCTATGCTTCAATTAGATTTTTAATTATTGTGAATTTTCTTTTTAAAAAAGGGATAAGAGACCGGCTTGCATTGGCCCCATTATCCCTTTTCAATTAGTTAGCTGAGAATGATTTTGCTGCATCAAGAGATTCTGGAACAGTGATTTCCCCGCTCTTGATTTTTTCTTTCCATTCGTCAACCTTCGTCATTACCTCGTCTTTGTTAGAAAGCTCTTCGTTAAGTTCTGCTAATCCAACGCCCTCTTCGTTAAGACCGTAAGAGATAACTTCTCCACCAGGGAAGTTGCCTTCTTTTGCTTTATTAGCAAGATCCAATACGGCATTATCAACACGTTTTAATGAAGACGTTAAGATGATGTTGTGATCTCCGACTTTACCTTCTGCCGATTGGTCAGAGTCAACTCCGATTGCCCATAGTTCACGAGAAGGGTCTTTTTCTTTTAAATCGCGTGCTTCTTTAAATAATCCATTTCCAGTTCCACCAGCTGCATGGAAGATAACATCTACATCTTGAGAGTACATTTTAGATGCGATTGTTTGACCAAGTTCCGCTTTGTCGAAAGCTCCTGCATAATCTGCTACGATTTCAGCATCTGGATTAACGGATTTTACACCAGCGATGAATCCAGAGTGGAAACGCTCGATTACAGGGATTTCCATACCGCCAAGGAAACCGATTTTGTTCGTTTTCGTTGTTAATCCAGCAACCACTCCCGCAAGGAATGAACCTTCCTGCTCTTTAAAAGTGATGCTTGCAACGTTTGGTTGATCTACAACAGCATCAACGATTGAAAAGTGAGAATCTTTTTGTTGTTGTGCAATATCATTGATCGCACCTTCCATAAGGAAGCCGATACCATATACTAAGTCAAAGTCTTGACGAGCTAATGTGTTTAAGTTCGTAGCATAGTCAGCATCAGATTGTGATTGCAAGTAGTCATAACCATTCTTACCTTTTTCTAAGCCGTGCTCTTCACCGAAAGCTTTTAAACCTTCCCAAGCTGATTGGTTGAAAGATTTGTCATCTACTCCACCAACATCCGTAACCATTGCTACTGTAAATTGATCTTCTTTCTTGCTACCTTCACCACTAGATGCACCTTCTTTGTCCTCGCTTGTTCCACAAGCACCTAATAATGTACCAGCAGCTAGAACAAATGACAACGCTAAACCAAATTTACGTTTTTTCACCTAGAGTACCCCCTATTAATGTAATAAATTAGTAGTAAGATGGATTGATATTATACTCGTTTCCGTAATACCTGGAAGCTAAATTTGTCTGATCGGAAATAGTTTACTGAATACAGAATCGGCTCATCGTTTTCATCGAAATGCATTTGTTTCAAGACGAGTAAGGCCGTTTCAGGATCGCAATTTAGAATAGGGGAGATTTTATCGTGATATCCCATAGGTTCAATTTGTGCCACAGCATGTGTAATTCTCTTATTCTCTCGTTTTTCCAAAACGGTGAATATCGAATTATCCTCATGCGTGAAATTCCTTGGCATGATTCTTTCCGGAATTTTATCCACACAATATACAACCGGTTCCCCGTTTGCAGTACGAACCCTCTCAATCAGGATCACGTCGTCCTCTTCATCGCAAGTAAACCTCTTCACATCATCCTCAGTAGCTTCTTGAGTTGTCGAGCTTAAGAAAATGGTCCCTGGCTCCATACCAGCCTGCTTAATCATGTTCGTTACACTGTTCAGCTGCTCAATACCAGAAGTAAAGAGCGGTTTAGCGTTTACAAATGTACCTACTCCATGACGTCTTACTATGACACTTTCTTCCTCAAGAATTCTGAGAGCTTCCCTTAGAGTAGCCCTGCTCACACCCAGTTGTTTGGAGAGATCAAATTCAGAAGGGAGTTTTTCTTTTTCTTTGTACACTCCTGCTTCTATGTCTTTCTTCAAACGGTCAATCACTTGTAAGTATAAATGTCGATTGTCTGTCTTTATTGTCACTGGAACCACCACCAAATTTTCTCAAGACATCAGACCTCTGATGTATATCTTTCCTACTAATCGAAAATACTATAACACTTTTCTATTAATAAATAAATAGCATTGTGTGATTTTGTCGAAAAAAAAGACTAGAATGACAATTAAAAATCTTTTTTTTGCATTTTAATGGTAATTTTTGTGCGAGTAAAAGGTTTTCATTGAGTATTTTTACAATTAATTTACAACGGTGAATGTTTAAATAACAATATTTACATTCCCGAGACAAAAGCATGACAAATGTAAGCGTTTTTAATAGTATAACATAATAGTGGATAAACTAGAATGTATTCCTTATGTACAATTCATTTTTACGTGTGAACCTCCATTTCCAAATAAAAAAGGTGTGTCAGCCCCATTCTTTTGAATTAGGGTGACACACCTTTTATTAAGAGCTCTGTTCTTCTGAAGGCTTTCCGATTAAGACGGTTCTTGGCTTACTTCCCTCATAGGGGCCGACAACCCCCCTTACTTCCATTTCATCGATCAGACGGGCTGCTCTTGTATACCCGATTCTAAATCTCCTTTGAAGCATGGATACAGATGCTGTCTGCATTTCAGCGATCAACTGCACCGCATCATCATATAACTCATCTTCTGCTTCGCCTGTTTTCTCATCTTCTTGTATTTCATCTGGAATCATTTCTTCCTGATATTGCGCTTTTTGCTGAGAAATGACGAAATCCACGATTTCTTCTACTTCTTCATCAGATAAGAAAGCGCCTTGAACTCTCGTGGGCTTCGAAGCTCCGACAGGCATGAAGAGCATGTCTCCTCTTCCCAGGAGTTTTTCTGCCCCGCCCGAGTCCAGAATGGTTCTTGAATCGGTTTGGGATGAAACAGCGAAGGCAATTCTGGACGGAATATTTGCTTTAATGACACCCGTAATGACATCCACTGACGGACGCTGAGTTGCAATGATTAAATGAATCCCCGCTGCACGTGCCATCTGTGCTAGCCTCGTGATGGCGTCTTCTACATCGCCGGAAGCGACCATCATTAAATCCGCCAACTCATCCACTATGACCACAATGTAAGGTAAGAGAGGCTGCTTTTCTTCATTCTCTATGTTCTGTTTCTTTACATACTCATTGTACCCTTCAATATTTCTTGTTCCTGTGTGAGAGAACAATTCGTATCGGCGTTCCATTTCGCTTACGACCTTTTTTAAGGCCTGAGAAGCTTTTTTGGCATCCGTTACAACAGGTGCCAATAGATGGGGAACTCCATTGTATACATTTAACTCGACCATTTTGGGATCGATCATCATCAGTTTCACTTCATGTGGCTTTGCCCTCATCAAAATGCTTGTGATGATCCCATTGATACATACACTTTTTCCGCTTCCTGTAGCGCCGGCCACCAGCAGATGAGGCATTTTATTCAATTCTGCCAGTACCGCTTCACCCGTGATGTCCCGTCCTAATCCAATTTGAAGCTTGGAATCCGGTTTATTTTGTTCCTTTGCTTCAAGGACCTCCCTAAGGGATACCATTGCTACCTCTGAATTCGGGACTTCAATACCGATAGCCGACTTCCCGGGAATCGGAGCTTCAATTCGGATATCCTTGGCGGCAAGAGCCAACGCCAAATCATCACTCAGGTTTACGATCCGGCTGACTTTCACCCCAACATCAGGGTGAACTTCATATTTGGTGACTGCAGGACCTAAATGAACCTGCGTTACTTTTGCCTTGACCCCAAAGCTTTGGAAAGTTCGTTCGAGCTTCGCTGCATTGGCATGTATCAACTGATACTCATTACTTTGATCGGTTTTTCTGGGGCTCTTTAACAAAGAGATGGAAGGGAGTTTATAATCCTTATTTTCCACTTCCGTAAACGTTATAGGCGGGGCTGTATCCTCTTCGCCTTCTTCATCCGGTTTATCCTGACCACCTAAGCCTTCTTTCTCACCATTCATTTCTCCATGTGAAGAATGTGGATCCTCTTTAGCCTGATCCCCTCCATAAGCCCTTTCAGCGAAGTTTGAGATCAGTGGTTCCCTCGTCTCTTCTTCATGGGAATGGACCGGCTCCATCGCTTCCTTCTGTATGGCAGCAGTTTCTTTCTTTTTCTTTTCTTTCACTTCTTTCTTCTTTGATTGCTCTTCTTTCCAATCCGTCATGTCCTGTTTAAAGGCAGACCATTGTCCACTTAAGAAAGCACCGAAGCGCTTCCCGGCTCTACCCAGTACATCCCCGATGGATTTGCCCGTCACTAGAATAATGCCGATTAAGATGAATGTCGCACTTACTATCCTTGCCCCGGGCGAATCAAAGAGAAAATAAGAAACGGCAAATAAAACGCTCCCTATCATTCCCCCTCCAAGATCAGATGTACTTGTTTCACCGCCTACATCCATCCAATATAAATCCCATGTATTCAGGATGACGCTGGGATTTTCAAAAGAACCTTCATTTGAGAGCAAGTCAAATAGTTTCACATGACTCAGCAGTAAAAAACTCGCGATGATGATGTATATCCCCACCAATCTGCGGCTGAATAACATGGGGACCTCTCTCTTAATCATGAGATATCCTGCTGAATAAAGCATCCATAAGAGAGCAACCATATACCATTCACCCAGAAAGAATCGATAGAAATATACCAACGCCTTCCCCACGGCGCCAAGCTCGATGATGGAAATCAAACTGAGGGCTGCCAGTATCATTCCTGTGATTTCATACTTAATGGTCTGTTTTAAGGTTGAACTCGTAGAGGAACGTTTTTTTCTTCTTTTCCGTTTTGCCAATCCTTTTCACCTAAATTCTATTGAAGTCTTTCTTCATATGTACCCAAAGATGAAGAAAGGGCTGATCCTTTGGGGCAAAATATGTGCCTAAGGTGTCAGACCCTTCCCGTTAACTTAATGTATCATTATGTTTTGTTTCTTCCAGTAATATTATAGCATAACCACTATTTCGGGAAAATCCTCTTTCTCTCTTAATTGTTGATAAATTCCCCTGGGCATATCTGATCATCAAGATAATGAGCGGGATCGCTGCTCATCACCCTTACAATTCGATATCGGTTTTCTTCTTGCTGTACTAAAACAGGAACACCTTGATATTCCATCATCATTTGGCCGCTGAAAACACTTGCATCTGTCGGGAATACAAAGTCATTTGGAACCATCGTGTAAAGAATCATTGCACTAATCCCTCTTGTTGATCCGATTGTTTTTTGATTTCAATCAGCTCGTTAATTTTTTTTATGGCCGTTCCTATGCCGCCGATACCGTCTATCAGTCCGTATGAGACAGCATCATCACCAACTACATTCGTTCCAATGTCCCTTGTGAGGTTACCTTTTGCAAACATCAAGTCTTTGAAGTCCTCTTCTGAAATATTGCTGTGCTTTGTCACGAAACTGACCACTCTCTCCTGCATTTTATCTAAGTATTCGAAAGTCTGGGGTACCCCAATTACTAATCCTGTCAAGCGAACAGGGTGAATGGTCATTGTTGCTGTACTGGCAATATAGGAGAAATCGCATGAAACCGCAATCGGCACGCCTATGCTATGCCCGCCTCCGAGTACAACGGAAACGGTAGGTTTAGATAAGGAAGCAATCATTTCAGAGATCGCCAACCCAGCTTCCACATCCCCTCCCACTGTATTTAAGATCACGACCAAACCCTCTATTTTAGAGTTTTGTTCAATTGCGACAAGTTGAGGTATAACATGTTCATACTTTGTCGTTTTATTTTGAGGGGGGAGCTGCATATGCCCCTCGATTTGACCGACAATGGTCAAGCAATGAATATTGGAATCCTGTGAGAGTTGAGGTACGTTGGTCTGTCCTAATTGCTGAATTTTTTCCATTAATCCTGATGGTTTATCTTTATTATCATCCTGCCCCTTGTTGGGCTGATCCTGTTGCATTCCCTCGTGATTTTCTGCCATATGAAAACATCTCCTTTTCATTCCATTCTCTTTTTATTATTTTAATATGGGTGTGTTTTCATACTTTATACTTTATGTTCACGGGATTTTCGTTCGCAATCATTGTTTGAAGATGATCTAAAAAAAGAGGCTATTTGTCATATTTCACAAATAGCCTCCGTTTTTACACTTCCATGATGATCGGTAATATCATCGGTCTTCTTCTTGTCTTATTGAATAAATAGGAATTAAGCTGATCCCGGATATCTTGTTTGATGGTTGTCCATTCAAATGACCCTCTTTGCAAATAGGTATGCACCACATCCGTCACAATACCGCCGGCCCCTTGAATTAATTCCTCTGATTCTCTCACATAGACGAAGCCCCGGGAAATGATTTCAGGTCCTGACACAATGGATTTGGACTTCCGGTTGATGGTTACAACCACTGTAAAGACACCATCTTCTGATAATAACTTTCGATCACGGAGAACAATATTCCCCACATCTCCTACACCGATTCCATCGATCAACACATTCCCTGCTTGTACACGTCCGCTCATTCTCATCTTACCATCCTTGTATTGGAGCACATCTCCTTTGTCCAAGATGAAGATTTGCTTGAAAGGAAGACCGATATCATGTGCGATTTGAGTATGGGCCACCAGCATTTTATACTCCCCTTGTATCGGAATGAAATACTTCGGCTTCATGATATTCAACATAAACTTCAGGTCTTCCTGGCTTCCATGTCCTGAAACATGAACTTTCTTATTAGCGGTCAAGACGTTTGCTCCTGCTCTGTACAGCATGTCGATTGTTTTTCCTACAATGACTTCCATTCCAGGTGACGGAGTAGCTGTAATAAGGACTGTATCCCCTTCTTCGATATTGACAAGTCGATGAGATCGTTTTGACATTCGTTGAAGCGCTTCAAAAGGCTCTCCTTGAGTTCCCGTAGCGATGATGACGACTTCATCCTTTGGATGATCACTTATTTCATCAATTCCAATGATCATCTCATCACGGACATGAAGGTAGCCTAATTTTAGCGCTACATCATATACTCTCTTTAAACTCTTCCCCACGACAGCGACCTTTCGATTATTCTGCTCTGCCGCATCAAAAACTTGCTGAAGGCGAATTAGGTTTGATGCAAAACAGGCGACAATCACTCTGCCGGATGCCGTCCGTAAGGCACTTGTAATATGTTGTTCAATGACTGCCTCTGAAGTGGTATATCCCGGTCTCTCAGCTTCTGTGCTGTCAGACAGCAAGCAGAGAACACCTTTCTCTCCGATTTGAGCCATCTTTCCTAAATCAGGTCGATAAAGATGCTTAGCTGATTGATCAAATTTGAATTCTCCAGTATGTACGATGACTCCTTCTGATGTGTGAATACATACGCCAACTGAATCCGGAATACTATGAGTGGTTTTAAAAAACGTGACATTGACACCATTGAAAGTGAGGTAGCTATCGGAATGAATCGTAAAGAACTTCACATCTTCACGGACATTTTCATCTTTCAATCTTGCCTTTACGAGCGCATTCGTTAAACGGGTGCCATAAACAGGTGCTTTAATGTTATTGAGTACATATGAAATGGCCCCTATGCTATCCTCATGTCCATGAGTAAGGAAGATACCTTTCACACGTTCTTTATTTTCGATGAGATATTGAATGTCAGGAATAACGATATCGATCCCAAGCATTTCATTTTCAGGGAACATCAGCCCTGCATCAATCACAAAAATTTCTTCATCTACTTCAATTACGTACATGTTCTTACCAATTTCCCCGACTCCTCCGAGTGGGATGATCTTTATACATTCATTCTTTGTCTTACTCACATTATGTCCTCCTATGCTGTGCCTTTCCCGATCTTCAATCAGTTACGATTTATTATACTTGATAATATTTTGGGAGTACAACCAATTTTATCCTTCCTAGAATATGATTAGGAAAAAGACTGCATTCATTTTTACTACATTACTATTTCGATACATTGGGACTAAATCCTTCTTCTTTAAAATAAATTAATCTTCGAAGGTGTTGTCCGGATTGCAATCCTGTTATTTCTCTTACAGGAACAGGAGCTCTCTACGTTGGTAGTTATCGAATATAAAAGAGATTGGGACAAAGCGAAAAATCCTTCAAATGGAAACAAACTAATTGAGTGTTTGTTCTGAATACCGCTCATGATTTCCGTATAAGACTATGCTTTCCCGGGGTAGCCCGTGTGTCTTCTCAGAAGGCTGTCTTGCACACCAATCAACCGCTGGATAAAGAAAAAACTAGGAGCACATTGAACAAGTTAAAAACCCGAACTAAATCACCTCCTAAAAGGCAAATTAGTTCGGGCTTTATTTAGACTCAAACACGTAGGTCCCAGCCTCTTATTCTCAGGATAATGCCTTTAGCACTTGAGACAGTTTTGCTCTTTCCACTTCAGTCAGCGGAATGAGTGGTAAGCGGACAGATCCCACATCCAGACCTTTCATCTGGAGGGCAGTCTTTACCGGTGTCGGATTTGGACTTGCAAACAAGCCCTTCATGACCGGAAGGAGTTGTTGATGCATCTTGGCTGCCTCCATATGCTTCCCACCCAAGAAGGCGCCAACCATTTCCTGCATTTCATTTCCGATAATATGTGATGCAACTGACACGATTCCAGTTCCTCCTATTGACAAAACAGGAACAGTTAGTCCGTCGTCACCACTATACAGCATGAAATCATCTGATGTATGAGAAATGATCTCAGTCATACTATCCAGATCACCGCTTGCTTCCTTAACAGCAACAATGTTATTGATTCCTGACAATCGGATTATGGTTTCGGGAGTCACATTGACGCTTGATCTTCCCGGAATGTTGTAAAGCATGACAGGTAAGGTAGTCGATTCAGCAATCGCCTTAAAATGTTGAAAGAGACCTTCCTGACTCGGCTTGTTGTAATAAGGGGCTACAAGCATAATGGCATCTACGCCTGCTGCCTCTGCCTTCTTGGTAAGTTCGATTGAGGCGTGGGTGTTATTGCTGCCCGTACCGGCAATGACAGGCACTCTCCCATTCACCACTTTTACTGTATGACGAAATAATGCGATTTTCTCTTCTTTTGTTAGGGTCGGGGACTCACCAGTGGTCCCTGCGACTACCAACGAATCTGATCCATTTCCGATCAGATATTGAATTAATTGAGTCGTCTTGGTAAAGTCAATATTTCCTTTACGGTCAAATGGGGTCACCATCGCCGTAGAAACGCGGCCAAAAGTCAATCTTGTCACTCTCCTCTTATGTTTATCCCACTCTGAAAGTAGCGCTTCTCTCCTGCAACTGAAACGTATCATGAAGTGCATTGATTGCACTAATCAAGTCTTGCTCTTTCACAAGTACCCAAATGGTCGTATGACTATCCGCAGACTGGAGAATTCGGATCCCTTCATTGGACAACGTCGATACGATGGCTGAAGTCACTCCAGGTACGCCAGTCATGCCTGCCCCTACCACTGAAATTTTCGCACACTCTGACTCTACGACAGGTTTATACCCTAAAGCTTCCAATACGGTAATCGCCCCGTCCGCAAGAGTGGAAGGTACAGTGTAAACCACTCCCCTGGGGGATATGTTAATAAAATCTACACTTATCCCCTCTTTCGCCATCGCTTTAAAGACCTCGGCTTGCAGATTATATTGTTCTTCCTTTGCGAATACTTTAATTTGGGTGAGGCTCGTCACATGTGCGATTCCTGTTACAGGGTGGTTTCGAAATTCTTTATGTGCCTTCGTATTTTCCAAAGTGGTGACAAGGGTCCCTTCACCATCTGAATACGTAGATCGGATTCGAATCGGAACGTTTGAATTCATTGCGATTTCAACTGCTCGCGGATGAATCACCTTCGCTCCCTGATAGGCCATATTACACACTTCATTATACGAAGCAACCTGTATGGGTCTTGCTTTTGAAGAAATTCGGGGATCCGCAGTCATGATCCCCTCAACATCCGTAAAAATATCAATATATTCAGCTTTTAATGCCACACCCAAAGCAGAAGCTGACGTATCACTACCCCCTCTTCCGATAGTGGTGACATCCCCGTCTTTGGTTGCACCTTGAAAACCAGCAACCACCACTGCATCATGAGTCTCCAGCTCTTTCAAGAGCCGGCTGCACCTCATTTCTACTATCTTGGCATTGTTAAAATCATCATTTGTCCGGAATCCAGCTTGAGCACCTGTCAAAGCGGTGGACCGGATTCCATTTTCAAGGAGCATATTGGAAAAAACAAGGCTTGAAATGATTTCCCCACAAGATAATAATAAGTCCTGCTCTCTTTTACTTATTGACGTATTTTTGCCGCCAATTAAGGATAATAGGGAATCAGTGGCATAAGGTTCACCTTTTCTTCCCATGGCTGAAACGACTACCACCACTTTATATCCTTTTTCAATCGCTTTTTTTGTATGACTGAGGGCCTTCAGACGGCCAGCCTCATTTCGTACAGACGTTCCACCAAATTTTTGAACGATCACTTTCATGACTACACCTCATTGTCATATGTTCAAGAGGTATGAGAGAACGAATAGTGGATAGATAGTTTTATAACTGGAATGATTCCTCTTCTTTATTTAATTAAACCGAGTCTTAATAGACTTTCTGCGATTTGGACCGAGTTCCAGGCCGCTCCCTTAAGTAAATTATCCGACACAACCCACATATGGAAGCCCTTGTCTTCATCAAGGTCTTTTCGCACTCTGCCTACAAAAACATCCGGTTTCCCTACAGCATGAGCGGGCATAGGATAAATTTGTTCTTCAGGAATATCTTCTAATGTCACACCAGGAGCATCTTTTAACAGTGAGTGTATATCTTTCACTGAAACAGCATCCTTCTCAATTTCAATATATACACTTTCTGAGTGACCTGTTACAACAGGTAATCTGACGCAAGTTGCAGATACCTTTAATGACTGCATATGCATTATTTTTTTCGTTTCATTGATCATTTTCATTTCTTCAAATGTAAAGCCGTTATCCTGAAATTTATCAATTTGTGGAATGGCATTGTATGCGATCTGATAATGCTTCTTATCCCCTTTTACAGGCAGCACAGCCGGTTCAAAGGATTCACCGGAAAGAATCGCCTGGGTCTGTTCATGAAGCTCATCGATTGCCACTGCGCCTGCCCCTGATACTGCCTGGTATGTCGACACAATGACTTTTGACAAACCGTACTCTTTTCGAATCGGTTCAAGTGCTGCCACCATCTGAATCGTAGAACAATTTGGATTTGCAATGATTCCTTTATGAAGCTTGATATCTTCTTCATTTACTTCAGGAACTACAAGGGGAACATCCGGATCCATACGATAGGCACTTGTATTGTCCACGACAATCGCTCCGCGTTTAACGGCTTCCGGTGCAAGAAGTTTGGATACACTTCCACCTGCGCTAAATAAGGCAATATCCACTCCTTCAAAACTTTCCGGCTTCGCTTCTTCAACCGTCCATTCTTTCCCTTTAAAGGTAACGGTAGATCCTGCTGAGCGCGCCGAAGATAGTAACGTGAGTTGTTTTATTGGAAAATCCCTTTTTTCTAATGTTTGTAGCATTTGCTGACCAACTGCACCAGTGGCACCTACAACCGCTACATGAAATCCCGTTGTATTCAAAATCTTCTCTCCTTCCAGCCATTCAGTATTCTCATAGTAGGTATATCCTTTTAGTCTATTACTATAATAAAGAATATTTTAACATAAACAATTATTCGACAATAGGGAATTTTTTATATAAGATATTATTTCCTACGACACTTCCCATGGAATAGGTTGATTATTGACATATATCCATTCCTCCGTGCAGCCAGTATGCACCCAAATAAGGGCCAGATCTTCTACTGATATGAATTCTATATTTCCTACAAACTATTCATGACTGACTTCACCTTTTCCTGGAACTACGGAAGACCCAATCTTCTGATCTCCTTATGCATGAAAAGAAGGCCATCTCAGCTGTGTCAGGTGATAGCCTTCTTAACGTATTAATCTAAATATCTTTCAATGACAACCGGCTGAAGCTGCCTCCCCTCAATTGCAGCTTCAATTGTTTCCTGGATCATTGTCATCCTTGCCACCATTGATTTCGGTTTACTTTCAGGTGCATCCTGCCCGAACGGGATAAAGTAAATATCTTTCGTCGAGATCAATCTCATTAGATTCACACCGTTTAATCCAAGCGCATCATTTGTAGAAATCCCAAGAACTACCGGACGGTGATTTCGAAGAGTCGCTTTAGCAGCCATTAACACGGGGGAATCAGTCATGGCATTGGCAAATTTACTCATGGAATTTCCTGTAAGAGGAGCGATTACCATGCAATCAAGGGGGATTTTAGGACCGAGTGGTTCAGCCTTTACGATGGAATCAATGACCTTATGGCCCGTAACGTCTTCAATACGCTTAATCCAGTCTTCTCCTTTACCGAATCTCGTTTCAGTATTCATTACTGTTGACGTCACAACCGGTATCACTTCAGCCCCATTATTCACTAACCGTTCGATTTCGGGAAATACTGCATCATAGGTACAATGAGACCCTGTCAATCCAAACCCAATTCGCTTTCCTTTTACACTCATGAAGAACTCTCCTTCCCTGAATCAAAATCTTCCTCTAATAATTGAGAAAGAACATTCGCCAAAATCTGTCCTGCAGTCTTAGGCGCTACGATTCCAGGCAATCCAGGCGCCAACAATGCTTTAATCCCTCGCTTTTCCGCATAACGGAAATCTGTCCCTCCAGGCTTTGAAGCCAAATCGATGATTAATGTATGAGCCGGCATTTTGGCTATCACAGCAGCTTTCACAATATGCACCGGTATGGTATTGATACATATATCACAATCCTCTACCTCTTTTTCCAGGCTATCTAAGTGAAATGGCTCCAATCCCATTTCGGTTACCCTGGCAAGATGCTCGCTTTTGCGAACGCCAACCTTCACTTTTCCGCCTAAATGATGGAACGTTCTGGCTACACTCATACCCACTCTCCCGAGACCCAATATCACAATGGTCGATCCATGAATGGTAAAGTCTGTATGTTGAATAGCCATCATAATCGTTCCCTCTACTGTGGGTATGGAATTATAAATGGCAACATCGTCCCTCTCAAACAATTGAACAAGTTTCCGCTTCGTTATAGACATGATTTCATCCAAATACTTATTACTAATTCCTGAATAGATCGTACAGTGCTCTGGCGTCTGAGACACGATTTCTTCTGTTAAAATGATTTTTTCTTTAGAAAATATCGTATCAATTTCCCCTTGTAGATTCGTGCCGGGTACAGGTAAGATGATGGCATCGATTATGGAAAAGTCCACTTCATCGAGCTTTTCCTTCGAAGCCCCTGTAAAGGCATGATCCAGTTGTTCAAAACCAACGAGCGATATCTTAGCATCAAGCTCCGTAAGCTTTCGAATAATCTCAAGTTGTCGGGCATCTCCGCCTAGAACTGCGATCTGCATTCCGGTCAGCATCACTGATTTCACCTACTTTAACATAATCGCTATTCTAAATCCCTTTTCACTTCAACAGTGTATGTAGCTCTTACCTAATGGGTGAGTATAAAAGCAAATGGAACCGTGATAGTAAATGTCTGATGACTTTTATTCAAAAAAAAAAAAAAACGGGGCAGCCCCGTTTTTTAATCTTCCGATACTTCAAGTATGATCATATCTGCTCCAATTGTCCGAATTTGATGCCAGGGCACCCTGATCTCCCCCCCTTGCTTTCGCAGCCATTTCCCTGTCGGAATGATAAGTGCATTGATGCTCCCTGATTTATCATTGAATTCAAGATCCGTTTGCCCAAGTACCCCAAGACGTTCTGCTTTTTTGTAGTCCACAATCTCTTTACCACTTAACTCACTTAACCTCATGTTGATCCCTCCATAAATTGAGCTCTGTAGTACAATGTATACACTGTCCAGTTTTTTTAGAAGGATTTCTTGGCACATTTTCAGCAAACATGTAAAAAAGCAGACCTTTTACAGCCTGCTTTAACCAGTTAATTTCTAATATTCTGAGGAAGTTTTCCTTCAGGGCTTATGATTGATAATGCATAATCATCCGTAAAGATGTCCTTGGCCAGATGATTTACCTTATCCATTGTTACACCATCAATCTCTTCAACGATCTCATCAAGGGTTCTGTGCCTTTTCAGAAGCAATTCATTCTTTCCGTTACGGCTCATACGACTGTTTGTGCTTTCTAGACTGAGCATCAGATTCCCTTTGAGCTGTTCTTTGCTATTCAGTAATTCTTTTGAGGTGATACCTTCCGCTTTTAAGGCTTGCAAGGTGCTGTCGATCGTATCAAACAATTGATCTAATTGATTTGCGCCTGTTCCTCCATAGATCGTCACCATTCCGCTATCTTCATAAGCGGAGTGATAAGAAAATACAGAGTAAGCAAGTCCCCTTTGCTCGCGGACTTCTTGAAACAAGCGGGATGACATACTTCCTCCCAATACGTTATTTAATACAATCAAATTATAGATGTCTGGATGGCCGATCTGCAATCCGTCAAAACCAAGACACAAATGAGCTTGCTCCGTATCTTTTTTTCGAGTCAGCTTATTGGTCTGAAAAGCCGGTTTGACCCGGTCTTCAGGTCCTTTACCACCTTCATAGGATCCAAATAACTTTTCTACTTCTTTGATGAATGTTTCATTTACATTTCCTGCCACAGATACCACTACTTGATCAGGGGTATACATGTCATGCATATATTCTTTTAATTTAGCCTGATTGAAGGAGTCCAAAGTTTCTTCCGTTCCGAGAATCGGGTATCCTAGCGGATGCTCTTCATAAACTGCTTTGCTGAGCAGGTCATGAACGATATCGTCAGGTGTGTCTTCATACATTTTAATCTCTTCATACACCACATTTTTCTCCTTATTCAGTTCCTCTTCTATATAAGTAGAGTTAAAGAACATATCAGAAAGTGTATGTAATGCGTAATCTGCATGATTGTCCAATACTTTGGCATAGTAACAGGTATATTCCTTTGATGTAAAAGCATTTACCTGTCCGCCGATACTATCAAAAGACTCGGCAATTTCCCGGGCTGTCTTTGTTTTAGTCCCTTTAAAGAACATATGTTCCAGAAAGTGGGAAATCCCATTGTTTTGTTCCGTTTCATTTCTTGACCCTGTTGCAATCCAGACTCCTATCGCTACTGAGCGGACATGAGGGATTTCTTCCAGCACGATTCTCAGTCCATTTTGGCATGTATACTTCTTAATCAAAAAACTTCCTCCTATTCATGGTGCAAACTTACTGCTTCTTCTTACTATTTCCTTGGCCCGGATGAATTATCGGCGTCCAATAAAATACGTTCCTCTTTAACCAGGCTTGAAACCGTACCCAGCCTCAAATCTTTTCCTTTTATTTGAAGAATCAACGAATTGAGTGAATTGGCAGTAGAAGCTGTTGGATGCATGAGAACAATAGCCCCTTTATGCATTTTCCTCATCACACGATCGATTAAGACGTCAGGCTGAGGTTTTTGCCAATCCACAGTATCCACACTCCACATAATGGTTCTCATCTGCATGTCATGTGCAATCTCTACCACTTCATCCCTGTAGCTTCCGCTAGGTGGAGCAAACCACTTCACTGTTTCACCAGTCGTAACCTCAATAATCTCATTCGTCTTCTTCATTTCTTCTCTTATCTTACCTGAATGTAGCGTTTTCATATCAGGATGTGAATATGAATGATTTCCTACCTCATGTCCCGCATCCACGATCATCTTCGCTAAATCCGGATTATTCTTAACCCATCTCCCCTCTAAAAAGAAGGTAGCATATACTTGATGCTTTTTCAAAGTTGCCAGCATATCAGGAATAAATTCATTTCCCCAGGCTACATTTATGATAAAGGATACCATGGGTTTATCTGGATTTCCCCTGTATAAGGGAGATGCGGGCAAATCAGGCAAGTGCTTCTCCGGTGGAACTTGCTTGTAGATCAGCTTGTCTTCATTGAACGACTTTTCCTTTTTCATATTATTTAGAGATGCTTCCACATCCACCTTTATTCCATTATAACCAGGTGTTGCTTTCCAAACAGTATCTATCATAGCATCTTTTGCAGGAATTTCCCTTGATTTAGCTTCTTCCCTTATTCTTCGTGTTAAATCACTGGTTTCGCTTACTCCGCTCACTTCCAGCGATTCCTGCTTTAACCTTGTGAGATACTGATCTGATAAAGGGTTCTCAACCACGACTATAGTCAGAATAGCAATTAGACTGATTCCAATCAAGTATTTTTTTCCCATACATGTCCACCTTCCTTCTCCTAAAACATATGAAGAAAAAGGACATGGTAGAACAAAAGCGCAGGCTGCTCGCCCAGAGGCGACAAGCATAAGGAGGAGCTGTCGGAAAGGCGCCCTTTGCCTTTCTGGCAGGTTTTCCTTATGACCTCGAGCCTCTAGCCGCCGGAGCTGGACGGATCAAAAGCGCAGGCGTCCGGGACTGTACAAGATTTCGAAAGTACAGATAAAAAAAGGCCGTCCCCAGGAGATATCACTCCTCACAGGACAGCCTGCCAATCTTAAAAGATTATGCCTGGTTTTGTTCTTCTTTTTCGCGCTGTTCTTTTAAAACGGCTTTTCTTGATAAGTTGACTCTTCCTTGATTATCGATGTCCAGAACCTTAACAAGAATTTCATCACCGATTGCAACGACATCTTCCACTTTTCGGATACGCTCTTCTGCAATTTCAGAAATATGGACAAGACCGTCTTTACCACTGAAGATTTCAACAAATGCACCGAATTTTTCAATTCGTTTTACTTTACCAAGGTACATTTGTCCTGCTTCAACCTCTCTTACAATATCTTCGATTGTTTTCTTGGCTACTTTGTTCATTTCTTCATCAGTTGAAGAGATGAAGATCGTTCCATCTTGCTCAATATCAATCTTAACCCCTGTCTCGTCGATGATTTTATTGATTTGTTTACCACTTGGTCCAATAACATCACGGATCTTATCAGGGTTGATATGCATCGTTAAGATTTTCGGAGCATATTGTGAAAGACTTGTTCTCGCTTCTCCGATTGTTGCCAGCATGCTATCAAGGATCTGCATTCTTCCTATTTTAGCTTGTTGAAGTGCTTCTTCAAGGATTTCACGAGAAAGCCCATCAATTTTGATATCCATCTGAAGTGCCGTTACACCTTTAGAAGTACCGGCCACTTTAAAGTCCATGTCTCCCAGGTGATCTTCCATTCCTTGAATATCTGTCAAGATGGAATAGTTCTCACCAGATTTGATGAGACCCATGGCAATACCGGCTACCGGTGCTTTAATAGGTACACCCGCATCCATCATCGCCAAGGTGCTCGCACAGATGCTTGCTTGAGAAGTTGAACCATTTGATTCAAGAACTTCTGATACAAGACGGATTGTATACGGGAAGTCTTTTTCATTTGGAATGATTGGATCCAGTGCTTTTTCCCCTAACGCCCCGTGTCCGATTTCACGACGTCCCGGTCCTCTGATCGGTCCTGTTTCACCAACGCTGAATTGAGGGAAGTTATAATGATGCATGAATCGTTTAGATTCTTCTATTCCTAGACCATCAAGAACCTGTACATCCCCTAATGCACCCAATGTACATATGCTTAAAGCTTGTGTTTGGCCTCTTGTGAACAGTCCTGAACCATGCGTTCTCGGTAATAACCCAACCTCTGAAGATAGTGGACGGATTTCGTCGACTTTACGTCCATCAGGACGAACTTTATCTTCAGTTATCAAGCGGCGGACTTCATTTTTCACAAGCTTGTCCATTACCTTTTTCACTTGCTTAAGTGTCTCTTCATCCGCTTCTTTCTCTTCTTCAAAAACAGTCATCACTTTATTTTTTACAGCTTTGATGGCTTCTTCACGAGCATGCTTTTCCTGGACTTGGATCGCCGGGATCAATTCGCTTTCACATAATGAACGAACCTCTGCTTCAATATCCTTATCGAGTTCAGCAAGTTGGATTTCAGATTTCTCTTTACCGACCTTCGCCACAATTTCTTCTTGGAAGGCAACTAAACGCTTGATTTCTTCATGACCGAACATAATTGCCTCAAGCATAGTCTCCTCCGGCACCTCATCTGCACCTGCTTCAACCATATTGATGGCGTCTTTCGTACCTGCGACAGATAAATGAATCTCGCTCTTCTCCAACTGATCGACCGTAGGATTAATGATGAATTGTCCATCAATCAGTCCCACTATTACTCCAGCAATTGGACCTTCAAATGGAATATCGGAAACTGATAGAGCCAGTGAAGAACCGAACATAGCCGCCATTTCAGATGAACAGTTTTGGTCTACACTCATTACAATACTGATAACTTGTACTTCATTACGGAATCCGTCCGCGAACAATGGACGAATTGGACGGTCAATTAAACGGCTGGCAAGGATCGCTTTTTCACTTGGGCGTCCCTCACGTTTAATGAATCCGCCAGGAATCTTCCCTACTGCATATAATCTTTCCTCATAATTGACAGTCAATGGAAAGAAATCCAATGGTTTAGGTTCTTTAGAAGCTGTTGCACTGCTTAATACAGCCGTATCTCCGTATCGCACCATTACCGCACCATTCGCTTGTTTGGCAAATTGGCCTACCTCGACCGTTAATTCTCTACCTGCCCAATCGATGGAAAAGGTTTGTTTAGATTGTTCCATAAAGTGTGCCCCTCTCTTTATATATCACTAAAGGGTTTGGCCTGTACCCACCCCGGATAAATAGTCTTATTAATGTAATCTATATCATGCACATGAGTGCCGTTATATTCAGTCTGAATGAATTACATAAGGAACAATGTAAAAATGAAATGTTCTCTTAATGAATCGGACATTAACTCCAGCTAAGGATTCGTGTAAACTGTTATGTACATATTATGTATTTTAGACAAAAACGATCAAAATGAATACTTTACAAGAAGAAAATATTAAAAAATATGTGGGGGATCATACAAAGATTTCCACATATCAAAACTAAAGAAAAAGCGGGACATAATCCCGCTTCCTTTGTCTGTTTATCGACGTAAGCCTAATTTGTTGATTAACTCACGGTAGCGTTGTACATCCTTCTTACGTAGGTAAGATAATAGATTACGACGGTGACCTACCATTTTCAGAAGACCGCGACGAGAGTGGTGGTCTTTCTTGTGAACGCGTAAGTGATCGTTCAGATTGTTAATTTCTTCAGTTAGGACAGCAATTTGAACTTCTGGAGATCCAGTATCGTTCTCATGTACTTTGTATTCACTGATAAGTTCGTTTTTACGCTCTTTAGTGATAGCCATCCTTTTCACCTCCTAATGATTTCTTTCAAATCCCCTGTTACTGAGCAACCGTTGGTGAATCGTGATGCCAAGCAAAGGTTCATTTCATACGTTATTTAGAATACTACTCTTTTCAACAAAAATCAAGTATAATCCTCAAATTTCCGAAAAGTAGTGAATCGCTTTGTCTTTATCTTTTTGAATTTGCGTGATTAATTCCTCTATCCCGGAAAACTTCTGTTCATCCCTTAATCTTTCATACCACTCGATATACACTTCTTCACCATATATCGAAGAGTGAAAATCAAATATATGAACTTCAATTGATAGAGAGTATTCATCTGGATTTTTAAATGTAGGCTTATAGCCTATATTACATACCCCGTCGAACCATTTATCATGGATTTTTATCCTGACGGCATACACACCCACTTTAGGATTCAGATAGTCATCTGCTAATTCAATATTAGCGGTGGGAAAGCCGATTTTTCTGCCTCTCTTATCCCCATGTATGACGGTACCTTTCATTTTGAATGGTCTCCCAAGGAGTTGATGTACCTTATTTACGTCCCCTTCTTTCAGTCTTTCCCTTATAATGGTTGAACTCACTTTCATATCATCATCCGTTAGCTTCGATATCGTTGTGGAGGTAAATTGATCCCGGGAATGAAAAGGAAGAGTTTCCATCGTCCCTTTTCCTAATCTCCCATATGAGTAGTCGAAGCCGGCAACAACATGCAAAACATTCAGCCCGATAATATATTGATCAACAAAATCCTGTGGAATCAGACTTGCAAATTCAGAAGTAAACCGGACAATGAATAGATAATCCACTCCCAATTCTTCGATGATTTCTTTCTTATCTTCAAGTGGAGTTATGTAGTGAATATGTTTGTGTTTATGACCCAATACAACGGAAGGGTGAGGGTCAAATGTCATGACCGCACTGCAGGATTTTAATTCCTGCGCTTTATCTACCGCTGCCTTAATGACCCTTTGATGGCCTCTGTGAACTCCATCGAAGTACCCCAGGGCTAATACAAGGGGGGGAAAATCATTTTTACTAATTGAATGGGGATGATGTACAGTTATCACTTTCACAGTATTTCACCTTTTTCACTAGTCGTTGAAAAGCACTTTGACAGGCTTGATTACACCCGGCTTGTCCGGATGACGACGATAGATGGCAATGACCCTGCCTTCATGCTCCATTACTACTTCTCTATCTTCCGGCCAATCCTGAGGCTCATCCAAGCGTGCCCCGTTCTTCACTTTCTCTGCTAATGTATCACTAATTACCATTTTCGGCAAATGAGAAAGTCCCATTTCAATAGGAAGAAGAAGACCTTGTGGATTTTCATTTTCAACGAAGTTTTTCACATCTTCCAGGGTAAAACAGTCCTCTTTCCTAAAACTGGCTGACTGCGTGCGGGTAAGGGCTGACATATGAGCAGGATAACCGAGCCTGCTTCCAATTTCGACAGCAAGGGTCCTCACATAGGTACCTTTGCCACAAGCTACTTCAAATGAGAAAGAAGGATGATCCCTGTCCAGTACATCCCAATCCTCAAGTAATTGCAGACTATGGATCTGAACGGTCCTGGACGGCCTCTCAATTTCAATCCCCTGCCTCGCATACTCGTATAAACGTTTACCATTCACCTTTATGGCTGAATACATAGGAGGGGTTTGGATGATGTCACCTGTTAAGCTTTTTAGGACCTTTTCTACCTCTGCTCTGGAAATGGTACGGTCCACACGTTGTTGGACAACGGGATCACCCCAGGCGTCTTCTGTTGTAGTAGTACACCCAAGGGTGACTTCACCCTCATACGTCTTCCCGGAAGCAGTAATATACTCAGCTATCTTCGTCGCTCTTCCTATACATATCGGAAGGACCCCGGAAACTTCCGGATCAAGGGTTCCCGTGTGCCCTACCTTTTTCGTTCTCAGGAGCTTTCTTAATTTAAATACACAGTCATGTGATGTCATGCCTCGGGGCTTCCACAAGGGCAGGATCCCATTCATCATAAATACCTCCACTTCTTTACATTCTTTCACTCAAACAAAAGGACTGATCCATTGGAATGGTGCTTCCGTCCGGATCAGTCCTCTCTTGTTACTCTTCTGTATCTTTAGATTCCTCTGGTTCATCTTGAACTTTTCTTAACAAAGATTCAATATGATTACCATAATCAATCGATTCATCAAACTCAAAAATAATTTCAGGTGTTTTGCGCAGACGGATCCGCTGTCCTACTTCAGAACGGATGAACCCTTTTGCCTTCGCCAGACCTTTAAGGGTGTTTTCCCTTTGGTCTTCTCCACCCAGAACGGTAATATACACTTTTGCCTGTTGTAAATCACCGGTTACCTGTACATCTGTAACCGTTACAAAGCCAATGCGTGGATCCTTTATTTTTCGTCCGATAATATCGCTGAGCTCTTTCTTCATTTGCTCGCCAACACGATTCGCACGATGGCTCATCAATATCACCTCTTAAATATCAATAATGGTTGTAAGTTGAAACATGAGGATGTATTTAGAATGACTCGATTTGTGTCTCAAGTCTTTCCCACTCAGGAAAAGAATCTATGAACTTCAATGCATGCTCCATTTCTCTTTCACTCGCTCCTTTAGAAGAAGCTACTGTGACAATGGCGATCCTTGATCGCTGCCATACATCCTGATGACCTATTTCAGAGACAGATACATTAAATTTATGCTTAAGGCGAGACAAGACCCTCTGCAGGACCGCCCGCTTCTCTTTTAATGAGTGAGCGTCATAAATCATGCACTCACATTCAACATACGTGATCATTTACGTGTAATTTCCTCCATGATGAAGGCTTCGATGACGTCGCCTTCTTTCACATCGTTAAAGTTCTTAATGGTGATACCGCACTCATATCCTTTAGCTACCTCTTTAGCATCATCTTTAAAGCGCTTAAGGGCATCTAGTTCACCTTCGAAGATGACGATTCCGTCACGGATCAGACGAACACCGCTGTCCCGAGAAATCTTCCCTTCTGTTACATAGCTTCCCGCAATAGTACCGACTTTAGACACTTTAAATGTTTGACGTACTTCTGCCTGTCCAATGATCTTTTCTTCGAATTCAGGGTCCAGCATACCCTTCATAGCGGCTTCGATTTCCTCCATTACCTTATAGATAATACGGTGTAAGCGAATCTCCACTCCTTCTGCATCAGCCGTACGTTTGGCATTTACATCCGGGCGGACATTAAATCCGATTACGATGGCATTAGAAGCTGCTGCGAGTGAAATATCTGATTCATTGATCGCTCCCACACCAGTATGGATGATATTAATCTTTACACCTTCAACCTCGATTTTCAGTAGTGAAGCTGCAAGAGCTTCTACAGATCCTTGAACATCCGCTTTAAGGACAAGGTTCAGGTCCTTCATTTCACCTTGCTTCATTTGTTCGAACAATGTTTCAAGGCTTACCTTGGATTTCTCTCCACGCTGTGCCTGAAGGGCTTGGGAAGCACGTGCTTCTCCGACAGAACGGGCTTTTTTCTCGTCTTCAAATACTACGAAGCGATCTCCTGCCTGAGGAACATCGTTCAATCCCGTGATTTCTACAGGAGCAGAGGGACCCGCTTCCTTCACACGGCGACCAAGGTCATTGACCATTGCACGGACTCGTCCAAATGTATTTCCGACCACAATTGGGTCGCCGACTCTTAATGTTCCGTTTTGAACAAGTAGAGTCGCTACGGATCCACGTCCCTTATCTAATTGCGCTTCGATTACTGTACCTTGAGCCAGGCGGTTTGGATTCGCTTTAAGCTCTTCGACTTCACTCACAAGGACGATCATTTCAAGTAAATTGTCGATCCCCTCACCTGATAATGCTGATAATGGTACAAAGATTGTGTCTCCGCCCCAGGCTTCAGGAACAAGTTCATATTCTGTTAGTTCCTGCATGACACGATCTGGATTGGCAGCTTCCTTGTCCATTTTATTTACGGCAATGATGATTGGAACTCCAGCAGCTTTCGCATGGCTGATTGCTTCAACCGTCTGAGGCATTACCCCATCATCGGCAGCGACAACGATAATCGCAATGTCCGTCACTTGAGCACCGCGGGCACGCATTGTGGTAAAGGCGGCATGTCCTGGTGTATCAAGGAAGGTAATTTTCTTGCCATCTACTTCTACTTGATACGCACCGATATGTTGAGTGATTCCACCTGCTTCTCCAGCAGTAACTTTTGTATTGCGGATCGAGTCAAGCAGAGTTGTTTTACCATGGTCGACGTGACCCATGATTGTCACAACAGAGGGACGCTCTTCTACTTGATCTTCTGTATCTTCTGTAAAGTATACTTCAAGGTCGGTAGCATCAATTTTGATTTCTTCCTCAACTTCTACTCCATATTCTCCTGCGATCAGTTCAATGGAGTCTTTGTCCAATTCTTGGTTGATTGTTGCCATGACACCAAGCATAAATAATTTCTTAATGATTTCAGATGGTTCTTTGTTAAGCTTTTTCGCAAGCTCCGCAACCGTTAAAGACTCAGAGAACGTAATTTTTGACGGCAGTTCTTTTTTCTTGGCCGGCTGCTGTTGAGGAGCCTGTTTAAAATTTTTGTTTTGCTTATTTTGTTTATTATTTTTGTTTTTGTTGTTATTGAAGACCTTCTTCTCCTTTGTCTGGTGCTGTTGTTCGTGTTTCTTGCCTTCACGGCTTTTCGGTGTTGATTTTACCTTTTCCTTATTAGGAGATTCTTCTGACTTTGATGCACTGGTCTTTGAATCTTTCTGGCCCGTTTTTTGACTGCTTGAACCACCTTTGTACATCGCATCCAACTTTGTTACTGCTTCGTCTTCAATAGTTGCCATATGGTTTGATACCTCAATATTCAGTTGCTTTAATTTTCCGATTACATCTTTGCTAGAAACGTTGTATTTTTTTGCATATTCATAAACACGCGTCTTGCTCATATGTTCACCCCCACTGAGATTCATCGAGCAGTTCGGATAACTTCTGGGCAAAGCCTGCATCCATAACAGCCACCACTACCCTGGCCTCTTTTCCAATAGCCTGACCTAATTCATATCTGCTTTCAACCAGTCTGACCGGGACATTATATGACTTGCATTTGTCCGTGATTTTCTTGAATGTATTTGCAGAAGCATCTTTGGAAAGGATGACAAGTTTCCCTCGTCCACCGCGAACTTCTTTCACTACAAGTTCTTCACCTGAAATAATCTTACGTGCCCGATTCGCCAATCCTAAAAGTGACATCCAACGATTTTGATTCATACGCTAAACGTTACTCCTTCTCCACAAGGCTAATCAATTCATCGTAAAGAGATTCATCTATTTTCGCTTGTAATTGATTGGCTAAAATATTTTTCTTTTTAGCTTGTAAAATGACGTCTTTATCCTTTGAAAGATAGGCTCCACGTCCCGATTTTTTACCAGTAGGATCAATGGATACCTCCCCTTCTTTCGAGCGGACAATCCGGATCATTTCTTTCTTAGGTTTCATTTCACCTGTTGCGATACATTTTCGCAATGGTATTTTCTTATTTGCACTCATTTCCACTCACCTCTTAATCTTGATTTTCGAAATCAATATTTAAAGGTTCGTTATCATACTCTTCCTCTTCTTCCTGTGGCAGGAATGCATCTTCACGAGGATATAACCCCAGTTCACGTGCATCTGTTTCACTCTTGATATCAATCTTCCAGTTGGTCAATTTAGCTGCCAAACGAGCATTTTGACCTCTTTTACCGATTGCAAGGGAGAGCTGATAATCAGGGACCACGACTCTGGTAGCTTTATCTTCTTCGTTCACCTGAACATCCAGCACTTTAGATGGACTGAGAGCATTGGCTACAAATGTGACCGGATCTTCCGACCATTGCACGATGTCGATTTTTTCACCTTTCAACTCGTTAACGATGGCCTGTACACGTGCTCCTTTAGTTCCCACACAAGCACCTACAGGATCTACTTCTGCATTTTCTGCATGAACGGAAATTTTTGAGCGGTCTCCGGCTTCACGTGCAACAGACTTGATTTCTACCGTTCCATCGAAAATTTCAGGAACTTCGATTTCAAATAATCGTTTTAATAACCCAGGGTGTGTTCTGGATACAAAGATTTGAGGACCCTTTGTTGTCTTCTCAACCTTCGTGATGAATACTTTAATTCGGTCATGCGGTTTGTATGTTTCATTCGGCATCTGCTCGCTAACCGGCAATAATGCTTCAATCTTACCAAGAGCGACATAGATAAAACGGTTGTCCTGACGTTGGACGATACCAGTCATAATGTCTTCTTCACGATCAACGAATTCGGAATAAATAATTCCTCTTTCTGCTTCCCTTACACGCTGAGTAACCACCTGTTTAGCTGTCTGAGCTGCGATTCGACCGAAATCCTTCGGTGTGACCTCCAGCTCAACAACATCTCCAACCTCATAGCTTGGATTGATTTCTCCGGCATCTTCCACGGAAATTTCAAGGCGGGAATCGAATACTTCGTCTACGACTTCTTTACGGGCAAAGACTCTCATCGTACCCGTTTCAAGGTTCAGGTCTACACGGACATTTTGTGCCTGGTTAAAATTTCGTTTGTAAGCTGACACAAGTGCAGCTTCAATTGCTTCGATAATGACATCTCTTGCAATGCCTTTCTCTTTCTCTAAAACAGTAAGAGCATCTAATAACTGAGTGCTCATGGTGGTTTCATCCCCCTTTATAGTGCGGTTAGTTCCTATGAAAATGTAACAGCTAAACGTGCGATAGCTATCTTATCTGTTGGAATTTCAACCTTCTTTTTTCGAGTCTTAATGGTAACTTCCAATGCTAATTGTTCTGAAGTATAGGAAAGGAGTGTCCCTTCGAAAGCTTTTTCGCCATTCAATGGTTCGTACGTCTTTACATAAACGTTCTTGCCAATGGCCTTCTCGAAGTCCTTTTCTTTCTTTAAAGGACGTTCAGCCCCCGGTGAAGAAACTTCTAAAAAGTAATTATGAGGAATTGGGTCAATTTCATCTAACTTTTCACTAAGTCTTTCACTAACGATTCCGCATTCTTCAATGTCAACACCTGCATCTTTATCAATGAATACGCGCAGGAACCAGTTGGATCCTTCTTTTACATATTCCATGTCAATGAGTTCCAAAGACATGTCATCCAAGATTGGTGTCACAAGTTCTTCTACTAGTGTTGTTATTTTGCTCATACTTACCTCCTGGTCTATATGAAAATCTTGCACCAAGACTAGAAATGATAGTTCAAAAAATCTCCATGTAATAACGAAAGAGTGGGGTGCGACCCCACTCTTCTACCTTTAGAGCTATCTTTAGTATTTCCAATAAAAATATACCATAATCATCATTATTATGCAAACAATTCCCATGATATCAGCTTAGAACAGGGATAACTGGTTCTTATCCGGCAAGGCTTCCAGGCAGCCGTGGTTATCAAGGTACTCAATGATGGTCTTGGATACCCGGCCCCTCTGCTGAAGGTCTTCCTTGGACAGAAACTCCCCATCTTTCCTAGCATTCACAATGTTGATGGCAGCGTTTGTCCCTAGACCAGGAATGGAGTTGAACGGCGGAATCAATGTATCCCCATCAATAACAAATTCTGCTGCCTGAGAGCGATACAAATCGACCTTCTGGAACTTATAGCCCCTTTCGCACATCTCAAGAGCCAATTCCAGGACCGTCAGGGTGTTTTTCTCTTTAGGGGAAGCATCCAGCCCTTTACTATTGATTTCCTCAATTTTCGCTCGGATAGCTTGTGACCCTCTTACCATAGCTTCAATATCAAAATCCTCTGCACGGACTGTAAAATAAGCAGCATAGTAGAGGAGTGCATGATGCACTTTGAAGTATGCGATCCGGACAGCCATGAGCACGTAAGCGGCAGCATGGGCTTTCGGGAACATATACTTGATCTTCAGACAGGAATCGATATACCAATCAGGCACCCCGTTCTTCTTCATTTCTTCTACCCATTCATCTTGCAAACCTTTTCCTTTACGGACAAATTCCATTATTTTAAAGGCTAGGGAAGGCTCGAGTCCTTGATAGATAAGATATACCATAATATCATCACGGCAGCCGATTACTTCGCTCAGATTACAGATATTATTATGAATGAGCTCCTGTGCATTACCCAGCCATACATCTGTCCCGTGGGAGAGGCCCGATATTTGGACTAGTTCAGAAAACGTCGTCGGCTTTGTATCTTCCAGCATTTGTCGAACAAACCGTGTCCCGAATTCAGGGATTCCCAGCGTCCCGGTCTTACACATGATCTGCTCTTCCGTGACACCCAATGATTCAGTTCCACTGAAAATCTTCATCACTTCTGGGTCGTCTGTCGGAATCGTTTTAGGATCCACTCCGGATAAATCCTGGAGCATCCGGATCACCGTCGGGTCATCATGGCCCAGAATATCAAGCTTCAAGAGATTATCATGAATGGAATGGAAGTCAAAATGCGTCGTCTTCCATTCAGAAGTCGAATCGTCCGCAGGGTATTGAATCGGGGAGAAATCATAGATATCCATATAGTCTGGAACTACGATGATCCCTCCAGGATGTTGTCCAGTTGTTCTTTTTACCCCGGTACACCCACTAACCAACCTGTCAATTTCCGCTCCCCGGATTTGCAGCTGATGGTCATTCGCATACCCTTTTACATAACCGTATGCGGTTTTTTCCGCAACTGTCCCGATTGTTCCTGCACGATATACATTGTCTTCTCCGAACAGGACCTTCGTATAGTCATGGGCGTTCGGCTGATACTCTCCAGAGAAATTCAGATCGATATCAGGAACCTTATCCCCTTTGAACCCAAGGAATGTTTCAAATGGAATATCATGACCATCCTTCTTATAAGGGATGCCACATTCAGGACAGTCTTTATTAGCAAGATCGAATCCTGACCCCACCGAACCATCATCAAAGAACTCAGATTTCTTGCATGCTGGACATACATAGTGAGGCGGTAAAGGATTTACCTCTGTTATTTCTGTCATGGTCGCAACAAATGAGGAACCCACCGACCCCCGGGATCCAACCAGATATCCGTCGTCCAATGACTTCTTAACAAGCTTATGAGAAATCAGATAAATGACCGCGAATCCATGACCGATAATACTCTTTAATTCCTTTTCAAGTCTTGCTTCTACAATTTCCGGAAGATCTTCTCCATATATCTTTCTCGCCATGTCATAGCTCATACGACGCATCTCTTCGTCTGCACCTTCGATTTTAGGTGTATACAAGTCGTCCCTGATCGGCTTGATAACGTCTACTAAATCAGCAATTTTGTTGGAGTTGTCAACCACGATTTCTTTTGCAGTATCTTTTCCCAAAAATGAGAAGCAATCAAGCATTTCATTCGTAGTTCTGAAATGAACATCAGGAAGTTCATGGCGGTTCAAAGGATTTGCCCCTCCTTGTGAACCGACGAGAATTTTCCGGTAAATCTTGTCTGTTTCATGTAAGTAATGAACATTACCGGTAGCCACCACCGGCTTATCCAACTTCTTACCAAGATCCACTATATTCCTGATGATATCTTCCAGGTTTTTCTGACTCTGGACCAAATCCAATTCAATTAAGTGTTGGTATACTTCTCTCGGGTGGACTTCAAGGTAATCATAGAATTGAGCAGTCTCCTCAACCTCTTCTTTCCCTTTTTGCATCATCCCCTCAAACACTTCTCCCTTATCACAGCCAGAACCTACGAGAATTCCTTTCCGGTATTTTTGAAGCTGAGATCTCGGGATGCGAGGCACACGGTAGAAATAATTCATATGAGAAATGGAAACGAGTTTATAAAGGTTTTTCAAACCTTCTTCTGTTTGGGCGATCAACGTACAGTGATAAGGTCTTGATCGTTTATATGCATCGCCTTTTCCCATGTAATCATTGAATTGATTATGATTCGTGATCCCTTTTTCCAAAGCATCTTTCAGCATCTTCAACAGGAGGTAGCCCGTCGTTTCAGCATCGTAAATTGCACGGTGATGTTGAGTCAGTTCTATATCGAATTTCTTTGCAAGAGTATTTAAACGGTGATTCTTAAATTGCGGATAAAGAAGTCTTGCCAGTTCCAGCGTATCGATCACAGGGTTGTCCGACTTCGGTAATCCCGCTTTTTGATACCCTGCATTCAAGAAGCCCATATCAAAGGAAGCATTGTGAGCGACTAAAATATCGTCTCCCACCCATTTGTGAAAGTCGTAAAGAACATCTCCTATTTCCGGAGCCGTCTGCACCATATCATCGGTGATGCCGGTTAATTCGATGGTCGTTGCCGATAAAGGATGATGAGGATTGGCAAACGACTCGAATTTATCGATCACTTCCCCGTCTTTAATCTTTACTGCCGCAAGTTCAATGATGGTGTCGTAAACAGCAGAGAGACCAGTTGTTTCTACGTCAAAAACAATGTAAGTGCTATCTTGGAGTGAAAGATCCCGGTCGTTATAGGCAATCGGCACTCCATCATCCACAAGATTGGCTTCGACGCCATACAGAAGTTTTATATCGTTCTTTTTGCTGGCGCTGTAAGCTTCAGGGAACGATTGTGCGACGGCATGATCTGTGATGGCAACCGCCTTATGGCCCCATTTTTTCGCTTGAGCCACTAAACTTGCCACGGACGACACAGCGTCCATCTGACTCATGGGTGTATGCATATGAAGCTCAACCCTTTTTTCATCAGCCGGAGATGTATCGAGTCTCAGGACCGGCTTGATTTCGTTCACATCATTGGCTATCATCACTAGATCGCGAACGAACGTATCATTCTGGATACTGCCTCGACAGCGAACCCACATGCCTTTTTTCATATTATTCATTACAGCGGCATCTTCTTTATCCCTTGAAAACATTTTGACAAGGATCGAACTAGAATAGTCCGTTATCTTAAACGTTAATAAGGTACGACCGCTTCGCAATTCCCTCGTTTCACAATCAAAGACATACCCTTCAATGGCGATCCGGCGCTCTTCATCATAGATCTCTTCGATTTTGCGGAAATCGGCATCATCTTTGATCGTAAGGCCAAGCATGAACGGGCCGGAAGGTGCTTCACTCGGTCCTTCTTTTTCAGCCTTCTCCATTTCAATAAGGGCCTGTTTCGCTCTCTCTTGATCTTCTTTAAGCTTCTCTTCTAAAAATTTCTCATATTCATTGCTTTGTTCTTCAACCTGACTGACTTCTGCATCCAGAACCAGTTTGGGAAAACCAAAATTTTCAAAAGTAGAGGTGATCATATCGCCGTATTTTTTCTTCAACTGAGTGGCTTCCGTATCATTGGAAGCTTTCACGATGATCTTATTCCCATTGATTTTAGGTTTCTGAGTATTTAATAATTTCAATAAAGGTGGTGAAATACCCTGTATTTCTTTTACACAGTCCTGCCAATAATCAAGAATATGCTCATCCTTTATTTGTGGATTCAACACCTTGATCGAAAATCCAACATTTGCTATATGTTTAAACGATGTTTGCAGTGCAATTGAAAATGTACTCCATACATCACAAGGAAGGATTTCTTCAAATACAAAGTAAAAGTGCCATTTCTTCTCCTTGCGATACACCGCCAGTTTTTCAATTTCCGCGTTGTTGAAGTACTTTACAAAAGCATCCTCGGTTAAACCCAGTTGCTTTAATAACAGTTGAAACCTTTCTCTTTTGCCCAGGGGCTTTTCTTCCATGATCTTTCTCCCCCATTTCGTTTTCATTACAGTAGAAAAAGGGCTGACAGCTAAGGATTGTCTCCTTTATAGTCGAGCCCTTTTCATTTAAGAAAGAGTCTTGAATAGTCCTTGCAGTCTTGCGAGGAGCTCGCTCTTATGCACTTCGAGCATCTCACCCGTTTTCCTTACTTTCACTTCCACAATGCCCTCAGATGCTTTCTTACCCACCGTCACCCGAATAGGGAGACCGATCAGATCCGAATCAGCAAATTTAACCCCTGGACGCTCAGCACGATCGTCCATCAATACATCATAACGATGTTGTTTGAATACATCATATAATTCGTTGGAAAGGGAAGCCTGATCTTCATCTTTCATATTGATCGGAATCAGATGAAGGTCATACGGTGACAGATTCGTTGGCCAGACCAGACCATTGCTGTCATTGTATTGTTCTGCAACCGCTGCAAGAGTACGTGATACCCCGATACCATAACACCCCATGATAATCGATTGTGACCGGCCATTTTCATCAAGAAATGAACTGCCCAATGCGTCAGAATATCTTGTTCCAAGTTTGAAGACGTGGCCCACTTCAATTCCTTTTGCAAAAGCAATCGTACCATTTCCATCCGGTGAAGGATCCCCTTCTTTAATGAATCGTAGGTCGGCATATTGAGAAACCTCAAAATCACGCCCTGGGTTCACATTAACGAAGTGATAGCCCGCTTCATTCGTACCGGCTGCACCGTTCACGATGTATTTCACAGCCTGATCAGCTACAATCTTAATACCTTCAGCTAAGCCTGATGGGCCGATCGATCCGATTTCACATCCGAGAAGCTCTTTTGTTTCTTCTGCAGATGCCAATTCAACGATATCCGCATTAAAGAGGTTCTTGACTTTGATATCATTGATTTCATGATCCCCCCGGGATAAAATCAGTACAAAATCTTGGTCGACTTTAAATAACAATGATTTTATGCACTGAGTTTTTTCTATCGATAGGAAAGCGGAGACTTCATCAATCGATTTACAGTCAGGTGTTGAAACCTTTTCCATCACTAGTGTATCATCAGTCGGCCGGATATAGGAATCCACCACTTCAGCCATTTCAATATTCGCAGCATAGCCCGATGTATCAGAGTATGCGATTGTATCTTCTCCGACCTCTGAGAGCACCATAAATTCATGAGTATCCTTTCCGCCCATAGCCCCGGAGTCGGCGATAACCGCTCTGAAATTTAGTCCGCAGCGGCTGAATATGTTGGAATATGCTTGGAATAACGCATCATAAGTCTGATCCAGACTCTCGAATGAAGAATGGAATGAATAGGCATCCTTCATAATGAATTCTCTCCCTCTTAGAAGTCCAAAACGAGGGCGCTTTTCATCACGGAATTTAGTCTGGATTTGATACATCGTAATAGGTAAACGCTTATACGATTTGATTTCGTCACGCACTAAACTAGTAATCACCTCTTCATGTGTAGCTCCCAGTGCAAATTCCCGATCATGGCGGTCATTCATCCTCATTAATTCAGGTCCATATGTCCCCCAACGTCCTGATTCCTTCCAAAGTTCTGATGGTTGAAGAGCTGGCATTAGCATTTCCACTGCACCGGCAGCATCTAATTCTTCCCGGATGATGTCTTCTACTTTTTTCAGCACTTTATTTCCAAGGGGTAAAAAACTGTATATCCCACTGGCATTTTGTCTTATGAATCCAGCCCGTAAGAGAAGTTGATGACTTTTGATTTCTGCATCTGACGGAGTCTCTCTTAGAGTCGGAATGAATGTATTGCTTTGCTTCATCTATTAGCACCTCAGTTACCATTATTATAATTTATGTAGTGTGAATAACCCCTACTATTTTATCTTAATTCAACAGGCAGTAACACCCTCATTTTTTGATTGAAGAGGGAGAAACTGCCTGTTGAAGTTTGGCACATTAAATTTTATAAGAAAAATCGTTGGATATCATTCCATGTAACGACGAGCATCAGAACCATGAGTAGAGCAAAACCGACAAAATGGACCATTCCTTCCATTTGACGATCTACAGGCTTGCCCCTGACCGCTTCAACAGCGAAGAATAGCAGTCTTCCTCCGTCAAGTGCAGGAATCGGCAGTAGGTTCATAATTCCAAGGTTGATACTTAAAATGGCTGCCCATCTCATCAAGTAGTAAATACCTGACTTTGCCACAACATCTGTTGACTGATAGATTCCAACAGGTCCCGATAATGCATCGATTGAAAATTCACCGGAAACAAGCTTTCCTAGCAGGACAAAAATCATCTTCGTCCATTCATATGTTTGTTGGGCACTATTGGTCAAAACTTTAAGCGGTGACTTTTCAACAGGACTGTGAACACCTATTATCCCGATTTCTTCTCCCTCTATTTCCTGAGGTTTAGGTGTAACAGGGATTTCTGTGTTCGACCCGTTTCTGTCAACATTAAATCTCAGCTCATCGCCCGGGTGTTTCTGAATGATGGTAACAATATCTTCCCATGTTGAAATCTCTTTACCGTCTATGCTCAAAACCACGTCATTTTTCTGAAGGCCCGCTTCTTTGGCTGCTCCATCTTCTGTCAGTTCTCCTAGAACTGGATCATTCGTTGGCACTCCCTGCAAAAGTCCAACGAGAATGAAAATGAAGAAAGCCAGAATGAAGTTGAAAAGGGGTCCGGCAAAAATCGCCATGGCCCTTTTAGGCAGCGATTTAGAGGCGAATTGTCGGTCCCAGGGTGCAATTTGAGTCTCCGCACCATCTTCGACGAAAACAGCATCCCTTGAAATTGAAAAGGTTTTAAGTTCTTCTTCATCCTCTTCATATCCACGAATATAGAGCCTATGCTCTAAATCGGCCTCTTCTACTTCGATGACACGAATATTGGGATAGCGGTCTTTGTTATTTAAGACAATCTTTTTTATCTTTTCCTCTTGATCGAGAACAAGCCCTACGCGGTGTCCAGCCTTAAGATCGACCATTTCAGGATCTTCCCCGGCCATACGGACAAAGCCACCAAGGGGCAGTAATCGAATCGTGTAGGTTGTTTCATTCTTTTTATATGAGAACACTTTAGGACCAAACCCAATGGCAAATTCACGGCAAAGAATGCCTGCACGCTTAGCGAAAATTAAATGTCCCAACTCATGAAAAAAGACTAAAGCTCCAAAAATTACAACAAAGGCAATCACCGTTTGCAAATATAAAACCACCTTTTTTATAATCTGTCGGTAACAGATCTATATGTTTAAAGTATAGGCTGTCCACTACCATACTACGTTACAGTTCGTACAAACATGCCCATGTACTCTATATCCAACTTGAAACGAGCTTTCGGACCTGACGATCAATTGCATGTATGGTCTCAAGGTCCGGCCTATGTATCACATGATGGGCATCCATGGCCTTCTCAATATACGTTTCTATATCAAGAAAAGATATCTTCCCTTCAAGGAACAGGGCAACAGCCGCCTCATTTGCAGCATTCAGGACCGTTGTCATACTGCCGCCGATTCGACCCGCCTCGTAGGCAAATGCCAAACAACGAAATCGATTCAAATCCATCTTCTCAAAATGGAGCCTGCCCATTTCAGTTAAATCCAGCCTCTTACCTGTCCTTTTCAGTCTGTCTGGATAGGTTAATGCATATTGAATAGGGACTCTCATATCCGGTGTGCCTAATTGAGCCATGACGGATGAATCATGAAATTGTATCATCGAATGGATAATGCTCTCCCTGTGCTGTAGAACCTCGATTTGGTCATAAGGAATATCGAATAGCCAATGGGCTTCTATGACCTCTAATCCCTTATTCATCATAGAAGCAGAGTCAATGGTGATCTTTGCCCCCATAGACCAGTTTGGGTGATTGAGTGCTTCCTTTACTGTGACATTGGTCAATTCTTCTCTCGTCCTGTCCCTGAAACTGCCCCCTGATGCTGTAATGATCAATTTCTCGATATTTTTTTCCTGTTCACCCTGGAGAGCTTGGAAGATAGCAGAATGCTCACTGTCAACCGGGAGCAGGGTGGTACCCTTTTCCCTTGCAGCTTCCATGACCAGGTGCCCTGCGGTCACAAGGGTTTCTTTATTGGCGATGGCAATCATTTTCCCTGCCTCGATGGCTTGTAAAGTAGGGTGTAGTCCAACACTTCCCAGCACGGCATTCACGAGTACGTCCGCATCCTGATGACAGGCAACCTCAACAAGACCCTCTTCCCCATATAGAACCTTCACGGATGAAGGTACCTCTTCGGCAAGTCTATCAGCATCCTCTTTCTTTTGAACAGACACGAGCATTGGACTGAATTCCCTGATCACCTTTCTCGCTTCTTCAATGTTTCTGCCTACAGACATAGCAGTCAGTTTGAATTCTTCGGGATGCTCCCGGATGACATCGAGGGTTTGTGTCCCGATGGAACCTGTCGCCCCCATTAAGCTTATCTTTTTCAACAACTACACTCCTTCAGCTAGACGCGTTCCACCTTTCTTATAAGAGAAAGTGAAGAAGGGGAAACACAAATAATAAACTATCAAAACGATCCAGCATCCCACCATGACCCGGCAGTAAATGACCTGAATCTTTTACTTTGTAATGTCTCTTAAGGGCGGATTCAACCAAGTCACCCACTTGTCCAAAAACAGATAAGATCGCAGTCACGATAATCAGCTTAGGAATGGACATATCAAGGTCTGTGAAGAACGTCATGACGATGCCGACCAGGATGGCACAAAGAATGCCGCCTACAAACCCTTCAATGGTTTTATTCGGACTTATTTCAGGCCACAGCTTCTTTTTCCCCATGGCTCTTCCGATGAAATAAGCACCTGAGTCCGTCGCCCAAATAATGAATAATGCATAGAAGACAAACTGCACGCCTTCATCCAGGCGAATCTCCATAAAATAATAGAAACCTATCCCTACATACAAAATACTTAATAGGGCAAAGGCAACATCATCGAATGTGTAACGGTTCTTCGTCGCAACTGTGTACGTTAAAAATAGCAGCACGGCAAGAAAAGCCATTTCGATCTTGGTATAACCAAAGTCTGCTATAATCCCTATCGCATCGGTTGGAATCAGGAATACCCATAAAAGGGCGAGTGACAACAGCCCTGGAATGGTGAAAATCCACTGCCCTCTCATTTTCAATGCTTCATATAAACTGATAGATGCAATTAGGTACATTAAAATAATAAAAGGTGCTTCACCAAAAATGATGATCGGTAAAAAAACCGCCGCAGCTATCACTGCTGTAATAATTCTTTGTTTCATTAGGATTCCTCGCTTTATAACCCACCAAATCTTCTTGAACGACCTTGATATGCTTCAATTGCTTCTATAAGATTCTCCTTGCCGAAATCCGGCCATAGAACATCAGTAAAAAAGAACTCTGTATAAGCCAATTGCCATAACATAAAGTTACTTAAGCGGATTTCTCCACTCGTTCGAATCAGCAGGTCTGGATCTTTTAAATCTTTCGTCATCAAATAACTTGAAAACGCTTCTTCATTCAGTTCCTTCTCATCTAGTATTCCATTCTGTACATCTTTTAAGACATGCTTTATTGAATGAATGATTTCTGAACGGCTTCCATAATTCAAAGCAAAATTTAAGATAAGCCCGTCATTATTCTTGGTAGCTTCCATAGCCTTGGTGACGGCATTCATGGTATGGGTGGGAAGTGCATCAATCGATCCCATCATTCTCACCTGTACGTTTTCTTCAACTAATTCAGGCAGGAAAGTCCCTAGAAATTCTTCTGGCAGTTTCATAAGAAACTCAACTTCCATTTTGGGGCGTTTCCAGTTTTCTGTTGAAAAAGCATATAGTGTCAAGGCTTCTACACCAAGTTCGTTGGCCAGCTTCGTTATTCTTCTCACACATTTCATGCCTTCATGGTGTCCCGCTACTCTGGGTAAGGCCCTTTTTTTAGCCCATCGCCCATTTCCATCCATAATGATGGCAATATGAGACGGGATAGGATGTTTGATCAATTCTTGATATCGATCTTCCACTTCCTCTGAAGTTTGCTGTCGTTTCCATTGCTTAAGCTTGTTTAGCATAAAAAAATCCTCCACCAACAATCCAAAAAATATTTACCCTTACTATCATATCAAAAAATAAGGAAGATATCTTCAAGAAAATAGATTATGTATATTCAAACAGGCAGCTAGACGATCATTATAATTCCATCTGAGGTCATAGCTGATTTTACCATCAAATTGAGGAAGCCGGATATCCCTCTCTCGAACTCTAAACAAGCATAAGACAAAGGGTCTGTCCAATAAGGAAGATGAGTTCGCTTATAGGTCAGACCCTCAGGGTTAGAATATGATCATTATACTTCTAGCATCTCTTGCTCTTTGTCTTTAGCAATGCTATCGATCTTGACAATGCTCTCGTCTGTTGCTTTTTGAACATCATCAGAGTATCCACGAAGATCATCCTCTGTAATGTCCCCATTTTTCTCTTTTTTCTTCAGTTCGTCATTTGCATCGCGACGAATATTACGGATCGCCACTTTGGCCTCTTCAGCTTCTTTCTTCACAACCTTGACTAACTCTTTACGGCGTTCTTCCGTTAAAGCAGGCACGACGATCCGGATGATATTACCGTCACTTGTAGGTGTAATTCCAAGATCAGACTTCAATATCGCCTTTTCGATATCACCTAATGCAGATTTATCATAAGGCTGAATGACTAGCATACGTGCTTCAGGGATGGAGATCCCGGCTAATTGATTAACTGGTGTCGGTGCTCCGTAGTAGTCTACAGTAATTTTATCAAGAAGAGATGCGTTTGCTCTTCCGGCACGGATACTTGCTAATTCTCTAGAAAATGTCTGGATAGCTTTGGTCATTCTTTCTTTTGCATTTGCTATGATCGTATTTGGCATTATGCTTTCCCCCTAACGATTGTTCCTATATTCTCACCTGTGATGGCTCTCTTAATATTCCCATCCTCCATAATAGAGAATACAATAAGTGGAATATCGTTGTCCATACAAAGAGATGAAGCAGTTGAATCCATTACAGCCAAACCTTCTTTTAAAACATCTAGATAAGAAAGTTCTTCATATTTTACAGCCGTTTCGTCCATCTTAGGATCTGCTGAGTATACACCATCTACGTTGTTCTTAGCCATCAGGATCACTTCAGCTTCGATTTCAGCTGCCCTCAATGCCGCAGTGGTATCGGTTGAGAAGTAAGGATTCCCTGTACCAGCTGCGAAAATCACGACACGTTTCTTCTCCAAGTGTCGGATCGCTCTGCGTCTAATATAAGGCTCTGCCACCTGACGCATGTCAATCGAAGTTTGGACTCTTGTTTCAATACCCAGCTGTTCAAGGCTGTCCTGAAGAGCCAGTGAGTTCATAACGGTAGCAAGCATTCCCATATAGTCTGCAGATGCCCGGTCCATTCCCATCTCACTGCCTATTTTACCACGCCAGATATTACCTCCGCCAACGACAACTGCCACTTCCACATCAAGCTCAGCAATTTCCTTTACTTCTTCTGCAACATTTTTAATGACAGAAGGATTGATTCCGAAGCCATCTTCACCTGCTAATGCTTCTCCACTTAGTTTCAGAACGACACGTTTGTATTTTGGAACGCTCATGGGAACCTCCATTATATAGAATTTATCTTGAAAAATAGGGAACACGCTAGTGTTCCCTACTAAGAATTGTTTAGCTTTTATTATTTCTTAACTTGACTCATTACCTCTTCAGCGAAGTTATCTTGGCGTTTTTCAAGACCTTCCCCAACTTCGTAACGGATGAAATCAGTTAAAGTAGCTTTATTTGCTTCAAGGAATTGACGTACCTTTTGATCTGGATTCTTAACGAATGATTGATCCAGGATACAGATGTCCTCGAAATATTTGCCCAGGCGACCTTCTACCATTTTCTCAACGATATTTTCAGGTTTGCCTTCATTTAATGCCTGTTGCTTAAGTACTTCACGCTCACGCTCTACTTCTTCAGCAGAAACCTGGTCACGTGATACATACTTAGGATTTAATGCAGCAGCGTGCATAGCAACATCCTTAGCTACGTTTTCATCAGTTGTACCTTCAACAACAGTCAGAACAGCAATGCGGCCGCCCATGTGCAGGTATTCACCAAATGCAGCGTTATCGCCTTTTGTACGGATTTCAAAACGGCGAAGTGTGATTTTCTCTCCGATTTTAGCGATAGCAGCATTGATGAATTCACTTACTGTAGAACCATTGGCCATTTTCTGATCAAGAGCTTCTTCAACAGTAGAAGGCTTGTTGGCAAGTAGGTGATCAGCTAATTCTTTTACAAGGTTTTGGAAATTTTCGTTTTTCGCAACGAAATCAGTTTCTGCATTCACTTCAAAGATGATAGCGGTATTACCTTCGCTTGCAATGTAAGTAGTACCTTCTGCTGCAATACGGTCAGCTTTTTTAGCTGCTTTTGCAATACCTTTTTCACGTAGGAAGTCAATTGCTTTGTCCATATCCCCGTCAGTTTCTGTCAACGCTTTTTTACAATCCATCATTCCAGCGCCAGTTTTTTCACGAAGTTCTTTAACCATTTGTGCAGTAATTGCCATAGTGGGTTTCCTCCTTAGTTTAACTATGTAGACTCTATCACGACTAGGTGAGAGTCATAAATATACTGACTCTTTATTAGAGTTCAGTAGATGTGCATACTCTTTAAAAAAAGGTGATAAGGGTAAGCCCTCTTATCACCTTTCCTTCATTACTCAGCTGCTACAGCTGCTTCTTCACCTTGCTTAGCTTCTAAAATAGCGTCAGCCATTTTACCTGTAAGAAGCTTAACTGCACGGATCGCATCGTCATTCGCAGGAATAACAACATCGATTTCATCCGGATCACAGTTCGTATCAACGATACCCACGATAGGGATATGAAGTTTACGAGCTTCAGCTACAGCGATACGCTCTTTACGAGGATCGATGATGAATAATGCATCAGGTAGCGTGTTCATATCTTTGATTCCGCCTAAGAATTTCACTAAGCGTTCATGTTCTTTTTTAAGTTGTACTACTTCTTTCTTCGGAAGTACTTCAAACGTTCCGTCTTCTTCCATTTTTTCAATTTCTTTAAGACGTGCAATACGCTTTTGGATTGTTTCGAAGTTAGTAAGTGTTCCACCTAACCAACGTTGGTTGATGTAGTACATACCAGCACGTTCCGCTTCTTCTTTAACAGACTCTTGTGCTTGCTTCTTTGTACCAACGAAAAGAACTTTACCGCCGTTACCAGCTAATTCTTTCACGAAGTTATAAGCTTCTTCAACCTTTTTCACTGTTTTTTGAAGGTCGATGATGTAGATGCCGTTACGCTCTGTGAAGATGTATCTCTTCATTTTTGGGTTCCAACGGCGAGTTTGGTGTCCGAAATGTACACCAGCTTCTAGCAATTGTTTCATAGAAATTACTGACATGTGTGTTTCCTCCTAAATGGTTTTCTTTTTCTCCTCCGTTTCCGTCATCTTGTAGTAGAAACTATCCTGTCAGGATAGCACCATCCACCTCAATCGGGAAACGTGTGTAATCACACCATGAATACTATAGCATACCTCTTACAACCAATCAAGAACTTCCTACAACATTTGACGAAATTTCAAGAGGAGTTCAATTTCTGTCTTTCCTTTTCCGACAGAGTGGGCTATTTCTTCGATCGTCAGACCTTCCTGTTTTAATAGGAGAATCTTATGAACCACGGGATCTTCGGAAGTTTCGGCAGTTTGCATTTCATCCTGCATTTCTCCCTCTCTTCCCATTTTTGATTGCTCGTATGCTTTTGAAGCGTGCATATAGGCTTTACCTGACGGTTTGAGATTATGTACAGGCCTTGGAAGCTCGGCGTCTCCCGCCAGTTCAGAAACAGTCATTTGACTCTCGGCATGTTTCTTGAAATTTCGAATAAATTCGTCGTTCTCTTCTTTCATTTCTATCACGTATGAAGAAATGACATCTTCCATTTCCCCGATCATTTTTTTTTGCTCCAATTCCAAGCTTTGCAGTCGATTTTGTCTAACGTATAAGATCACAATCGACAGCAATGAAACAACATTAAGCAGGAAAGATATAAACAGCAGGAACGTAACCATGTCATCACCCGGCTTTTGATTATTTTAAGCAAGTAAAAAGACTGCTCCCTCACTTCTTGTTCAGCGGAACAGTCCATCTATTGGTAAAGGAATGTTTCTTCCTTCTATTTACAAAGAAAGTGCTCAGGAACTAAGTAAACTACGCAGTTTATAAATAGCCTTGGAGTGAATTTGTGAAATTCGTGATGTCGAAAGCTTTAAGACTTCACCAATTTCCGTCAATGTCAACTCCTCTTTGTAGAATAAGCTTAACACAAGCTGTTCTTTCTCAGAAAGGGATAATATCGTTTTCTCCAACTCCATTATTCTTTCATCCTTTAATAGTTCTTCTTCTGGTGAAATCGTCTTTTCATCTTTTATGGAATAGTTTTGAGATTCATTGTCATCATCCGTCAATTGTTCATCCATGGAAAGGATATTGGCAAAGAAATGTTCATTGGACGTTTGATAAACTTCTTCAGGTGCCATTTCCAAAGAAGCGGCAACCTCCTCAGCCGTTACGTGGCGTAATAGCGTTTGTTCAAGTTCCATGGTTTTCGCTTCTATTTTCTTAGCCCTGTCCCTTGTTGACCTTGGTAGCCAATCTTCCTTTCTTAATCCGTCAAGAATGGCTCCTCGGACTCTGAAGGAAGCATAGGTATCGAACTTTAAATCTCTTGTAGGATCGAACTTTTGAAGTGCATCAAGTAATCCCATCAACCCTAGACTTTTTATATCTTCTCTCGAGACGTTTCTTGGCAGTCCTACGGAAATTCGTTGAACGTGATAGGACACCAGGGGCATGTATTTCTTCACCAGCATGTCACCCGCCTGGATATCACGACTGCTAATCCATTTCTCCCAATATTGTTGTTCATCTGATTGAGGGGGTTGCTGAGACATATGAATCCTCCTTGCTTATTCTTTCTTCCTGATGGCTGGAATGCTGTATCAAAACAAGCTTATGCCATAGCTTTTTGAATATAAATGGTTCTACAATTCTTTTGTTCCTTCATTAACGGTCCTTACTTGAAGGATCCCGGTGGAGGTGTAAAATTCAATTGTCCTTCCTTTGTTACCGCCTATATCCTCTGCTACAATCGGCACACGGTGCTTCTTGAGCGCTTCTTTAACCGCTTCTGCATTTCTAGGACCTATCCTCATGACATCGCTTTTAGACTGAAATTGAAACATCTGTGCACCGCCGGCCATTTTGCATTTAAGCCTTCTCACATCGGCTCCCCGCTTTCCCAGTAGTCTGATAAGCTCATCTATTCCGGTATCTGCGTATTTGGCCGGGTTCATTGATGCCCCTTTACCTAGGGATGAGGAGGGGAGCATCACGTGGACCATCCCCGCCAATCCGATACACTCATCGTATAATACAACTCCTATGCATGAGCCCAAGCCTGAAGTGCGAATCGAACTTCCTTTCAAACCGATCTTCATGTCTGCAATTCCCACCTTGATGACCGTGCCTGTATCAATCATAACTGAACACCAAGTGAATGAAAGATGATTTCAAATGAATCTGGATCAGGCAAGAGGAAAAAATGACCTTTCACACTTTCTGATTCATCCACATCCTCTTCTTTCAGGGCCGTGTCGATGACGATTGCAAAATCACTTTCCTGAGAAATTTCAAGTAGCCCGAAGCCTATGATGGCACCAGCCATGTCAACGGATAAAGCTGGAACAGACGGTAATAACTTAAGATTCGTAAAGTCTGACAGGGATGATAAGTAAGAGCCCGAAAGAATGTTCCCTAGCTCCTGCATGGCTGATAATCCTATTTCTGAATAAGGGGGTTCACTAAATGAAAACGAAACATCCTGAATCATCGTTCGAATATAAATGGATGCTTGTTCAACCGGCAATAAGAAGAACATACTCCCCGGTGCTTCCCCTTCAATCCTTAGAAACACACTTACGACTACATTATCGGGTCCTCCCGCCATGTCCATCATTTCATCGAATGTGACGACTTTGACACTGGGTACCTTCATATCAATTTTCTTATTCAAAAGGGTGGAGAGGGCGGTTGCTGCATGCCCTGCTCCAATATTTCCGATTTCTTTCAGAATATCCAAGTGCATTGACGTAATTTGCTTTTCATATCCCATTTGTTTCCGATCCCCTTAGATGGACTGCAGTATTTTATCTAAATGAAGTAGAATCAGTAAACGTTTATTTTGCTTGACTACTCCAGCAATATATTCTGCTTCTACTATTCCGACGACTTCCGGTGAAGGTTCTATCATTTCTTTTGGGACATCCAATACATCATTTGCTGCATCAACGATCAATCCTACTTCTTTATCCTCAAGGCCTACGATAATCACACGGGTATTATCAGTGGAAGCGGTGGAAGTTAAATCAAATCGGCTTCTTAAATCAATGATCGGAGTAACCAACCCCCGTAAATTTATAACTCCCTTAACATAGGAAGGTGTACTAGGCACTCTCGTAATATGTTCGAGCTTCTCGATTGAGCGGACCTGATTGACAGGAATGGCATATTCCTTATCCACCAGCTGAAATACGATAAGCTTTAATTCTTCCATTGTCTCTGTCATTCCATTCATTACCGTTACCTCCTATTTAATCAACGCATTACAATCGACAATCAACGCAACCTGACCATCACCCAATATGGTTGCACCTGAAATGGCAAATACATCATTCAAGTAGTTCCCCAAGGATTTTAGGACAATTTCCTGTTGGCCGATAAACGAATCTACTACTAATCCGGCCATCTTTTCTCCTTTACGGACAACAACGACAGAATACAATTCTTCTTTCTTTGAAGCTTTAGGTACTTCGAATACATCTTCAAGGAATAACAATGGAACCACCTTACCCCTGAAATCGATCACTTTTTGATTATGCGCATTCATAATCTCTTCTTTTTTCACAATGGCCGTCTCAATAATAGAAGAAAGTGGAATGGCGTATTTCTCATCCTCAATTTCAACGAGCATCACAGAAATAATGGACAGAGTCAGCGGCAATTGAATTGAAAATAATGATCCTTGCCCAAGGGTAGAGTCGATTGTGATGGAACCACCCAAGGACTCGATTGTCGCTTTAACCACATCCAAGCCGACACCCCTACCAGAAATATCAGAGATTTGTTCCGCCGTTGAAAAACCAGATGAGAGGATCAGTTCATAGATTTGTCGATCAGATAAAGTTCGGGCAGTTTCATTTGAAACAATTCCCTTTTCAATCGCTTTTTCAAGAACCCTCTGCTTATTTATCCCCCCACCGTCATCTTCAAGTTCAATAAAGACATGGTTTCCACTATGATAGGCTTTCAGCTTGACGGTCCCTTCCTCGGGCTTTCCGTTAGCCTTCCGAACCTCTGGCATTTCAATTCCATGATCCAAGGCGTTTCGTATCAAATGGACCAGGGGATCTCCTATTTCATCAATCACCGTACGATCAAGTTCTGTTTCCGCCCCTATGATTTCCAATTCAATTTTTTTATTTAAATCCCTGGCAAGCTGCCTTACCATTCGCGGGAAACGGTTAAATACCGTCTCCACCGGAACCATCCTCATCGTAAGAATGATGCTTTGTAAATCTCCGGATATCCGTGACATTCTTTCAACCGTTTCATTTAATTCCGGGTTGCTCAAATCTTTTGATATCTGCTCTAACCTGCCTCGATCAATGACCAGTTCCTCAAAAAGATTCATCAATACATCTAAACGTTCAATGTTTACACGTATCGTTTTGCTGGAAGGGTTCGATTGCTTGGACGTTTTATTTTTTTCTTTAGACACTGGTTCGGCCTGTTCTTTGTCATCCATATCCCCTTTAGGTACTTCCGTTACATCATCTTCTTGGGGATGAAGATGATGTGTGGTAAGTTCCAATACCTGGACCCCTTCCACCTCAGACACTTTTTGTATACTCTTCTCAATATGACTCCCATCCTCTTTGGATACCACTGCTATAACAAAGGTATGATCGAATTGCTCTTCTTCCAGCTGATCTACGGTAGGGTTGGATTTAATGACTTCACCCATTTTTTCCAATACTTCAAAAACCATATATACTCTAGCTGCTTTTAAAAGACAATCTTCTCGTAAAGATACAGTGATTTCAAAGCATCGGAACCCTTGTTCAAAGGATTGGTGCAGGACCGTTTGTTCAAATGCCTCATACTTCATGGATACGTTTTGCAGCCCTGGGGCAATAGTTGTAGCTACTTCGTTTCGTGCTGAAGGGACCATTTCCCCCTTTTCAATTGCCTGAAGAAGGTTTACAACCTCCGTCACGTCCCTCTTCCCATCACCGCCATCTGCTATTGAATGCACCATAGCCTCCAGGTCGTCAACAGATTTAAAGACTACATCCAATATTTCCGCTGTCACTTTTATCTTTTCGTTCCGGATTGCATCCAGGACATTCTCCATCTTGTGGGTAAGATTGGCTAAATCTTCATATCCCATTGTGGCAGACATCCCTTTTAACGTGTGTGCCGATCGAAATATTTCATTTACAATCGAAAGATCCTCAGGGTTTTTCTCCAACTCCAGTAATTGCTCATTGCAGGTTTGCAAATTTTCCTTGCTCTCTTCTATAAATACTTCTAAATATTGACTCAATTCCATGTGCTCCACACCTCTCTACAGCATGTTCTTCAAAATTGACTGAGGAATATCCCCGACAAGTTCCACACTGTCTACTAAATTTGTAGCAATCGCCGATTTCGGCATCCCAAACACAATACAAGTCTCTTTTGATTCTGCAATGGCGGTCACTTCGCCCCGTTCTTTAAGCTTTTTTAAGCCTTCAGAGCCATCAGACCCCATACCGGTCATGATGACAGCTATTTTTCCATAATTCCGGATGATGCTTGCCGATTCAAACAGGATGTCAACGGACGGTCTGTGGCCGTTTCTTGGTGCTTCTTCATTTGACAGTTGAAAGGTCAGATTTGGTCCGCTCTCTGCGATTCTTGTATGAAAGCCGCCTGGTGCGATATATGCGGTTCCTTTTTGTAGAGTCTCATTATGTTCAGCTTCCTTGACTTTAATGGCAGACTGACCATCTAAACGATCCGCTAGTGATCTTGTAAATCCGGCGGGCATGTGTTGCACCACCACAACCGGTGCATCAAGATTATGGGGTAGTCCAGTCAGGACCTGCTGTAAGGCCCGCGGACCTCCTGTCGACGTTCCGATCAGGATGATTTTCTGTGTATCCTTTCCCCATTCACGGGTCGATGCCTTCTTTGATCCCATCGGAGGAACAAACGTAACCGGACCTCCCTTAACCAATTTCTTTTCATACACACCGGTGATTTTTTTGACATTCACCTTGCTTGCAGCCACAACCTTTTCAACCAGCTCATCTTGAACTTTATGAAGATCCAACGAAATCGTTCCGGATGGTTTCGTAATAAAATCAACCGCCCCAAGCTCCATGGCTGTCACAGTCTCCTCGGCTCCCTCTCGTGTCGTTGAAGAAAGCATAACGACAGGTACAGGACACTCAACCATGATTCTTCTTAAGGCTTCAATTCCATTCATCTGTGGCATTTCCACATCAAGGGTCACCACATCAGGACGTAGTTTGATAATTTTAGAGACTGCATCTTCACCATTTCTTGCAATACCCATTACTTCCAGCTCCTTGGAGGCAGTCAGAAAATCACTGATAAGTTTCCTCATAAAAGCTGAGTCATCTACCACTAGAACCTTTTTCATTCAGGATTTTCACCTCCGGAAAAATACATTTCTCATACTTTTTAAAAAGCCTGACGGTTTACTCTCAGACTGATTTGATTCACCGGTAAGTTGATGCAGCATCGTCCTTAGACTGATTGTCATATGTGAAGAAGGATAACCTACAACCAGGGGCACTTGATGAATAACTGCCTTTCTTACCGTTGAATCTTCAGGCAACACCCCTAGAAGGACAATCTCCTTATGCAGGAATTTCCTGACCGTTTCTTGCAATCTCGTAATGGTTTGAATGCCTTCTTTCTTTAATTCTGCACGATTACAAATCAAATTGAACGGTTTATCGTGATCTCTTAAGTATATATACTTGATCATGGAGTAGGCATCCGTGATGGAAGTAGGTTCAGGTGTCGTCACCACTATGATTTCATCCATGGCCATAATGAACTCTAACGTCTCTTTCGTCGCTCCGGCACCCATATCGAAAACAATGTAATCATACTTTTGAACAGCATACTCCATCACTTCAAAGAAACGTTCTATGTGACTTTCATTCCACTCCACAATATTTTTCAGGCCATTCCCACCGCTTATGTAAGAAATACCATGAACATTCTCACATATAATCGTATCGATATCTAGTTCTTTTTCCTCAATATAATCCATTATTGAGTAGGTATGATGACTCCCCAGTAAAATGTGGATATTCCCCATGCCGATATCAAGATCAAATAATAAAACTTTCTTCTCTTCTTTACCTAATAAAATGGAGAGGTTTGTAGAGATATTCGACTTTCCCACTCCACCTTTTCCACTAACAACGGCAATAGTTTTCGCAGGAGGAGAAACACTTTGGAGCATTTTTCTCCTCAGGTTATATGCTTGATCTTTCATAACGGAATCCTTTCATGAGTAAATGTCCGACTTCATTTATGTCCACCTCGGCAATATCCTCGGGAACATCCTGACCTGTTGTTACATAAGCAGCACCCGTCTTGACCTCTGACATCATATTGATCATGGAACCATAACTTGAAGTTTCATCTAATTTCGTGAATATGAATCGATGAATGTCAATTGAAGAAAATTGTGAAATAATTTCTCTCATGTCTCCTTCTTTGCTCGTTAATGACAGAACTAAAAAGGTTTCCATCTGATTTTTGAAATCAATGATCCCCTTTAAATCTTCTACATATCTCTTTTCTCTAAAGTTCCGGCCGGCAGTGTCAATAAAAACATGGTCGTAATCCTGAAATTTATCAATGGCTTTTCGAAAATCGTCCATCTTATAGACCACTTCAACGGGAACATTCAATAAACCCGCATATGTCTTTAATTGCTCGATAGCTGCAATACGATAAGTATCAGTAGTGATAAATGCAATTTTCATCCGCTTTTCTATAACTGCATGAGCAGCCATCTTTGCTAAAGTAGTCGTCTTACCGACACCCGTCGGGCCGATTACATTGATGAATTTCTTCTTGAAACTCATTCCCCCTAAAGCGACTCCTTCCAGTAGATCACCCAGGAAATGTTTGACTTCATCTTTAACCCACTCGATTTGCTGGTTCCCTTTTATGGATTCACTTTTGGTTTTCGCTTCAAGATGATCTCCCAATTGAAAGAGTATAGTGTCTGTAACACCATGTTTTTTAAGATAAAGTAATACTTCTTGAACATCTGGAGTAAAAGTTTCGAATTGACTTTTTGATTTAATGGTGGAAATCATTTGTTTCAGCTCTTTTAGCTCCGACTCTACAGAACGGTTAGAGTGGTCACGTCTATTTTCCGAAGGAGGAGTGATAGGGGCGGATGCCGTTTTCATCCTGTTCATTTCCCTTTTTTCACTCTCGATTTCAGGGTCGATGGCCGCAATGACCTCAATCATCTTCTTTTTAAATAACCCCATAAAACCGCCAGTATATAACACTTTTGAGTTCAGGATGACTGCATCTTCCCCTAATTCATTTCTTACCTTTTTCATAGCCTCATTCATGGAAGGTGCTGCATATTTCTTTACCTTCATCCGACATTCACCACCCCTAAGCTTTGTACTTCTACATTTGCTTCTAACTCGTTATATGAAATGATCGGCACCTGCGGGAAATACCTTTCTGTCAGTTGTCTGACGTACATTCTCACTGCAGGAGAACACAGGATGATCGGAGACTCCTCCATTAATGACAACTGTTCCACTTGAGAAGCGACTGCCTCCAATATACCTTGAGAGTCATTGGGATCCATGGATAAGTAGTTCCCATGCTCGGTTTGTTGAATGGCATCGGCAATCATCTTTTCGACCTTGCCTGACATGGTTACAACTTTCAAAGAAGAATCTCCTTGAACGTATTGACCTGTAATCTGTCTGGCCAGGGATTGTCTGACATACTCGGCCAAGAGGTCTGTATCGGAACTCATCCTCGCATAGTCAGCAAGTGTTTCAAAGATAATGGGCAAATTTCTTATTGATACATTTTCCTTTAACAGCTTGGCTAACACCTTCTGTACTTCTCCAACCGATAAAGGGTTGGGGGTCACTTCCTCCACCAAGATCGGGTACGATTCCTGAAGATGATCAATGAGTTGTTTTGTCTCCTGCCTGCCCAGAAGCTCATGGGCATTTGTTTTGATCATTTCTGTTATGTGGGTTGAAACGACTGAAGGCGGGTCAACAACCGTGTATCCGAAAATTTCTGCCTGCTCTTTCATATCTTCTGAGATCCATTTAGCCGGTAGTCCGAAAGACGGTTCGACGGTATCAATTCCCTCAATGGAATCCTCCTCAACCCCAGGGCTCATAGCTAAGTAATGATCAAGCAGAAGCTCTCCCCGGGCCATTTCATTTCCTTTTATCTTCAATCGGTATTCATTGGGTTGAAGTTGTATATTGTCCCGTATCCTTACAACCGGGATGACCAAGCCTAATTCTATCGCTAATTGACGACGTATCATGACAATCCTGTCAAGGAGGTCCCCTCCTTGATTGGTATCGGCAAGGGGAATCAAACCATATCCGAACTCAAACTCGATGGGGTCCACATTCAGTAAATTCACGACACTTTCGGGGCTCTTCATTTCATCCTGCTCCACTTCTTCTTCCATTTCCAATGCATCTGCTTCACTCTCCTTAGGAGACCTTGACAGTGTAAAAGCTCCCACTGCCAGAAGTGCAGCCACCGGAATGGTTAAGATATCATTGATAGGAGTCGCTACTCCTAACATAAGAATCGTAAATGCTGCTACATAGAGCATGGCAGGATACGCCAGAAGCTGATCCATGATATCCTGACCAAGGTTTCCATCAGACGCAGCCCTTGTTACTACAATTCCTGTAGCGGTTGAGATGAGCAGCGCCGGGATCTGACTGACGATTCCATCTCCTACTGTCAATAAGGAATAACGAGTTGCGGCTTCTGCTATGGGCAGCCCTTGCTGAGTCATTCCTATGATGATCCCAAAGATCAAATTGATCATGACGATGACGATTCCGGCTATGGCATCCCCTTTAACGAATTTGGATGCCCCATCCATGGCACCATAAAAATCGGCTTCCCGTCCCACTTTCTCACGTCTGTTTCTGGCATCATGCTCAGATATCATTCCTGCATTCAAATCGGCATCGATGCTCATTTGCTTCCCGGGCATAGCATCCAGGGTGAACCTGGCAGCGACCTCGGATACACGCTCCGAACCCTTTGTGATGACAATGAATTGGATCACAATAAGAATGATGAATACAACGAGACCTACAAGAATATTTCCGCCGACAACGAATGTTCCAAAGGTTTCCACAACGTCCCCTGCTTCACCCTTACTAAGGATTGATCTCGTTGTGGAAACATTTAGACCCAATCGAAAAAGTGTTAACAGTAATAACAATGAAGGAAATATAGAAAATTGTAATGGTTCATTCATATTCATAGAGGTTAGGAGTACAAGGAGTGCGAGTGAAATATTTACGATGATCAATAAGCTTAATAACCAGGATGGAAATGGAATGATAAGCATGGCCACGATTAATATGACACTTGCTAATACGGATAAATCTCTAGGTGACATTTCTTCTCTCCTAACTGCTTACATTTGATTTTTTATTCGGTAAACATAAGCTAAAATTTCTGCTACTGCCTTGAAAAACTCTTCAGGTACGGCATCGCCTATTTCAGCCGAGTCATAAAGGGACCTGGCTAAAGGACGATTTTCCACCATGATCACATCGTTTTCATTAGCAATATATTTAATCTTCTGGGCTAAATAATCAACCCCTTTCGCCACGACATAAGGCGCATCCATTTTATTCTCATCGTACTTAAGAGCGATGGCGAAATGAGTAGGGTTGGTGATGACAACATCCGCTTCAGGAACTTCCTGCATCATGCGCCTCATGGCCATCTCACGTTGTCTCTGTTTGATTTTAGATTTAATGAGGGGATCACCCTCGATGTTTTTATGTTCATCTTTTAGATCCTGCTTTGACATTCGTATATTCTTTTCAAAGTCAAACCTCTGATAAAGGAAATCGAATAATGACAGGAACAAAAGTGCCAATGAAGCGGCAATCCCCATCTGGATTGTCAGGCTTGCCATCGTCAGCAGTGAATCCCCCACGGATTTGAATGATAAACTTAGGACCTGTTCAATATTCATCCAAAGAATGACAAATGTGATTGCGCCAACAAAGGAAATTTTCAATATGGATTTTAAAAGCTCTACAATGGCTCTTAAAGAAAAAATGCGTTTGAATCCTTTGATGGGATCAATTTTTTCTAATTTAGGCTGTAGTGGTTGAGTCGTAAACATGACTCCCACTTGTATATAATTCGAAAACAATCCTGCAATTAAAGCCACCAACATAATCGGACCGAGGAGCATAGCCATTTCCTTCATGATATCCATGGTGATGACTTGGACTGTATTCTCTGAGAGCTCCATTAGCATATATTCCCTAAATGTTTGATTAAATAAATCGAACACAATATTCCCAATGTACGAACCACTGAAAGTGAGGAATAAGAATACAGCAAGAAGGATGATGGCTGTATTTACATCCTGGCTTTTTGCCGTCTGTCCTTTTTTCCGTGCGTCATCCCTCTTCTTGGGTGTTGCTTTCTCCGTTTTCTCCCCACTGAAGAACTGTAGGTCTAATGATAGCCACTGCAATTTATGTGCCTCCAATAATTTTCATTAAATCCCTCATGGTTATGAACATCATTTCAAATAGCTCCTGCATGACAGCAAACATCACTCCCATTACAATAAACAGAACGGTGAAGGCAACGGCAATCTTGATGGGGAAACCAACAACGAAAACGTTTAACTGCGGCACAGTCCGGGCCACGATCCCGAGGGCTACATCCACAAGAAAGAGTGTAGCCACTACTGGAATCGACATTTGGAACGCGATGATAAACATGGAATTAAAAGAAGTCATGATATAGTCGATCAATCTCTCATCCCCAAATGGAATCCAGGGGCTGTCAATGGGTATTACCCGATAACTGTAAAAAATACCATCAAGAAGTAAATGGTGACCGTCCAGCGCAAGAAGCAAAAGAAGAGCGAACGTATATAAATACTGACCCATCAGGGGACTCTGTGCTCCCGTCTGGGGATCGATCACATTAGCGATGGCAAATCCCATCTGAAAATCTATGAATCCCCCTGCAATCTGAATGGCCGTAACGATCATATAGGCAACAAAACCGATCAGTAGACCGATCATCGCTTCTTTCATGATTAACAAAAAGTAAGCACCGTTCACTTCAAATGCCGGTGAGTCGATCGTGTAATACATCACCCAGGAAAGAACCACCGAGAAAGCGATCCTGTGTTGTGCAGGTATATTACGGTATGAAAACAGCGGCATCGTCACAAAAAAAGCCGAAACCCTTACGAACACTAGTAAATATACCGATAGAATAGGTACCAGTTCTTCCATTCTCTTACCCTACGAACCTTGTTAAATCTGAAAAGATTTGTGAGGTGTACGTCACAAGCTTCGTCAACATCCAAGGTCCGAAGAAAACGATCCCGATCAGGACTGCTACAATTTTAGGGATAAATGCAAGGGTCTGCTCTTGTATTTGTGTTGTCGCTTGAAAAATACTGACAGCAAGACCTACTATAAGGGCCAGCAGCAGTAGCGGCGCGGAAACGATCAGGGTCACATATATCCCACGTTCCGCAATCGCGATAACAGATTCAGCATTCAATGAAACTCACCTACTTAAAAACTTTGTAAAAGAGATTTAATTACGAGATACCACCCATCCACTAACACAAACAGCAAAATCTTAAACGGCAGGGAAATCATAACAGGAGGAAGCATCATCATCCCCATGGACATGAGGACACTCGCCACCACCATATCGATGACCAGGAAAGGAATGAAAATCATAAATCCAATTTGAAATGCCGTCTTAATTTCACTGAGAGCAAATGCAGGTACTAGAGATGTCAGAGGAATATCCTTTACAGATTCCGGCCGTTCCGCCCCTGAATATTGTAAAAACAATTCCAAATCCTTTTGTCTTGTGTGCTTACTCATAAATTCTTTAAACGGGATCGAAGCCTTTTCATAAGCTTCTTCAAGATTAATCTCTTCATTGAATAGAGGAGTCAATGCTTCTTCGTTTACTTCTTGAAAAGTCGGAGCCATGATAAAGAATGTAAGAAATAAAGAAATCCCGATTAAGACCTGGTTCGGTGGCATCTGTTGTGTGGCAAGAGATGTTCTGACAAATGAGAGCACGATCATAATCCTTGTAAAAGACGTCATCAGAATCAGAATACTGGGAGCCAGTGAAAGGACGGTAAACAATAATAGCAGTTTGACACTGGTGGAGACATTATCTGCTGAACTACTATTAAAAAACTCCATGAATTCATTCATCTGAAGGATTCTCCTTCTTCTTCAAGTCCTTGAACATCTTCTTCCTTCCTTTATTCATTTCGTCCAGTTGTGCTTTCAAATGAGATTGAAATGAGTTGCCGGAAGTCGGATGTGTACCCTTTATCTTCATCAGCCAATCGGAAACCGCTGTTTTGGCATCTGGAAATTGACTTTCTTGATAGTATGAAACTAATTCTTCCCTCTCTTTTTCATCCTGTATCTCTTTTAAAAGCTGAATGTCTTCTCCTACACCGAGCACCAGTACTTGTTTTCCCACCTTGACAATCTGTACTGATCGATTGCCTCCAAGGGGGGTCCCCCCTAAATGATTGATTATTTTGGTTTGTTGAAAGGATCTTCCTTTTTGATTAATGAATTTCAGTAAAAAATAGATGAGTGCTACAACAAAGATAAGTGCAACGATCATTTTGAGATAATCCAAAAAGGTAACCGAGGTAGCCACCCCTGATTCAGGGCTGTCAGCCTCAACATTTTTCTGTTCATCGCATTTCTCTGGATGCTCAATACAGTCCTTTACATTATTCACTTCTGCAAAAGCAGTTGTATTTACAACAGCTGCTGACAGGAAGATCATGACAAGACTGACTAGTATCTGTAACTTCTTCAACACATGCACCTTCTTAGTAATCTGTTAGCTCAGAGCTTTCTGAATCGCTTCTATTACGCGGTCTGCCTGAAATGGCTTAACGATAAAGTCTTTTGCACCTGCCTGTATGGCATCAATGACCATTGCTTGTTGACCCATTGCTGAACACATGATGATTTTCGCTCCGGCATCCATTGATTTGATTTCCTTTAAAGCGGCAATTCCATCCTTTTCAGGCATTGTAATATCCATTGTGACTAGATCGGGCTTCAATTCCTTATATTTATCGACGGCCTGACTACCGTCTGCTGCTTCCCCCACTACATCGAACCCATTTTTTGTTAAAATATCTTTAATCATCATTCTCATAAAAGCAGCATCGTCCACAATCAAAATTTTATTAGCCATTACTTTCATCCTCCATCATTTACGTTATTTGAGTTTTTTAATGCGATCACTTTGACTTACAATATCTGTAATTCTCACTCCGAAGTTCTCATCGATTACTACGACTTCACCCTTGGCCATCAATTGGCTGTTGACAAGGATATCAACAGGCTCCCCTGCTAATTTATCAAGCTCAATAATCGAGCCTGAAGAAAGCTCAAGTATATCCCTTACAGATCGGTTCGTTCTTCCAAGTTCCACTGTGACCTGAAGGGGGATGTCTAATAACATATTTAAATTTTTTGCTTCCTGCTGTCCCAATGTTGTCGGTTCAAAAGGACTGAAAGCAGCCGGTTGTACATTCACAGATTCTCCAGATACTCCCTGTCCTCCCAGATGCTGAGGTGAAGTATGGAAAGGAGTGTCACGAACCGGGGCCTCTTGCATGCCCCTATATTGGGTCTGCGGCTGTACATCCGCTTTTGGAGTTTCAAGAACGGGAGCAACAGGTGAAGGGATTTCTTCATCAGCCCCCCCATTCATTAATTCATCTACCAGACTTTTGGCAAAACTTAAAGGCAATAACTGCATAATGCTAGAGTCAATGAGATCTCCAATTTTCAAAGAGAAGGAGACCTTTACCAATAGATCTTGATCTGGAAGATTTTCCTCTCCCTCCCCTTCAGGGATATACATCAGATCAATGGAAGGGGGTGAAATATCCACTTTCTTACTGAACACCGTTGACATGGAGGTTGCAGCAGAGCCCATCATTTGATTCATAGCTTCTTGAACGGCGCTAAGCTGAATTTCACCCAATTCACCTGAAGGGTTCCTTCCGTCTCCTCCTAACATCAAATCAGCGATGATGGAAGCATCTGATTGTTTGATCACCAGCAAATTCACTCCTGAAAAACCTTCTGTGTATTGAACTTGTATGGCGACATATGGATGAGGAAATTCATCTTCTAAATGTTTCTTATCAATAATGGACACTTTTGGGGTCGTGATCTCAACCTTTTGATTAAGTAAAGTGGACAGGGCGGTAGCAGAACTCCCAAAGGAGATATTCCCAATTTCACCTAAAGCATCCTCTTCCATGGAACTAATGTAATCATTGCTATTTATTTCTTTACGCTCTTCAATTACTTCATCAGGCTCTGCGGAACCACGAAGAAGAGCATCTATTTCATCTTGTGATAACATGTCATCACTCATCATCGTCGTCTCCCCCCTTCAATGAATCTAAAATCTGCACCGCCAGTTTCTTATTTGACTTTCCTGGCTGAGCGATAAATTTAGGTATGTCACCCACTCTAACCGTCAAAGGATCATCGATTCGAGTGTTCATTTCTATAACGTCCCCGATATCCAGCATGAGGAACTCTTCAATCGAGATGTCAGAACGTCCTAATTCAGCAATGACTGGTACTTGGGCTCTCTTGATTCTTCTTTCAAGGTGTGCCGTTTCCTCGGGCTTACTCTCCTTACGTTTACTTTCCATCCAATAGCTTCCAGATAATTTTGGCAGGATCGGCTCAAGTAATACGTGAGGAATGCAAATATTGATCATTCCACTTGTCTCACCAATGGTTGTGTTTAAAGAAATGACAACAACCGTTTCATTTGGTGACACCATCTGCAGAAACTGAGGGTTCACTTCGAACTCAGCAAAGACCGGATCGACATCCACCACTGTGCTCCAGGCTTCTCTTAAGTTCTCAAATGCCTTTTCAAAGAGCTGACTCATGATTCTCGTTTCAATCTCGGTTAAAGTCTCTACTTTGTTCACACTGACCCCTTTCCCTCCCATCACCCGGTCCATCATGGAATAGGCGATATTCGGATTGATTTCCATCAGGATCCTTCCATCCAGCGGAGGCAATTCATAGACATTCAGGATCGTCATTTTCGGAACGGAGCGTATGAATTCTTCGTATGGAATTTGATCAGCAGAAGCAACACTTATTTGAACATACGTTCTCAGTTGTGCAGAGAAATATGTAGTCAGGATCCTGGAGAAATTTTCATGTATTCTTGTTAAGCTCCTGATTTGATCTTTTGAGAAGCGTAAAGCCCTCTTGAAATCATATACTTTTACTTTTTTCTCTTCTTCTTCTTTTTTAAAATCATCTGCACTCATTTCTCCTGTATTGAGAGCAGATAAGAGAGCATCTATTTCACTTTGAGATAAAATTTCACTCGCCATGCCTTCACCTCCAAACACATCGTAATAGGCTAATTATTGAATCATCATAGAGGTGATGTATACTTTTTCTACCATTCCTTCCTGCATTAGGGAGTTTACTTTGTCTTTAACCTTTGACTCAATCATTTCTTTACCCTTTTTCCCTTGCAGCTCTTCCGCCTTCATTTCAGACAGCTCTTCTATGATGATGTTATTCACTTGGAAATCTCTTTTTTCTAATTCGCTCTTCGCTTTTTTACTATCCGTTTGTATCTTGAAGGAAATTCGGATAAAATCATTGCTCAATAGATTGGTCGTTGTCTCCGGAATATCCACAGAGTTTTCAACGACTTCCTCGATGGAAGGTTCCTTTGCTTCTTCATCTCCCGTAAATTTCAGAATGACAACTAAAGCTATGACACCGACCAGAGTGATGGTAACCAATAAGATCATCATGATTGTCAGGGCTTTATTTTTCAATTCGTACTCCCTCCCTCCGGCTGTGAACTAAGTAGATTTGCTTTTTGAAAGAATGAAAGAGTAAGGGTTTGGACCTCGTCCACTGATTCCTTCACTACATATCGTCTGCCATTCGTTAAGAGAATCGTAGTGTCAGGAAACGCTTCAACCGTTTCGATGTATATCGCATTCAACGTAAACGACTTTCCATTCAGTCTGGTCAGTGTAATCATATCTTTACGGGACCGATTTCAGTCGGTCCCTGCCTTCCTTTCCCTTACGGATTATCGTTTCAAGTTCACCAGCTCTTGAAGAATTTCATCAGAAGTGGTGATGATTCTGGTGTTTGCCTGAAACCCGCGCTGAGCCGTTATCATCTCAGTGAATTCTTCTGAAAGGTCTACATTTGACATTTCAAGCGCACCGGATTGCAGGGATCCTCTTCCCTCTCCAGCTAATCCCTGGTTAGGAAGTCCAGAGTTATTGGAAGCTTGGAAGAGATTGTTTCCAGCTTTCGTTAAGCCCCCGGGATTCGAGAACGTAGCCAATGCCAATTGACTCAACACTCTAACTTCTCCATTTGAAAATACTCCATTCACCTCACCGGATGAACCGATATTGAAGCTTTCCAGATAGCCCTCAGAGTTACCGTCGACAGTGTCTACATTGGCAGATGATGAACTGTCAAATTGAGTGATCTTAGAGAAGTCCAGATCAATGGCTTGAGTAGGGTTAGCCCCCGTTGTATTATTTAACGTTATGGCAAACGGAACGTATCCTGTTGCTGGAGCAGTTACATTACCCGAATTGTCAAAAGTAAGGGTTGTATTGGCATTCACCGTTACTCCTGGAGTTAAGCTGGATACATTTACACCCCATGTATTTTGGCCAGTCTTTGTCATGACCATCTTTAAACTTATGTCTTGTCCGAGTGAATCTTTTACTTTTGTCTCAAGCTCCACCTCAGTGTTATTGGGTGCACTGGACTTTAAATTCCCATTATATACTGCCTTGCCTGTGGCCTGAGGGGCCATTGTAGTATTCGTATCAATTTTAATATCAGCCGCAGCACTTTGGTTGACTACACCAGCTTCGTTGAGGGGATACCCTTGGACAAGATTTCCCTGGCCTGTAACAAGATTCCCATTTGAATCCAGGTAAAAGTTTCCTGCACGGGTGAACAATTCATTATTACCTTGCCTCACTACAAAAAAACCGTCCCCTGAGATTGCTACATCCAGAGATCTTCCTGTAGTCTGAAGACTGCCTTGTGTTTGGATCGTATCAATGGAAGATAAAGATGATCCAAGACCAACTTGCTTGGCGTTTTGACCACCACGGTTTTCAGTCGCCCTGCTAGCACCTGAAACGGTCTGATTCATTAGATCCTGAAACGTGACCCGTCCTTTTTTATATCCATACGTATTCACATTGGCTATATTATTACCGATTACATCCAGTTTCGTTTGAAAGTTTTTCATACCGCTGATACCTGAATACATTGAGCGTAGCATTTGTTTTTCCCCTTTCTTTTTAGCTGCTTCGGTCAGTCCGCAGCTCCAGGCTTCCATATTTGGTCCAGCCTATTAATCTATTAAGATCGTTCCATTGATATTGGTGAAAATGTGTGAATGAGCTTCAAGACGGTCTAGCGCTGTAATGACAGTCTTATTTTTAGCACTTACGATAAGTGCGGCATCTTTCAAAATCACCAGCGAGTCGCTTACACCTTTAGACTTTGCTTCATCTACTTTCTTGCCTATCTTTTCCCATGTCTGTGGTGTAATAGAGATGCCCCGTTGTTCCATTCTGACCTTTGCATGCTTGCTGAGCTGCAATTGAGGTGAAGCCTGAATGGCTTTGTCTAACTGGACAGCAAATGATGAATCTCCTGGTGGTTTAGCACTATCTTTTGATCTGAAATGGGGTGCAATAGGTTGAGGTGAGCGATGTAAGTATGTCTTTTCCATACAACCACTCCCTAAGATTCGATTTTCATTAATGAATCACTCGAAATTTTATCTCCTGCTTCTGTATGAATCCAGATGTGGGAATCTTTCTTGGAAACGGAGCGCACGATACCGCTCGTTTCTCCGCCTTCACCATTCCAGGTGACGGTCTTCCCGATCAGTAATGAGGCATTTACTAGGGACTCTTCAGGCGCAGCAGCCGTATTCACCTGTGAAATATTCCCTGGTGTCAGTACGGTACCATCCTCCATAATAAATTCGACAGAATCGCCTTTGAAACGGACTCCTTTAACGAACCCTTGACCCTCTTGTATTTCAGGGGCAACATTCTCAGATTCTATTATTTTATGCCATGTGACCTGTTTTCCAACAAATTGATTGTATGAAATCAGTTGGGATTGACTTTGATTATCCACAAATTTCTCCATGGTTTTCGTCAGGTTCGTCATCTGCTCCAATGATGAAAATGTAGCCATCTGGGCAATGAAATCCTTATCCTGCATCGGATTTAATGGATCCTGATTTTGCAGTTGAGTCATAAGGATTTTCAGGAAATCATCTTTCCCCAGAATATCCTTACCGCCTTCACGGAGATTGGTTTGAACATTGGAATAAAGTAAATTCGAATCGATCTTTGTCATTTCATCACCTATATTTCCGTATTTACTAGATAGTCCTTAAAGGATTGGGTCCTTTCCTCTTCCCTGTTGCCTTCATGATCGTTGTCATGCTGCTTATGTTTCTCAGAGGATTGTTGCTGGGATTGCCCTTTTGATTGCCTGTCCGCATCTGTAAGTGCCTGTGATACTTCAATCTTCTCTACTTGAAGGTTTTGTGATGTAAATGCCTGCTTCAAACCTTGAATCTGAGAATCCAGCATTTCTTTCGCAGTTGCTGTTGAAGCCAATATTTTTGCTGTCATCACTCCATTTTGTTGGAGGATTTCGATTCTTAGGGAGCCCAGTTGCTCTGGGTACAGCTTGATCAGCAGTTTACTCATATTGGGCTGAGAAACCAACTGGGATTTACTTAGGATATTCTGAAATTCCTTCACAAATTGTTCATGTTGTAGGGAGCGGTTACTCATTGGGAGATTCATGGAAACAGATTCTGTTTTCGGAAGAACAAAATGCAGATGGCTTCCTTGAATCGATTGGTGTGCTTTCTTCTCCCCTGTGACACGTTCTATGGATGGCAATTTTTCAAGTGATTCAATAGGGGAACGTCTTAAGGATTCCTTTAGCACCCCTGTCCAATTCACCTGATTAGACTTTTTCGCAATATATCCTTCCACACCTTGTTGAACCATCTTCACCATGTCTTTTAATTCAGACGTTTTGGAAGCATCCACAATAAACAAATCCCGTTTAGCGGCCATTAATTCTATAACCTTTACCAGTTTGACTATTCTCTCTATTGCACCATCTTCATTTGATATGTCCTTCTCCTGGATAATGGAGGTATGGAGCAGCTGCATGGTTGACACCAGCACTTCATGAACATCTCCTCCAGATGCAGGGACGGGTGCCAGGTTTCCCAAGATCCTGGATTGTAGTTCAGTTAAAATGGGGTTGATCGTCTCATTATCAACATCAAGGATTTCAGCAATCCGTTCAAAGTCGAATTCCTCTAATTGTGTTAACTCTTCCAACTGCATATTTGTAAGACCCAGGCCTTCATCATTAAGTTCAGTTATTCGGAGGATACTCTGGACTGTTACATAAAGAGCTTGCGAATCCGGCATATTGACCTCTTCTATCTCATCTACTTGACTTGAGACATATCCTAAAAACTTTGAAAAACCATCGATTTCATTTTTCATGGTGGATGATCCTTTTGAGATTCCCGCCACTTGTGTCGGTAATTGACTACCGATTCCGATTTCCACGTTATTCACCTCCCCTCATGAATGGTTTATCCTTCATCCGTCGAGAGCAACTCCGCATATCGCGCGGCATCTTCCGGCGGCATCTTTTCTAAAATATCCGCCAGAGTATCCGGATTGATACTTGAAAGAATCTTCATAGCCTCATCGTCATTCATATTCAACAGAACAGGGGCAGCACTCTTGGCTGACATAGATTCAAACGTATTGACCACCTCTTTAAAGGCTCGTTTATTCTCTTCACCGATTTGCCGGAGCTCTTCCAGTTCTTCTTTTTGCTGCTGTATGGTTGCCTGTAATTGTTCGTTTTCACTGTCTTTTTTTTCCATCTCGCTTTGGAGCTGGGCGATTTTCGCTTCTTGATCTTCTATTGAAGCTTGTAATGTGATCATTCGCTCCTGTAATTGTTCCCTATTCCTGGATTCATCCGAAGGAATGACCTTGTCCAAAAAAGGAATCTCCGAGCTTATGGATTGCGCTTTTTCAAATACATTTATTCCTGCAAATGTCATGATGACAAGAGCGAAGGTTATCGTAAAAAGGAGAGGAATGAAGACGATAAACACAGCTTTTTGAAAACGACTTGAATGCCCTTTATTACCTTCTTCAATCACCTTTGCCATTAAATCACCTTACTCCCCGTTTCATATATTGAACGACAGACACTTCATCTAACTGCTTACTTTCCAGCTGTTTAATACTCTCAATAAAACGATGAAAGTCTCTTTCCTTCATTTTTTCGTATTTCTTTACTTCCACATTCATTTCCAACAGTTTTTCTTCGTACCAGTTCATACGATTCCTTGCCTGGATCACCATGTCCTGATAATATGAGATGGTTTTTTCCAAATTGATAATGAACTGTTGGTGATGACGAATGTCTTGAACGGATAAGCCCTCCTGCAATTTATTCTCTTGATGAAGTTCAAGGTTTTCTTTCTTTTTCAGGAACTCATAAAGTTTCTCTGCGACTATTTCAAACTTCTCAATTGAACCCCTGTACATTTCCTGGACCTCATCTTTCTCCTTTTCCTTTAATGCTAAAATGCGCTGAAACCTGTATTGATAACTCACTTGCTTCATCCACCTTTTTTCGATAGGTTAATAAGCTCATTAACACTCGTGGCAAGAGAAACCTGTTCATTTACATCCTGCTTTAAAAAAGAGATGATACCCGGATAGTGCTGGATAGCTTCATCAACCTCACGGGATGTCCCTTTCTTATATGCACCAATCTGGATTAAATCTTCGGAGTTTCTATAGGTACTCATTATTTCCCTTACTCTCGTAGCCGCCTGAATATGTTCCTTTGAGGCAAGATGATTCATGAGCCGGCTCACACTTTTCAGGATATTGATGGCTGGATATTGACCTTGATTGGCAATTTGACGGTCTAGCACAATATGACCATCCAGTATTCCCCTGACAGTGTCTGAGATAGGTTCATTCAAGTCATCCCCATCCACCAGGACGGTATAAAACGCTGTAATGGTGCCAAGTATGTTTGTTCCCGTTCTTTCCAAAAGCTTAGGTAAAATGGCGAAAACAGAAGGCGTGTATCCTTTAGTGGTAGGAGGTTCCCCCACCGCTAATCCTATTTCCCTCTGAGCCATCGCTACACGTGTGGCGGAGTCCATCATGAGCATGACATTCAAGCCCTTGTCCCGGAAGTATTCGGCGATGGCAGTTGCCGTAAAGGCGCCTTTTATCCTCATCAGGGCAGGTTGATCTGAAGTAGCCGCCACTACAATCGTCCGCTTTAATCCTTCTTCTCCTAAATCTCTTTCGATAAATTCCCTTACTTCTCTGCCTCTCTCACCTATTAACGCAATCACATTCAGATCCGCTTTCGTGTTACGGGCAATCATACCGAGGAGTGTACTTTTCCCCACACCACTTCCTGCGAATATGCCCACCCTTTGACCTTTACCAACAGTCAGCATACTGTCGATGGCTTTAACACCCACCTCCATTTTTTCATCAATGGGAGGTCTTGATAAAGGATTGGGAGGATCTTGTTCAGTATAGGCTGTGCTTAAGCCACTGGGCAGATGGCTTCCATCAAGGGGATGCCCCAGTGAATCAATCACCTTACCAATTAAAGATGGTCCGATTTTAATTTCTAACGACTTTGCTGTTCCTTCTACTAAACTACCAGGAGAGATATCCTGCATGTTCGTATAAGGCATGAGAATGACTAAATCATCATTGAATCCCACCACTTCAGCCAAAATCGCCTTCTTCTTCCCCCGTGAGAGAATATGAATACGACAAACCTCACCGACAGAGGTTTCAGGACCCTGGGATTCAATCATTAAACCAACAACCCGTTTCACCTTGCCGTATTTCTTGAAAGTGGGGATATGCGGGATATGTTCAATCAGATCTTCTGCCTTCATTCGCCTTCACCTTCCAGAAAATGAAGAAGCTTTCGCTTAAGTTCCCTCAATTGTGAGTCCACACTTACAATGACCCGTCCCTGGTTGGTTTCTATATAGCATTCCTCACTCAGGAGTTCATCATTTGCATAAATAAAGCACTGGACATCTGTGGGGAATAAAACTTCAAGCTCGCTTTTGTTTTCAACTAATAACTCATGCTTAGAAGGGTGTACATGAATCTGGATGTGGGGTAAATCCCTTACTTCCTTTACCCCCCGTTTTACTATGGATAGAAACATTTCAGGATCATCACGCAGCTTTTGATTCATGATTTTTTCTGCACAGGCAACACCCAGGCGGATAATGACCTTTTCAGCATTTTGAATATATTGATGGAACATCTGATGGTTTCTCTCAGTCACTTCATTTGCTTCGTTTAAACACTGCTGATATTCTTGATAACCTTTATTTCTCCCCTCTTCTTCCCCCTGAAGAAATCCAGTATTGTATGCTTCTTGCATCATTTTCTCCCGTTCGATGATCCACTTTTCTCTTTCAAGTTCGATTTGACTCCGGGCTTGATGAATCATCTCTTCTGCTTCCTTGATTATGCGGGCTGCTTGCCCATTTGCTTCTTCTACAATTTGGTCTCCCCTTTTTTCGGGATCCATATCATGATCAGTATCTTCAAGCCCATTGAATTGGACTGAAGTTTTAACCTTTTTAAGAGATATCAATTTATTCCTTTCATCAACGGACCTGGCTTTCATGGATTTAATGACTCTAGACAATAATATCGTCTCCTCCACCACGGGCTATGATGATTTCACCTGCATCTTCCAATCTTCTGATTACGGCTACAATACGCGACTGAGCCTCCTCCACATCACGCAGTCGAACAGGCCCCATGAATTCCATTTCCTCTTTGAATGTTTCCACCATTCGATTTGACATGTTTTTGAATACCACTTCTTTGACCTCATCACTGGATACCTTGAGGGAAAGAAGCAGGTCCTCGTTATCACAATCACGAATGACTCGCTGAATCGAACGTCCATCAAGTGTCACAATATCTTCAAACACGAACATTCTCTTCTTGATTTCCTCTGCTAATTCAGGATCTTGTATCTCCAGTGCATCAAGAATGGTTTTCTCTGTGGAACGGTCTACCCCATTCAGCACTTCCACAACGGCTTCCACTCCACCTGTCTGAGTATAATCCTGGGTCACCGTCGCCGATAGCTTCCTTTCGAGTATGGCTTCAACCTCACTGATCACTTCTGGTGAAGTCCCATCCATTATCGCTATTCTTCTGGCGATATCAGCTTGAACTTCCTGGGGAAGTTCCGATAGGATCTGACCAGCCTGCTGGGGTTCAAGATACGAGAGGATCAAGGCAATGGTCTGCGGGTGTTCATTTTGAATAAAATTAAGAATCTGCGCCGCATCTGCTCGTCTCGCAAAGTCAAATGGCTTTACTTGCAGGGATGAAGTTAGCCGATTGATAATCGCCAACGCCTGTTCAGACCCCAGTGCCTTTTCAAGAACTGTTTTGGCATAGCCGATCCCCCCCTGGGAGATATAATCCTGTGCCATTGCGATATTATGAAATTCCTCCAGGATATCCTCTTTCGCTTCCGTTTCGACCTTTTTGACTCCTGAAATTTCTAATGTTAGCTTTTCAATTTCTTCTTCTGATAAATGCTTGTACACTGACGCGGATACATCAGGACCCAGTGAGATCAGGAGAATGGCTGCTTTTTGTTTTCCCGTTAAATCTTTGTCTCTTCTAACCAACATTTCTCCCCCCTAATCCTCTGCTAACCAGGTACGTAATAATTTTGCAAATTCTTCCGGCTTTTCTTTCGCCATCTTTTCAAGCTGTTTCCTGCGAATTGATCCTTCCGTTTCCTCTTTAGGCTCAATATCAGGAATGTTGAAAGGTTCTTTTGTTTCCTCGTAAGCTATTTCTTCTATTTCTCCTCTCTTTTTTGAGCGGATTAAGAAGAAGGCCAGCAGGAGAATCACTACCAAAAGCAGCCCTCCAATTACATAAGTCCACCATGGAAGTACTGGTTTTTCTTCTGGGACCAAATCGACCTTCCCATTAAATGGTTGAACCGAAACGATCACCTTGTCTTCAATTGCTTCATCCGTCAATTCTGGTGACGCTTCTTTATCTATAGACGTTCGTACAATAGTTGATAACACTTGACGAATATCGTCGACTCTATCTTGTGGGAGTGAATTCACCTCTTCAGGATTTGGAGGTTCAACCATCACCTGTATCCCAAGATCCCTGATCTTATAGGGGCTTTCAACTACTTCTTTCCTTATACGGTTGACTTCATTATTAATGGTTTCTTCCATACGTTCATAATCACCGTTGGATTCTGAACTGGAACCATACGTATCTCCTGTGTTCGTTGGTTCATTTGCATCCCCGGCTCCTGGTGTTCCCCCGGGATTCGCCCCCTCTCCTGAGAAGGTTTCTGTGATTCGCTGTGCGCTTACGGCGATTCCTTCAATATTTTCTTCATCCACAGGCGTGACAAGGTTTTCTTCACGATTTTCCTGGGTAAAGTCTATATCAGTCGAGACGGATACAACCACCTTATTAAAACCTATCAATGTGCCTAGCATATTCTGAACTTGCCTCTGAATATCACGTTCAATTTCTTTCTTGATATTCATTTGTTGAACAAAATCTCCACCGCCTAGAGAATTTTTTTGAGATTCTAAGTCAAAATACTCAAAAAATTGGTTCATGATGACGATATTCTCTGTAGGGAGGTGAGGAACGCTTTTGGACACGAGATGATAAAGAGATTTGATCTGCTTCTGGTCAAATGAAAAGCCAGGATTAGTATTTAACACAATGGAAGCCGATGCTTGCTGCATATCATCATTTAAGAAAATCTGTTTCTCTGGGAGATTGATCATGACTTTCGCATCCTGTACGCCCTCGATCCCTCTCATTAGCTGAGCAAGCTCTGTTTGCATGGCGTCGAGTTTTAACACATTAAATTCATTATCAGTCATGCCGAATCCGGCATTCTGACTAAAGAAGGAATAATCGATACTTCCAGAATTAGGAATACCTTCGGCGGCTAATTCAACCTTTAAGGTATCTACTTGTTCTTTTGGAACCATAATGGTAGAACCACCATCTGATATCTGAGAGGATATCCCTCTCCCATCGAGATTTTCCTTGATTGTTCCCGTTTCAGAAGGAGATAAATTACTGTATAAAGGAACGAGAGTCGTTCTCGTCGTAAAGAAGCTCACCGTACTAATGAGAATAACGGTGATCAAAAAAGCTGCTCCCATACTTATTTTCTGTTTTTTTGACCTACTAACCCAAAATGTTTTTATCTGTTCTGTATATTTCTTAAACGATTCATTCATTACAATCCTCCGGTACATGACTGCAAGAGCCTACTACATTGGCATTCTCATTATTTCTTGATACGCTTCCACCACTTTGTTACGAACTTCCATGGTCGTCTGCAGCGAAATGCTGGCCTTTTGTGAAGCAATCATCACTTGATGCAGATCTACATTTTCTCCCCTGACCATTTTTTCAGTCATTTGATCTGATTGAGCTTGCATACTATTCACTTCATCAATGGACTTTTTAAGTAGCTGGCTGAATTTCTCTGTAGCTTCTGAAGGGGATACATTTTTTTTTTCAAAAGACGGACTGATATGGCCAGGATTTATCGAATTAATATTGTGTATTGTCATAGAATTAAACCTTCTCCCTATTTGCCGATTTCCAATGATTTCATTAATATGGCTTTATTAGCATTAAAAACAGTAACATTCGCTTCATATGATCGGGTTGCTGATATTAGATCAACCATTTCACGCAGAGGATCCACATTAGGCAACTTTACATACCCTTCGTCATCGGCATCAGGATGGTTTGGATCATATACCATCTTAAAAGGGGTTTCAGCATCTTCTTCGATACTTAAAACCTTGACACCACTGCCCACAGAGTTACTGTCTCTAGTATTCATGGCTTTATTTAGAAAAGATGAAAACTGGTTTTCCTTAGGACTCATGACAACAGACTTCCTCTTATAAGGCTGCCACTTTCCATCGATTATTTCTCCCCTTGTCGTTTCTGCATTTGCCATATTTGATGAAATGACATCCATTCTTAAGCGTTGAGCGGTAAGGGCGGAAGCTGTTGTATTCATACTACTGAAAATCGCCACTATCATTTACCTCCCCTTACAACAGTCTGCAGACTGTTAAACTTTCCATTTATTCGATCTGTCAGGGCATTAAAATAGATTTGATTGGATGCCATTTCTGACATTTCCTGATCTAAGTCCACTCCATTGCCATTGTGGTTATATTGATACGCGGTCTTTGTTTTCACTGCTGGATGTTGGCTGCTGGAATGAAAGGTAAAATGACGCGGATCGGTCCTCGTTGCACCCAGCTTTTCAACCGATTGATTTAACAACGACTTAAATTCGACTTCTTTTGCTTTGTAATTTGGGGTATCCACATTCGCTATATTTTGAGAGATTACTTTTTGATTAAGTGAGGCGTAATTCAGTCCTCTTTCCAGATTCGTGAAAGTATTGGAAAATAGTTTCACTTCAGGCACCTCTATCCGATATTTTGACATGTTACTACTATTTTTTACAAATTTAGCATGCAACACTATTAATTGTAATGTTTAGCAAGTTTTGTGTCTATGAATATTCCGTAAATTTTTAAGAATAACGAAGATATTCGTAGAATTAGTGACTTTTCGTCTAGTATACATCCTATAATTACCAAGGTTATCTTTTCAAAAACAAGTATATTTTTCTATTTATGTTACAGACATATTACGACATTTATCTTAAACCAAAACCGTCGCATGGCTGTCGAAAAAAGTCGTAACATTGTTGTAACTTCATTGTACTATGCTTGCCATGTATGACAATACCTAACATATAATTCCTGATAGTCCATTAGACTTATTTCACTGAACAATCCAATACATCCCTCAACATGGTGTACTAATAAGCATTATTGTGTTTAGGTAATTACGTTTTGGGTTCGAATTAAAAAAGCTGTTCCCTCAAACAGGGAACAGCTTTTTCATTTTTTTGCTTATTAATTTGTGCGAAGCTTATCTAATTCAACTAAGAATTTATTATTTAATACTTTAATGTACGTACCTTTCATACCAAGTGAACGGGACTCGATAACGCCGGCACTCTCTAATTTACGGAGGGCATTTACGATTACAGATCGAGTAATACCCACTCTGTCTGCAATTTTAGATGCTACGAGGAGACCTTCATTCCCATTCAATTCTTCAAAGATGTGCTCAATTGCTTCTAGCTCACTGTAAGATAAAGAGCTGATTGCCATTTGAACGACAGCCTTACTTCTAGCTTCCACTTCGATTTCTTCCGCTTTTTCCCGAAGGATTTCCATACCTACGACAGTGGCCCCGTATTCCCCTAGAATCAAATCATCATCCTCGAAACTTGCTTGGAGGCGGGCAAGGATTAATGTACCAAGTCTTTCTCCTCCACCAATGATTGGAACGATGGTGGTTAACCCGTTTTTGAAGAACTCCCTATTCTCAACGGGAAAAGCAGTATATTCACTATTTACATCCAGATTTGGAGATGTTTCCTGGATATTGAACAGATTTTGAGTATACTCTTCAGGGAATTGACGGTCAGCGAGCATCTGTTTCATTCGCTCATTTTCAATTTGTTGATTGATAGCATATCCCAGAAGCTTCCCTCTGCGACTTACAACAAACACATTCGCTTCAATTACCTTGCTCAGCGTTTCTGACATTTCTTTGAAATTAACCGGTTTACCTGCCGCTTTTTGCAGCATAGCGTTAATCGTTCTTGTTTTACCTAATAAGTTCATTACTTTTCCTCCTACTACAACGTAAGTGTATCTATTATTTAATTTTTTATCGAGATTAGTCCATCTATCTTTACCCAATAGAGATGAGGTAAAAACTTATAAAATAAATTGACTGAGGTCCTTATCTTTCGATATGGCGACTAACTTATCGTCCACGTACTGAGGTGTGATTTTAATCGTTTCCAATGTAATATCAGGCGCTTCGAAGGATAAGTCTTCCAGAAGTTTCTCCATAATCGTATGAAGTCTTCTCGCTCCTATATTATCTGTATTCTGATTAACATCATATGCGATTTCAGCAAGTCTACGAATAGCATCGTCAGAAAATTCAATTTGTATACCTTCTGTTTCCATTAAAGCAATATATTGCTTGATTATAGCATTATCAGGCTCGATGAGAATGCGCACAAAGTCCTCTGTAGATAATTTCTGCAATTCTACCCTGATGGGAAAACGCCCCTGCAATTCCGGTATAAGATCCGATGGTTTACTCATATGGAAAGCACCGGCTGCAATGAAAAGAACGTGATCTGTTTTAACTGAGCCATATTTTGTGACAATCGTCGATCCTTCCACTATCGGGAGGATGTCACGCTGAACGCCTTCTCGCGACACATCAGCTGAAGACTGACCTGATCCTTTACTAGCGATTTTATCAATCTCATCGATAAAAATGATGCCGGATTGTTCTGCACGGACGATTGCTTCCTGGGTTACTTCATCCATATCTATAAGTTTTTGGGCTTCCTCATTTGTAAGGACTACCCTCGCTTCTTTCACCTTTAGTTTTCGTTTTTTCTTTTTCTTCGGCATGAAACTGCTCATGGCATCCTGCATGTTCATTCCCATTTGTTCCATACCTGAACCTTGGAGCATATCAAACATCGACGGTTGTTGTTCTTCTACTTCAATTGTCACGAACTCTTCTTCAAGTTCGCCGTTTTGAAGTTTCGTTTCCACTCTGCGTCTTTGCTCCTGGAGTGAGATCTCTTCTTGTTTTACTTCCTCTTCGTCTGAGTTCCCGGTATCCTGATTGCCACCAAAGATCATTTCGAAAGGATTTTTGTAAGAAGACGATTTCTTCTTGGACGGCACCACCATTTCAACAAGGCGGCGATTGGCGTTTTCAGCTGCTCTTTCTCGTACACCGACCATCTTCTCCTCTTTTACCAGGCGCACAGACGTTTCAACTAGATCTCTCACCATCGATTCCACATCACGGCCTACATAGCCTACCTCTGTAAACTTGGTGGCCTCAACTTTTACAAATGGGGCTCTCACCAGTTTTGCGATCCTTCTGGCAATCTCTGTCTTCCCTACTCCGGTAGGTCCCATCATCAATATGTTCTTAGGGATTACTTCATCCTTTAATCCATCAGCAAGAAGGCTGCGGCGATAACGATTACGCAATGCAACCGCAACCGCCCTTTTGGCATCTTTCTGTCCCACAATATATTGATCCAGACGTTCAACAATTTGCCTTGGAGTTAAGTTATCAGTACTCTTCATAAAAGGCACACCCCTTACTTTCTCTATAGTGTGAATGAATATGAAATGTCAAGCCGATTATTGTTTAAAGCTCTTCCACAATAATCTGATCATTTGTATATACACATATTTCAGCTGCGATCTGCAGGGAAGACTGAGCGATTTCCCTTGCTGTCAGATGGTCTCCAGCGTATTGCTTTAAAGCCCTTCCAGCTGATAAGGCATAATTTCCACCGGAACCTATCGCTAAAATGCCATCATCAGGCTCTATGACTTCACCAGTTCCTGAAATTAATAGCAAATGAGCTTCATCCATGACTATCAACATAGCTTCGAGCTTTCTTAATACCTTATCGCTGCGCCATTCCTTGGCTAACTCAACGGCTGCTCTCGGGAGATTACCGTTGAATTCATGAAGCTTTCCTTCGAACTTTTCTGACAAAGTGAAAGCATCTGCAACAGAACCGGCAAATCCTGCTAGAACTTTACCATTGAACAGTTTGCGCACTTTCTTTGCTGTATGCTTCATTACGACGGTATTTCCAAATGTAACCTGTCCGTCACCTGACATCGCACATTTGCCTCTGTGTTGCACAGCAAAGATTGTGGTTGCGTGAAATTGTTCCATATCCTGACCTCCAGACTTTTCAAGCACGTGGATGATGTGCTAAATACGTTTTTCTCAACTGGTCCTTCGAAACATGAGTATAAATTTGAGTTGATGATAATTGAGAATGTCCGAGAAGCTCCTGAACCGTTCTTAAGTCTGCTCCATTATTAAGTAAATGCGTGGCAAATGTATGCCTTAACATATGGGGGTGGATCTTTCCGGTTAAGGAAGCCTTCTCGATTATTTTATTCAAAATAAGCCTTATCCCTCTTTGGGTAAGTGCACCGCCACGATGATTGACCAACAATTGGGAATGGGTCTGATTTTTCATTAAACTAGGCCTGGATAATGTTATGTATTGTTCTAAAGCATCGTGGGCAAAGCTTCCAAAGGGTACATACCTCTCTTTGTTCCCCTTCCCTTTTACAAGGATGGTAGAAAGGCCTAAATCAACATCCTTCAATTGCATACCTGTGCATTCACTTACGCGGATGCCGGTGGCATAAAGAAGTTCAAAGATGGCCCGGTTGCGGATATCTAAAGGAGAGTCACCGCAGCAGGCTTCTAACAATGCCTCTATTTCTTCCTCATAAAAGAAGCCAGGCAGTCGCTGTTCTTTTTTTGGAAGATTCACAAAGGAAAATGGGTTATCGGTAAGATGTTTTTCCCGGTTCAGATAGCGGTAAAAGCTTCTTAAACTGGATACCTTCCTTGAAATGGAAGATCTCATCAAGCCATTTTCATGCAGCTTAGTTAAAAAAAGTCTCGCATCAGAATACTCGACATCTTTTAATGAACTTAAACCTTGTTCTTTCATAAATACGTAGAATTCTTCAATATCATGACGATAATGTTCAAATGTGTGAGCAGAATAATGCTTTTCTATTTGTATATATTCAGTAAAGGATTGTAATTGTTCATCTAAATGATTTTTCATCTTTAACACCTCACAAGGGCTACTAAATAGTAACACAACCGGTGAACCCTTGCAATGAATTTTACACTTTTTTCACAAAGTTCTGAATTGTTTCCAAGGCCCGTTTGGCATGCTGTTCGTTCCGTTCTTTTTTACCTTTCACCTTTTTTGGCAATTCAGGGAATAGTCCGAAATTTGCATTCATCGGCTGAAAGTTATTCTTGTTCGCAGTGGTTATATATCTGGCCATGCTTCCTATCGCAGTTTCATGGGGGAATACTACAGGAGTTGCCCCCAAGGCCAGCTTTCCGGCATTTATTCCGGCAACCAGCCCGCTTGCAGCGGACTCAACATACCCCTCTACTCCCGTCATCTGACCGGCGAAAAACAGGTTGTCTTGCCCTTTTAACTGGTAAGTATCCATTAAGACATTAGGAGAGTTGATGAAGGTATTTCTATGCATGACCCCATATCGTACAATATCCGCATTCTCAAGTCCCGGGATTAATTGAAGTACTTCTTTCTGTGGCCCCCACTTTAAATGGGTTTGAAAGCCTACAATATTATAGAGTGTACCAGCTGCATCATCCTGCCTTAATTGTACGACTGCATAGGGACGTTTCCCTGTTTCAGGGTCTTCTAGTCCAACTGGTTTAAGGGGACCGAACAACATGGTTTTCTTTCCACGGGAGGCCATCACTTCGATCGGCATACAGCCTTCGAAGAATATTTCTTTTTCAAACTCCTTCAGAGGTACGGTTTCAGCAGAGATAAGGGCATCATAGAAACGATTGAACTCTTCCTCGGTCATCGGGCAATTCAAGTAAGCCGCTTCACCTTTGTCATAACGGGATTTTAAATAGACCTTATCCATGTTGATGGAATCTTTTTCGATAATCGGCGCTGCCGCGTCATAGAAGTATAGGTGTTCTTCACCTGTTACCTTTCTGATTTTTTCTGAGAGTGCCTCACTGGTAAGCGGTCCGGTGGCAACAATGGTAATTCCATCTGGAAATTCCGTCACTTCTTCATGTATGACCGTGACATTCGGGTGGTTCTTCACTTTATCAGTCACATGTGCCGCAAATTCATGACGATCAACGGCAAGGGCTCCCCCTGCTGGAACAGAACAGGCATCTGCTGCTGACATAATGACAGACTCCAAATGACGCATTTCTTCCTTTAATACCCCGACGGCATTAGTTAATGTATTTGCACGAAGTGAATTGCTGCAAACAAGCTCAGCAAATTTATCTGTATGATGGGCAGGTGTTTGACGTACCGGTCTCATTTCATACAGGTTCACCTTTATTCCTCTCTTGGCAATCTGCCATGCAGCTTCACTGCCGGCTAATCCAGCTCCAATAACATTTACTGACATCTATATAGACCTCCTGATTGACCCTTCATGTTAATCAATAGTATTGTACACGAATGGACAAAGTTAAAAAAGACAAAAGCATAATGAAAATATGTATCGTTTATGATCATACACGCAAACAGAAAAGGGCTGACCCAATAGGTAATAGAGAAATCACCTGTTGGGACAGTCCCTCGCTTCATTGTATTGCTTCATTGTTCAACAATCAATCTTTTTTTATTTCTCATGAACAAAAGCTTTACACTACTTCTGCGGTTCTTCTTTATAGTCACAGCTCGTACACTGAATCTGATTGCCTTTTTTAAGCTTTTTCTCAACTAGTAATTCTGCACACTTCGGACACCTGCGTTCAATCGGCTTATCCCATGACAGGAAGTCACATTCAGGATACTGGTCACACCCATAGAAAATACGCTTTTTCTTGCTCTTTCGTTCGATGATGTTCCCTTTTTCACACTTTGGACACTTTACACCGATTTCCTTGACAATCGGCTTTGTATTCCTACAGTCAGGAAAATTACTGCAGGCCATGAATTTACCGTATCGCCCCATTTTGAACACCATAGGATGTCCGCACTCCTCACAATCTTCACCTGCTGGTTCATCGCGGATCTCGATTTTTTCCATTTCGTTCTCCGCTTTCTCTAAGTGCTTTTCAAAATCCTGATAAAAACGGTCAATGATTCTTTCCCACTTCACATTTCCGTCTTCAATATCATCCAGACTGCGTTCCATGTTTGCCGTAAATTCCACATCAATAATATCCGGGAAGAACTCCCTCACAAGTTCCAGGACGATCTCTCCAAGTTCAGTCGGAACGAAGCGTTTATTATCAAGTGTTACATATCCACGACGTTGAATGGTATCCAGAGTCGGAGCATACGTTGAGGGACGGCCTATCCCCAGCTCTTCAAGGGTCTTGACCAGCCTTGCCTCTGTATATCTTGGCGGCGGCTGGGTGAAGTGCTGATTAGGATCAATACTTTCACTCTTTACTGTATCCTGTTCTTCCATAGCAGGAAGAATGTTGTCCTTCTCTTCTTTCTGGTCATCCGAACCTTCAACATAGACTTTCATAAAGCCCGGAAACTTCACCTTAGAGCCGGTTGCCCTGAACATGACTGCACCGTTTACAATGTCAACACTCATCGTATCCATGATTGCAGGTGCCATTTCACTTGCGACGAAACGTTCCCAGATCAATTTATACAGTCGATATTGATCTCTAGAAAGATATTCTTTCACAGAAGAAGGGTCCCTTAATGTACTGGTTGGACGGATGGCCTCATGGGCATCTTGAGATTTTTGTTGTTTCTTCTCTTTCCGGTCAGACTGCTTAACGAATTCATTTCCATATTTATTGACAATGTATTCGTTCGCTTCTTTTTGAGCCACTTCTGAAATTCGGGTGGAGTCGGTTCTCATATAAGTGATAAAACCAACAGTCCCTGCTTTCCCCATTTCTATACCTTCGTATAATTGTTGGGCGAGCATCATTGTTTTCTTTGCACGGAAGTTTAACTTTCTTGCCGCTTCTTGTTGGAGAGAGGAAGTTGTAAACGGGGGAGACGGATTCCGCTTTCTTTCCTTTTTGGTTACTTTGTTGATCTCAAAAGAATTACCTTTGATTTTTCCAAGCACTTCTTTTACATCTTCTTCGCTTTTCAAATCAACCTTCTTACCGTCCAATCCGTAGAACGATGCCTGGAACGTGTTGTTGTCTTTCTTGAATTCAGCTTCTATCGACCAGTACTCTTCGGGAGTGAAGGCCTTGATTTCATTTTCACGGTCAATGATTAGACGTACAGCGACGGATTGTACCCTTCCTGCACTTAGACCCTTTTTAACTTTCTTCCATAGTAGGGGACTGATATTATACCCGACCAACCGGTCCAATATCCTCCTTGCCTGTTGCGCATCCACTAAATCCATATTGATCGCCCTTGGATGCTTAAAGGATTCTTTAATCGCATCCTTGGTGATTTCATTGAATACTACCCGGCACTCCGAAGTGGTGTCCATGTCAAGACTGTGGGCCAAATGCCATGCAATCGCTTCCCCTTCTCTGTCGGGGTCAGCCGCAAGAAAGATTTTCTTTACTTTCTTGGCTGCAGTCTTCAATTCTTTCAATACAGGTCCTTTTCCTCGAATCGTTATATATTTCGGTTCAAATTCGTTTTCAACATCCACGCCCATTTGACTCTTAGGCAAATCCCTGACGTGTCCCATTGAAGCTCTGACCTTATATTTCTTGCCTAAATAACGTTCAATTGTTTTTGCCTTTGCCGGCGATTCCACTATTACTAAATAATCTGCCATCCAATATGCCTCCTTAAAGAGGGAAATAATCTGTTTTATAGCACCTTGGAATGTTTATTGATCAAGCGAAACGGAAAACGTTTACACTGACATTCACATAGGTGTGTGTCATATAAAAGTAATAAGAATTGCAAATCCCACTACTTTCCTTGTCTTATATACAGTTTTTGATTCCTGTTGCAAAATGTATAACAGTTTTACCATAATTGCAACCATTTTGTATGAAATACTTGTAATTATTCACATTCCCCCACAGAAAAGATACTTTATTTAAAGATTCTATATCATATGCTGGTTGTTTATACTCCAAGTTCAGAAAAAATATCTTCTATTGATAAGACCATTTTTGCTCCTTCCTGTATCAAGCTGTTTGTTCCTTCAGCTAAAGGATCGTAAATGGACCCTGGGATAGAGAATACTTCCCTTCCTTCGTTTAAAGCATAATCCGCTGTTATGAAGGTCCCGCTCTTTTTTCTTGCCTCGGTTACTAGAACTGCTTGAGAAAGGCCGCTGATGATCCTGTTCCTTATGGGGAAATGCCATTTCTCTGGTTTAATATACGGAGGATATTCAGAGATGAGGAGATGATGTTTCATCATCTGATGGGCCAAATCTTGATTTTGCCTTGGATAAATGTGATCGAATCCTCCCCCCAGAACCCCGATGGTTTGTCCGCCGGAACGGATCGTTTCTTTATGTGCGATGGTATCCGCTCCTATCGCCAGTCCACTTATGATGACAATCTCTTTCTTCACCAGTTGAGGAATTATGTTTCGAAGAACCGTCTCAGTATAGGAGGTGGCATTTCTAGAGCCGATAACCGCCATCTTTCTTGCAGATCGAAGAAGCGGTCTGTTACCTTTCAAAAACAGTAAAAATGGGGGATCATAAACATTTCTCAGTAGAAGTGGATAATCTTCGTCCACAACGGTTATCCAGTCGATATCATTTTCAGCATACAACTTTTTGTATCTATTTGAATCAAATGAATGGAGGTCCCGATAGAAGAGTTCAGAATGGATAGTGTTGGATCGTGTGATCTGTTGGAGGATGGATGGGGATAAATCAAATATAGCTGTCATGTCCCGAAGTGATTCTACTAATCTTTTTGTACCTTTTAACCCTATTCCCCGGCAGTGGTGAATATGAAATAATACATCACGGTGTTCTTTCATTTATAACCTCCTGTATGGTTGTTTATTATAGAATATAAAACTGAGACTGATGGCATGCCATCAGTCTCACATCATCATTAATGAGTTTTACATTTGTCAAGGATTCCTTCTTCTTTCAGAACCTTGATTAATGTTTCGCCCATATCTGAAGGTGTCGGAGCAACTTGGATCCCGCATTCATTCATAACGCGGATTTTCTCATCAGCCGTTCCTTTTCCACCAGAGATAATCGCACCGGCATGACCCATACGCTTACCTGGAGGTGCCGTGCGTCCGCCGATGAAGCCTACTACAGGCTTGGTCATATTCGCTTTAATCCATTCAGCAGCTTCTTCTTCGGCCGTACCGCCGATTTCACCGATCATGATGACAGCATACGTATCCTCATCTTCGTTGAATGCTTTCAGTACGTCGATAAAATCTGTTCCATTGACAGGATCCCCACCGATCCCGACAGCAGTAGACTGTCCGATTCCAGCTTGTGAAAGTTGGTGTACAGCTTCATACGTGAGTGTACCGGAACGTGAAACGACGCCTACATGACCTTTTGTATGGATGTATCCAGGCATGATCCCGATTTTACACTCTTCCGGAGTGATGACGCCAGGACAGTTCGGTCCAACAAGGCGCGTTTTCTTGCCTTCCATATAACGTTTCACCTTGACCATATCCAGTACAGGAATGTGCTCTGTAATACAAATAGCCAAATCAAGCTCGGCATCCACTGCTTCCATGATGGCATCTGCTGCAAATGGAGCAGGAACATAAATGACAGAAGCATTTACACCAGTTGCATTCTTTGCTTCTTCCACTGTATTGAAAACTGGAACGCCTTCAACCTCGGTACCGCCTTTACCAGGTGTTACCCCTGCCACGATTTGTGTACCGTATTCAAGCATTTGCTTTGTATGGAAAAGAGCTGTTGATCCTGTAATCCCTTGTACAACAACTTTGGTATCTTTATTAATAAATACGCTCATTAGTCCCCCGCCTTTCTTAGCCTACTTGCTCAACGATTTTTTGTGCGCCGTCTGCCATAGATTCAGCTGCAATAATATTTAATCCTGATTTATTAAGGATTTCTTTACCTAAGTCAACGTTCGTACCTTCAAGGCGAACCACAAGTGGTACTTGAAGGCCGATCTGCTTAGCTGCCTCTACAACACCAGTCGCAATGACGTCACATTTCATGATTCCACCGAAGATATTAACAAAAATACCTTTTACGTTTTCATCAGAAAGAATGATTTTGAATGCTTCGGTTACTTTTTCTGCTGTTGCACCGCCCCCGACATCAAGGAAGTTAGCAGGATCTCCGCCGTAATGTTTAACGATGTCCATTGTAGCCATGGCAAGACCTGCACCGTTAACCATGCATCCGATATTTCCATCAAGTGAAATATAGCTCAGGTCATATTTAGAAGCTTCAATTTCTTTTGCATCTTCTTCTTCAAGATCGCGTAATTCAATGACGTCTTTTTGACGGTATAAGGCATTGGAATCGAAGTTGAACTTCGCATCAAGTGCCATTACATCTCCATCACCCGTTACGACTAAAGGATTGATCTCTACAATGGAGGCATCCTTTTGTACATAGACATTGTAAAGACCCATCATGAACTTGGCAGCTTTTCCAACTAGGTTTTGAGGAATGTTGATATTAAAGGCAATACGTCTCGCCTGGAAACCTGTTAGTCCAACCACTGGATCAATATATTCTTTAAAGATTTTTTCTGGTGTTTTTTCTGCTACTTCTTCAATCTCTGTCCCGCCTTCTTCAGAAGCCATCAGGACAACCTGGGAAGTGGCACGGTCCAGAACTAAACCTACATAATATTCCTTTTTGATATCACAGCCTTCTTCGATAAGTAAGCGCTTTACTTCCTTGCCTTCAGGCCCTGTTTGATGAGTAACTAACGTTTTACCGATTAGCTCTTCTGCATATGTACGCACTTCGTCCAGGCTTTTAGCGATTTTTACTCCGCCAGCTTTTCCCCGACCACCTGCATGGATTTGAGCTTTCACTACATACACGCTGGAATTTAACGTTTTCGCCGCTTCTACTGCTTCTTCAGCTGTAAAGGCCACTTTACCATTTGGTACGGACACCCCGTAATTTCTGAGGATTTCTTTACCTTGATATTCATGGATATTCATTTTCCATCCTCCTATCAAACTCTTCAAAAAATAGACTGCGCTTTCATTGTATAAAATGACAGTATATATGTCTACCATTATGGTAAAAATATTATATTAATTTAAAAATTCTGAACATAAAATAGAGCAATCTCTAGACTTTATACCTTACTTATAAGTATCAGCTCTTTGAAATTATTATACTTATAAAATATATTTCATCTCAGGATTACAGGAGATTCCAATTCAAGTCTCCTATTCACTCTTTTTTAGAAATGTCCCTATCTAACCGGTAGATGAATGCAAACACCTCCGCTACTGCACCGTATAGTTCTTCTGGAATCGACTCCCCTATATCCAGTTTCCCAAGAAGGGACAGCAGGCTCTTATCTTCTTGAACCGGTATGTGATGCTCTTCAGCCTGAGCCAGTATGTTTTCAGCAATGATTCCCTTCCCTTTGGCAAGGACCTTGGGAGCCCACTCTACAGTCTGATCATATCCTAACGCTATCGCTTCTTTTCTTTCATGAGTGTCTTTCATATTTTTAGATCAACTCCCGAAACTGTTTTAAATCGTTCGGAAATCACTTTATCCGATAGTGACACCTGTTTATCCGGTGTCTTCACCTTCACCGCCGATAAATGATATTCAAGTTTTTCCAAGCCTACTTTCAACCCGGGAATAAAAGACCTGGATATGGTTTCTGCATCTGGATGACCAGTCCAGACCGTTAAGGAAACCACCCGATTTTGAACCTGCATATCAATCAGTATTTCTTTTAAACTTGAGAGCTCCAAATAAAATAAAACCCTGCAGTAGTCTTCATCAATTATACCTTTTGCCTTCTCTTTTCCCGTCCATTGAAGGGTCACATCCGTCGTTTGCCCGAATAAATAAAGCGGGAATTGCTGCACGATTGTAAGAATCGGAAGGGTTTCGTGGGATTGCAGCACTTGATGGTTCATCTTTAATACAAGGTCATCTGCAAGGGACCTTATATCAGGAAGAGGGTGGTTCTGACTAAGACCGATGAGGTACTGTTTAATGGAAGGGTGGAATTGAATATCTTTCCCTCTTTTCCCCATTTGAGCTTCAAAATTGATCCCAAAGGTTCCAATGATTCTTTTCAGAACTTTAGCCAACTCTTCTCCTCGTATCGTATTCGTAAGTTCTTGTTCTACCTGTAGGTGAAGTTTATGGAACAGTCTTTCCTGATTAGATTCAGGGGATCCTCTGTGATATGACTGAAGGAGCCTCATATAGTTCATTTCCATCGTCTTCCTTTTCCCATCAGTGACTGCATTCATCAGTTCTTCTGCAGCCATGGAAAACATGCGTTCCCCTCCTTTACTTACCAGAGCTTCTGTATTCAGCCATACATTCAGCCATTTATCAACCTGAGCACTTGAAAGTCTCTCTATGTCTCGACCTCTTCCGGTTACAATGGATAATAGCTGATCAAGGTCATTCCGGAGCTTGGCGGAAGCGGGACCTTTACCATCAGCTAATTCAGTACTAAGAAGCTCCAACCTTTTTCCCCACTGGATAGGAGAATACTGTTTCAGTTCTTCTTTCATCGTTGCCCGGACCCCGTCCTTCCATTGTTCCATGGAACCACTTTTGTGAAGGAATCCGAGAGATGTCAACAGATCATAATGAGCCAATCGATTAGAAAAGGTTTGGAATGGATTCATCAGTCCCGATAAAGCTTTCATGGCCAGTTTTTCCGACGCCACCCCATTTAAAGGTTGTTGGATTCCTTTCAGTAATTGAAGTGTGTCCATGTCCCTGCCGGTGCTCATCAACTTAGAAGTAAGCTCATTCAGCATAGATATAAAACCGCCTGCAGCTGTTCCTGTTTTCATGGACTGAAAAACCCTGTCAGAAAGGGGAAAATTCCTCTCAGCCATTTCAACCAGAATGTTCATTTGTTCTCCTGTTTTTGCCCCGGTCAAATGCTTCTCAGCAAAAAGGAGCAGATCTTTTTGGATGGGGATGTTTTTTTTCATTAAATCTACGAGTAATTCTTTCATTGCCTTTACATTAGTTGAAATAGACAGATGATCTAATAGACTCGCTGCTGTCTGTTTACCGTATCCTTCTTTGGTTTGACCGGTTGCGATTAAGTGGAGAGATATACCACTTTCCGATTGTTTTACTTCAACCCAGTAACGCTCTCCCGCTTGTAATGGAGTATCAAGTTTCGCAATAAACCTTTGGCCGTTCGCAGACACCTCTGCATTTCCCTCGCCAAGCAGCTTATGTACGTTGATATGGAGAACCCTTCCATTTTGTATTGAAAAGGGTTTTTGTTCAAAACGCTGATTACCTGTCGCGCTATGTATATGTGGCATACCCCTAACTCCCATTCATTGGAAAATCGCAGTTTTTCATAATACCCCTTTACGATTCATTCTATTTTTTTAACTCATAAAAGGTCCTTTACGGGTGCAAAGCTCTTACGGTGTATGGGAGTCACTCCAAATTTCTCCAGTCCACTTAAATGATCTTTGGTCCCATAACCCGCATTTTTCTCAAACGAATAGCCTGGAAAAGTACCTGCATACTCCTTCATCAACCTGTCCCGGGTTACCTTCGCAATGATGGATGCCGCGGCAATCGAGATACTTTTTGAGTCCCCTTTTATGATGGACTGACTTGGGAAGGGGGAATGAATCTTCATTGCATCAATCAGCAGATACTCTGGCATTACTTCCAGATTGTTTAACGCTTCATACATGGCTTTTTTTGTAGCCTCAAAAATATTTATTGAGTCAATTTCATCTGCATGGATCATGCCTACTCCAATAGAAGTTGCATGCTCTTTAATGTATTCATAAAACTCTTCTCTTCTTGCTTCTGATAATTTCTTGCTGTCATTTAATCCAGGCAAATAGAAATCCTCAGGCAGTATAACGGCTGCCGCTACCACCGGTCCTGCTAACGGACCTCTCCCTACTTCATCAATTCCTGCTATGTAGGAGTATCCTTCCTTGCGAATTTCTTGTTCATATTTCGTTAGCACGTTGAATTCTTCTCTTTCCTTCACTCTTTTCAAGTGTGCCTGTTCACACTGTTTTAACAGTTTTTGAACCCCGATTCTCTCGTCCTTCTTAAACTCTTCCAGAATAGGGTCAAGATCAGATGAAGATTGGATGATTTCTTTGATTTCCCTTATGGTCTTCTGTCCTGCTGCCATATTGCTCCTCCTCTATATATCGGATGTCCTTCATATAAATAAAGAGGCTGCGCAAAAGAGATTCACCCTTTTTACAGCCTCTTCTTTTATTCGCTTTGTTCTTCTGTTTCCCCGATGATGTCGAACGTCATCGGTCCCAGCTGTACATTTCGGATATCACGGACGATGATTTCAGAAGTCTTATCATAATTCACTTCTCCACCGGCCATCAGACAGCCTCTTTTAGTCCCGATAATATCAAAGCTTTCCACTACCTCATCAGGTATCTCTTCAAGGCCGTAGCGCTCTTGTAAACGCTCAGGGTAATGTTCTTCAAGAAATCGCAGACCGTATACGGCAATATCCTGCAAATTCAGGATGGTATCTTTGATAGCGCCGGTCAGTGCCAGTTTATATCCCACTTTAGGGTCTTCAAACTTAGGCCATAAAATCCCCGGGGTATCAAGCAGTTCAAGCTCCTTCCCAACTTTAATCCATTGTTGGGCCTTCGTTACTCCCGGAGTATTCCCTGTTTTCGCTATGTTCTTCTTAACCAGGCGATTGATTAATGTTGATTTCCCTACGTTCGGTATACCGACAATCATGGCTCTTATGGCCCGGGGTCTCATCCCTCTGGATTTCATCCGGTCAAACTTCTCTTTCAGGATCTCTTTCGCAGCCTGAACGATGACCTGAAGTCCTTTTCCAGCCTGGGCATTGACAGCAAGGGCTGTAATGCCCTGTTCTTTAAAATAGTCAATCCACTGATTCGTCCTATTGGTATCAGCCATGTCAGCCTTATTCAAAAGGACAAGACGGGGCTTTTGCCCAATGATTTCTTCTATCATAGGATTCCTGGATGATAACGGAATTCTGGCATCTACTAATTCAATCACAATGTCAACAAGTTTTAGCTTCTCGGTAACTTGTCTACGAGCTTTAGCCATATGCCCTGGAAACCATTGTATTGTCATATGACCACCTCCAAACAACTTTTTTTCTATTATTTCACGAAACCTATATCTTTAACAGGCCAATAAATCACCTTGGTGTCCCCGATTACATCTTCAAGGGGGACTGTGCCGATATGACGACTGTCTTTACTGAAACGGCGATTATCACCCATCACAAAGATCTCTCCTTCAGGGACAGTCCCTTTTTCAATGATATCTTCCAAGGTGAAATCTTCTGTTAATAAACCTTCATTTAATTGATCTTTATATTCTTCTAAATAAGGTTCTGAATACGCATTTCCATTAATATATAATGTGTCATTTCTGTACTCTACTTTATCCCCGGGAAGCCCGATGACCCGTTTAATATAGTCTTTTTTTTCAGGGGCATGGAAAACCACGATATCGAATCTCTCCGGTTCCCCTAATTTACTGACAATCATGCGATCTCCATTATGTAAAGTAGGCATCATGGATAATCCATCGACCACAATGGGTGCAAATAAAAAGAATCTGATAATTGCAGCTAAACCTACTGCGATCAACAGGGCCTTCATCCACTCCCACCATTCATTTTTCTCTTTAACCACATCTCCACCACCCATTGTATTTATCTATCTTTTTCTATTCTACTAGAAAATCTTGTATTTCTCATTAAAAAAAGGCAGGTTCTAGAAAATAGACAGATGATCTGTGGGACGTAATGAATGAATTTTCCGCCAAAACTCTTTTATAATAAGGAAAAGGAGCTTGTCTCCAAGCTCCTTTTCTTACGTTCTTATCGAATTTCTTTAATACGTGCCGCTTTACCACGAAGGTTACGTAGGTAATAAAGTTTCGCACGACGGACTTTACCGCGACGAATCACTTCAAGTTTAGCGATTTTTGGTGTGTGTACTGGGAAAGTACGTTCAACACCTACACCGTAAGAAATTTTACGAACTGTAAATGTTTCGCTGATACCGCCACCACGGCGTTTGATTACTACTCCTTCGTATACCTGAATACGTTCACGAGTACCCTCAACGATGTTAACGTGTACACGTACTGTATCACCAGGACGGAAAGATGGTAGATCAGAGCGAAGTTGTTCTTTCGTAATATCTTCGATTAATTTGTGCATCTTATTCAACTCCTTCCAACAGATGCTCTTACAAAAGCGATGAATTGCAGCGGAACATCGGGATCAATGACATAAGGGGATTCCCCCTCAAGCCACAAAGATTATAATAACATAGAGACTCTCAGGATGCAATAGATTATTTAGACTTTCTCCATTCATCCAACCAGGCTTTTTGTCTATTTGTCAGTGTGTAGCTTTCTAAAAGATCCGGTCTTCTTTCAAACGTCCTCTTCAGACTCTCTTTCTCTCTCCATTCATCGATAAGGCGATGATTCCCTGATATCAACTCTTCAGGGACCTTCATTCCCCTGAAGTCCGCCGGCCGGGTATAATGGGGATGCTCAAGGAGTCCAGATGAGAACGAATCAAGAATCGGAGAATCTTCATTCCCCAGCACTCCGGGAAGGAGGCGGACTACACTGTCAATGACTACCATGGCGCCGAGCTCCCCGCCTGTTAAGACATAGTCCCCAATCGAAATTTCGTCCGTTACAACATGCTCCCTGATGCGCTCATCATACCCTTCATAATGGCCGCATATAAATACGAGATGATCTTCTTTCGCGAGTTCCTCAGCCTTTTGTTGAGTATATCGCTCTCCTTGTGGACACATGAGGATGACCCTAGGCTTCGATTGATGTTCCCTTTTCAATGCGTCAACAGCATCAAAAATCGGCTGAGGCTTCAAGACCATTCCTGCTCCCCCGCCATACGGATAATCATCCACTTGATTATGTTTATTGTCTGAGTATTCCCTGAAGTTGATGACGTTGTAGTTTACGGCTTCTTTCTCATATGCTTTCTTGAGGATCGATTCACCAAAGATCCCTTCGAACATGGACGGGAAAAGCGATAACACATCGATTTTCATCATGATAACAAGCCTTCCATCGGTTCAATTGTGATGAGCTGATTCTCAACATCGACAGATTTCACTATTTCTTCTATATATGGGATAAGGTGTTCTTTTCCCCGTTGTCCCTTGACTACCCATACATCATTGGCTCCAGGACTTAAAATCTCTTTAATCGTACCAAGGTCTTCTCCTTCAGTCGTCACGACCTTGCACCCAACGATTTCATGGAAATAATATTCGCCTTCATCAAGTTCCTGCAGCTGATCTTCCTGCACTTTCAGAATGCCTTCCTTAAACTTCTCGACTTCATTAATATTGTCAAACCCTTCAAAGGTCAGGAGGTCGAAGTTTTTATGCTTTCGATGGGATTTGATTACAAGACTCATGGGCTCCTGAGTTTCAGGGCGGAATAAGAAGAGGGTATTCCCTTTTTGATAACGTTCCTCGGGAAAGTCGGTAGTCGAAACGATTTTCACCTCTCCTTTTACCCCATGGGTATTGACGATTTTGCCTACATTAAACCACTTTTCCATAGCTTTCACCTCTTGCATTAACGAATTTCTTTCACGAAGCCATCTTCAATAATGATCGTTTTGGATAGTGCTCCTTCTTCCCAATTGTCACCAACTTGAATGTCCATCATACCTTGGACTTCCTTTTCCTTCAGTTCACTTCCGATTGGAAGTATGGTCAATTGCTCGATCTGAAAATCCAACAGCTTGATCTTGTCAGCCCGTTCATTCAATTCTCTCTCAAAATGCTGATTCAATTTATGTGAAGGGTATTTCCTTGCCCTTTCAATCTTTTTCATTTCAAATTGCAGCTGATCACATTCTTTTGACAGTTGCAATTTTTGATTTTCATATCGTTTCATCAACAGTTCCTTACTTTTTTCTGTCAGTACCTGTTTAATGGTAATTGTATGTATCACATTCACAAGGACTTCCTCCTTTTATTCACCCCACACAGCATGCTTGATCTTAAGGGTGTTCTTAGGGGGACGGTTAGTGTAAGGTGTTGGGACTCTGTGCATCTATCATACCATGGAATCATGGTCGTACCTATGAAAAAGGGGACTGACTTCTTAAGGCTAGATAGTAACCTTCGTGGGTCAGTCCCCTGATTCCAGAGAATTGTCGAGAGGTCCAGGGACCTTCTGGAGAAAGTCTCCTTACTCCACAATCTCTAAAAAGATTTTCTTCTGTTGTGAAGATCCTGCTGCAGCGTATACCACAGTTCGAATCGATTTAGCTACTCTTCCCTGTTTCCCGATAACCTTTCCCATGTCCTCTGGATGGACGGATAATTGATAGGTTACACCGTTTGATCCATCTTCAATGTCGATATGAACGTCATCAGGATGATCAACCAGGGGTTTCACAATCGTTAGAATAAGATCCTTCATCGATCGAATCGATTACTTGCTGTTTTTAGCATTGTGGAATTTTTCCATAATGCCTTGTTTTGAGAATAGGTTGCGAACTGTGTCAGATGGTTTCGCACCATTAGATAACCACTTAAGAGCTAACTCTTCATCGATTTTCACTTCAGCTGGTTTAGCAACCGGGTTGTAAGTTCCAACTGTTTCGATTTGACGTCCATCACGTGGTGAACGAGAATCTGCAACTACGATACGATAGAAAGGAGATTTTTTTGCTCCCATACGTTTTAATCTGATTTTTACTGCCATAATTAAAGCACCTCCGAATAGTTTCACACAAGTTAGTATAATATCAAATGTGTATTTTGTTTGTAAAGTGTTTTTTCTTAACAGTTCAATTTTTTTATGAAAAACTGAACAAAAAGCTTACATAAATGGGAATTTCATCCCTTTTTTCTTTCCTTTTCCTTGCATTCCGCTCATTTGTTTCATCATTTTCTTCATATCCTCGAATTGTTTCAGAAGACGGTTTACTTCCTGGATGGAGGTACCGCTTCCTCTTGCAATCCGCTTACGACGTGAAGCGTTAATGGTCTCCGGATGAATTTTTTCATCCTTCGTCATAGACTGGATGATTGCTTCAACATGACTGATCTGCTTGTCATCGACTTGAAGCTTATCCAGCCCTTTCATCTTGTTTGCTCCAGGCATCATTTTAAGTAATTCATCAAGTGGGCCCATTTGCCTTACCTGACCTAATTGCTCGAGGAAATCATCAAATGTGAAAGACATGGTGCGCATTTTTTGTTCGAGTTCTTTGGCTTTTTCTTCATCCACATTGGCCTGGGCTTTCTCGATAAGAGATAGAACATCCCCCATACCCAGTATCCGGGATGCCATACGCTCAGGATGAAATGGTTCCAAGGCGTCCATCTTCTCACCCATCCCCACAAATTTAATGGGTTTATCAGTGACTGAACGGATAGATAAAGCGGCACCCCCTCGAGTATCACCGTCGAGTTTTGTCAATACGACACCTGAGATGCCAAGTGCTTCATTAAAACTTTGGGCAACGTTGACGGCATCTTGACCGGTCATGGCATCGACAACGAGGAAAATCTCATCTGGATTTGAGAGTTCTTTAATTTCCTTCAACTCTCCCATCAGGTTTTCATCAATGTGTAGTCGACCTGCCGTATCAATCAGAACATAGTCGTGATGCTCCTCTTTTGCCTTCTCAATCGCCTGTTTCGCAATTTCAACGGGACTCACCTGATCTCCCAATGAAAATACAGGAAGGCTTAATTGCTTCCCAAGAGTTTCTAACTGCTTGATGGCAGCGGGACGATAAATATCAGCAGCCACTAATAGTGGTTTGCGGTTATGTTTCTTTCGAAGCAGGTTCGCAAGCTTCCCAGTGGTGGTCGTTTTACCCGCACCTTGCAACCCAACCATCATAATGACGGTAGGAGGACGTTTAGCGACGGAAATTTGACTTTGTTCGCCACCCATCAAGTTCGTAAGCTCTTCTTGCACAACTTTAATGACCTGTTGTCCGGGTGTCAGACTCTTCATGACTTCCTGGCCTACTGCCCGTTCACTAACTTTCTTGACGAATTGCTTCACCACTTTAAAATTAACGTCTGCTTCTAAAAGAGCGAGACGAACTTCACGCATCATTTCTTTGACATCCGCCTCTGAAATCTTACCTTTGCCACGGATTTTTTGTATTGTACCCTGCAGTCGGTCGGCTAATCCTTCAAATGCCATTCATGCCGCCTCCTAATCCAATATTTCAAGATCATCAATGAGTTTTAAACAATGAGAAGAATCGATTGACGGTTCTTCTATCTTTTGTCTGAGTTGATCAAGAAGCTCGTTGCGTTCTTGAAATTTTTTAAATAATAAAAGCTTTTCTTCGTATTCCTCAATCATGGCCTCTGTCCGTTTAATGTTATCGTATACCGCTTGTCGGCTAACATTATACTCCTCTGCGATTTCTCCCAAAGAAAAATCATCCAGATAATAGAGGGACATATAGCTTCTTTGCTTAGGAGTTAACAAAGATTGATAAAAATCGTAGAGATAATTCATTCTGGTCGTTTTCTCCAGCACGGATATCCCTCCTTGTTAAGTGAAAAACCTTTACATATGAAGAATACAGGCTTTACGGGTGTTTGTCAAGAAGCCAAGCCTATTTTTCATCGGAATCTCCAAAATGAAAGATCGTTTCTCTCATTGATGTCAGGAGAAAGCAGGGCAATTCTCCTACACATCCAGCAAATACTGATTGACAGAGCCTTGAAGGACGAACGATAAAAGGAAAGCCTTGGGAAAAGAGCGAAAAAGAAAGAGCAGCCCCGGAAAATGACCATTAAAAGTCTTCCAAAAGGCTACCCTTCTATATCATATTTAGTCTTCCTCTTGATCCACCAGACTTGAAAACAGGCCGTACACATATTTTTCGGCATCGAACGGCTGAAGGTCGTCCATCTTTTCTCCGAGGCCGACATATTTAACCGGAATCTCAAGCTCGTTCCTGATCGCCAGCACGATGCCTCCTTTGGCTGTACCATCGAGCTTCGTCAGAACAATTCCAGAAACATCTGTTGCTTCTTTGAATGTCTTAGCCTGTACCATGGCATTTTGACCTGTGGTGGCATCCAGGACGAGCAATACTTCGTGGGGAGCTCCAGGAATCTCCCTTTCAATCACACGTTTTACTTTTTCAAGCTCTTTCATGAGGTTCACTTTATTTTGTAATCTTCCAGCTGTATCACAAATCAGGATGTCTGCTTTTTTTGCTTTAGCAGACTGAACTGCATCAAACATAACCGCTGCAGGATCACTTCCCGCGGCCTGTTTGATGACAGGGACACCTACACGTTCCCCCCATACCTCAAGCTGTTCGATGGCTCCTGCCCGGAATGTATCACCAGCAGCCAGGACGACATTCTTACCCTGTTCCTTGAACATATGTGCCATTTTCCCGATGGTGGTCGTCTTACCTACACCATTCACACCGACAAACAGAAGCACAGTCAGTTGATCTTCCTGGATATTAAGGCTGCTATCCTCTACACGGTCCCCCTGATAGATTTCTACAAGTTTTTCTGAGATGACAGATTGAACATCTTCTGTGTCTTGAATATTTCTGCGCTTCACTTCCAGCTTTAATTCGTCAATCAACTCCATGACCGTATCAAAGCCAACATCCGCTCCGATCAGAATTTCTTCGAGCTCTTCAAAGAATTCTTCATCCACTTTACGGTATCTGGCAACCAGGTCATTGACCTTTGATGTAAAATTGTTTCTTGTTTTACTTAAACCGTCTTTAAATTTTTCCGTTACGCTATCACTCGATTGGGTAAATTTATCCTTAAGCTTCTTAAAAAAACTCAACCTTTCACACCTCACTATTTAAGATTCAATTAATTCCTTCGTTTCCTGCAATCTGACGGATACTAATTTGGACACACCGGATTCTTGCATGGTTACACCATATAGAACATGTGCTTCTTCCATGGTTCCTTTTCGATGGGTGATGACGATGAACTGTGTTTCATCACTGAATTTTTTCAGATACTGACTGAATCGCTGTACATTCGCTTCATCAAGAGCCGCTTCTACCTCATCCAGTATACAGAATGGTACCGGGCGGATCTTCAAGATCGAGAACAGAAGTGCAATCGCAGTCAGGGCACGTTCCCCTCCTGACATCAGCCCCAGATTCTGCAGCTTTTTACCTGGAGGCTGTGCTACTATTTCAACCCCTGTATGAAGGAGATCAGATGGATCTGTGAGCTTTAAATGCGCTCGTCCCCCACCGAACAACGATTTGAATACATCTTCAAATTCCACTTGAATCGCTGAAAATGTTTGATCAAAGCGCTTGATCATTTCTGTGTCCATTTCATTTATGACAAGATAAAGGGTGTCCTTCGCCTCTGTTAAATCATTCTTTTGTTCAGTTAAGAATTCATACCGTTCTTTCACCCGTTCATACTCATCGATTGCACCCAGATTGACGGTTCCGAGCTCTTCCAAGGCCAGTTTCACAAGTTTTACTTTCTTTCTGGCCTCCTCAACCTCAATCGTCAATGGGTACTCCGATTTAGCTGCTTCATAGGAAAGCATATATTCGTCCCGCAAATGATCAAGACGATTCTCCAGTTCTACATCAAGACGATTAATCTTTACTTCTTCATCCCTCAAAGCCCCGACCAATCCTTTATGCCGGCGCTTTAATTCCTTTAAATCAAGTTCCTCATCTTCAACGGTACGTTGAAGATGAGTCCTTTCTTCCCGTCTCAAAGAAATCAATTTAGAAGTTTCTTCCTTTTGATTCGCACACTCTTCTGCTTGCTTACCAAGCTTCTCTTCACCTGAGAAGTTATCCTTCATCTCCGTCTGCAGCCATTGCAGGTCATCCTGGAGTGTCGTTTTTCGCTTTACTGTTTCATCCATGGATTCCTGCAGGCGGTTTAATTGATTGCGACTGCTGACCAACTGCTCATTTCTTACAGCGAGATTAGCTTTAATATCACTGATTTCATTCAACAATGCGTCCTTTGAAGAACGCTCGGAATTCTTTTGAAGTGTCAGTTCATTGATTTTTTCATCCAGTCTAACAATCTCTTTTCCAATTTCATGAAGAGATTCCCTTAATTCTTGCATTCTGGAATCGTGCTTTTCTTTGACCGATGTGAAATCCTTTTTCTCCAGATCATAAAGTGACAGCCTTTCATCAAGATTCTCACGGGATAATTCATTTTCACGAAGTTGAGAAAGTAGTTCTTGCTCTTTCAGACGCAACCTTTCTCCCTTCACTCTCATCTCTTCAAGTTTCTTTTCCCTGAAACTGCTCTCTTCTTTAAGGTCTTTCACTAGTGATTGAAGCTTGTCCGTCTGACTTTCCATCGCAGCAAGCTTATCCTTCATTTCTTCGAGCTCGCTTTTTCTGGAAAGAAGCGAATTTTTCTTCTGTTTAACTGTTCCACCTGACATAGATCCACCAGGATTCACCACATCTCCATCCAATGTAACGATACGATACCTGTATTGGATAAGTTTCGCAATTTCATTTGCACCCTTTAAGTCTTTCGTGATGATTACATTTCCGACCAGATTCGAAATCACCATTTGATAGCGCTGATCAAAATTCACGAGATCTGTACCTACACCTATAAAGGAAGAATGGGCTTGAAGCATATTTTTTTGACTTTCAGGTATGGATTTTCCTCTGATGACGTTCATAGGCAAGAAAGTAGCTCGCCCGTATTGGTTCTTCTTTAAGAAAGCGATGGCTTTACGGGCATCTGCTTCAGAGTCCATTACAATATGTTGCATAGAAGCCGCCAGGGCAGTTTCCATAGCTGTTTCATATTTTTTCGGTACGGCTATCAGTTCTGCAACTGCCCCTTGTACACCGGTTAACTGACCTTCCCTTTCCTTGAGGACTTCTTTTACCCCCTGGAAGAAACCTGTGTAGTCCTCTTCCATTTCCTCGAGCATTTCTTTCCTGGATTTCGCCTGTTGGAGGAATTGGAAAGCTTGATAGAGCGTTTTTTCCTGCTTTTCATATTTCACTTTCACCGATTCTAGCTTCTTCTGTTCCTCCCGGTATAAGTAAACATGCTCATCCATTATTCCTTTTTGCTCCTGCAGCTCTTTGGCAAGCTGTTTGTGGCGGAGATTCAATTCATCACGCTGCATGACGAATTTTTCATTTTCTGCTTCTAAACGGCCACTTCGATAGGTTTGCTGCTCCAACTGCTGTTCGAGATACTGAATTTCATTTTTTGCCGAAGCCTGCTGATTCAACTTCTCTATATAATCACTTTTGAAGGATTCAATCACGTCTTCTATGTTTTCGTTGTAGTGCTTGAATGCATTCTGTTTCGTTATGAGCAGTCCTTTTAACGACTTTACATCAGAAGAGATAGACTTGAATTCCTTTTCAGCCTGATCTTTTTCTGACGTCAGCTTCTGGATATTCTCCTCAGCCTGCACTATCGCCTGCTTTAATTGAGATTCATTGGATGATGAGTTTTTCTTTCGCTCCACCAAAACTTGTTTTCTACCTTCAAGTTTCTCTAACTCTTCGCTTGTAGAAAGGAGCACTTCCTGAAGATTTGATATGGACTCATCCAGGGCAGCGATTTTTTCACGTGTCTGGGTCAGGACCGTTTCTTTTTTCTGTATGCTGACGGATAAAGCCTCTTCTTCCCTTCCATGGTGTTCAAACTCTTCACTTAGCTTCTCCCATTGCTTATGTAGATCTTCAATATCGTAGACCGTCAATGCGACTTCGAACTTTTCCAACTCTTCTTTTTTCTCTAGATAATCACGAGCCATAGAAGCTTGGATTTTAAGTGGTTCCACTTGACCTTCTAATTCATGAAGGATGTCATTGACACGATTCAGGTTTTCCTGTGTCTCAAACAACTTATTCTCAGCTTTTTTCTTGCGTGTTTTATATTTCAATACTCCTGCCGCTTCTTCAAAGATGGTCCGGCGTTCTTCTGGCTTACTGTTTAGAATTTCCTCGACTTTTCCTTGACTGATAATGGAAAAAGCTTCTTTCCCCAGACCTGAATCCATAAACAATTCAATAATGTCTTTGAGTCGGCAAGGCTGTTTATTCAGTAAATACTCACTATCCCCAGACCTGTACACCCGCCTTGTGACACTGACTTCACTGTAATCAATCGGCAGGGCACCGTCTTCATTATCCAGAATGAGAGTTACTTCGGCTATGTTAAGGGCTTTTCTCGAATCACTCCCTGCAAATATGACGTCTTCCATTTTTGATCCGCGGAGACTTTTGGCTGATTGCTCACCCAACACCCATCGGATTGCGTCAATAATATTGCTTTTCCCACTGCCGTTTGGTCCTACTACAGCGGTTACCCCCGGGACGAACTCCACGGAAATTCTTTCTGCAAAAGATTTAAACCCCATTACTTCTAGTTGTTTGAGGAACATCTTCTTTCCTCCTATTTAGCGTCCAGCTTTTGTTTTAACTTATCAAGCGCCTTCTGTGCGGCTTGCTGTTCAGCTTCTTTCTTGGATCGACCTTTTCCGACCCCTAATTCTTCGTCATTTAAACTGACACGGGATATAAACTGGCGGTTATGAGCCGGTCCGCTTTCTTCAAGAATGCTGTATTCAATCATTCCAGCACTGCCCCTTTGCACCAGCTCCTGCAATTGACTTTTATAATCCATCACATGAGAAAAAGCACCGACATTGATTTTTGGATAGACAACTTTTTCAAGGATTGAAATGACAGTCTCTAACCCTTGATCCAAATATACCGCTCCGATAAACGCTTCAAAGACATCAGCGAGTAGTGCAGGTCTTTCCCTGCCGCCGGTCATTTCTTCCCCTTTACCAAGTAGGATGAGATCCCCGAAATTCAATTCAATCGAGAACTTAACCAAAGATGGTTCACACACAATGGCAGCCCGTAATTTTGTAAGTTCTCCTTCACTCATCATTGGATACTTTTTAAATAGGAATTGAGAAACCGTCAGTTCAAGGACGGCATCCCCAAGAAACTCTAAGCGTTCATTGTCTTCATAAGGTTTTCGGCGATGCTCATTCACATAGGATGAATGAGTAAATGCTTGTTTTAGTAGTTTTTCATCATTAAATTTTATCCCAATTTCATCTTGGAACGTTTTAAATTTCCCGTCATTTTTATTTCTGGATAGTCCTTTGTTTCTACTTTGCTTCCGCATAAGGCACTCCACCTTGCTAAATTGTTCTCATTGTATACTAATCAAGTTTATGCTAAAAATGGCATTTACGCAAAAGTTTCTTGCGCATATAGGAACACAAATAAACTTGGTAGGGGTGAGACCCCTACCAAGTTTTAAATGGTTTTGAATGAAAGGCGGACTTAACCGGCCTTTAAATTCAATCTAACGATTAAGCGTTTGCTTTTATGTAGTTCACAGCATCACCTACTGTGCCGATTTTTTCAGCATCATCGTCAGAGATTTCCATGTCAAATTCATCTTCAAGTTCCATAACCAGCTCAACTACATCAAGGGAGTCAGCTCCTAGATCTTCTTTGAAAGAAGCTTCAAGAGTTACTTGAGATTCATCTACACCTAGACGATCAACGATAATTTTCGTTACACGATCTAATACTTCTGCCATTTTTGTCACCTCCCCTCAAGTATTATAGAGCATTTTAACCTCTTATGAAAAGAGTATACCTAAAAACATTGGATAAAATATTGTTTTCTTACTGTTACATGACCATTCCGCCATCGATATGCAGGGTTTGCCCTGTCATATAGGCTGCGGAATCGGATGCAACAAATGTCACTGCTTTGGCAATGTCTTTCGGATCACCAAACCGGCTAAGAGGGATTTGTTTTAACATTTCATTGCGTACATCTTCAGGAAGCTGGTCCGTCATATCCGTTGAAATGAAGCCAGGAGCAATGGCATTAACCGTAATCCCCCGAGGTGCCAATTCTTTTGCTGTTGTTTTCGTAAGGCCGATAACCCCTGATTTTGCCGCCACATAGTTTGCCTGGCCAGGGTTTCCACTTACACCCACAATCGAAGAAATGTTGATGATCCTTCCATTTCTTTGTTTCATCATTTGGCGGGTAACGGCCTTGGTGCATAGGAAGACACCCTTAAGATTGATGTTGATGACATCATCCCATTCCGTTTCTTTCATTCTCATCAATAAATTATCTTTCGTGATACCTGCATTGTTGACAAGAATGTCCACTGCACCGAATTGGCCAATCGTTTCCTTCACCATGGCCTGAACGGATTCACTCTCCGATACATTACATTGAACAGCAATGGCATTCCGCCCCAATCCTTTTATTTCATCGACCACTTCGTTCGCCTTCGCCTCACTACCGGAATAATTCACGACCACGTTACAGCCTTCACGGGCAAGCTCCAGGGCAATTTCCCTTCCGATCCCTCGGGATGCCCCGGTTACGAGGGCTACTTTACCTTCTAAATTCATGTTAAGCTTCCTCCTTCAACGCTCTTATGGTTTGTTCCAAGGATGCTTCATCTTGAACAGCATACGTTTTCACTCGCCTATTCACCTTTTTCACTAATCCGGAAAGCACTTTCCCAGGGCCGATTTCTATAAACGTGTCCACACCTGACTCGAGAAGCTTCTCAACCGAATCTTCCCATTGAACAGGGGAGTATAGTTGTTCGATCAATAATCGTTTGATCTTTTCTCGGTCTGTCACAGGTTCAGCCGTTACGTTGGCAATGACCGGTACACGGGCATCTTCGATGGTAATAGAATCCAGGATAGAAGCGAACTTATCAGCAGCAGGTCTCATTAATTGCGAATGGAAAGGACCGCTTACCTGAAGCGGGATGACTCTCTTCGCTCCGGATTCCTTCGCCTTCTCAGATGCAAGCTCCACACCCTTCACCGTACCTGATATGACAATCTGACCAGGACAATTTAAGTTTGCTAGGCCTACAGTATGACCTTCTTCAGTAACAAGGTCTGTCACTTCTTTCAGAGGTTCCCTGGAGATACCAAGGACTGCGGCCATCGTACCCTCTCCACTTGGTACTGCTTCCTCCATGAATTCCCCTCTTTTGCGCACTGCATAAACAGCATCCTCAAAACCCATGGCTCCTGCAGCGACCAGGGCGGAATATTCACCCAAGCTATGCCCTGCGGTAAAATCCGCAGTAATGCCTTCAGCTGTCAAACGATTTAAAATGGCCATACTTGTAGTTAAAAGGGCAGGCTGGGCATTTGTAGTCTGTGTAAGTTCTTCCTGTGGTCCATCAAATATAACATGTGATAAATCGGAATCCAATCTTTCATCCGCTTTAGTGAAATACGCTTGTACTTCAGGGTATTTATCGGCCAATTCTTTTCCCATCCCCACAGCCTGGGAACCTTGTCCAGGAAAAATGAACGCAATTTTACTCATACTATCCTTCACTCCCCTTAATTGTGTCTTTAATGGTATCAGAGACGTTGTACCTCACCATATCCCTTGCCTGTCTCATAGCGTTATATAAAGCAACTTCATTTGAAGAACCATGTGCTTTAATGACAGGTGCCTTCAGACCAAATAAGCCGGCTCCTCCGTATTCTGTATAATCAAGCATATCTTTCATTTGCTTTAAATCATTTTTCACTAATCCTGCAGCCAATTTATTTTTGGCAGAGGCCGTGAACGTCTTTTTAAGCATGGAGAAAACTGACATTGCCGTCCCTTCAATGGTCTTCAACACCATATTCCCGGTGAACCCATCGGTGACGACGACATCGGCAGGGCCTTCAAGCAAATCCCTGGACTCTACATTCCCTACGAAATGTATGGGGGCATCCTTCAATAAACCAAACGATTTCTTTGTTAGTTCATTTCCCTTTTTATCTTCCGTTCCGATGTTCAATAATCCTATCCGGGGATTTTCAATGCCTCTTACTTTCTCTGCATAAATGCTGCCCATGATGGCGTATTGAAGGAGATGTTCAGGTTTTGCATCAACATTTGCACCAAGATCCAGCATCAGAAACCCTTTTCCATCCAATGTGGGGAGGGTCGGTGCCAGTGCAGGTCGTTCAATCCCATCTATTCTCCCTACAATAAACAAACCAGCCGTCATGAGGGCACCGGTATTACCTGCAGAGATGCATGCATCCGCTTCCCCATCCTTGACTGCTTGTGCCATCAACACCATTGAAGCATTCTTCTTCCGCTTGACAGCTCTTACAGGTTCATCAGTTGCTTCAATGACTTCATCTGTATGGATAATCGTTAAACGATCTTCTGAAGAGATATACTGTTTGATTTGATTTTCATCCCCGTACAATAACACTTCTATATCACTGAACTCGCTCAATGCCCTTTTTACACCGAGTACAATTTCTTTAGGGGCATGATCCCCACCCATTGCATCAACTGCTAACTTCATCTACTCTTCATCCTTTGCAGATTTTTTAGAGCGATACATTTCAAATTCACCAGTAAAAACGAGTTCTCCACCAACTAAGCTTTGAACTTCTACCATTGTTCGGTCCCTTTGATCTTTTGTATGTATCACTTTTGCCTTCGCAACAACCCGTTCCCCTTCCTTAACAGGGCGGGTGAAACGAATGGTGGACTTGGCTGTCAGAGCGAGATCATCATCAATGACGGCTACAGCCAGAGAGTTGGCCTGTGCAAACAAATGATGCCCCCTTGTTATACCATTCCTTACGAAAACATGCTCTCTTTTCACATCGAAAATGGAAATGGCACTATGATCTAATTCTATATCTATAATTTCCCCTATGACCTCTTCGATTGGCAGGGATTTCACTTCATCTTCAAACGATTTCTCCGCCACGAATTTAATTCGCTCACGCAGCTCGGGAATGGACAGCTCCATGCGGTCTAATCGAATGGTCTGTACACTGACTTTAAAACGTTCAGCTAATTCTTCATCTGTAATAAAAGGATTATCCTTTATCGTAACAGTCAGATTTCCCTGTCTTTCTTTTTTAGAAAGTCTCAATATCAACACCGTCCAGTATTAGTACTAGGTACTAATAGTAGTATATAATCAAAAAAAGCAGATTGCAAGAAATAATCTTACAATCTGCCTTTCTAGTCAAGCTTCTCGCCCTCTAATATCCCTGAAGCCGACAGATACCTTCGCAGGGATTCATACTTAGAATCCTTCCAAAAATGATCGGAATTGATCAGGCTTGAGGCATCATCCCTCGCTACCTCAAGCGCACGATAGTCATGGACCATATCAGCGACTTTAAATTCAGGAAGTCCACTCTGTTTTCTTCCAAAGAAATCCCCGGGACCCCTCAGTTCAAGATCTTTTTCACTGAGAACAAATCCATCGTTTGTTTCGGTCATGATCTTCATCCGTTCTTTTCCAACTTCTGTTTTCGGTTCTGCGAGAAGGATGCAGTAGGATTGGTGCTCCCCCCTGCCGACTCTTCCTCTCAGCTGATGAAGCTGTGATAACCCAAAACGTTCAGCATCATAAATCAACATAAAAGTGGCGTTAGGGACATTCACTCCGACCTCTACCACCGTAGTGGATACAAGCACCTGCAGATGGTTTGCACTGAACTCCCTCATCACTTCATCCTTCTCATCAGGATGAAGTCTCCCGTGCATCAAACCGACGTTGTACCTGCCTTCAAAATAGTGCAGCATCTGATTATAGACATCGATGGCATTCTGTACATCGAGCTTGTCCGACTCTTCTATCAAAGGACAAATCACATATGCCTGTCTCCCCTGATCCAACTCCTTGTCCATGAAAGATAACACTCTCGAAAGCATATCCGCTTTTGCCCAATACGTTTCAATCGCTTTCCTTCCTGCCGGCATCTGATCGATGACACTTACATCCATCTCACCGAAAACCGTAATGGCAAGGGTTCTTGGAATTGGCGTTGCCGTCATGAATAACACATCAGGACTTTCCCCTTTTTCCCTGAGAACCCTCCTTTGATTCACTCCAAAACGATGCTGTTCATCGGTTACAACAAGTCCCAGTCGTTTAAATTGAACATCTTCCTGAATGAGTGCATGTGTCCCAATGAGAATATCAATTTCCCCGTCCTTTAGCTTTTCTAATAATAATCTGCGTCTTTTTCCCTTTACCGAGCTTGTTAAAAGAGCCACAGATAGTCCGGCGAATTCAAGTAACTCACTAAGTGAATTCGCATGCTGTTCTGCAAGGATTTCAGTCGGAACCATTAAAGCACCCTGAAAACCTGCTGTTACACTCGAATAAAGGGCAATGGCAGACACGACCGTTTTTCCGGATCCAACATCACCCTGTAAAAGTCGATTCATCCGATAGGGTGACTTCATATCTGCCGATATCTCATTCACTACTCTTTTCTGGGCATCCGTTAGTGGGAACGGCAAAGAGTCAATGAACGCTTTAACTTTTCCTAAATCATAGTGCTGCTGCATACCTGAAGACTGTTCCCTTTCAAATTTCCTTAAAGCTTGCATTTTAAGTTGGAACAGCAGGAATTCTTCATATACAAATCGTCTTCTCGCCTGCTTCATGTCTTCAGTAGAATCAGGAAAGTGAAGGTGATACAGCGCCTCTTTTCGGCTTGAGAGCTTATATTTTTCCATCAGATGATCAGGCAGATTCTCCGTTAGCAGATGACCGTAGTCCTGGAAGGCTTTCTTTATGAATTTCCTAAGGGTATTATTTTTCATCGAACCCTTCAATGAGTAAACAGGTTCAAAGTCACCCTGTTTCCCGTGGGGGCCGGCCTGGAAATACTGTACAGTGATAATCTGCCTGTTCCTGTCCCATTTCCCTGTCACCGTCACCGTATCGTGAAGGTTGATTTTTTTCTTTAAATAAGGCTGATTAAAAAATACAGCCTGCACCAGATTCCTTCCGACCAGTAATCGCAATGTCAAACGTGACTTTTTTCTCCCGTAATACATTAATGCAGGTTCAGAATGGACCTTTCCTTCGACGGTCACACGTTCATCATGGGCTACTTCTTCTAAATCCCGAAGCCTGTAATCCTCATACCGGTAAGGGAGGTACTCTAGTAAATCCAGAACAGTATGAATTCCCATCGTATTTAGCTGCAGAGCTGTTTCTTCACCAATCCCCTTTATGTTCTGGATCGTCAATTCTTCATTATAAGTCTTCACGTTTGTTCAGGGAAACCCCAAAGATTTTTGCTTCAAGCTCTCTGCCGGTAGGTGTAGCAGCCAATCCACCTTGGGCTGTTTCACGAAGAGCCACAGGCATTGTTTGACCGATTTTATACATGGCGTCGATCACTTCATCACACGGAATACGACTTGTTATACCCGCAAGTGCCATATCAGCTGCCACCATTGCGTTGGCAGCACCCATGGCATTCCGTTTCACACAAGGTACCTCTACAAGTCCCGCTACGGGATCACAAACAAGGCCTAGCATATTTTTTAAGGTAATGGCCATTGCCTCTGCCGATTGACTCGGGGTACCCCCGGCCATTTCTACGATGGCAGCAGCGGCCATCCCGCTCGCAGACCCTACCTCCGCCTGGCAGCCACCAGCTGCACCGGAGATGGAAGCGTTATTTGCGACAACAAATCCAAATGCACCCGAGGCAAATAAAAACCGGATCATTTCATCTTTAGTGGGATTAAGCTTATTTTTAACGGCAAATAATGTTCCAGGAACTACCCCTGCAGAACCTGCAGTCGGGGTAGCACAAATCGTCCCCATGGCAGCATTCACTTCATTAGTCGCAACAGCTTTACTGACTGCGTCAAGAATCGTGTCGCCAGATAGTGAGCGGCCCTTCTCGATATACTTTTGTAATAATACAGCATCTCCGCCTGTTAAGCCTGAATGCGATTTCACACCTTCGAGCCCTCTTGCCACAGCCTGCTCCATTACTTCGAGATTTCTCTCCATCATACTGTATACTTCTTCAAATGTTCTCCCAGTAAACTCGATTTCCTGTTCGATCATAATGTCAGAAATTTTCTTGTTCTGACTCTCTGCAAGTTCAACTAACTCTGCTACATTTCGAAACATAAATATGACCTCCTCGCCTGAATGTAAACGCTATCATTATAGTAATTGTTTAATCGGATATCCGTGTAACTTGAGTAATGTTGGGAAGCGAGGTCAATTCATTGATGACTGCTTCGTCAATCGGCTGATCCACTTCAATGGTCATCAAGGCCATCTGACCTTTCTCCTTACGTGAAACATCCATATGTCCGATGTTCAATTGGTGTTTGGCAATGACATTGGATACAGAGGCAATCGCTCCAAATCTGTCATCATGAACGACAAGGATCGCCGGATGATGGCCTGACAGTTTAAGCTCAAAGCCGTTAAGCTCGATGATTTCAACCTTTCCTCCACCGATGGATATCCCTACCAATTCAATTTCACCTTTTTCATCACCCATGCGGATCCTGGCCGTATTGGGATGATCTGTGATTGCATCTTCTTCCAGAAACTTGATCTTTATCCCTTTTTGCCTGGCTACTTTAATCGATTCGATGATCCGTTCATCATATGTATCATAATCAAGGATCCCCCCCACAATGGCTACGTCCGTCCCATGTCCCTTATATGTTTTCGCAAATGAACCATAAAACGATATCGTTGCCCATTTCGGCTCCCGGCGAAACAGATTCCTTGCCACCCTTCCTATCCTCGCAGCACCGGCTGTATGAGAACTCGACGGACCGATCATAACGGGACCGATAATATCAAATACGCTTTTGTATTTCATGGCTATTCCCCCTATCTTAACATCCAATCTATATGATCATTCTAACATAATTGAAGGGGACACACTCCAATTAGAGCTGTCCCCCCTTCCTTTAACCCTTATTCAACTGAGAATATATAGGAGTAAAGTGGTTGTTTACCATTATGAACTTCCACTTCTACCTCTTCATAATGCTCTTCTACATACTCTTTCAAAGAATGGACATCCTCATCTGTTACATCCTCACCATAAAGGATGGTCAGGATTTCGGAGTCTTCATCCAGCATTTTCTCAAGTAAGCTCTGTGCTGATTTCTGACGGTCATGGTCAGAAACGACAATCTTACCTTCTTCGATTCCCATGAAGTCATCTTTCGCTATGGCAACACCATCAATATTCGTATCTCTGACGGCAAAGGTGATTTGACCCGTTTTAACCTGTTTGGATGCTTCAGTCATGAACCTCTTGTTGTCTTCAACCGATGCAGATGGATTAAATGCAAGTAATGCAGCCATACCCTGTGGAACAGTCTTCGTCGGAACGACCGCCACATCCATTTCAAGAACTTCAGCTGCCTGTTCAGCAGCCATGATGATATTCTTGTTATTAGGCATGATGATGACTTTCTTGGCATTCACTTCCTCAACCGCTTTCACGATATCCTCTGTACTAGGATTCATCGTTTGTCCGCCTTCGATTACCGAAGTGGCGCCTATGCTCCTGAATAACTCGGCAATTCCTTCACCCATTGCTACTGTGACTATGGCAAAGTCCACTTCCTTCGGAGGAGCTGCTTCTGCTCTCACCGGCTTCGAATCACCGACGATGCTGCTGTGCTGTTGTCTCATGTTCTCAATTTTGATATTAATGAGACTTCCGTATTGATGACCATACGTCAACACATCACCTGGCTGTTCAGAATGGATATGTACTTTAGCTAATTCATCATCGCTTATGACTAGCAGAGAATCGCCGAATCGGCTTAAATCCTGACGGAAGTCTTCTTCGACAAATGATTGTTTGTCTTCCTCAAATCTGACCATAAATTCTGTACAATAGCCAAATTCAATATCTTCCGTGCTCATGAAATCCTGAGCTGTCTTATGATGCTCTGCACTGACAAGATCATTCATGGAAGGTAAGGAAGCTTGGTTTGAAACTTTCTCCCCTTTAAGTTCTGCTAAAAACCCTTCATATACGAAAAGCAGGCCTTGACCACCACTGTCGACTACTCCAACTTCCTTTAGGACAGGAAGTAAATCAGGTGTACGATTTAAAGAAGCTTGTGCCTCATCCACGATTGCCTGCATCAGCTTAACGAAATCACTTTCAGTTTCCGCAACAGAAACACCTTTTTTCGCAGCATCTTTCGCAACCGTTAGAATCGTTCCTTCAACAGGTTTCATAACCGCTTTATAAGCAGTATCCACTCCTGTTTGCAGCGCATTGGCAAATTCTACACTTGATAAGGATTCTTTCCCTTCAATCGCTTTACCAAAGCCTCTGAACAATTGGGATAAGATAACACCTGAGTTACCTCTTGCTCCCATCAATAAGCCTTTTGATAGAGCAGCAGCCACATTTCCAATATGACCTTGAATATGGTTTTGAACTTCCTTTGCACCGGAAGTCATGGATAAATTCATATTTGTTCCAGTATCACCATCAGGAACAGGAAAAACGTTCAGAGCGTCAACCAGCTGCGCGTTCGCAGATAATTGGGTGGCACCTTGAATCACCATTTCAGCAAAACGTTTTCCTTCCAAAGATGTAATCGACACGAATCTTCCTCCTCACTACGGGTTCGTGACACGAACCCCCTGCACAAAAATATTTACTGAATCTACCGCCAAGCCGACGGTCTTATCAAGAGTATATTTAACCTTGGATTGTACATTATGGGCAATTTCAGAAATTTTTGTACCATAACTCACAATAATATACATATCAATATGTACTTCCTCTTCATCTTGACGAACAATCACTCCGCGAGTGAAATTTTCTTTACGTAAGATATCTGTGAAACCGTCTTTAATTTGGTTTTTTGAAGCCATTCCAACAATTCCGTAGCAATCCACCGCTGCACCTCCAGCAATCATTGCAATGACATCATTCGTAATATCAATTTGTCCGTACTGCGTTTTTAATTCGATGGACATGGAATGTTTTCCCCCTTTAATTACATGCTTGGCTAAAAACATTTTACTATAAGTATCATGTTTTTGAAAGCTAAACTATTATCTCTGCGTGATTTGTTGGTCATCTCCTCTATTTTTCACATAATCGGCATAGATTAGTCATTTAATGTTCAAAGTGATAAATGACAAAGAAAATAGACGTTTTCATCCAAATTGCTCCTATTCTTTTGTCCTCCCGCAGAGGATAGAAAAGAAAAAAGACGCCCAACAACCGGACGTCTTCTCATTTTAAGTATTATACGCGTTCTACTTTACCAGATTTCAACGCTCTTGCAGAAACCCATACTTTCTTAGGCTTTCCGTCTACAAGAATTCGAACTTTTTGCAGGTTTGCACCCCAAGTACGCTTGTTCGCATTCATTGCGTGAGAGCGAGCGTTACCTGAGCTTGCTTTACGGCCTGTTACTACGCATTGTTTTGCCATAATATATTCCCTCCTCACTAACAAGAAGCTGAAGTTAATTTCAGTTCCACATTTCGCTTATTATCATAAAGATACTTTAATAATTTATCACACAACTTTCTATAATGCAATACTACAATTAAAACCTTTCAAGAAAAAATACTTTACACATAGAAAAGCGGAGGCGGCTTGGTCAGAGGCGACAGGCATAAGGCGAGTAACCCGGAAAGGCGTTCTTTGCCTTTTTGGGTTACTCGCCTTATGCCCTCCCAATCAAAGACCCGGTTAGCGATTTTGCACACTTTTCAATTCAGTGCACCACATAAACAAAAAAAGAGATGGCCCGAAGCCACCCCCAGCTATTCAATTATTCTTTCTTGAATGTTCCTAACATCGCCCTCACAAGTCCACCAAGGAATTTTGGTAATTTAATTGTATAAAAACGCATTTTTAGTCCCTCCCTACGATCTAAAGAACGTAATGTTTCACTTGACATCTTTTCAGTCTATTCAAGCAGTTTCAGTTAAGTACATCTTCTTTTCTGCCTGATCATGTGAAGCTTCAATCACTGCTTCTTATGACCATTAATATGCCGTTTGAAAAGGAAAGAGTACCAGATGATTGTATAAGTTCATTACTAATACATAGTGTGGAACCTCTTAAAATATTCCGTTTTTTTAATGGATATTTAAAGCCGGTAAGGGTGATTCCTTCGACAATATCGGTGATGGGCACGAAAGAAATATAGGGTAGATCCTCTACGTTCAAAACCGTATGAGCTCCTGGCCCGACAAGATATAATTGATTTTGGACGTCGATTATTTCTACCTGTATATCCGTTGTTAGCAAGCCTGGCTTCATGAGTAATTGAAGGTTACCCATGAAGTGATCCAGCCTTCCACCCGTTGCACCGAAAATGTTAATTTTTTCAGGATTCTGCTCAATGGCCCAGTTGAGGGCAAGTTCAAGATCTGTTTCGTCCTTCTCCGGCTGATAGCGATTGACTTTTTGGACCTGACTTTGAATGAACGTCCATTCTTCTTCATTTACAGAATCGAAATCACCAAACGCAGCATGGGGCTTCATTCCTTGTTGCAATATGGTATATACTCCCCTATCCACACCTATCCACTTCACTTCTCCGCTATTGTATGTTTTCAAATAGGGGATATACCTTTCAGGACCACCGGCCACAAGATTCAATTCCACTTTTTTCACTCCATTCCTATAAAAATAAGCTGACCCTCCTGGATCAGCACTGGTTCACTCTTATGATAGAGCTTTTTTTAATTCTTGAATGGCAGCTCCTCGATCATCGCGGTTGTAAATCGCAGAACCTGCAACAAACACGTCTGCTCCTGCTTTGGCACACACTGCAGCCGTTTCCGGATTGATCCCTCCATCAACCTCTATTTCAAGTGTAGGATTTACTTCATTTGCCCACTCACGTATTTGTTTGATTTTTGGTACGACTGACGGAATAAACGATTGCCCGCCGAATCCCGGATTTACAGTCATCAATAGAACCATATCCACATCTTCCAAGATAGGCTTGACTAATTCAGCAGGCGTCCCAGGATTTAAGACAACCCCAGCTTTCACACCTTTACTTTTGATCAGCTGAATCGTCCTGTGCAAATGAGGCTCAGCCTCAACATGGACAGTTATATAGTCGGCTCCTGCATCTGCAAATGCATCGATATATTGACCGGGATTTTCAATCATTAAATGGACGTCGAGAGGCAATGTTGTAAGTGGGCGAATTGCTTTCACGATCATTGGCCCTAGTGTAATATTCGGGACAAAGTGTCCATCCATTACGTCTACATGTATATAGTCGGCTCCTCCTAATTCAACATCTTTAATTTCATTTCCAAGTTCTGCAAAATCAGCAGACAGGATGGAAGGTGCGATTTTCATGGTTAATACCTCGGCTTTCTGTCTTTTATTTCTTTATGGAATGTTAAGTAGTGGTCGTACCTGTAAGAGGGGATTTCCTCTCTTTCCACTGCAGCTTTCACAGCACATTTCGGCTCATTGATGTGAAGACAGCCCCTGAATTTACAGTCGTCTGATACTTCCACCATTTCAGGAAAGCAATGTGGAAGCTCTTCTATTTCAAGTTCTGAAAACTCCAATGAACTAAACCCTGGCGTATCGGCAACCAGGCCATCCTCTACATCAATCAGTTCCACATGGCGTGTCGTATGTTTCCCTCGTCCCAGGTGGGATGAGATCATGGCTGTCTTTAACTCAAGTTCCGGTTTCAAGGCATTGAGCAAAGACGACTTCCCTACACCTGACTGGCCTGCAAAGACAGATATTTTGTCTCGTAAGTATGGAGCTAATTCCTCAACGCCATCATCGGTTTTGGAAGACGTCATTAGAACCTCATAACCGAATGAACGGTAATGCCTCACATATTGTTCAACCTCTTCTATCTGATGAGGAGTGAGTAAATCCATCTTGGTTACACAAATAAGCGGTTCGATTTCTTTACTCTCCACCAACACCAGGAAACGGTCCAGCAGAGCAGGGCTGAACTCAGGTTCGCTTGCAGAAAAGACCAGTATCGCTTGATCTACATTAGCAATCGGGGGGCGTACAAGCTCATTCTTACGGTCAAAGACCTTCAGGATGTAACCATCCGTTTTATTCTCCGCTTGAAATTCCACATAATCACCCACGAGGGGGGTTATTTTATTTTTGCGGAAATTCCCCCTTCCGCGACACTGGGTAACGCTTCCCTCTGACAGAACATAATAAAAACCACTTAACGCTTTAACAATTTTCCCTTCAGGCATTCGAAACCTCCTATTCATAAACATGTATAAAATATAGTCGTTTGCATTATGTATCCCTTTCATTATAAATGAAAACAAGAGGACTGTCCCGTCAGGTCTAATAAAAACCCGGGTACAGCCCCTTGGTCATTCAATTTATTCTTCTTTAGGATATTCGACAGTCCCTGATTTATACTCTTCTCCGTCTCTCAATATCCTGTATCTGCCCTGGGATCCGTCTTCCAGCGTAAATGTAAGGGTGAATTCTTTATTTTGGGTAATCCCGTCCACTTGATCAGGGTCGGGATCATCCAATTTACTGTCTTTGTCTTCAATGAATATCTCAATCGCCTGAGGGGTGCCGTCCTGTTTCGTATAATCAACCAGAATATCTAAAGTAACCTCTTTGGTTGGAGCTTCTTCAGGTGTATCAGGACCTTTAGACATGACAACATAGACAGTTTCCCCTTTATAAGTGGGGGTTCCAGGCTCCGGCTCATGAGATATGACTCTGCCTGCTTCTATTTCGTCTGAAAATTTTTCTTCAGATATGACAATGTTAACCCCTTTCAAATCTTCATATTGATCCAGGGCTGCCTGATCATATCCTTCTAAATCAGCCATGTCAAATGGTTTGGAACCTTTACTCACCGTGAGGGTTATGGTGGTCTCTTCCGCCACTACCTCTCCTCCTGGGGAAGGATCCTGATCCAGTACGGTCCCTGCCATTTCATCTTCATCAAACTCTTCTTCTTTCTCTACCATAAATCCTTTTGCTTCAAGTTCAGACGATACTTCTTCAAAGTCCTTGCCGACATAGTCCCCGACTTGCACCTTTTCTTTTCCGGTACTGACATAGATATCAATTGCCGATCCTTCATTTGCCAACCTTCCTGCCTTTGGGTTTGTCTTGATGACAAATCCCTCAGGAATCGATTCATGGGATTGTTTTTTTGTTTCTCCTACAACAAATCCTTCTGAAACGATAGTGGAAATGGCTTCAGTTTGATCTTTTTCAACGACATCCGGGACTTGGATTTCTTTAGGTCCAAGAAGCTCAGGAATGAAAGTGACGGCAGCAATACCTAATAGAATCAGTAAAAAGAACAAACTAATGATCAGGATCGGCCACTTCTTTTTACTTTTCTTCTTGGGGTCATTCGTTTTTTCTACCTTTTTATCCTTCTTCCCGCCCTGTACAGCGGGGGTGGGCATGGTTTGTACGTCGTCCGTGTTGTTTTGATGATGAACGATTGTATCGTCAAGATTTGAATAAGCCTTTTGATCTGTTATGACAGGGATGGCTTTCGTCGCTTCATCATCAAGGGGTACGGAAAATTTGGGCTCATTCATGCGGTCGGGATCCAATGATGAAGACAGATCTTCATCCATTTCCTCCAAACTCTCGTAGCGTCTGAATGGATCTTTTGCTGTTGCTTTCAATACGATATTTTCCACGCTCTGCGGGATATCGGGATTCCACCTTTTTAATGAGGGGGTTTCCGACTGTAAATGCTTTAATGCAATTGAAACTGCCGACTCTCCGGAAAAGGGCAGCCTACCCGTCAGTAATTCGAACATGACGATACCAAGTGAATAGATATCTGATTTCTTTGTGGCCATCCCTCCCCTCGCCTGTTCAGGAGAGAGATAATGAACCGATCCCAAGACTGAATTGGTCTGGGTGATCGAAGTGGCACTTAGAGCCATGGCGATCCCGAAATCGGTAATCTTTACATTGCCTTGTTCATCAAGAAGGATATTATGAGGTTTGATATCCCGGTGCACAATATGATTTTGATGAGCATGGGACATGGCAAGTGTCAGCTGTTTCATAATGTCAATCGCTTTTTCTACATGTACAGGTGAATGCTGTTGTATGTATTGCTTCAGAGTCATGCCATGGACATATTCCATGACGATATAATATAAATCGTCCTCTTCTCCTACATCGTATATGCTTACGATGTTGGGATGTGCCAAGCTTGTGGCGGACTGCGCTTCCCTTTGGAACCGTTTGATGAATTCCTCTTCATTGGCAAAATCGATTCGGAGCATTTTAATGGCCACTTCACGATCCAATATCACATCATGAGCTAAATAAACGTTGGCCATTCCTCCGCCGCCGATCAGTTTAATGATTCTGTAACGCCCACTGATGCGCTTACCTTCCATCATGTTATCACCCGCTTTCCGTTTCAGCGGCAAACTCTACAATTACTACGGTAATATTGTCTTCACCGCCATATTCATTGGCTAAATGAATAAGCGACTCCCCTTTATCTTCCAGAGAGTGGTCCTGTGCTAATATTTCTTTCATTTCCTTCTCCGAAACTTTATTAGAAAGACCGTCTGAACACAATAAAATAACGTCTTCTTCTTCAAACATAATCGTTTTAATATCCATCGTAATTGAAGCTTCCGTGCCTATCGCTCTTAGTATTACATTTTTTCTAGGATGATGCTCTGCATCTTCCTTAGAAATCTCACCACTTCTGACTAATTCATTCACAAGGGTATGATCTTCTGTCAGTTGATGAAAACCGTTTTCGTTCATGATATATCCTCTGCTGTCACCAATATTGACAATGGTGGCAAACAAAGAGGTACAAATGGCACCGACCAATGTCGTTCCCATTCCCTCACATTCGGAATTTGATTGAGAATAAGTATATACTTCTTTGTTTACTTCGTTAATAGTTGATTTTAACCAATTTTCTGCTTCATCAGCTGTTTGAAATTTCCCTGTTTTCTCCCACAAGTCCTTTAAGATGGTAATGGTGAGGTCACTTGCAACATCTCCTGCTCTGTGCCCCCCCATTCCATCTGCTACAACAGCTAAATGATCGCCATGATGATTCACAAATACGCCTGCACTATCTTCATTCAGTTGACGCACTTTCCCTTTGTCCGTAAAATAAACAGTTCTCACTTAGGTCACCTCGTCTCTTCTTCTGCACCAAATCCAAGTAGCTCCTTATACTCATAGCCGGTGCATCTCAGTTCAAAAAATGATTCCTTCTGATTATCTCTGTTAATTAAATGATACGACCTTCATTAAGAATGGAAGCTGAAAAAAGAAAGTCTTTTTGATTTTGATGAATTGAACCTTACAGTACACAGTATACGATAATCAAAGATTCATTAAGGGCTGTTGTACTTTTACGACTTATCTGGTGAATTTTCCTGCTTTACTTTCGTGATTTGATCAATTTCGACTCATTTTTTTCTAAAGCAGGATATAAAGAATCCGTCCCCGCCAAAATCCTGGGGAAATACTTGTAATTGATTTTCACTGACGAACGGTTTGACGGAATTCGGCAGCTCATCCAGTGGCGCAGGTTCAAACTCGGGATGTTCACGTAAGAAAGCAGCAACCGTCCCTTCGTTTTCATTTTGGTCCACCGTACAAGTGCTATAAACTAACAATCCTTCTTTTTTCAGGAGTGGTGCAACAGCTGAGAGGATGTCAATTTGGATCTTTTGCAGTGATTGAAGGTCGGATTCTTTTTTTGCATACTTAATGTCCGGTTTTCTTCTCAATACACCTAATCCTGAGCATGGAGCATCGACTAAAATACGATGGAACGTTTCTTTTTCAAACTGATCCCCGGCTTTTCGGCTATCAATGGTCGATGTCTTAATGTTTTCCAACCCAAGACGAGCGGCGTTTTCATCGATCAGTTTAACCTTATGCTTGTGTAAGTCCAATGCATATACTTCACCGGTCCCGGAGAGTTTCTCAGCTATATGAGTCGTTTTCCCCCCTGGTGCAGCACATGCATCGAGCACTTTCATCCCATGTTCTAGCTTTAAGGCATAGGAAACAAGCATGGAGCTCTCATCTTGAATGGTACATTGCCCGTTACGATAAGCATCTGTTTTTGCTAGATTTCCCCGAAGGGATTGAATGGCTTCCGGGACGATAGGGCTCTCTTTTACTTCTGTTCCACCGTCCGTTAAATGGGCAATCAACTCTTCTCTACTGATTTTGGTCGTATTGACCCGGGCCGTTTGTTTCGGTGCAATTAAATTGGTTTCACACATTTCTTTCGTCTTGTCCAATCCGAATTGCTCTTCCCATCTTTTTACAAGCCAATAAGGATGGCTCGTTTCGATGGCCACCCGTTCAATAGGATCTTTAATGCTGTCCAGGGAAGGAAGCCCATTTCGCTGAACCGAACGGAGGACGCCGTTCACTAGTCCAGAAATGCCCTTATGCCCTCTCCTCTTGGCAATTTCTACAGCTTCATAGAAAACAGCACGGTCAGGAATCCGGTCCAAGTATACAAGCTGATACAGGGATAAACGCAATAAGTTTCGGACCCATTCATCCAGCTTACCTTTAATAAATGGGGATAAATAGAAATCCAATGTCATTTTTCGTTGAATGGTTCCATACGTCAGTTCTGTCAACAGTCCTACATCTTTACTTGGCAACTGATTCTTCTCAATCACATGGTTGAGAAGTAAATTGCTATAAGATTGATTTTTTTCTACCGCTTCAATGACTTCAAGTGCTGCTTCCCTAACTGTTTTATTTCGTTTACTCATGATTTTCTCCTAACATCATACCTTCTTTAAGGTGAGAGCCTGCTCCACGCAGATAGTCTTTTGCACTCATTCTTTTTTTGCCGGATGGTTGCAGATCGGTTACTTTAATTCCTACTGAGTCACCGGATGAAACAATGAATCCGTCTTCTTCTATCTTTATGATTTCACCTGGTACAGAAGAATGCCCTTGGACTTTTTCTCCCCACCAAACTTTCATGACAGCATTTTCTAACGTTGTGTAGGCAACCGGCCAAGGATGAAGTCCTCTAATATGATTGTAGATTTCTTCCCCGCTTCTGGACCAGTCTATTTTTTCCTGCTCCCGTTTTATGTTCCTTGCGAACGTTGCTTTAGAATCATCCTGTTTAACCGGGGTTATGTCACCAGCGAGCAATCTTGGTACGGTTTCAATGAGTAACTTCGCACCCGCAACGCTTAACTTATCATGGAGGGTACCCACATGATCTCTTTCTTCGATTTCCACTTCCACTTGACTGATGATGTCACCTGCATCTAGCTTTTCCACCATATACATAATGGTAATGCCCGTTTTTTCTTTTCCTTGAAGGATGGAATAATGAATGGGTGCACCCCCTCTGAGTTCAGGAAGCAAAGAGGCGTGTACGTTGATACACCCGTGTTGGGGAGCTTCAAGCAATGCGTTGGGAAGTATCTGTCCAAATGCAGCTGTTACAATAAGATCGGGTTCAAGTGCCAGTACTTTGTTTAGTTCATCTTCATGTTTAATCTTCTCTGGCTGGTAAACTGGAATCCCGTGCTTTTGAGCTGCCACTTTTACTGGAGGAGGTGTCAGTACTCTTTTTCTGCCCACCGGGCGATCAGGCTGTGTCACAACCCCGATTACATCATAGTGTTCGTCTAATAACGCTTCAAGAACAGGAACTGAGAAATCAGGTGTTCCCATAAAGATTACTTTTGTCATTACGCCTCATACCCTTCTAATTCTTCTTCTGTCACATATTTTTCTATTTTCGAGGTAAATAGAACACCGTGAAGGTGATCTATTTCATGTTGAATCGCCCTTGCTAAAAAGTCACGGGCCTGGAATTCAATCACTCTTCCTTTCCGATCATGAGTTCTGACTTTTATGGAGTGAGGACGTGTCACTTCTCCATATAGGCCGGGGAAACTCAGGCACCCTTCGAGGTCTGTTTGAGTTCCGTCAGCCTCGATGATTTCAGGGTTGATAAGCTCGATCGTTCCCATATCATCGCCGATATCCACCACCGCCACCTGAAGATCGATTCCTACCTGAGGGGCTGCAAGCCCAACCCCATCCGCATCAATCATGGTGTCATACATATTTGCCAATAATTTTTTTAGTTTCTTATCAAATGCAGTAACCTTCTCACATTCTTTTTCCAGAACGGGGTCCGGGTGCATAACAATTGGAAGTATTGCCATGTGTCTCCTCCATTTTTCTCTAATTTATGTCACATCATCATATAAGGGTTCATATCTATGGAGATTGTTAACCCTTGGGAAGCATGTTGTTGCTGGTATTGATTTAATACTGTTTTAAGGGTAATCCCAAGATTTGGTTCCAGCTTGTATTTTATCAAACACTGATAGCGATATCTATTCTTTATCCTGGGGATCGGAGACGCGACAGGTCCAAGGATAATCGTTGTCCCTGAAAGCCTTGAACGGATAAAATTCGTCATTCTTTCTGCAATGTCCACTACTTTCATTAAATCTTCATGGCTCAGTGTGATCAGTGTCATGTAGTAAAAAGGGGGATATGAACCCATTTTCCTCATCATCATTTCCTGCTGGTAAAAACGATTGTAATCATGATTGGACGCTAGCTCAATTGAATAGTGCTCCGGCGTATACGTTTGTATGACAACTTCCCCTGGCAGGGTGTGCCTTCCTGCCCTGCCGCTTACCTGCGTCAAAAGTTGAAACGTTTTTTCTGCTGCTCTGAAGTCAGGGAGATGTAACATCGTGTCTGCACTAAGGACTCCGACAAGTGTGATATTAGGGAAATCCAGTCCCTTAGCGATCATTTGTGTACCAAGGAGGATATCCCCCCTCCCTTCCCCAAAAGCTGTTAACAGCTTTTCATGGGAGCCCTTACGGGACGTTGTATCGACATCCATCCGAATGATCCTGGCCTCGGGAATGAGTTTCGTCAATTCCTCTTCAACCTTCTGAGTCCCTGTACCAAAATAACGTATATGTTCACTTGTACATTCCGGGCACGAAGAAGGAACTCCCTCTTCATACCCGCAATAATGACATTTCATCCCATTCGAGAACCGGTGATAGGTCAAGGATATGTCGCAATTTGGACATTGAAGGACGAATCCGCAATCTCTGCACATTATAAAGGATGAGTGACCTCTTCTATTTAGGAAAAGGACCGTCTGTTCTCCCTTTTCCAACCTGTCCTGAATCTTTTCGAATAGGCTAGAAGAAAACATGGAGCGGTTCCCTTTCCTGAGTTCTTCTCTCATGTCTACAATATCGACGGTTGGAAGCGGACCGTCATTCATGCGTTTATCAAGGGTAAGAAGCCCATATAAACCTTTAGATGCCCTTGCAAAGGACTCCAAAGAAGGAGTCGCGCTTCCTAATATCACCGGGCAATGATGATATTCTCCTCTGTATATCGCCACATCCCTGGCATGATAGCGCGGATTTTCTTCTTGCTTATAACTCGTCTCATGCTCTTCATCGATGATGATGATTCCGATATTCTCAAAAGGGGCAAAAACGGCCGAACGTGCACCTACGACCACCTTCACTTCCTTTCTTTGAATCTTCCTCCATTCATCATACTTTTCCCCCACAGACAAGCCGCTGTGGAGCACGGCTACATCATTTCCGAATCGCCCCTTGAATCTGTGGACCATTTGGGGGGTAAGGGAAATTTCAGGAACTAATACGATCGCTTCCTTCCCCTCCTGCAATACCCGCTGTATCGATTGCAGATAGATTTCCGTTTTACCACTGCCTGTTACACCGTAAAGGAGAAATGTATGATGTTGACCCCTGTCTATCGTGTCGAGTATAGGACGAATCGCCTGATCCTGCTGTGTGGTCAACGTTAAGGGTGAGGTCTTTTCAAATGTTCTGTTTTCAAAGGGATTCCGATATACTTCAACATGTTTCTCTATGAGCAGTCCTTTATTGACCAACGACTTAACTGTGGATGAAGTGGTCGCCATCTCTTCAATAAGAGTGGAAGCGAGGATCCCGTCACCGCCTGGAGCAGATTGGATCATATAGTCTAAGATTTGTTTTTGCTTGCTGGCTTGAGGAGGCAAATTCATCATCACATCATCAACGTCATGATCCTGGGTATTGAGATACAGTTTTCGAACCGTCTTTTTTTTCCCCTTCGCTTTTACCCTGTATATCACTTCAACCAATCCACGCTTAACTTCTTTATGAATCAAAGGTAGAAGCCCGCTTTGTTCAATTGTTTTCCAGGATACCTGTCTTTCATACTGAAAGAATCGCTGTAAAGAGAGGTGGAGCTCGCCAGCCCCCTTGCTTTTTTCAAGCACAAAAATCTTTTCATATTTTGCCTTCATGGCTGCAGGCAGCATCGATTGAAAGGCAGAAATTTTGAAACAGAGGGTTTTTTCGGTCAGCCAGGTTCCGAGAGTAAGCAACTCTCTGTTCAACACCGGTGTTAGATCCATCGGTTCAATGATCGGTTTGAGGTTAGAGACTTCGCCTTTTTCCTTTAATTCAATGACAAAGCCCTGGATTTTCCTTGGTCCAAAAGGGACAACCACCCTCATTCCCGGAAGGATACCGCCTTTCCATGCATCGGGAATACTATAATCGTAGGAGCGGTCCGTCTGCATCGCAGGTACATCCACTATGACACTAGCTACGTTCATGGGAAGTACCTATATCAATGTGCCTGGCCGCTTCTTTAAAAATTTCTTTTGCGACATCCAATTTTGATAATAATGGCAGGTTTCGAACTTCACCATTTTTTGTCACAATCGATACCCGGTTTGTTTCGGTACCAAATCCTGAACCGTTTTCTTTCACATTGTTTGCCACGATCATATCTGCCCGTTTTTTTTCAAGTTTAGCCTTGGCATACTGTTCGACATTTGTTGTTTCAGCAGCGAACCCGATAAGGAATTGGTGTGTCTTTCTTTCACCAAGGCTCTTTAAGATATCCTTCGTCCTCTCGAATTCGATTACAAGATTCCCATCTTTTTTCTTCAGCTTATCTTGGTATGTTTCCTTTGGAGTGTAATCTGCCACCGCAGCACTTTTCACAACAATGTCAGCAGTCGAAAAAGCTGACTGGACCGCGTCATACATTTCTTCTGCACTGGTGACGGAAACAAATTCAACCCCTTCTGGAATCGGCAAATGGGAGGGTCCTGAAATCAACATGACGTCTGCCCCCATGGATACTGCTGCTTCAGCAAGGGCAAAGCCCATTTTGCCTGTTGAACGGTTGGAGAAGAAGCGTACAGGGTCGACCATTTCCCTGGTCGGTCCTGCTGTAATCACTATTTTCTTTCCATGTAGCAGCTTTTGTTCACCCACTTCAGCTGAAAAATAATGATCTACCAGTTCCACCACTTTTTCAGGCTCCTCTAATCTGCCTTTTCCAACATATCCGCAAGCTAAATATCCTTCACTTGGTTCGACGAACCGGTAGCCAAACTTAAAGAGGGTATCGATATTCCGTTTCACTGCGGGATGGTCATACATATGTACATTCATGGCAGGGGCAATCCATACTTTCGCTGTTGTAGCCAGAATGGTTGTTGAAATCATGTCATCTGCAATCCCGTTTGCAAGTTTCCCGATGATATTGGCAGTTGCAGGTGCTACAAGTACAAGGTCAGCCCAGTCTGCCAGATCAATATGAGCGATCTTTGACGAATCTTTTTCATCAAATGTATCCCAATAGACATCTTGACGGGATAATGCCTGGAAGGTAAGTGGAGCAACAAATTTTTGTGCAGATTCTGTCATGATGACCTTTACCTCTGCACCTCCTTGAACCAGCTTGCTCGTTAAAGCGGCAGCTTTATAGACAGCAATTCCTCCAGAAACACATAATAATACTTTTTTCCCCTTGATCATTCTGCTTTCCCCCATTACTCTTTATCCTTCTTTTATTATGAAGGATACTGATTAAAAAAGAAAATAGGGCTGTCCCAAAAGATCATGAAATCTTTCGAGTCAACCCCCTAGTGTTTTCTTTAAGCAGGACGGTGTTTACTCATCAGAATAAACGGCTTTGGCATCTCTTTCTTTCATAGATAATTGACCGGCCTGAATTTCTTCAAGTGCTTTCCCTACAAACTTATGTGACTCATATTGGTTCAAACGGAAATCCCCTGAGTCTTGCAGGCTTCTCGCTCGCTTAGCCGCGATGCTGACTAGCGAATATTTCGAATCGATCTTCTTCATTAATGAATCAATGGATGGGTTTAACATTTATTCAACCTCCAGCATATTTAAGTATCTTTGTTGCACTCGTTCCCGCTTGCAGTGTTCGGCTTGAACGATGGACTTAATTTTATTGACTGCATGTTCAATTTGATCATTTTCAACAATGTAATCATAGAGATTCATCATTTCGATTTCTTTCCTGGCAGTATTCATCCTGCCCTGGATCAAATCGTCTGTTTCAGTTCCCCTGGTCACGAGGCGGTTTTGCAACTCGGAAAGACTCGGCGGAGCAAGGAAGATAAATAAGCCTTCAGGGAATTTGTCCCTTACCTGCTGTGCACCCTGGACTTCAATTTCGAGGAATACATCTCTTCCGGCATCCAGCGTTTCACGAACATAATCCACAGGAGTTCCGTAATAGTTCCCTACGAACTCCGCATACTCTAGCAGCTTTCCCTGTTTTATCAGCTCTTCAAATTCTTCTCTTGATTTAAAGAAGTAATCGACACCATCCACTTCTCCTTCCCGTGGATAACGGGTAGTCATGGAGATGGAATATTCAAACTTTGTATCTTCCTGGGAAAAAATCGCTTTACGAACAGTTCCTTTCCCTACTCCTGAAGGTCCGGAAAGAACGATCAGCAATCCTTTTTCTTTCATTTATTTACCCTGCCCTTCTTCTATTAAATCCTCTTTATCTGTTAAACGATGAGCAACGGTTTCCGGTTGAACAGCAGAAAGGATAACATGATCGCTATCAGTAATAATGACTGCTCTGGTTCTTCTTCCGTATGTAGCATCAACGAGTGTTCCCCGGTCTCTTGCATCTTGAATCAAGCGCTTGATCGGTGCTGATTCGGGACTGACAATTGAAATGATCCGGTTTGCTGAAACGATATTTCCAAATCCTATATTGATGAGCTTGATGGACATAATGCTCCTCCTAATCAATAGTTTAGTTTCGCCTTATTAATAGGAAACTAAACTTATTATTCTACATTTTGCACTTGTTCTCTTAGCTTCTCGAGGGTTGACTTCAGTTCTACTACAATGGTGGCAATGAAAGAATCATTTGCTTTTGAACCAATTGTATTCACTTCCCGGTTCATTTCCTGAATCATGAAATCCAGCTTCCTGCCAATAGGTGCATCATCCTGCATAGTGGTATGGAAATACTGAATATGACTTTCCAGTCTCGTCAGTTCCTCGGTAATATCCGATTTATCAGCAAAAATGGCAACCTCCGTAAGCAAGCGGGTCTCATCAAAGGAAGTTTCATTGTATTCGAGGATCCTTTTTCTTAACCGTTCTCTATAATGGTTGACCACTTCTGGAGCATGATTGATAAGATCCTCCATTTTGTTTTCAAACTGTTTGAGATGAATGAGGAAATCTTCTTTGAGAAGTTCTCCTTCTTTTTCCCTCATCTTTCTTAGTTCAATGGCGGCTTGGTCTACAGCGTTCAACACCAGATCTTCAAGCTGTTCATTTTCCTCTTCCAATTCCTCGATAAGCACAAATTCTTCCCTGTTCAAGAGGTGTGATAATTGCACTTCATCATCTAAAGAAAAGGTCTCTTTCACTTTATTTACTAACTGATAATAATCTTGAATGAGCTTCCAGTCAATATGAAGATTTTTATGTACTAATCCTTCACCAGTTATGGTGATGAAAATATCCACTTTCCCTCTTTTGACGCTTTGGGAGACTTTCTTCTTGATTTTCTCCTCAAGTTTCATAAGTTGACGCGGCATTCTTATGTAACATTCACTGAATCTGTGATTTACGGACTTCATTTCAACCGTTACTGTATGTTGTTCAGAATCTGCTTTGCTTCTGCCAAAGCCAGTCATACTGACAACCATTACAATCACTTCCAATCTTTTGACGGTACTCATATGGATTTACCGAAATCGTGTGTCCATTCACTTATATAAAAAAGGTAATAGAGGAAATTCTCTATTACCTTTTGGATTATACCACATTTCACTGTTTTTTTCTTGCAAAAAATGACCCGGCAAGTAAAAAGGTTGGAACGGAGCTTAGACCAATGATCAACAACCAGTCTTTCAGCATAATCGGAACAGTATGGAATATCGGTTGCAGTGTCGGGATATAGATTACAAGCAGCATCAAAACGAGTGAAGATAAGACAGCCCAAACGAGATACATGTTTCCGAAGGGGTTTCTTGATAATACAGAAATTTCACTTCGGCAGTCGAACACATGAATCAACTGTGCCATGACCAAGGTTGCAAACGCTACTGTCTGGGCGTATGCAAGATGATCAGGATGGGCTTTATATGACAGCATAAACGCAAGTAACGTGACACTTCCTATCAAAAAGCCCCGGGATACCACCTTCCACCCGAGCCCCCTTGCAAACACCCCTTCTTTAGGATGACGGGGCTTTCTCTTCATAACATCCTCTTCGGGCTTATCCAGGCCAAGTGCCATGGCAGGCAGTCCATCTGTCACGAGATTCACCCATAGTATCTGGATCGGTACTAATGGGAGAGGAAGGGCAAGAATCATGGCAAATAGCATAACGAGAATTTCCCCTACGTTTGAAGCCAGCAGGTATCGAATGAACTTCCTGATATTTTCATAAATATTTCTGCCTTCTGTAATGGCCGATTTAATCGTTGCAAAGTTATCGTCTAACAGAACCAGAGACGAGGATTCCTTCGAAACATCCGTCCCTGTGATTCCCATGGCTACTCCAATATCCGAGGATTTTATGGCAGGAGCATCATTTACACCATCCCCGGTCATGGCCACGACATGCCCCCTGTTCTGCAGGGCTTTGACGATTTTGAGCTTATGTTCAGGGGATACTCGGGCAAAAACGGATACTTCTTCCACAATCTCTTCTAATTCTTGAACTTCCATTTGATTCAACGCCCGTCCATCAAGGACCCGGTCCTTATTCTTCAAAATTCCCAGCTGCTTGGCGATCGCCTTAGCTGTCAACACGTGATCACCTGTAATCATGACCGTCTTGATCCCGGCTGCACGGCACTCTCTAACAGCCTCCTTCACTTCAGGTCTTGGAGGGTCGATCATACCCTGTAAGCCAATGAATGTGACACCTTCTTCGATATCCTCTTCTGTCATCCCGTCAATGGACCTTGAAGTAAGGGGTTTATATGCAATAGCGATGTTCCTCAAAGCATTTGAAGACATGTCGCTGATTGCCTCTTCTACTTTTTGAGATGTTTCACCTGTTTTATGTTGAAGTCGCCCTTCCCACAAGATGGATTGGCTTTTACCGACTAAAACGTCAGGAGCCCCCTTAGTTACAGAAAAGTATTTCCCGTTTTGGTCCACAATAACCACACTCATCATCTTCCTTGTGGAATCAAAGGGAAACTCTTTAACAATCGTAAACTTCTTCTGTAACGACTCCCGTGTTAAACCAGCCTTCAATCCCGCTACAAGAAGAGCACCCTCAGTAGGATCACCGTCAACTACAAAGCTTTTCTCACGGGTGACTAATTCCGCATGATTGCACAGCATGCCGAAGGTCAGCAATTGTTGAAGGGCATTTTCACTATGAGGCGTCACCCTTTGGTCTCCACTGTAGAATTGGCCGTTCGGTTCATATCCGGTTCCTGTTACCGTCCAGGTTCTGCCTCCACTCCAGAGATGAGTGACTGTCATTTTGTTTTGGGTCAGGGTCCCTGTCTTATCTGAACAAATGACCGATGCGCAACCTAATGTTTCAACTGCAGGAAGCTTCCTGACAATTGCTTTCTTCTTAATCATCCTTTGTACACCAAGAGAAAGGGCAACGGTCACAATGGCTGGTAATCCTTCAGGAATAGCGGCTACAGCCAGAGAAACCCCCGCTAAAAACATAGTATACATATCATGCCCCTGAATCACACCGATCCCTACGACTAATGCCGTTAACACGAGGGCTACCGAGATGAGAATTTTCCCTAATTCTTCAAGCCTTCTTTGCAGGGGAGTGACCATCGTTTCGGCTTTTTGTATCATGTCGGCAATTTGTCCCATTGCCGTTTTCATGCCGATGGATGTCACTACCCCCACTCCATTGCCTCTGGTGACCATCGTCCCCATAAAGGCCATATTCTCTAAGTCTCCAAGACTCACATTATCCCCAACGACCGGCTTAGTGGACTTCGTCACCGGTACTGACTCCCCCGTTAAGGCGGATTCCTCTATTTCCAAATTGTTCGCTTCAATGAGCCGTACATCTGCCCCGATCCTGTCACCGCTCCCAAAGCGGATAATATCACCAATCATAATTTCCTTGGAAAGAACTTTCACCCATTTTCCATCTCTCAAAACCGAAACCTGGGGTGCAGACAATTCCTTTAATGCCTGCAGAGACCTTTCAGCTTTCCGTTCCTGGAAAAAACCTAAGAAACCGTTAATTAACACAATGGCTATGATGGCAATCGCATCGATGTATTCCCCGAGCAATCCTGAAATGAGGGTGGCTGCCAATAACACAAGAACCATAAAGTCCTTAAATTGACTGAAAAACAGCAACAAAGCTGACTGTTTCTCAGCTTCCTCTAATTGATTGTACCCATATTGTTTCCGTCTCTTTGCAACATCATCTGTTGAAAGACCCTCTCGATAATTGGTCTTTAATGACTGCTCTATGTCCTCTTGTCTCATCTCATGAAATTTCATGCACCCATTTCACTCTCCTCCTACGATACGAAAAGTTGTCCCTTCTCATAGCATTCTTATTCAGACTCGTCCTAAAAAATGATATGATTTACGTATGTTTTGCATTTTATCGATCAGTTGGGTAAAATCGATTACATTTGGTACACGTAGACCACAACAAAGACGGATGAAAAAATCAACCAAAGAAACCGTTTAAAGCAGAGGATGTTGTATATGTCATTTGATGGATTATTTACGAGAAGTATGACGAAAGAATTGAATGAAAACCTAATACACGGACGCATTAATAAAATACACCAACCTTACAAAAATGAAATCATCATGATGATCAGGGCGAATGGAAAAAATCATAAAGTCCTATTATCAGCCCACCCTAATTATTCAAGGGTGCAATTAACCGACGAAAACTACGAAAATCCTGCAGTTCCTCCGATGTTCTGTATGCTCTTACGTAAGCACCTGGAAGGGTATATTGTCGAAGGCATCAAACAAGTAGAGTTGGACAGGATGATTGTATTTGAAGTTAAAGGCAGAAATGAGATCGGTGATATTTCATACAAACAATTAATCATCGAGATCATGGGTCGACACAGCAATATCATTTTAATTGATAAAGACCGAAATATGATCCTGGATAGTATCAAGCATATCTCGCCAAGTATGAATACTCACCGTACCGTTTTACCAGGACATACGTATATTCTCCCTCCCCAGCAGGATAAGATAAATCCTCTTGAAGCAACTGGTGATGACGTCTTAAGAGCATTGGACTTTAATTCAGGCAAACTCGATAGACAGATTGTTCAACATTTCGCCGGAATTTCTCCTCTCTATGCGAAGGAAGTGGTCCACCGGGCAGGGATCGGAAATCAGTCGACCGTAGCTGAATCATTCATCAACCTGATTCAATATGCAAAATCCAATGACTCAACACCAACCCTCATCATCGGAGAGAAAGAAACGTTTTACTGGATGGATCTCGAACATCTTCAAGGAGAGAAGCAAACCTTCCCTTCACTAAGTGCATTATTGGACCGCTTCTTTTATCAGAAGGCATCACGGGATCGGGTCAAACAACAGGGAAACGATCTTGAACGATTCCTTCGAAACGAACGGGACAAAAATGTAAATAAAATTGAAAAATTAAAGCAAACGTTGGAGGAAGCTCGGCAGGCGGACCGATTTCAGTTGCTGGGTGAGCTCCTTACATCTAATTTATATGCAGTCGAACGGGGAATGAAGGAAATCAGCGTGATCAATTATTATGATGAAAACGGGGGAACAATCCAAATCCCCCTCAATCCTCAGAAATCTCCTTCAGAGAATGCACAACTTTATTTCTCTCGCTATCAAAAAGCTAAAAACGCAGTAAAAATCGTCCATGAGCAGATTGAGAAAGCGAACGAAGAGATTGTATATTTAGACCAATTGCTTCAACAATTAGAATCCGCCTCTACAAAAGATGTTGAAGAAATCAGAGAAGAATTGGAAGAGGAAGGATACCTAAGGACCCGCAGGCAAACAAAGAAGAAAAAGGCAAATGTAAAACCGTCTCTCGAAACCTACACTTCCAGCGACGGAACACAAATCCTTGTAGGGAAGAACAATAAACAAAATGATTATTTAACCAACAGGGTCGCAGGAAGGGAAGAAATTTGGCTGCATACAAAGGACATTCCCGGCTCTCACGTTGTCATCAAGAGTCAAGACCCGTCGGAAGAGACCATCAAGGAAGCGGCGAATATCGCTGCCTACTTTAGTAAAGCACGTGAATCAAGCTCTGTGCCTGTCGATTTCACTGAAGTCAAACAGGTAAAAAAACCGAAGGGTGCAAAGCCGGGATTTGTCATTTATGAAGGACAACAAACCGTGTATGTAACACCTGATCTGGATTTGGTCCGATCATTGAAGGATTAATTTCATTTAATCAAGCACTTTCGCTCAAAACGGGGACGGGCGAGAGTGCTTTTTATTTTGGGCAGAGTGGGTTTACATTCGGATATCTTCAGGTACCGGAACTAAAATCGGTGTTAATCAGACTATCCACCTTCCAAAGACACTTTTTGATAATATAAGGCTCTTTAGTAAACATTGTTGCTAATCAGGAGATAGTAGAAGTTGAGTTCCGCTGCAAGGATGCTCGCTTTCCGGGGCTTGAGGTGAGCTCTCTCGGCTGCGCCTCCGGGGTCTCACCTGTCCAGTTGCAGGGCTTAGGGGGTCGAGGTCATAAGCCAATTCTCTCAAAGAAGCAAAAATTCCTTTCTGAGAGAATTGGCTTATGCTTGTCGCCCCTCGGCAAAGCCCTTCCGCTTTTCTTACTGTCCAGGCTATCCCCAGAGGAGTCGAGCATTCTGGAGCGAGAATCAACTTTATGAGCATTTATCGATAAGATAAATCAATACCAAAATGTTGTTAGAGACTCAGATAATTAGAGATATTTTGTTCTTTATTAGAATGTTCCTTGCCACATTTAGCTCTTTCACCTTTAACTCTTAAATAAGTTGAAGGGAACTTCGTAGACACAAACTGATGTACAACCGTCCTAATCAGGATCGGTTCCCCTCATCTTTTCGGGAGAACATACGTTAAAAAAGCCACATTCTTTTAGAAAAGAACACAATATAAAAAGCAACTCATTAACGAGTTGCTTTCAACTTAACTGCCCCAATTCTCCGGATTTTCACTCCAAAGCTTCAATTGTTCCAATTCTTCTTCACGAATGATCGCGTTTTGAAGGGCTACATCCAATAAACTAGAGTAATCAGAAAGAGCATACGCTTTAATCTTATGATCTACCAGCATGCTTTTTCCTTTTTCTAATTCGTAGGTGAATATCGCAGCCACCCCTAATACATCACAGCCCGCTTCTCTTAGTGCGTTTACAGCTGTAATGCAGCTTCCTCCTGTTGAGATGAGATCTTCAACCACAACTACTTTTTGTCCAGGTTTCGCTTTCCCTTCAATCTGCTTCCCTTTTCCATGAGCTTTCGCTTTTGACCGTACATAACACATTGGAAGTCTTAGTTTTTCACTCACCCATGCAGCGTGTGGAATTCCAGCTGTTGCCGTACCGGCAATGACTTCCACCTCGGGAAATTTCTCTTTAATCATTTCAACAAGACCGTTAGAGATTTCATCCCTAACTTCTGGATATGATAATGTGAGACGATTATCACAATAGATCGGGGACTTGATCCCGGATGACCATGTAAATGGCTCCGAAGGGTTTAAAAATACAGCTTCGATGTCTAACAGTCTTTTCGCGATTTCCCTTTTCATTCAGATGCACTCCCATTCTTGTACGATTCGTTGATATGCATTAACCGGATTACTTGATCCTGTAATACTTCTCCCCACCACAATGAAGGAAGACCCCATTTTCTTTGCCATATTTGGTGTAGTGACTCTTTTTTGGTCTCCGTTTTGATCGTCAGTTAACCTGATCCCCGGAGTGACCCGAATAAAGTCTTCTCCGCAGTGCTCTTTTATCAGTGAAGATTCATGAGGAGAACAGACGACTCCATCAAGCCCTGCCTCTTTCGCAAGAGTGGCATAATGTAAGACAGACTCATCAATCGTTTTAGGGATTAATTGTTCCATTTGCATTTGCGCTTCTGTCGTTGAAGTTAACTGAGTGACGGCAATCAGTTTGGCCCGTGAATGATTGGAGGGTGTACCTGCATGTATCCCTTCCAACGCCCTTTCCATCATCACACTGCCTCCTGCAGCATGAACATTGATCAGATCAAGGTCGAATCCGGCTAGTCCCCTCATAGCACCGTATACTGTATTGGGAATATCATGAAGCTTCAGGTCCAGGAAAATCCGATGATGTCTGTTTAGGATCTTTTCAATGATATCCGGTCCATTTTGAAGGTATAGCTCCATGCCGACTTTTACATTTAAACTTTCTGAAAATCGATCTAAAAAGATTGATGTCTTCTCCCACGTCGGGAAATCAAGAGCTATATACGGCTTTTGATTCATGCTTCCCCCAGCTCCTTCCGGTTAATTGAGATATATGCCCAGCTCCCAGTTTATCCAGTAATGCTGGTAGATCTTTAATGATCCGTTGACATACGAATGGATCGACGAAGTTTGCTGTACCTACGGCGACGGCGCTTGCGCCTGCGTAAAAATATTCAATTACATCTTCAGCAGTCTGTATGCCCCCCATTCCGATAATCGGAAGATCTACTTGCTGGCTTACTTCATAAATCATACGAATCGCAACCGGTTTAATGGCTGGTCCGGACAGCCCTCCTGTTTTATTAGCCAGGACCGGGTTGCCGGTATTTATATCAATCCTCATCCCAAGGAGTGTATTGATCATCGTCAGGCCGTCAGCTCCTCCTGCTTCAACAGCCTTAGCCATCTCGACAATATTGGAGACATTCGGTGATAACTTAACGTACAGCGGGACCTGTGAGACCTCTTTCACCCTCTCAGTCAATTCTTTTGCCACTTCGGGAATGGTACCAAAGGCAATTCCCCCTGTTTTTACATTAGGACATGAGATATTCAATTCAAGGGCTTTTACATATTCGGCGGTAGAAATGACTCTTGCCACTTCCACGTAATCTTCCATCCGGGACCCGGCCACATTTGCGATAATTGGCACATCATACTTGGAAAGCCAAGGAAGCTCATTTTCCATTACACCTTTGAGTCCTGGGTTCTGTAACCCGATCGCATTCAGCATCCCTGCATTCGTTTCTGCAACACGGGGAGTCGGGTTTCCAAAGCGCGCTTCTTCCGTAGTCGCTTTGATCATGATCGCTCCAAGCTCGCTTAAATCATAGAATTGACTATATTCGCGACCAAAGCCAAAGCAGCCAGATGCCGGCATGACGGGATTCTTTAATGATAATCCAGGTAATTCAATTTGTAATGATCTCATATCAGCACCACCCCTACTGGAAATACCGGTCCGTCACTGCAGACTTTAACGTAGCTTGCCCCTTCAGGATCATCCTGTGTGTGACAAACACATGCGAAGCATGCACCTATACCGCATCCCATACGCTCTTCTAAAGAAATAAACCCTCGTTTGTCCTCTAATTGGGCCTGAAGTGCTTTTAGCATCGGGGTTGGACCGCAGGAATAAAACAGATCAAAGGCTGGTGATAAAGTGTCAATAACATCCGTAACAAACCCTGGCGTTCCGAGAGTTCCATCTACTGTGGCGACAAAGGTCTCACCCAATTTCCTGAATTTGTCTACATAAAAGCTCACGGATTCAGTCTGAAAACCGAGGACATGCTTCACAGTCCAACCATTTTCAACGAGATTATTTGAAAGACCATAGAGGGGAGGAACACCGATTCCTCCACCTACTAAAAGGGCCGTCTTACTTCCTTCTTCGACCGGGAAGCCATTTCCAAGAGGTCCTAATGCGTCGACGGTTTCAGTTCTTTTCACCTTTGAAAGAAGGGTCGTGCCCTTTCCTTCAGCACGGTAGATCAACGTCATCGTCTGGTCTACCAGATCATGAGAGGCGATGGAAATCGGCCTTCTAAGCAATGGATCTATCCCCGTTCCCACTTTTAAATGGACAAATTGTCCGGGAGCCTTGATTTCCCTTACCAAGTCCCCTTTTAGAACTAATTCAAAGATGTTTTCAGCGATTCTTTCATGAGAAAGCACGACCATCTTTTCATTAACGATCATTGAAAAACCGCCTCTCTCGATTTCGGTTGTGATGGAAGAGCTTCTGCTGAGAATGTCATGGATTCAATCACTCTCAGGATGGCTTCTGCCGTGTCCAGTGATGTGAGGCATGGAATCCCATTCTCTACTGATTCTCTGCGGATTCTGAATCCGTCCCTGGCCGGTTGTTTCCCCTTGGTTAATGTATTGATCACAAGCTGTGTTTCTCCGCTTTGGATGATATCAAGCAGGGTAGGACCGCTGGACCCGATCTTATCCACCTCCCGTACGGGAATGTTTGCACTTGTCAGGTGCTCGGCCGTACCTTTAGTGGCTAGGATTTGATACCCGATATCAATAAAGCGTTGAGCAAGAAGGACCGCTTCATCTTTGTCTTTATCTGCAACCGTCATGAGTACTGAACCGTATTCTTTCATTTGCATCCCAGCGGCAACCATTCCTTTGTAGAGGGCTTTCTCTAATGTGAGATCTTTCCCCATCACTTCTCCAGTAGATTTCATTTCGGGCCCAAGCGTTATATCCACCCTTCTTAATTTGGCAAAGGAGAATACAGGAACCTTAACATAAACACCGAGTTTTTCAGGAATTAACCCTGAGAAGTATCCCTGATCTTTCAGGGAAATTCCAAGAATGGACTTCGTTGCAATATTCGCCATGGGTACATTCGTAATCTTGCTGATGAATGGCACAGTACGACTGGAGCGCGGGTTCACTTCCAGAACAAAGACTTCTCCTTTAGAGATGACATATTGGATATTCAGTAACCCCACAATGTTTAAGCCTTTGGCGAGTCTCGTCGTATAATCCACAATGGTTTGTTTCTGTTCTGGTGTGAGCTGCTGTGGAGGATAGACCGCGATGGAATCCCCCGAGTGAACCCCAGCCCGCTCGATATGCTCCATGATTCCCGGGATGACTACGTCCACTCCGTCTGAAATGGCATCCACTTCAATTTCTTTCCCAATCAGATAGCGGTCGATTAAAACCGGATGCTGCGGGTTGACCTTTACTGCATTCTTCATGTATTGAAGGAGCTCTTCTTCCCGGTAAACAATCTCCATCGCTCTCCCACCCAGAACGTAAGAAGGTCTTACCAGTACCGGGTAACCGATGGTTTCAGCAATGGTCATCGCCCCTTCAACAGATACAGCTGTCTTCCCTTCGGGTTGAGGAATGCCAAGTTCGTTAAGAGTATGTTCGAATTTATCCCGGTTTTCTGCACGATCTAAATCTTCCAGGGATGTGCCGAGAATTTTGACCCCTCTTCTCACCAGCTCATCTGCTAGATTGATTGCGGTTTGCCCGCCAAACTGCACGACAACTCCTTTAGGCTTTTCAAGATCAATGATGTGCATCACATCTTCCACCGTAAGAGGTTCAAAGTATAATTTATCCGAGATACTGAAGTCAGTTGAAACCGTTTCTGGATTGTTATTTATGATGATCGCTTCATAACCTGCTTCTTTAATGGCCCAGACAGAGTGAACGGTCGCGTAATCAAATTCAACCCCCTGACCGATCCTGATCGGCCCTGAACCCAGTACGATGACACTATCCTTGGAAGTGACCTTGGATTCATTCTCATCTTCATACGTTCCATAGAAATAAGGAGTTTCTGATTCAAACTCAGCAGCACAGGTATCTACCATCTTATAGACAGGTTTTAACGCATTTTCTTTTCGCCAGATATACAAGTCTGCTTCAGAACTATTCCAAAGCTTTGCAAGGGTGATATCTGAAAAGCCCATTCGCTTCGCTATTTGACCAAGCTCGAGATTGAAGGGATGTAAGCTCAGTTCCTTTTCTAACTCTACAATTCTATTCATCTTATACAGGAAGAAAAGATCGATTTTGCTCCAATCATGAATGGTTTCAATCGCTACTCCCCTTCTAAGTGCTTCCCCGATATAGAAGAGTCGTTCATCTCCAGCTTTGCGGATTCTCTTCTCGATCCACTCGTCTGTAAATTGTTCAGCATCCGCTAATTCCAGATGATACGTATTGCTTTCCAGGGAGCGAATCGCTTTAAGAAGTGACTCTTCGAATGTTCTGCCAATTGCCATCACTTCGCCCGTTGCTTTCATTTGCGTACCGAGGTTACGCTTGGCAGCTTCGAATTTATCAAACGGCCATCTTGGAATCTTTGTCACTACATAGTCAAGGGCGGGTTCGAATGATGCATACGTTTTACCTGTTACAGGATTCATCATTTCATCCAGTGTCAGTCCGACGGCAATCTTCGCTGCAAGCTTAGCGATCGGGTAGCCGGTTGCTTTGGATGCAAGTGCAGATGATCGGCTCACCCTTGGATTTACTTCAATGATGTAATATTGGAAGCTGTCAGGATCCAAGGCAAGCTGAACGTTACATCCCCCTTCAATTCCTAATTCACGAATGATATTTAAGCTTGTATTCCGGAGCATTTGGTATTCACGGTCACTAAGTGTCTGGCTTGGGGCTACTACGATGGAATCACCTGTATGGATTCCCACCGGATCGATATTTTCCATGTTACATACAACGATGGCGTTGTCAGATGCATCTCTCATAACCTCGTATTCTATCTCCTTGAACCCTGCAATACTTTTTTCCAGGAGACACTGGGTTACGGGACTATACTTTAATCCTGAACTTACAATCTCAACCAGTTCCTCTTCGTTGTGACAGATTCCACCGCCGGTTCCACCCAGAGTATAGGCAGGACGAACGATGACCGGATATCCAATTTCATTCACAAACTGATAAGCTTCATCTAAGGAATGGATGATTTCACTTTCCGGCACCGGCTCTCCCATTTCGTTCATCAAGTTCCTGAACAGATCACGGTCTTCTGCTTTCTCGATGGCAGAAAGTTTTGTACCGAGAATTTCTACTCCGCATTCTTCTAAAACTCCTGATTTAGCGAGCTCAACAGCCAGGTTCAAGCCAGTCTGACCACCCAATGTAGGCAGGAGGGCATCAGGACGTTCTTTCCGGATGATCCTGCTGACAAATTCCAGTGTCAACGGCTCGATATACACTTTATCCGCCATTTCGGCGTCCGTCATGATCGTTGCCGGATTCGAGTTCACAAGGATCACACGGTAACCTTCTTCTTTTAAGGCGATACACGCTTGAGTTCCGGCATAGTCGAATTCTGCCGCCTGTCCTATGATGATGGGTCCGCTTCCGATTACCAAGATGCTTTTGATATCTGTACGTTTAGGCATGTTGAAGCTCCTTTCTCTTCTCGTCTTTCATTAGATTTAAGAAATCATCGAACAAGTAATTTGAATCCTCAGGTCCTGGAGATGCTTCCGGGTGATACTGAACCGTAAAGGCAGGGAAGTCCAGGTGCTTTAATCCTTCTACTGTTCCATCATTGATGGCCATGTGGGTAACGTGAAGTCTTGATCCTGCCAATGACTTTTCATCTACAGCATAGCTGTGATTCTGTGATGTCAGCGCTACTTTTCCGGTTTTAAGGTCTTTTACCGGATGGTTGCCTCCGCGATGCCCGAATTTCATTTTGAAGGAGTCTCCTCCACACGCCAGGGCAAACAATTGGTGTCCTAAGCAAATTCCGAACAACGGGATCTCTCCCAAGAGCTCTTTGATGGTTTCAATGGCTTCAGGTACATCTTTCGGGTCCCCCGGTCCATTAGAAAGCATGATCCCGTCAGGCTTCAAGCGACGAATCTCTTCAGCTGACGTATTGTAAGGTACAACAATCACGTCACAATCACGCTTGTTTAATTCTCTCAGGATTCCATGTTTCATCCCAAAGTCCATTAGTACGACCCGATAACCTCTTCCTGGACTGGCATAAGCTGTTTTAGTCGAAACTTGCATGACTTGATCTGTTCGAAGAGCAGTATTTTGCAATTTCGCGAGCATTTCTTTTGGATCCAATTCAGCGGAGCATATGATGCCTTTCATTGCCCCGTGCTGTCTGATGATTCTCGTTAACTTTCTGGTATCGATGTCCGAAATTCCCGGAATGCCTTTTATTTTTAATAGTTCATCCAATGTCGACTCATTTCTCCAGTTAGAAGGAAAGTCAGCGACTTCTCTCACAATGAACGCCTTGATAGCCGGGGTAATGGACTCAAAATCGTCACGATTGATTCCATAGTTCCCTACGAGGGGGTAGGTCAAGGTGACAAGCTGTCCACAGTAAGATGGATCCGATAAAATCTCCTGATACCCTGTCATACTTGTGTTGAAAACCACTTCTCCAATCGATTCTTCATTTGCTCCAAAGCCCTTTCCTACAAATACTGTTCCATCGTCTAAAATGAGTTGCCTTTTCATTGTTCGTTTCCTCCTTCATTCCATACAAGAGATCCCTGATAAAACGTAGCTTTCGGCCAGCCTTTGCATTCCCAACCTTTAAATGGAGTATTTTTTCCTTTTGATAAAAATTCTTCAGGATCAATCACTTTCTGTTCATTGATATCAATAAGCGTAAATTCAGCTTCTCCTCCTACTTCCAGTAGTCCAAACGGAAGCTTAAAGGCTGAACTTGGTTTGATCGTCATCCAGTCAATCAGCTGCTTTAATGTGAAGATTCCCCTTTCCACAAAATGTGTGTAGAGTAGTGGAAAAGCTGTTTCTAATCCTACAATCCCGAAAGGAGCCAGCTGCATTCCCTCCGATTTCTCGGCTTCTGTGTGAGGAGCATGATCTGTTGCGATAAAGTCGATGGTACCATCCAGCAATCCTTCTATTAACGCTTGCTGATCTTCTTTGCTTCTTAGAGGCGGATTCATTTTGTAATTCGCATCAAGACCTGGAATATCTTCTTCACAGAGGAGAAGATGATGTGGTGTTACTTCTGCTGTCACATGGATTCCTGCCTTTTTAGCATCACGGACGACCCTTACGGACTCTTTTGTTGATATATGACATACGTGATAATGTACGCCGGCTGCTTCCGCAAGCAGCACATCTCTTGAAATATGTACGGCTTCACAGATGGAAGGTATTCCTGGCAGGTTATGCTCCTTGGAGAATGTTCCATCGTGAACAGCTCCTCCGTAGATCAGGGTATTTTCTTCACAATGGGCCACAATGGATGCATGAATGCCGGCTGCCTTCTTCATGGCTTCAAACATCATACCTGCCGATTGAACCCCTACCCCATCATCCGTGAATGCAAATGCTCCATTTGACTTTAAGGCAGGTAAGTCATTTAGGGTTTTCCCGATCTGTCTCTCTGTGATGGCGGCATATGGTAACACACGCACACAGGCTGTTTGAGATATTTTATGGTTAAGGGACTGCAGATTTTCTACTGAGTCCGGTACTGGTCTTGTATTAGGCATTGCAGCGATCGTTGTGAAACCACCTTTCGCAGCCGCCTTTGTGCCAGTCCCGATCGTTTCTTTGTGTTCACCACCCGGTTCTCTCAGATGGACATGAAGATCAACAAATCCAGGGGAAATCAATAACCCATCTGCTTGAAATTCCTGATGATCGGTCCCTGTAAGATTGGTTCCCATCTCTATGATCTTTTTATTCTCCACCTTCACATCCACTGTCTCCAGATCACCGGTCTTTGCTAGAATGCGTGCATTTCTGATTAACCAATTCATCTCAAATTCCCCCTAATTAGTTCATTTCAAGAGCCCTCTTTAAAACAGCCATTCTGACGTATACTCCATTTTCCATTTGTTTAAAGATTCTCGATTGATCACATTCAACCAATGAATCAGCAATTTCAACTCCACGATTGACCGGTGCCGGGTGAAGAATGATACCGGTTGGCTTCATTCTTGCTTTCCGGCTTTCTGTCAAACCAAATCTTTCATGGTATTCATCTTTCGTTAAGCTTGATGTACTATTGTGCCGTTCATGTTGAATTCTCAGTAACATGACGACATCGGAGTCTTCTATACATTCATCTATTGGAATATATCGATGTCGAACCTGGTTTGGAAACCATTCCTCAGGTCCTGAGAAAATGACTTCGGCTCCCAGCTTTGTTAACGTTTCTGCATTGGATCGTGCCACCCTGCTATGGGCGATGTCTCCGATTATCGACACTTTCAGACCGTCAAACCTTCCATATTCCTGGCGTATGGTCAACAGATCTAACAGGCATTGTGTAGGATGATTACCACATCCATCACCTCCATTGATGACCCTTATGGTAAGGGGTGCAAGTTCATCAAAATATCGCTCAAGTGAGTGACGGATGACGACAGTATCGACCCCGATGCTCTCCAATGTTTTTACCGTATCATACAGGCTTTCTCCCTTTTGAACACTTGAGGTCTGGGCTTCAAAAGGAATGACCTCGAGCCCAAGCTTCCTTTCTGCCATTTCAAAACTGCATTTTGTCCGTGTACTTGCCTCGAAGAAAAGATTGGCTACATATTTATTTCTGCCTTGCTCCCACGTTTCTCCCTCTTTGAAGCGTTCAGCTGCATCCAATAGTTCAATGATTTCCTCTTTTGATAAATCATTCATTGTAAATAGGTTTTTCATGATGAGCCCCCCCTCTTTTATCTACTTGTAAAAAACACCCTGTCAGGCTTCTGACAGGGTGTTTTTGAACATACCAACAGGGACAAAGCGGAACATCCCGTATGTCTTGTTCAAGTTCACCCTTCTTAGACTCTCTGGACCATGTTAAAAGGTGTTTCTATGCAACTTCATGTTTACCATCTTCTTTAAATAAGGTGTTATCCTCTTCGCTTTCTGTTCTGCCAGGTAAGACAAGATTAAGGAACACACCGACAATCGCGGCAAGGGCCATTCCTGATAATGATACCTGTTCGTTGACTTTCACGAATGCGCCCCCTACCCCGATCACCAGGATTACTGAGGAGATCACCAGATTCCGCTTGTTCCCCAAGTCCACTTTGTTATCGATCAGCATGCGCAGTCCACTTGAGGCAATGATCCCGAACAGCAGGATGGATACGCCACCCATGACGGCTGATGGGATCGATCCGATCAAGGCTGTTATCTTACCTATAAACCCGAACATGATGGCAAGAACCGCAGCACCTCCGATAACGAACACACTGAACACGCGGGTTATTGCCAGTACTCCAATATTTTCTCCATAGGTTGTATTTGGAGGCCCACCGAGGAAGGAGGCAATCACAGTTGCCACCCCATCCCCAAGAATGGATCGGTGAAGACCAGGTTTCTCAATGAAGTTACGCCCTACCACTTTACTTAGAACCATCTGATCTCCGGTATGCTCTGCCAATGTTACAAGTGCAACCGGCACCATGATGGAAACGATTTGCCACGAGAAGCTTGGCGTATAATCAACGAATGGGATGAAGAAGTCCGGCATTTGAAAGAAAGGTGCATCGATTACTTGCTGGAAGTTGACTAACCCGGCAAAAACCGCAATGACGTACCCGCCAATGATTCCAGCTAATATCGGTACCATCCCGAGAAAACCTTTGAAGTATATCGAGCAAATCACGGTAATGGCCAGGGTGGCAAGAGCCACCATAAAGTGTGTATTACTGTATACCAATTCTTGTGCTCCGGGGTTTTCATACATGGCCATATTGACAGCCGTTCCTGCCAGTCCTAAACCAATGACCATAATCACAGGTCCCACAACAATAGGGGGCAGGATTCTCATCAGCCATTTTAACCCCAGCTTTGAAATGAGTAATGCAACGATTCCGTATACAATCCCGGCGAGAAAGCTTCCCATCATGGCAGCTTCAGGACCACCGAAACTCTTTGCAGCTAAGATCGGAGCGATGAATGCAAAGGATGATCCCAGGTAAGCAGGAATCCTGCCCCTTGTTATGAAGAGGTAAGCAAGGGTTCCTAATCCACTAGAGATAAGGGCGACTCCCGGACTTAATCCTACCAGGAAGGGGACTAATACCGTTGCACCAAACATGGCGAATAAATGCTGTATGCTTAATGTGATCCATTTCCCGAGCTTTGGTACTTCTTCTACATCCAATATAACTTGTTGATTTTCACTCATTTTCATTTCCTCCTCTATTACCCTATTTCCCAATAAAAAACCCTCTTTGTCCAAAAGAGGGCACAAAGAGGGTACAAGAAGGCCTATCTCGGCTTCTTTCCCATCCTTTGTCAGCCTCGCAGGACCGCTCTTAAAAGGACTTCCGTTATTCTTTTTCGTGTATAGAAACTACATCTTCCTGGTCGACCTCAGTTAAGGCAACCATGATTTTTTCAGAGCTTGAAGTCGGAATATTCTTCCCGACGAAATCGGCCCGTATCGGCAACTCCCTATGTCCCCGGTCAACCAGGACCGCCAGTTGAATCTGACTCGGTCTTCCCAGATCCATCAGGGCATCCAATCCAGCTCGAACCGTTCTTCCCGTGAACAATACATCATCCACCAGGATCACCTTTTTGTTTGTAATATCTACAGGGAGGTCAGAACCCTTCACTTCCGGTTCATGATCTTCTGTTTTCTTTGACAAGTCATCGCGGTACAAAGTAATATCAATTTCCCCCACAGGGATGTGTTGACCTTCAATTTCATAGATCCGCTCGGCTAGACGGTTCGCGATGTATATGCCTCTTGTTCTGATTCCAACAAGAATACAATCTTCAATTCCTTTGTTGCGTTCGATGATTTCATGAGCTATTCTTGTCAGCGCTCTTCGAATGGCGGGCTGATCCAATACCGTTGCTTTCTTTGTCATGTTCGCCACCTCTTTCTTTATTGTAAAAAAAACCCCTCTCACCGAAGGGATGAGAGGGCACACTTATCGTTAAAATCTGATTGCACGCCAAAATAATCTGGACGTACATGCTCCTTCTCAGCCTCACGGGACCGTATTAAAGGTTACTTATTCAATTAACTAAATGATAAAGGTCAAGTCGAAAATTGTCAACGATTTTTTTCAAGTTGATTCACTAGTTCAGTGAACTCCGGAGGCAGCTCCGCTTTGAATTCCATGTATTCTTCTGTTCGTGGATGAATAAATCCTAACACTCCAGCGTGAAGGGCCTGACCCTCAATGCTCAGCGTCTTTCTCGGTCCATACTTTGGATCCCCTGCCAGTGGGAAGCCGATATATTTCATATGCACACGTATCTGATGTGTTCTTCCCGTTTCAAGCTCACACTCAACTAAAGTAAAATCTTTATACCGATCCAATACTCTGAAGTGAGTGACAGCCTGTTTCCCGTTATCCACTACTGCCATACTTTGACGGTCTTTAGGATCTCTTCCGATAGGGGCATCTATCGTGCCGTATTCATGGGGAATAAGACCGTGAACGATGGCTGTGTACTTTCTTGTAACAGACTTGTTAACAAGCTGGTTCACCAAATGCTCGTGTGCCATATCGTTTTTTGCCACCATCAGTAAACCTGACGTGTCCTTATCAATCCTGTGAACGATTCCCGGTCTCAGTACTCCGTTTATACCAGAAAGGTCTTTACAATGATGCATCAATCCATTCACCATTGTACCTGAATAATGTCCAGGTGCAGGATGGACAACCATTCCCTTAGGCTTATTGACAACGATGACATCCCCATCCTCATAGGCAATATCAAGGTGTAGGTCTTCAGGTTCAACATCCAACTCTTCTGGTTCCGGTATCGAAACCGTAATGACTGCGTCCATAGGACATTTAAAGTTGGCTTTTACCGCTTCATCATTCACATGAACATGACCATCCTTAATCCATTGTTGAACTTGCGAACGGGACCATTCCTTGTTTAACTGGCTCACAACTTTATCAATTCGTTCTCCCTTGTCTTCCTGCTGTATGATGTGCTGAATTACTTCCATGTTTGTTCTCCTTTTTTGCTTTTCGTTCGTCTAAATACATGTAAATGAGTAACAATGCCACTCCAATGGTTAATGCTGCATCGGCAATATTAAAGATTGGAAAATCATAGGAAAAGATGTATGTATTTAAGAAATCAACCACTTCTTTTCTGAAGACACGGTCAATAAAGTTTCCAATTGCTCCACCAAGCATAAAGGCAAGACTTAAACTGAATAAAATATCCCCTTTAGCATGGACTTGCATATAATACACGATACCTACAATCACTACTACTGTAATAATGTAAAAAAACCACATCTGTCCTTGAAGTATCCCCCATGCTGCACCTTGATTCCGGTGAGAGGTGAGGTATAAGATATTCTCAATGACCTTTATACTCTCTCCTTCTGTCATCCGTTTCACAACCAACCATTTCGTTAATTGATCGAGTCCAATCACAACCAAAGCCACTAAATAATAATACACAAAGGCAACCTCCGAACTTCGTTAAATGATTACCTTTGCATTTTAGCATAAAAGGGGAAATAAAGACACTTAATCTCAAAGGGAACGGAGAAAAGGTGTCTTTAAGCACTTAGGAATGGGAGGATATCTTTCCGAATCGTCTCCAATCCAATGCATCATCCAGGGATGTACATGTCGGGGTCATTTTAATGAGATCAAAGGGGATTTCCACTCCGGTCATTTCGCAATAGCCATATTGATTGTTTCTGATTCGATTCAGGGTCTGCTTCACTTCTGTAATTTCATCATCAATATACTTCTGAATTAAAGGATGTTGAGATTGACTTTCCTCAAGCTCCTTCAAGGATGTTGTGAGCTCTTCTACAATGAATGTGTATCGGTCATATGTCATCTTGATCCCTCCATTCATAGTATGGGGATTTGTGATGAAATATTGTGTTGCAAGATATAGCAATTTTGGTATAGACGATGCCCAAAAGAAAAGCTGACCTACATATACTGTAAGTCAGCTTTTTTTCATTATGTTAAATGTGAATAGCTTTCTTTCACTACTGAAGCACATCTGGTACATAGTGCAGGATGGTCCTTATCTTCGCCTACTGTCGTTGTGACAACCCAGCATCGGTCGCATGTATCACCTTCTGCTTTTTCGACGACGATGGCACTGTCTCCAAGACTTAATGCATGCTCCGGTGCATCTTTCACCGAACCACCGACTTCAAATGCCGAGACAATGAATAATTGCTTTAAGTCCTCTTTGATCGAGCTTAATAGTGCGTTCGTTTCATCATTAACATAAAGGGTCACTTTGGCCGTCAATGATTTACCGATCATCTTCTGATTTCGGGCTTCTTCAAGACCTTTTAACACATCATCCCTTAATTCAAGGAATGCATTCCATTTTTTCTTCAGTTCTTCTGCATTATTGAACTCTTGAACTTCAGGCATATCTGTCAATTGAACACTTTCTCCCTCTACTCCAGGGATGTACGCCCATACTTCATCTGCTGTGTGAGAAAGAATCGGTGACATTAACTTTGTGAGTGCAACGAGACTCTCATATAACACAGTTTGGATCGCCCGGCGTTCCTCATGATCCTCGGACTCGATATAAAGAACATCCTTTGCAAAATCCAAATAGAATGAACTTAGGTCAAGTGTACAGAAATTATTCACTGCGTGGTAGATACTGGCGAACTCATATTTGTCGTAAGAATGTCTCACATTTTTCACGAGATCATTCAATTTGACAAGCATGAATTGATCGACTTCCCTCAATTCATCGAAAGGTACTGCGTTTGTGTTTGGATCGAAGTCAGACAGGTTTCCTAACAAGAAACGGTATGTGTTACGGATTTTCCGGTATACTTCTGCCACTTGCTTCAGGATCGGATCTGATACACGGACATCTGCCTGATAATCAACCGATGCAACCCAAAGGCGAAGGATGTCTGCTCCAAGCTGCTTCATCACTTTTTCCGGAACGACTACGTTACCTAATGACTTACTCATTTTTCTTCCGTCGCCATCAAGGGCAAATCCATGACTCAACACCCCTTTATACGGGGCTTCTCCTGTCACAGCTACACTTGTAGTCAAAGACGAGTTAAACCAGCCGCGGTATTGGTCGGACCCTTCTAAATAAAGATCTGCAGGCCGTTTCAGATCATCTCTTTCTTCAAGTACCGCTTGATGTGAAGAGCCTGAGTCAAACCATACATCCATAATATCCTGTTCTTTTGTGAACTTCCCATTTGGACTTCCTTCATGGGTGAAACCTTCAGGGAGAAGGTCCTTTGCTTCTTTTTCAAACCAGATGTTTGATCCGTGCTCGCGGAAAAGCTTTGATACATGGTCGATCGTTTCGTCAGAAATGATTTCCTGGCCATTCTCGGCATAAAATACAGGAATTGGAACTCCCCATGCACGCTGTCTGGAAATACACCAGTCTCCTCTGTCTCTAACCATATTGTAAAGGCGTGTTTCGCCCCAGGCAGGTACCCATTTCGTTTCATTGACTGCATTCAGCAACTCTTTACGGAACTTATCAATAGATGCAAACCATTGTGCAGTCGCTCTAAAGATGACAGGTTTCTTCGTACGCCAATCATGTGGATAAGAGTGGGTGATAAAGTTTAGCTTTAACAATGCTCCCGCTTCTTCCAGCTTTTCTGTAATCGGTTTATTGGCCTTATCATAGAACAACCCTTCGAATCCAGGTGCTTCAGAAGTCATGACACCTTTATCATCTACCGGACAGAGCACATCCAAGCCATATTTCTTTCCTACAAGGAAGTCATCCTCACCGTGTCCTGGTGCTGTATGCACACATCCAGTACCAGAGTCGGTGGTAACATGCTCTCCAAGTACAACAAGTGAATCCCGGTCATATAGTGGATGCTTCGCCACAATATGCTCAAGCTCAGAACCTTTCACCTTTTTAGAAACAGAGTAATCATCCCACTCTAGATTTTCAGCTACATCTTTCAGTAGCTCTTCAGCTACCACATAGCTTTTTTCTTTTGCGTTGACAACTACATAGCTCAGATCTTTGTGTACAGCAATCCCAAGGTTGGCAGGAATTGTCCATGGAGTTGTCGTCCAGATGACTAGTTGAGTCCCTTCTTCCAGTACACCTTTACCTTCTTTAACGGCGAAACCGACATAAATGGAAGGTGAACGTTTATCCTGGTACTCGATTTCTGCTTCTGCAAGTGCGGATTCACTTGAAGGTGACCAATATACCGGTTTTTTACCTTTGTAAATGTAACCTTTCTTTGCCATGTCACCGAACACTTTGATCTGTTGAGCTTCATATTCAGGTTTTAACGTGATATATGGATTATCCCAATCACCACGCACACCTAATTGCTTGAACTGTTCACGCTGGTTATTTACTTGTTCATATGCGTATTCCTCACACAATTTACGGAACTCTGCAATGGTCAGTTCTTTGCGTTTAACACCTTTATTCGTCAATGCCTGTTCAATCGGTAAGCCATGAGTATCCCAGCCAGGCACATACGGAGCATGAAAACCGCTCATAGATTTATAACGAACGATAAAATCTTTAAGGATTTTATTTAGTGCATGACCCATGTGAATATTGCCATTGGCATATGGAGGTCCATCGTGAAGGATGAATAGAGGACGATCGCTCGTTCTCTCCTGCACCTTTTGGTAAATATTCATCTCTTCCCATTTTTTCTGTGTATCCGGTTCGCGTTTCGGTAAATTCCCTCTCATTGGAAATTCAGTCTTTGGCATTAGTAAAGTATCTTTATACTCCATGAATTCTTTCCTCCTAAACGTTTCTCTTCATTGCCATCTTTTCTAAATCCGTCTTTTCTTAATCAAACTGTTCCTCTTTTGGAAACAAAAAAAAGCTTTCTCATCCCCAAAAAGGGACGAGAAAGCTTTTTCCCGCGGTACCACCCTCATAAAGACCGAATCTGGTCTTCACTCGTATACATTCGTAACGTGAATAAACGCTAACCATTACTATTCTATAAAGAATTTCATGAGTAGAGCTCGAGGGTGATCTTCCGTTCCTTTGTTCCATGTCGGGCTTGCACCATCCCCGACTCGCTAGAAAGGAAATCGTATAAGAAACGTACTGTCCCTGTCTCAGCATTGAATATGGCAATTTAGATTGTTGTTCAATTATATGAAAGGAATGCGGTTTTCGTCAAGACAATGTCTCTTCTTCTTTTAAAGTTTTTAAATCTGTCGCGTCAAGATCAAACTCCATCAACTGGTCCCAGTCATTCGTATCAAGCAGGTCCAGCTGGGCCTCGATCAGCATCTTAAAACGAGTCCGGAACACCTTTGACTGCTTCTTCAGCTCTTCAATTTCAATTGCAATCTTCCGGGCTTTGGATAACGATTCATTTACGATACGATCAGCATTCTTCTCAGCTTCCCTGATAATCAGCTTGGATTCTTTCATTGCATTTCGCTTGACTTCTTCCCCAGCTTCCTGAGCAATGACGATCGACTTATTAAGGGTCTCCTCGATGTTTGTAAAATGACCCAAACGTTCATTCAAGGAGTTTAAACGCTCTTCCGTTTCTTTCTTCTCACGGATAAGAATTTCGTAATCTTTAATAATTTGATCTAAAAATTCATTTACCTCATCCTCATCATAACCAAGAAAGCCACGACTAAATTCTTTGTTATGTATGTCTAATGGCGTTAAAGGCATGGGAGCCACCTCCAGTACTTGGTGAATTACATATTTATTATAACTAATATTTCGACAGCATGTGGGGGAATTCCTTTTAATTTTTAAATTATTTCAATATCCCAACAGAAATTCGCCATTTATCCCGTTTCGTTCTGCCTTCAATAGACAATAACCTGCTTCTTCCATATCCCCTCGCAGAGAGAACATCTGAAACTTCGACTTCAAAAGAGGGATGTTCAACGGATTTCCAATTCACTTTAACGTGACCGCTTTTGATCAAGGTTTGAGTCTTCTGCCTGGAATCATTATAAATGGCAGCGAGTACGACGTCCAAACGCAAAGAACTGACAGTCGTGACCTTCTCCTGCCATTCCTCCTGAGTTTCCATTACTTCATGAATCGGAATATCCTTTAACGTAACCTTGGCCTTCCCTATTTGGGTGAGTTCCATGCCAACGTAATCTGATATTTCCTCTGCAAGCATTAATTGTATGGAATCATCCCCAGTCAGGATATCACCGAATTTCTCCCTTTTCAGTCCGAGAGACATCAGTGTGCCCAACACCTGTCTATGTTCTATTGTAACAAACTTCGAAGGATACTGTATTTCGAACAACCGAATGCCAAAATCTTCTTCCTCCGGCTTCAAATACGGGGGATGTAGTACCGCTCTTTTCCGTTCGGAATTTTCAGGATGAAAGGAAAGTAGAACTTCATCGTTATTTCCAATGATGGACTCGACAATATGCTGCTGTCTGGGATCCAAAAAGTCCGTCCGTTTCGCTCTATACTGGTCTTCCACAATCTGCTTCCACTCCAGCACAGCATCCACAAACTCTCTCTCATCCGGTCTAAAATGTTGATAGATGGTAGACATGCGCTCCCCCCTCAGTCCTTTACCCAAAATAAAAGAACTGAAACTGTTTCTTCCGGTTTCAGTTCTTTGAAGGTCAAAATGATAACCTTAGATTCCTTTAGATGAGCCATCTAAATAACTGGTATAAACCAGATTGTGCCAAATTCAACACAATGAATGCCACGATTGGTGAAATATCGATCATTCCAATCGAAGGAACAAAACGCCTGAACGGCTCAAGATAAGGTTCACAAATCCTTGCGAGAAATTGACCAATGGACGTTTCTCTGGCATTCGGAAACCACGACATTAAAATATAAATGATTAACGCCCACGAATAGATTTGAATAAGGTTTGACAAAATTTCATAAAGCAATACCATAATTTACATTACCACCTCGAATCTGATAGGTCTTCCTCTTTTAAAAATTCTGAGATATTTCCGCTTACTTCAACATTATCTGGTGTGCAGAGAAAAATATTATCTCCAACCCGTTGAATGTCACCACCGATAGCGTACACTGTCCCGCTGAGGAAATCGACAATACGCTTCGCTTGATCGTGCTGAATCCGCTGTAAATTCACCAGGACGGAACGCCTGTTCTTCAAATGATCTGCAATCTCCTGGGCTTCAGCATAGACCCTTGGCTCAACCAGGATCATTTTGGAAGACTTTTGAACACTCTGAAGACTCACGACATTTTGTTTGGAATTAGCAACAGAATGAGACTTCATAGGCTTCTTCTCCTCGTAATCCCCTTCATATTTTTCCTCTTCATATTCATATTCATCTTCATCCAGCAGAAAGAACGTTTTAAACTTTGACTTGATACCCATTAATCATCATCTCCTCTCAGTCATTTCCAACTAATGCTGTTCCAATACGAACAAACGTGGCTCCTTCTTCGATGGCTATCATATAATCATTGCTCATCCCCATTGATAATTCTGTACACGGTGCATAAGACAGGTTCAATGAGGAGATTTCTTCCTGCATGGCTTTCAGCTTTCGAAAGCAAGACCTTAAGTAAGGTTCGTCATCCGTATAAGGAGCCATCGTCATTAAGCCCACGACGTGAATATTAGTCAATTCTTCTAATTGAAAGATAAACTCTTTCACTGCAGAAGGAGATAACCCATGTTTGGAATCCTCCCCCGAAACGTTGACCTGAACGAAACATGACACAGGCTTGTCCGCTCTTTTATGAATTTCTTTCGCTAAAGACAGACGATCTAGAGAGTGTATGTATGAGACTTTATCAATGATGTTCTTGACTTTCCTTGTTTGTAAAGACCCGATAAAATGCCACAGGGGTTTGTCCTTTAGAACCTCCCACTTGGAGACCAGTCCTTCATCCCGGTTTTCCCCCAAATGGAGGACACCAGCTTCCAGCGTCTCTTCAGCCCGTTCAACGGAAACGTATTTTGTAACGGCTACGACATTAATATGTTCTGCTGCTCTGCCGCTCTGTTCACATGCCTTATTAATGTTTTCCTGGATGATGTTTAATTTTTCAGATACCTTCATCTTATGTCTCCTTCCAGCCGATGAAACTCATTATCCTTCCCGTAATTCCACCATCTCTTCTATACGAGAAGAAATCATCGTGGCAGGATGAACAATATCTGGAAGTATGGATTTGATCAGATTTCAAACCGCTTTGAAGTAAAAGCTGTTCATTTAACTCCTTTAAGTCCAGCTGGTACTGTCCCTCTTCCTTTAAATTATAGGGGAAGTTGTTTTCATCTTCTAGTGTTTTTTTCACTTTATCAATCACATAGTCATCAACTACATAACAATCTTTGCAGATGGATGGTCCGATCACTACTTGTAAAGAAGCCTTTGAAGAACCCTTTTCGACAAATGAATCGACCATTTTCGGACCGATCCCAAGCACCGTTCCCTTCCATCCTGCATGAGCCAACCCGATTGTCCCGAGCTTCCTGTCAAGGAAATAAAGGGGAACACAATCTGCATAACACATTGTCAACAGAATGTTTTTCTCCCCTGTTATCAATCCGTCGGTGTCTTTTACGCTGTTTGTATAGGACTCCGAACCTTTGCCAGCGTCTTCGATGATGGTTGAGTGAATATGATTTCCATGAGTTTGTTCAGCCGCCACCCAGCTTTTGACTGGCATACCCAAACTTGCGGCAAGCAGTTGCCGGTTATGGATAACGGATGAATCATCGTCCCCTACGTGGAGACCCATATTGAATGAATCGAAGGGGTGAGTACTTACGCCTCCCAGTCTAGTTGTTATACCAGCGACCAATGCTGGTTGTTCTTTCGTCCATTTATCAATAGAATAATAAGATTCAGTCTTTGTTACAAAAGGCTCATTCCACACGTTGAATCTCCTTCTTTTTTAATAAGTGTACCATAGACTCTAAAGATTCGTCATGTATCGGCTGATTGTTTCGGCTCCTGCAGCTGCCCTTGGATATAGTGGCTGTCCTTGTATCTGACCAAAATCACGTCTTCTCCAATTTTCACAATATTGCTCCAAGGAATCACAACATCCTCCTCTTTCCCAAAAAAACCCAGCAACTTTCCGCCGCTTCCAATCACTATTGCCTCAATTCTTCCTGTATCCAGATTAATTTCAATATCCCCAATGTTCCCTAATTTCCTGCCGTCGGAAATACTCACGACGTCCTTCACCTGAAATTCAGATATACGTACCATCTTTCTTCACCCTCTTTTTTCGTTGATTCTCATTCTCCCTATCTATCGTTCCATTAATAACAAGTGGTCATTACTAGTGTATGCAGCAAAAAGAAAGGCAGACCTTACAACTCATAAGCATCATCCATATGTATGGCAAACGCGGTACCGTCTCTACTTCTCCCCCAGGGCATAAGAAAAATCCACCCAAATAGGCAAAGGGCGCCTGTCGGGGAGGATTTTATTTGGCTCGTCGCCTCTAAACGAGCCGCCTTCGCTTTTCTTGTCCAGCTGCGGCGGCTAGAGACTCGAGGTCATAAGGCAAACCTGACGAAATGGCAAAGTACGCCTTTCTGACAGGTTCGTCTTATGCTTGTCGCCTCTAAACGAGCCGCCTTCGCTTTTCTTGTCCAGCTACGGCGGCTAGAGGCTCGAGGTCATAAGGCAAACCTGACAAAAAGGCAAAGTACGCCTTTCTGACAGGTTCGTCTTATGCTTGTCGCCTCTATACGAGCCGCCTTCGCTTTTCTTTGTCCAGCTGCGGCGGCTAGAGACTCGAGGTCATAAGGCAAACCTGACAAAAAGGCAAAGTACGCCTTTCTGACAGGTTTGTCTTATGCTTGTCGCCTCTAAACGAGCCGCCTTCGCTTTTCGTTACCTATTGAATATTTTTGTTCATTTGTTTAATGGCCGCTTTTTCCAGTCTTGATACTTGTGCTTGGGAAATGCCAATCTCGTCAGCTACTTCCATTTGAGTTTTCCCTTGAAAGAACCGTTTGCTGATAATGAGTTTTTCACGATCGTTTAATCGTCTCATACCTTCCTGAAGGGCGATTTCTTCAATCCAATGGAAGTCACGGTTCTTTTCGTCACTTAATTGATCCATGACAAAAATCGGGTCCCCGCCATCGTTATAAATGGGTTCAAACAATGAGACAGGATCCTGGATGGCGTCCAAGGCAAATACAATTTCTTCGTGAGATACATCAAGAACTTTAGCAATTTCTTCAGCAGTTGGTTCCCTTGAGGTTTCCCCCATTAATTTTTCCCTTACTTGCAGAGCTTTGTACGCTATGTCCCGTAGTGACCGTGATACCCTGATCGGGTTATTATCCCGTAAATACCGGCGGATTTCTCCGATAATCATGGGAACCGCGTATGTAGAGAATCGAACGTTTTGACCTAAATCAAAATTATCAATCGATTTCATCAGCCCGATACACCCTACTTGAAATAAATCATCAACATACTCACCACGGTTATTAAAGCGTTGAATTACACTTAAGACGAGGCGTAAATTTCCATTTACAAGTTTTTCTCTTGAGGTAATGTCGCCCGCTTGCATTTGTTTGAATAGAACTCTCATTTCATCATTTTTGAGAACTGGTAATTTGGAAGTATCTACACCACAAATCTCGACTTTATTACGTGTCATTCTTTCCCCTCCTTGTAGGAGCTGCTGTACAAAATTCATTATTTCCTTGAAGAGGAAAAATATGCATTTCATTCTGACAAGGAATGGGCGATGATCTTTCAATCCCTTATGAAATCTGGAATATCTTCAGATAAAAATTTTTAATGGAAGATAAACAAAAAAACTGGCCTTTTCGACGAAAAGGCCAGTTTATAGAGGTCACACCATTTTATTGAATTCTTTCTTCAAACGCTTGATAATCCTCTTTTCGAGACGTGAAATATAGGACTGTGAGATACCAAGCATATCCGCTACATCCTTTTGTGTTTTTTCTTCTTCCCCCATTAAACCAAACCGGAGCTCCATGATTTGCTTTTCCCGATCTGAAAGTTGGTGCAGGGCGTTAAAAAGTAGTTTTTTATCAACGGTTGCTTCTAGATCCTTCGTAATAATGTCTTCATCTGTCCCAAGTACATCGGATAATAATAATTCATTTCCATCCCAATCTATGTTCAGGGGTTCATCAAATGATACTTCAGAACGAATTTTATTATTCCTTCTCAAGTACATTAATATTTCATTTTCAATACACCTTGAAGCATAAGTCGCTAATTTGATTTTCTTCTCCGGATTGAATGTGTTAACAGCTTTGATGAGTCCAATCGTTCCGATGCTGATTAAGTCTTCTATATTGATCCCGGTATTTTCAAACTTCCTGGCTATATACACAACTAATCTCAAGTTCCGTTCAATCAACAGAGAGCGGGCAGCTTTATCACCTTTTGGCAATTTAGTGAGTAATACTTCTTCCTCTTCTTTCGTCAATGGAGGAGGAAGTGCTTCACTGCCACCTATGTAGTAAATTTCATCAGTCTTCAGGCCAAATTTGATTAACAGTTTGTACCAATAGTACAAGAGCTTGAATTTTAATTTTTTCATTGTTGCTCCCCCTTCTATTTCTTTAAAATCATGAGTATAGTAGTAATAATTGCTTTAGGAAACGTTTAGTACCGGCTTTCGAGAAGCCATTTTGGGATGAACGATTGCATGAAAATTCCCATCGGCTGAAAGCGCTTCTTCCCTGAAGGCAATCAGTGCATCCGGGATGACCCATTCTGATTCATGATCTTTTAAAATAAGTGAATCAGGCTTAACAGCTGCAAGCAATTGACTTTTTCTTCCCACTGATTGAGCCGGGACTATTCTCATCCGATCCGACCATCGTGTATCCATATCTTTATTGTCTGAAAAGATCTCATCAACATCATGACAAAGGGATAATACTTCATCTGGTATTTCTCCTTCTACCCCTGCTATTGACAGGATTAAGACCGGGTTTTTTGAAATTGGATCTTGAAGTTGATTCCCACTATCCACCAGACCATTTACGGTACAATGAAATTCTTCTATTTTTATGCTTACTTGCAAAAGTTGATCATACTGTATCTTCACATGCTCTATGCTATCCACTCGTCCCTTGGAGAAATACCATGCTAGAGGAAGGGCCAGCATGACAAAAACCCAGCTAATCGGATCTCCAAATCCACGGATACTTGCAAGTAACATTGATGATTCTGCACCAGGGTTAAAGCTGATAAAATAATGTGTACCTATTAATATCCCGCCGGTAAAAAATGTAACAAAATAGAACATAAGCAGATTGGTTAAGTAATAACGTAACCTTCTATAACCAAATGCTGAAAAAACCATGATAATTGAAAATAATAGTTTCATAAGAGGGTTTCCGGAAAGATGTGCATATGGAGAAAAAGCAAGGAGAATGATGAAACTTCCTATTAGACTCCCGATTCCAATTCTCCAAAGAGCATATTGCCTTTTTAAGATGATCCCAGTTAACCATAATAAGAAAAAGTCCACCAGCAGATTTAACAACCAGATGACATCCAGATATAAGGTCAATCTCTACCCTCCTTTTGAAACTTCACCCAGTTAAAGTTACTTCAGTTTCGAGTTAGTGATGACTTATCAGAAGTATATCGTACATCCCCATTAGAAGGTTGTCATTTTTTGTATGCTTTCGAAGAAAACTTTTCAGAGAAAAAAACGAAATATGTCACTAAATATATGCGTTACACTTAGTCATAATGTATAATAATTTTCTTTGTAAAAATGAAGAGGATTTGAAAAGCAAAAAAAAATCCCATCAGGCAAAAAAGCCTGTTGGGATTATCTTGTTTGCTTGTAGGGACTTATTGGAGGTCATAAGCTAAGCCACCCAAAAAGGCAAAGGACGCCTTCCCGGGTGGCTCAACTTATGCTTGCCGCCTCCGCTTTTATTTTATCCAGCTGAATCGGCTAGCCCCTCGAGGTCACAACAAAAAAATCCCATCAGGCAAAAATCGCCTGTTGGGATTCCCTTGTTGAGCTTGTCGTGGCTGAGCAAGCCGCCTCCACTTTTATTTTATCGGCGGCGGTTACGGTTGCGGAGGAACGTTGGGATATCCAATGTTTCTTCTGCTCCCTGATTCTGGTTCGAAGAAGTTCTCACAGGTTCTTGCTGTTGAGGCTCTTCACGCTTAGGTTGCTCGCGTTTGACAGGCTGGCTTGGGTTGGGACTTTGACTTGGCTTCATGCCTCCAAATGTCGGACGCGTCTGCTTTGGAGGTTGAATGACCTCTTCGTTAAACCCTGTTGCAATAACTGTTACTACGATATCATCCTTTAAATCTTCATTAATGACAGATCCGAAGATCATGTTCACTTCTTGATCTGAAGCGGATGCGACAATGTCAGCAGCTTCCTGAACCTCATAAAGACTTAGTGAAGTTCCACCAGTAATGTTCATCAGTACACCTTGTGCTCCATCAATGGACGTTTCAAGCAAAGGACTTGAAACGGCTTTTTTCGCTGCCTCTGTTGCACGGTTCTCCCCTGAAGCTGCACCGATTCCCATAAGTGCTGAACCCTTATTAGACATGATTGTCTTAACATCGGCAAAGTCAAGATTGATAAGACCAGGTGTAGCGATTAGATCCGAGATACCTTGAACACCTTGTCTTAAAACGTTATCTGCTTCACGGAAAGCTTCAAGCATAGGCGTGCTCTTATCTACAATCTCAAGTAGACGATCGTTCGGAATAACGATAAGAGTGTCCACTCCTTCTTTCATAGCAGCAATACCGCCGCTTGCCTGATTCGAACGCTTTCTTCCTTCAAAAGTGAATGGACGAGTAACAACACCAACTGTCAATGCACCGATTTCACGGGCAATCTGTGCAATGACCGGTGCTGCACCTGTTCCTGTACCTCCACCCATTCCAGCAGTAACAAAGACCATATCCGCTCCTTTAAGAGCTTCTTCAATTTGTTCTTTACTTTCTTCAGCGGCTTTTTTACCTACTTCAGGATTGGCACCTGCACCTAACCCTCTGGTTAACTTGCCACCGATTTGCATTTTAATTTCAGCTTTTGATAGATTCAGAGCTTGTGCATCTGTATTTACAGCGATAAATTCTACACCCTGAACACCATGTTCAATCATACGGTTTACAGCGTTGTTTCCTCCACCACCGACACCGATAACTTTAATTGTCGCTAAAGAATCTAAATTTGTATCAAACTCCAACATGACAAATCCTCCTAACTCGTCGAATCTATGGATTCCTTATTCAAAGAAGTATCCAAAGAACTTTTTCACTTTTGACATGGCCTTTTCATCTTCATGTTCTTCTTCATTAACCTTTGCAGGCTTCGGCTTTTTATTAGCTGGTTTCGATTGACGCTTCTCAGCAGCCTCTACTGGCACTGTTTCTGCACTAACAGTTCTTCCTTGTAATCTAGCATTCTTTTGTGCGTACTTTATCAATCCAACAGCTGTCGTATACTGAGGTTCCCTCACTCCAATATAATCAGGAATTGCCACCCGTACACGATTTTGGAATACGATTTGTGCTAATTCTAACACACCTGGGAGATTTGCTACACCACCAGTTAAAACATATCCACCTGGCAGGTCCCTGATTCCCAATCGTTTCAGCTCATGGCTTATGAGATCTAAGATCTCTTCCAGCCTGGCTTCTATGATATCAGAAATTTCTAATTGATTAAATTGTTGATGCTGATCACTGCCGATAATTGGCACACTGAACACTTCATCTTCAGATGCATGATCATAATAAGCATGTCCATATTTCGTTTTGATTTTCTCTGCATCGTCCGTTGAGGTCCTTAAACCAATCGATAAATCTTTGGTAATATGTTCTCCACCAACAGGCAAAACGGTTGTTGCCTTTAAGTGGCCTTGTTCAAATACAGCAATCGTTGTAGATCCGCCACCAATATCGATTAAGGCAGCACCCAGATTCTTTTCATCCTTTGACAGGGCAACAGCACCTGCTGCCAGAGGCTGAAGAACGATATCTACAATTTCAAGTCCCGCCTTTTCTACACAACGGAGAGTATTATGTAAGATCGTCTTGGATCCCGTGATGATCGTACCTTCCATTTCCAGTCGGACACCGATCATGCCACGGGGATCTGTAATCTCATCCAATCCATCAACGATGAATTGTCTGGGGATCACATTGATGATTTCTCTTTCTGGGGGAATAGATACGACTTGGGCTGCATCCATTACCCTTAGAACGTCTTCATCTCCAATTTCCCGATTATCACTTGATACGGCTACTACACCATGACACGATTGGAGAGACACATGGTTTCCTGTTATTCCTACGATGACTTGGCCGATGGACAGACCAACCATCCTTTCCGCTTGTTCAACTGCTTTCTTAATCGTATGAACAGTTTCGTCTATATCTACGATGGAACCTTTTCTGATTCCTTCTGAGTTCACATTTCCTACACCGATAATGTTTAAGGAATCATTTGTCATTTCGCCAATGATTACTTTTACTGTGGATGTACCGATGTCAAGGCTAACGTAAATTTCATTGCTGTTCACTCTATGGCACCTCCTTAAAGAATGTTTATTTGGAACAACAATCCTAGAAAAACATTATTCTAAGTATATCTTAATTATGATATTCGTCGTAACAAAAACGATTCCCTTTTAAAATTCTAATTTTTTTCTCTTTTTTCTTGTTTATTTGACCAATTGCTAATTAGTATCCTTCTAATCACTGCGATATTTTGGAATAATCTTACTCCAAAAGCAAATACAGCCGCCAGATATAAGTCTACACCAAGATGTACGCCTAGAAAAGCTAAACTTGCTGCCAGTAAAATATTAAAAAAGAACCCAGAAACAAAGACTTTCTCATCATAAATATTTTGGAGGTGGGCACGTATCCCGCCAAACAATGTATCTAATGCTGCCAGGACCGCAATTGATAAATAATTCGAGTATTCATCTGGAATTCTAATATCCGTAAGGAGCCCCAATACAACCCCTACCAGCAACCCTAAAAGGGGAAGCCACATATTACCCGTTCCCTCCTCTTTCCTTCACCGGTTCCATTAGACGGACCCGGATAGTATCTTCATATGGTGGTACGACCACTTTTTCTAAAGGTTTTGAAACAGAGACACGAAGATTATCAATAAAGAAGTCCTCGACAGACTGTGACACCTGCATTCTATTGTATAGATCCTTAGCTGCTTTTGTATCTTTCGTCAGGACTCTCACTTCAAATGGTATTTTCTTGATAGAATAACCATCTACCTTCGTTTCACCATTAATATCCCTAATGACCGATGTATTGATTAAGCGATGCCCGTCTATTGAAATGTCCTTGGCACCGTATTGATTCAACTCATTCACAAGTCTCTCAAGCAGCTCGGGGGAAATGGTTTGTACTTTTTCTCCAAGCAGGATGTCTTCCATGGCAGGTTCAATCGTTAAAATGACTCCGGATCCTGTTTTCTCTGTTAATCCGGCTTCTGTTTTCAATTCCTCTAACGTTTGTTTTAGCGCCCGTTCTGGACTGGACTCCTGCTCTGTCTTATATTGTTCCAGCTTCTCTTCAACAGCACGCATTTCTGCATAAAGATTTGAGTTGACTTCTTTTTCCTTTAATAATGCATCTCGCAGTTCCCATATATCTCGTGTATCCCGGACAACTGGTTCTTTCACTGTTTGGAACTGGATAGCTATCATAAACCCTATGATAATCGTTATAATCGTAAAGCTGATCTTTAATTTGTTGTCCATTCATTGCACCTTACTTTCACATCTAACCTACACTTGATAACCGTCAGCTCGTCGATGGCTATCTAGGATTCACTTATGATTGGCTCTAAAATAACTGTATTCTTCTTTTCCAGTTTAAAAATAATATTATCGTTTACAAGCTGGTCTTTAACCCCGCCTGTGATGTTCATGGAAGAAGATAATACGTCAGGATCGCCGATTGCCGTAATTTCAAAAGGAGCGGGATACTCGATTCCATCAATTTGAATAACCGGGCCGTTGCACAATATATATGAATCATGTTTCAGCCTTTGTCCATTGATGGCCACTGCAGAAGCCCCTGCGATGTACAGTTCATTGATCACTTTAAAGACATGATGCTCATGAACAATATAATTATTGGCGTTTTCTTCATTGGGATCATAATCTGCATCAGATAGTGTTACATTCACCCCTGGCCCCTGAACTTTCGTTTTACCCAGATACATACGGTACTTCTCCGCATCTTCAGCCAGATTGAAGTAGATTTGTTTCTCTTTAGAAAATTCTTTCTCCATATTTACGACCTTCTCCTGTTTCTTGAAAAGTTCTTCCTGGAGAGAATTATTTTTCTGCTGATACTCAAGGATCTGATCCCTCAATGCTTCTTCCTGTTTCCACTGACCATTGGTCTTGTTTCCAAGTTCCGCTTGTTCTGTGTTGGCAAGACTAAATGAAAAAGCAAGGATGAAACCTAACACCAGACATACAAGAGAGAGGATTACATGCTTACCTCTCACTCTCATCCTCATCATCAGTTTGTTCACCTTCCGTTTCATATGCCCTGAAATAAGAACCTACCTCTAGATCAATGACTCCTTTCACTGAAGGGTCCAGTTGACTGACAATGGAGGGGTAATGAACCATCTTCTCTGAAAAGGTCCGGATCGTTGCACTCACTTCAAACCCATCATTCATAAACAGGGTCAAGTGATATTGGTCGGTTTTTTTTGGAACCAGAATGATCTCTGAAATAAGGTGCTGTACTTCTTTAGGGAGCTCGCCTAATTCTTCCACCATTTTCACAAGTACCTTGTCTTCCTCGAATCCTCTCAGCAATGGAGCATCCACAGGTATTGACTGTGTGCCTTTATCCAGGACATTCCCATTCTCCAATATGATAAAAAATGTATTATCTTTAGTCAGATAGGCCTTTTTATCATACTCTTGGAGATGGATTTCATAGGAATTGGGAAAGGACATTTTAACCGTCGCATCCTTTACTTCAGGTAGCTTTTTTAATTTTTTCACTGTTTTTTCTTTGTTAACGCTCCATACATTCATTCCCGTGTCAATCCCACTATTCTGAAGAACTGTTTCTTTTGATACAAGCTCATTCCCGTTAACCCACACTTCCTTTACATGACTTAGTGGTGATTGAAAGTAAACAACCGACAAAATCATAAGGAAAAACAAAGAAAGTAAAAACATCAATCTGCGATTGGCTTTCTTTTTCCGGTGTTGTTTTAATTTAGGAATACGATCTTCAATGGAAACAACATTTTCTTTTTTCATATCGTTCTCCTCAATTTCACTTTGAATTCATTAAGCCATGAGAAGAAAATTTTCCTCGCGTCTTAAATGAAAGTACTCTTTACATTGGGATACCTATCATTTTATATGAAGGAAACAAATGTTAAAAGAGGAACAGAACGTTATTTTCTGCCATAAAACCTAATGATGTACATGAAATCATTATGATAGAGTTACTGCACGAAAAATCGGGAGTAAGTCCATTTTGAACTCAAGGGCCCCTTATCCAAGGATTCCTAAGAAACATCCTCCATACTGCTTTTCGTATATGTACTTCCATTGACTATTTCAAAGAAGGGCCACCCTATCTAATACACTCATGAAGTCTATTTTAAACAACAAATTCTAAATAATAAAAGGATGTCATTGAATTGTAAAAGATTTGGTTAGGAAAAGTAATAAACTCTCCTTATTTTTGAAAAGGTCTGATCATTATGCATTACATATATGTAATTAATTGTAACATCTGAACAATAATTATCCTATCGTTATTTCAATAAAATCAATGATTTTCTATGTAAAGGAATAAATAAAAAAGAGACTGACAGTATCAACATAGGAAGATAAAAATGAAGGAATGATTGGTTTTCTCTCCATTATTACCCGATGTCCAATACAGTCAATCTCTCCGGTCTTTCCATTCGCTAATGCCTCGTATAGCGGCTGATATTCAGGAGCACTCCCACGGCCATCAGCATGAGGGTGAGGGAGGATCCCCCGTAGCTAAGGAAAGGAAGGGTAATTCCCGTAACAGGCATAAGACCGGTTACAACCCCTACATTGATCATTACCTGGATCGCGATCATCGATACGATCCCTAAAGCCAGGAAGCTTCCGAATAAATCAGGGGCACCTAATGCAATTCTTATTCCTCTCCATAAAATCAATGAAAACAGGAGCAAAACCAGTGTCCCGCCTATAAAGCCGAGCTCTTCAGCTAAAATGGCAAATATAAAGTCATTTTGGGGTTCGGGGAGGTAGAAAAATTTCTGTCTGCTTTGTCCGAGACCTAATCCAAACAAGCCTCCCGGTCCAATCGCATACAAAGACTGAATGATCTGGAATCCGCTGTTTAACGGGTCTTGCCAGGGATCTAAGAAGGACGTTATCCGTTTGATGCGATACGGTGCGGAAATCACAAGACCGATAAAGCCCACCAACCCAATCATTCCAAGTCCTACGAAATGCATGATCCTGGCTCCGGCAATGAAAATCATCACGACAGAAGTACCAACCATAACAGTACCCGTACCTAAGTCCGGTTGGAGCATAATCATCCCAAATGCGGCGAAAACCAAGAGAAGGGCAGGGAGAAGCCCTTGTTTAAACGAAGTAATATACTTCTGATTCTCTGATAAATACTTGGAAAGGAATGCAATCATGGCAAGTTTCATAAACTCTGACGGCTGAATGGAAAACGCCCCTACTCCTATCCAGCTTCTGGAGCCATTTCGAAGGACCCCTATACCCGGTATTAACACCAGGACAAGAAGGACAAAGCAAATGATGATGATAATTTTAGCCCAATTCCTCCACGTCCAGTATTCAATATTCATGATGAAGAACATCGCAAATAACCCAACGCCTGCAAAGAGGACTTGCCTTTTGGCAAAAAAGAAGGAATCATCAAATTTGTAATCGGCCCAGACAGCGCTGGCGCTGTACACCATGATCAATCCAATCGCAAGTAAAGTGAGTGTAACCATAATGAGTATAAAATCGGGAGTCGATTTTTTTAATGGCAAGCTTAAACACCTCGAGTAGACGAATTTAAGAGCCGTTCGAGCAAAGAAATCTACTTATCATGGATTGGAGTACTGGCTGTGAAAGTATGATGCTCTTCATGGACAAGCCCTTATTAAAGCTTATGCACCGCTTCAATAAAAATGTCACCACGTTGTTCAAAAGTTCGATATTGATCCCAGCTTGCACATGCTGGGGACAGTAAAACGACATCTCCTTCTTGTGCATGTGAAAATGCAACAGGGACTGCCTTTTCAACATTATCGACAGGAATGATGGATTGTATTCCTGCTTCCTCTCCCGTTTTTACGAACTTTTCTGATGTTTCCCCAAAAGTGATCAACAGTTTTACATTTTTCAAATAAGGAATCAAATCATCAAATCCATTCCCACGGTCTAACCCTCCTGCAAGGAGAATCGTTGGTCCCTCAAAGGCTTGGAGGGCACTTTTCGTCGCAAGACTGTTCGTTGCCTTAGAGTCATTGTAAAATTTAATGCCATTCAATTCACGAACGAATTGTGTTCGATGCTTTACGCCGGTAAAGACACCCAGGACCTTTCGAATGGAATCATTTGTCACCCCGTAGATTTTACATGCAGCAACAGCACAAAGGATATTCTCCAAGTTATGGGCACCCGGTAAGACGATGGAAGAAAGTTCAACCACTTTATCATCTTTAAAGTAGATTGAGCCGTTTTTAATATATGCCCCACCTTCAACCTCTTTCGTTGTCGAAAACGGAATCAGTTTTGCTTTTGTAAAGGCAACCGTTTGTAACACATGCTCCTGGTCTGCATTGATGATCAGATAATCATGTTCGGTTTGATTTTTCGTTATGTTTGCTTTTGCCTTCCAATATTCATCTAGATTCCCGTGGTAATCCAGGTGGGCATCATATAAATTCGTAATGATGGCAACGTGAGGAGCGAACTCTTCAGTCCCCATCAATTGGAAAGAAGACAGCTCCACAACCATTTTTTCATTTTCTTTTGCATCCTGTGCGACTTCAGAAGCAACCGTTCCGATATTTCCTGCTATCAGAGGATTTTGATCAGCCTCTTTAAGTATTTCAAACAGCAGTGTAGTCGTAGTGGTTTTGCCATTTGTTCCTGTTATCCCGATCATTTCAGCTTCAGATATCAAGTAAGCAAGCTCGACTTCGGTGAGGACGGGAATATTTTTTTCGATTGCTTTTTTGATTAACGGATTATGATACGGTATTCCCGGATTTTTTATCACATATTGAAAGCCTTCATCAAGTAGTTCGATGGGGTGGCTTCCACAGATCACTTTAATTCCTTCCTGAAGAAGACCCTGAGCTTCAGGGTTTTCAGCTAAAGGCTTTTGATCGTTCACGGTTACAAAAGCTTCCAACTTATGTAGGAGAGAGGCAGCACTTACCCCACTTTTGGCTAATCCCAATACTAGAACTTTTTTATGTTTAAACTTCGTTATCTTTTTCAATTATAACCACACCTCAATATAGATTCCTAATACGGCAAAAAGCAACCCGACTGTCCAGAACGTTACGACCACACGCCATTCTGACCAACCGACCAATTCATAATGATGGTGCAATGGACTCATTTTAAAAATTCTCTTTCCTGTTGTCTTGAATGAAGCGACCTGTAAGATGACGGAAAGAGTCTCAATGACAAATACTCCACCGATAAGAATCAAGATGATTTCCAGTTTCGTCAGTATTGCAATCGTGGCGATTGCGCCGCCTAATGCCAGAGACCCTGTATCTCCCATGAATACTTTTGCAGGATGAGCATTGAATACCAGGAATCCGAGAACTGCACCAACGACTGCGACTCCGAAAATGGCTACATCATACTGGGATTGATTCCAAGCCAATACAGCCAGTGCACCAAAGGCAATGGCGCTTGTACCAGACACCAGGCCATCTAAGCCATCTGTTAAATTGACGGCGTTTGAGAATCCTACCAGCCAGAAAATGATGAATAAACAATACAGCCATCCTAGTTCCATTGAAAAATCCGTTAACGGAATGGAGACCGTAGTGGGGAAGTCATTCTGAGTATAGATGATGTAAAAGATAATGGATATGACGATCTGACCCAGTAATTTCTGTTTGGATGTTAATCCTAAGTTTCTTTTCATCACCACTTTGATAAAATCATCGAGGAATCCTAATAGTCCAAACCCGACTGTCACAAGGATCATTAAATAGGTTTCCGGACCAGGCTCCGAATATTTTCCAGTCATAATAAATGTAGTGATGACAATGGATACGAGAAACACAATCCCCCCCATTGTCGGTGTACCTGTCTTTTTTTGGTGAGACTGAGGGCCTTCGTCCCTAATACTCTGCCCAAATTTTAATCTCCTCAGGAAAGGAATAAAGACGGGGGCAAGCAATACCGTTATGAGAAACGCCATAATAATGGTAAAGAAGATCACTTGTTCCATCATAATTATTCCCCTCCTTTTCTGATTGTGAATTGGGTAGATGCTGCGTCTATTGATTGATTTTTTTCAGATGAATTGGTACATATAAATTTCGTCATAATTTCCCACTTTTCTTGATTGTAATTTTGTTTGTAATCCTCAAGTAAGTCCGTATAAGCATCGTAGACATCTTCAACCATAAATAAAGGAAAGTGGTTGGGAACAAAGGAGGGCACTGGTGTATCCTTAGGCCATAGTGAAGCGATCGCTCCTTTTTCAATACTTTTGAAAAGATTTATTTCATCACTAAAAGGGACATATAGTCCCTTTTTCATTCCCATACTAGTTGAATTCGAAACTATCAGAAACGAAACACCCGGCAGATGTATTCCTGTAGAATCAGGAAACAATTTCTTAACATCCTCATAAAAGAGCATCCTTACATCCCCTTGATGATTTGTCTGGCCACTTCGCGATCGTCAAAATCATAAACGTTTGTTCCTATTATTTGATAGGTTTCATGACCTTTACCGGCAATCAGGACTACATCTTCAGTACCGGCAAGGCTCAATGCCTCTTTAATGGCTTCTTTACGGTCTTCGATTAATTGATATTCTTTGCCGACAACACCCGATTCCATATCCTTTAGGATATCCCCAGGGTCTTCAGTTCTGGGATTATCGGAGGTGAAGATAGCATAATCCCCATATTCACAGGCAATTTCAGCCATTATCGGCCGCTTGACCTTATCCCGGTCTCCACCGCACCCCACCACCACGATGACCTTCCCCTTTGCAATCGTCCTGATGGTTTCGAGTACATTTTTCAATCCGTCTGGAGTATGGGCATAGTCAACAATGACTGAGAAGGGCTGGCCTTCTGAAATGGTTTCAAAACGCCCCCTGACCCCAGGTGCACCCTCCAGGCTCCTGACACTGTCTTCAATGGATATACCTGCGGCACTGGCAGTTGCGATGGCAGCAAGAGCGTTATACACGTTAAATTGTCCAGCTAATTTAAATTGCATCTCTCTTTCTCCAAATGGTGAAACAAGGGTAAATGAGGTCTCCGTCGCTTTTAAGACAATATCTCTGGCGTAGAAGTCAGCAGACGGAGACAGACCATATGTAAATACATGTGCGGCTGTAACCCCGATAAAATAATCAGCTGCTGCATCATCCTTATTAATAATGGCGTACTTAGGTGTTTTCTTAAAATAAGTATTCCCTAATTGAGAAAACAATAAGCCTTTTGCATTTCGATAATCATCCATGGATTTATGATAATCCAGGTGATCCTGAGTCAGATTCGTGAACACGGCAATATCATAGTCACACCCTTGGACTCTCCCCTGATCCAATGCGTGGGATGAAACTTCCATTACGGCAGAACGTACACCTTTATCACAGAACCGCTTAAACGTTTGTTGGAGCGTTAAGCTGTCAGGGGTCGTATTATGGCTTATTTGTAATTCATCCCCCACTTTTATGTGCAACGTCCCTATCATACCTGTCATGATCCCACAGTTGGTAAATATCTGGTCAATCAGATGGGTGGTGGTGGTCTTACCATTTGTCCCTGTCACCCCAACCAATAAAAGCTGATGGGAGGGCTGCTTATAGAAGTGGTCTGCAAGTATCGCCATTGATTTCTTCGTATCGGGAACGATTATGACAGGGACATTTGCCTCAATGCCCCTCTCAGCTAGAATGGCAGAAGCACCGCTCTTTTCAGCCTCATTTGCCAGAGAGTGGCTATCGATTTCCAATCCGTTAATACAGATAAATAAGTCACCATTTTTTACTTTCTTATGGTGATTAGCTATGTTTGAGATAACCGGATCCCCTTCGCCCTGTACTGAGTAAAATGGTAGTACTTCCAGCAAAGTGTGCAATCTCATCTTTTCAACTCCTCACAGGTAGAAAGCAACCTTTTTATATTTTACAAAAAAATGCGAATGAAAGCTATCAACCTTTTATCTTAGTTGGTTAAAATTATCGATAACTCACAGACTGTCACATTTTCCTATTTCAGGGCTCCCTTCGATCAAGAAGCCCTGGACATAAATATGAAGTATATCATGAATCATGACAATGTGAGTGGCTCAGTTGTAAGTTATTCGGATAGATATACCCTGACTTTTGATCCTTGCTTAATTTTCACGCCTGGATCCGGGGATTGACTCACCACTTTATCTCCATTCCCACTTATATCTAAGTCAAGATTAACGAGCTGCTCCTGTAACTCATTTTTAGTCAATCCGACTAAATCCGGGGTTTCAACCATGGGTGTATCCGTCCACGTCATCTTCTTTTCAATCTGATCCTTCCTCTTAGGCACTCCCATCGCTTCCAAACTATCTCCAATGATACTCCCTGCAATTGGTGCGGCTACGACTCCACCAAATTGTACTGTACCTTTTGGATTATCGACAGCTACATAGACGACAATTTCAGGATCATCTGCAGGAGCAACCCCCATAAATGAAACAATGTGATTGTTTTCCAAGTACTTGCCGTCCTTTGCCTTTTGAGCGGTCCCCGTTTTCCCGCCTACCCGGTATCCATCTACAAAGGCTTTCCCTCCTGTACCTTGTGCAACAACACTTTCTAACGCTTCGCGTATTTGCTTTGATGTTTCTTCAGAGATGACCCTCTTCTTCATTTGAGGCGTTTTTCTCATTACCACTTCTCCACTGGAAGGGTCCACAAGTTCCTTTGCTATATACGGTTGATACAAAATCCCCCCGTTGACGGCTGCCGATACAGCGGCTACCTGCTGAATCGGAGTCACGGCCACACCCTGACCGAAAGCCGTAGTTGCCTGCTCCACAGGTCCTACCCGATCAAGATTAAAGAGAATTCCCTTCCCCTCTCCTTGAAGGTCAATCCCTGTCTTTTGTCCAAATCCAAAATCATGGATATAACTGAAGAGCTTTTCTTTCCCCAGCCTTTCCCCGAGCTCCACAAACCCTGGGTTACATGAATTTTGGACAACTTCAAGAAAGGTCTGGGTTCCATGTCCTCCCCTCTTCCAACAATGAAGGGTAGAACCGGCTACTTCTATATGACCGGGGTCATGGAATTTTTCCTTATGAAGGTCGACTTTATTCTCTTCAAGGGCTGCTGCAAGGGTAATGATTTTAAATGTAGACCCTGGTTCATAGGTGCTCCAGATTGGTAGATTACGGTTATAGATTTCCTGGGGAACGTTTCTGAAATTTGCCGGATCAAAAGTCGGCCGGCTTGACATGGCTAAGATTTCACCGGTTTTTGGATTCATGGCAATCGCGATGATCCCATCCGGGTTGTAGGTGGCTTGAGCAATATCCAATTCACGCTCAATGATGGTTTGGACCTTTGTATCGATGGTTAGCTTTAAATCCAGTCCATTCGCCGGTTTCTCAAAGTCGTCTGCCATATCAGGCATCCTTTTTCCTTTTGCATCGGAGAAGAATTTCACATACCCTTTATCTCCACTAAGCTCTTCATCATATGAAAGTTCGAGTCCCATCAACCCCTGGTTATCTATCCCTGCAAAGCCGAGAACATGGGATAGATAGCTTCCATATGGGTAATACCGCTTAGAATCTTCACCTAAGTAAACCCCTTTAAGGTTAAGGTCCCTGACTTCTTTCGCTTTGTCGTATGAGATTTTACGAGCTTCTTTAATCAAGACCATATTGGCACTCTGTGTTACATATTTATATGCAGCTTCTACTGAAATATTAAGAACAGCCGCCAGTTTATCTGCGGTTCCCTGGGGATCGGTAATTTGTCTCGGGACGACAAATATCGTCGGGGCACTCTGATTCCCTGCAAGTTCCACCCCATTACGGTCCACGATCTTACCCCTCTCAGGTTGAAATGGAATATTCCGACTCCATGAGTCCTTTGCCAACCCCGTAAGCCAGTCCCCTTTAAAGAACTGAACATAACCAAGCCTTATGTCGATAATGGAGAATATCAGGACTCCTGCTACCAGTGCAGCTGCTAAACGCTTTCTTACTGTTACATTGGATACTCTTTTCACAAATGGAACCTCCCCTTCTATGGCTCGTTCCATTATATGCTTGGACCTATCGGGGTATGTTTGAAATCAAAGAAAGGAGGAGTTTTGACCGACTACCCTTCTTCATTCGATGAGGGAGACCATAAGAAAAAGGGCGACTTTCATGTAACCTTCCTCATCCATGAATCGTCTACATGGTAATCGATCCAGAGGAGCGGGTCACATATCCAAGTCAGCCCTTTCACTTAATTAAGTGGACGTTCTTCAACTGCTTCTTCTTTATTTTTTTGTTCATGTTCATCAGGGGTATTAAAATTCACCACGAGTGGCTCCTCCTGTTTCACAGGTACCCCAGGTTGAATATTTTGACTGACGGCATACCCGTTTCCGACCATATTGATCTTCAGTCCAGCTACGTTCGCTACTTTGAATACATCTCGTACCGACCAACCCTTCATATCGGGGATAGTAGTGTCACCGTCCGTTTGAATGACCACTTTTTCACCCTGCAGGATTTTACTTCCTGCCTGAGGCAATTGCTGTATCACTTTAGAACCGTTTCCAACGACCACAGGAGAAGCACCTGCTGCCTTTAAAGCTTTTTTTGCGTCATCGATGCTCATTTTTTGCGTATCAGGAACTGTCAATTCTTTTAAGCTCACTTTTTCCTGAGGCTTAATGTTTAAATATTTCAGGCTATTTTGCATCACTGGCCTAAATATGTCTGATACAGGGTCAGACCCTATTTCAGTCAACTCCAGTTCAGGCTGCTGCACACCTACATACACAATTAACTCAGGATCCTCAATAGGGGCCATGCCCATGAAAGAAAACAGGTAATTTTCTTTTCCACTCATATACTTACCTGTTTCCGGATCAGGTATCTGACCTGATCCGGATTTCCCGCCGACACGATACCCTTCTATGGCAAATCTCGTTCCTGTCCCATTTTCTGAAGTGACCGTTGTTTCAAGGTACTCCCTTGTCTTTTCAGCCGTTTCTTTTGTAATGGGGGCTCCGGCAACTTCAGGCTTTGTTTCTTTCATTACTTTTTTCGAATTGGGATCGACTATTTTTGAGATCACATAAGGCTTCATCATTTTGCCATCATTTGCAATGGCTGATTGTGCCTGTATCATCTGAAGAGGTGTCACAGTCGTACCCTGACCAAAAATGGTTGTATATTTTTCAATTGGATAGTGGTATAAGATAGATCCGGAAGCTTCATTTGGCAATCCTACACCGGTTGCCCTACCAAACCCAAAATCCTGTAAGTATTGTTCATACGTTTCAAACCCCATTTTATCCAGTAAATTTGCAAATGCTACGTTGGAAGATCTTTGAACTCCTTCTAAATACGAAATCGTTCCCCACCCTTCTCCTCCATTATGGTCCCTGATGGGATTATGGACGTTTTCAACATAATATTTACCTGATTGATAAAGTTCATGGGGATTGAATTTCCCTTCATTCACGGCGGCTGCAAGGGAAAAGGACTTCATCGTTGACCCTGGCTCATACGTATCCTCGACGATGAAATTGGTCCAGTTGTCAAGCAAGCCTTCCCTTGAATCAGGGTGGAATGTAGGCCTCTGAGACATGGCTAGAATTTTCCCCGTTTTGGGGTCCGATACAATCGCAAACATCTTTTTAGGCTTATATTTTTTCTGGACTTCATTCATTGCTTCTTCAAGAAACGTCTGAATTTTTTTGTCAATGGTAAGATAGATGTCATCTCCATCCTGCGGGGCGGTTACATGCTCGTCAGCATTTGGCAGTAGATACCCCCACACATCACTCTTATATTCCACTGAACCATCCTTCCCACTTAACACCTCATCAAAGCTTGCTTCCACACCCATTTTGCCAACGGTCTTAGATTCTCCGTTATCCGATGTGGACTTTTGGGCAAACCCGATAAGGTGCGAGGCGAAGGAACCATTTGGATAGAAACGTTTTGCTTCTTTCCTAAATGTGATTCCAGGTATATTCTGTTCCCGGATCTCAAGCATTAATTGATGAGACAGGTCTCTGCCTGAAGACCCAAATTCCACCTGATACCGCCCCTCTTGATTAAGGCGGTCATATATTTCACTCTCTTTCATGTCAAGGTAGGGTGCAAGGGCTTTTGCTGTTTCATGGGGATCTGTCACATGCTTTGGTTTTTCCGGATCACTCGTGATGCTGGGATCTAAAATGGCAACAAGTGTGTAGGCAGAAGTATCCTCGGCAATGACTTCTCCTTTCCCATCGAAAATCGTACCTCTATGAGCCTCTAAAATCTGACTTTTTATATATTTTTTTGCCGCTTGAGAAGCAAGTACTTTACCCTCTGCTTCTCCGGTGACCTGAATCGTGACAAAGCGGACCATTAATACAAAAAAGAGCAAGCCGAAAATCCCGAACAGGATGGCTGCCCCTATGTTCATGCTTGGTCTTTTTTTCATTACTGTTCAACAACCTTAACATTCTTTTCTTTCAAGTTAAGGCCAAGCTCTTTCGCTTTTTCAAGAATACGCTCATACGTACTGAGCTCACTTACTTGAAGTTTGAGGTCATTATTGGCCTTCTCTTGTTTATCGATGGTTGATTCAACGTGCTGGACTTCTTTATTCACATCGTAAATGGCCGCTTGAGTTGTCACAATCTGGACGGCTAAAAAGCAAAATACCATGGCAAAAATCCCTACAAGAATCTTTTCACCTGGTGTGATGATGGATTTTCTATCTTCACTCAGACGTTTCGGCTTCGCTTGAACGGATTGATTCGTTTTCTCAACGTTTTGCTGCTCGAACTTTCTGGCTAAGTTACTCAAAATTCTCCCTCCCGTTTCCTTTTCTATTTATATATTTTTTTGTGCAATTCTTAATTTAGCCGACCTGGCTCGATTGTTTTCCTCTAATTCTTCATCGCTTGGCAGAATCGGTTTTCTTGTAACAAGCTGCAGCTCCGCTTCATATCCTTCAGGAATAATCGGCAATCCAGGAGGCAGGTCAGGACCAGACGCCTTCTCTTTGAACATGGTTTTGCAAATGCGGTCCTCGAGGGAATGGAAAGTTATGACACTCACTCTTCCTCCCTTGTGAAGAAGGTCTATGGCTTGTTCCAGTGAATCTTCAAAGGCTCCAAGTTCATCATTCACAGCAATTCGAATTGCTTGAAAGACTCTCTTGGCTGGGTGCCCACCTTTACGTCTTGCTGGTGCAGGAATCCCCTCCTTAATCAATTCAACAAGCTCACCAGTTGTTTCAATCGCCTTGACCTCTCGTGCCGCCTCGATTTTTCTTGCGATTTGCTTAGAGAATTTTTCTTCTCCATATCGGTAAAATATCCGAACCAAGTCTTCAAACGACCAATGATTTACTACATCATAAGCAGTTACCTCACCTTGCAAGTCCATTCTCATGTCGAGTGGAGCATCATGATGATAACTGAAACCTCTTTCTGGAGTATCCAGCTGAGGAGATGATACACCAAGGTCGTATAGAATCCCATCCACACTATGTACTCCAAGTTGTTCAAGTTTTTCCTTTAGATGACGGAAATTTGATTGAACGAACGTTACTCTATCCTGATAGGCTGAAAGCTTTTCTTTTGCATGGGCGATGGCCGTCTCATCCTGGTCGAAGCAGTACAGGTGCCCCTTCGATGATAGCTGGGTGACAAGATACTCACTATGTCCCGCTCCACCTAAAGTACAATCTACATATACTCCATCTTCCTTAATATTCAAGCCATCTACTGTTTCCTTTAGCAATACAGTTGTATGTTTAAACATGTTGCATTCACCTTTCCAATCGAACGTTTTGTGGGGGATCAAATATCGAACCCTACCATATTCTCTGCAAGTTCAGCAAATGAATCTTCGGACTGTGTGAAATAGTCTTCCCATAATGATTTACTCCAAATCTCAATTCGATTGGAAACTCCTAAAATGATGCATTCTTTTTCCAAATGTGCATAATTCACAAGTGCAGCAGGAATATTCACCCTGCCTGTCTTATCTAATTCACTCTCAGTTGCTCCCGAGAAGAAGAATCGGGTAAAGGCACGGGCATCTTTCTTTGTCAGTGGCAGGGCTTTGAGCTTTTCTTCTAGTGCTCGCCATTCATCCATGGGATAACCAAATAAGCATTGATCGAGTCCCCGGGTGACGACAAACGAATCTCCGAGGTGATCACGGAACTTGGCAGGTATGATTAAACGGCCTTTATTATCAATGTTATGTTGATATTCGCCCATGAACATATGCACTGCCCCCACTTTCTATCACAAATGTACCACATCCCCCCACTTTTCTCCACTCTTTTCTAAATTCTTTCCCGGCAAAATATTCCCTCTATTTTTCATTAGTCTTTTTCTCTCTTTTCCAGACATTTTTCAAGGGTTGAAATTTGTCTTTAAACAACGGAAAAAGGACCTAATCCGCAATAATAAACGAATTAGGTCCTTTTTTTGAACGAAGTAGAGCTTACAGATAGACTACTTTATGAGTTCCGTCGAAAGCAAAATCTTGAAGGGTTAGATCTTTCACGAATTCTGGTCCGTATTTGTTAAGGAAATAAAGAATATTCCACGTTCTTTCCTGAGGTCCTTCATTTGGCCTTATGCTGTTTTCCACCTTCATGAATTGATGCAAAGTCAAGGAATGCTTATCTTTCAGTGCTTTATCCACTTTGCTGCGTAAATAATCGAACTGATTAAGGTGGAACTCAAGGTTCTTATCTATTATCTGATGTAATCCTCGATCGATGCTTACAGCCTCCTCCCGGATTCTTTCATACTTCCGTTGGAGTTCATCTTTGATTTGTTTCATTTCCAACTCTAAACCTGGACGTTCCAGCGATTTCCAAAAGGCATCACGGGCTGTTGATACTCCTTCTGTAATCACTCCATGAAGAGTTAATTGCAAGTCAGTCATTCGTTTATCTATTTCACGTTCTAGAATGGTAATATTTAATCTCGGCACCACTGGAGGCATTTTCAAATCAACGAATTCAAAAGCTTTTTTCAGCTCTCCCCAATAGGCAATCTCACCAGGACCCGCGACAAAGGCCAGAGTGGGGAATAACCATTCCTGCATCAGGGGCCTCGTAACAACATTATTGCTGAATGATTCAGGACTTTCCTCCAGAATGGATAGCAGTTCCACTTCAGAATATGATTTACTGCCATTCTTCTCAACAAACGTATTTCCTTCTCTCTCTAATAAGGCCCTTTCGTTCTGATATTGAATAAAGAGATTGGCTGCAGAAGGCGAGACATCCAATTGAGTACTAAATCCATTTCCCCTAATCATTTCTTGTTGCTCTAACACTGCATTTGTAATGGATTGACTGTTCTTTAGTAAATAGTGAAAATGTGTTGATTCTAGCTTTCTTAATAAAGGATAGGCTGAATCGATGACCAGTAGGCCGAAATCTTTGAATAAGCTCATGACAAAGTGGGCAAAAAAGCGGACGATATCCTCCTCTTCATCAACCATTATCGTAAGGTCCTCTTTCAATTGTTTCGTATGCTCCGTTTCTCCCAAAAGCAGAAATATGTCATCAAGCCACTTTTTCATTACTGGCTTAGAGTATGTAATATGTGACGTCATTTTCTTTTCCACGACGCGCTCAGGATAACCGACCTTTTCTAACTTGGACCCTTTTTCTATATATATATGATTTACTTCTTGATAATCATGATCTTCCCCGGCTATCCAAAAAACAGGAACGACAGGATGATTTAATTCTTCTTCCTGCTGCCTTGCTAATTGTATGACCGAAATGATCTTATGTATCGTGTAGAGCGGACCCGTCAATAGACCCGCCTGCTGCCCTGCGATGACAGTAACGGCATTGTTTCGCAATTTGACAAGGGATTCTTCTACCTTCGCAGATGTCGGAAGCGACTTCATATAGGAAGCAATGCATTCAGCAAGCTCCATTCTGTGAAATTGTCGGGAACCTAAATCTTTCAACCGCTCAGAATAGACGGCAGGACTGTTAACGTTATAGTGGAAATAAGAAGTGACAGGCTCTTCTTGCTTTAAATACTGTGAGGCAAACCGATTTATTGCTGGAATGTTCAAGCTTTCCAATTCCATTTGAATTACTCCTTTTCTAGCTCTTTATATCCTAACGATGAGTATATCATTCCACAATGAGAAAAGGAAAAAACTTGCCTGTTGCCATTTAATACAAATCAAGGATCCGTAGTATCAGTCCTGTTATCATCAACGTTATATAAGCAGCAAAGAACAATAGGAAATTCACACGCCAGAACCCCCTGAATACCTTGGGATAGTGAACCTCGCCCTTAATCTTCCAATACATAGTGGCAAAGAGTATCCCGATAGAGCAAATAATAAGAAAAATAAGCCACAGATAGGAGGTTTGCCAAATGGCAATCACAATGAAGTGAACGGACACGATTAAAAGAAATGTTGTGATGTCTAAGGCAAAATGAACGGCTTTTCTGTGGTTCTTCATAATCTCTTTCGCAACGATGAAGCAGATGAAATATCCCAAAAATGGGATCAAAACGAATATGGCAATGATGGTCGAAAAAATCGAAGCCATTTTATCCCCCCATTCCTTCTCTTTCTATGCCTTTCACTAATCTGTATATTACCTTCATGATGGGTACAAAATGGTGATCTTTATCTGCTTTCGCCAGGAGAATACCTAAGATGGATTCCAATTCTGTTTTCTTTCCAGATTCAACATCTTTCAACATGGAAGATCTGTTTTGATATGTGTTCATGCAAATACGTTCCACTCCCTCAAAGGAAATGACCCCTTTCATGTGAGGGAAGAGTAGAAGCAATTCTTGGAAAAGTTCCCTTTGTATTTGATGAAAGTGGGGATTTTCAACCAGGCGCCCATTTGGTACACGGGCTATAGCCGTTAGGGGGTTAATCAGTACATTGGCGAATAATTTCGTAAGGAGCATTTCTTCGAAGTCTTGTTTAAACGAGAAAGGAAAAGCTGGGATGCTCAGTGAAAATAATGTTTCCACTAAACCCCACTCTCCTTTGATTATGGCAAGGTTCGTCTTCCCCTCGCCTATATGATGGAGGGTGTGGTCATTTTCTTTCAGTGCTCCATGTTCAACCGACCCTGCAAATACATTGTGGTGGGGAAGTGATCTACACCACTCAAGATGTCCGATACCATTTTGGAGAAATATCAGTGGTATTTGGGGATCTATGAGCTCTAACATACTCTCCAAGGGCTTTAAATCATATTCCTTCACTGCCACAATCATAAGGTCACATTCCAATGGACTTTCCATCACTAACTCAGAGTGGATTTTTGTTGTGAAAGAAGAGTTCCCTCTATGGATTGTTACACCTTTCAATGAGAGGTTCTCTACCTGTGACTTTCTTCTAACCCAAAGAGTCACATCGAACGTTTGCCCCAACCACCCTGCAAACAAAAGCCCGATTGCTCCTCCCCCGACAATTCCTATTTTCATAACGTCTCCTTAACAAACAAGTTTTAAGAATAGTTTACCAAATTTTCTGTAACTAGGATAGGCTAAAAGGTTCATTCTATCTATATAAAAATGACCCGTCCCACGGAACGGGTCTTACTTGTTCAGGATTAAACAGGATATACGGGATGCTTTCTTTCACTAAATTGAACATCTTTCGTTTCGTAAAGCTCATAACGTTGAATCAATACAGAACGCAATTCATTTGGTGCTGTTATTTCATCCACGATCAGTTCAGATGCCAATTTATAAATGTCAATATGCTCTTTATATTCCTTCTGTTTTTCTTGTACATATTGTATTCTCTCTTTCGGATCTTCGATTGCTTGTATCTTATTTGAATATACAGCATTTACTGCGGCTTCCGGTCCCATCACGGCAATTTGGGCTGTCGGAAGAGCTATGCAGACATCGGGATCAAACGCCGGACCTGCCATGGCATATAACCCTGCACCGTAAGCTTTTCTTACAATGACAGATATCTTCGTAACCGTTGCGGAGCTCATGGCAGCGATCAGCTTTGCTCCATGTCGAATGATCCCTGCCCTCTCCACTTTTGTTCCAATCATAAACCCAGGAACATCAGCCAGGAATAATAATGGAATATGGAAAGCGTCACATAACTGGATGAATTTAGCACCCTTGTCTGCAGAATCGTGAAAAAGGACTCCTCCCTTTACCTTTGGTTGATTGGCAATGATACCGACAACTTTCCCATCCATGCGGGCAAACCCCGTGATCAATTCAGGAGCGAAAAGTTTTTTCATTTCAAAGAAGCTTCCTTCATCAATCAATGCATCGATGCAGTCATACATGTTAAAAGGGGCATTTTGATGTTCCGGGATGATATCTTCTAGGAGTTTCTCATGCCTAGGTGCCAATCCTTCCCTGACTGCGGGCTTGTGCTTATAATTGGCAGGGAAATAACTTAAATATCTCTTCGCTTCTTCAATGGCTTCCTCTTCAGAAGCTGCCAGGAGATCACCACACCCACTGACAGTGCAGTGCATTCTTGCACCGCCCATTTCTTCAAGGGTTACTTTTTCACCGATTACTTTCTCCGCCATACGTGGAGAACCAAGATACATGGATGCATTTCCATCAACCATGATAACGATGTCACAGAACGCCGGGATATACGCCCCTCCAGCAGCTGAAGGCCCAAAGAGTACACAAACCTGAGGAACCATCCCTGACATTTTCACTTGGTTGTGAAAAATCTTACCTGCGCCACGCCGGTTTGGAAACATATCCAACTGATCGGTAATCCGGGCTCCGGCTGAATCCACTAAATATAAAATAGGGACTTTAAGATTCAAGGCAGTCTCTTGGATTCGGATGATCTTCTCAACTGTTCTCGCTCCCCATGAACCCGCTTTGACTGTAGAGTCATTGGCCATTACACAAACCGTCTGGCCACCGATCTTCCCAATTGCCGTCACTACCCCATCCGCTGGTAAATCCTCTGACTTATTGTTTGCAAACATACCATCTTCTTGATAATCCCCGTTATCAAATAACTGTTGAAGTCGATCACGAACAAACATCTTTTTCTGTTCCTTCAGTTTCTCATGATATTTCGGCTGACCGCCTGAAGTAATCTTTTCTCTAGTCTGTTCAAGAGTGTTGATGATAGTTTTAGATGTCGACATAATATCCCCTCCGTCGGTTTATGTAAATACGTAATCAAGTCAGAGAAATGAATTACCTCCCTGACTTGACATTTCGATCATTCATCCCTCAATAACGAGTAACACGTCGCCTTCGTTAACAAAATCCCCGACACTCACTTTAATTTCTGCAACTTTCCCTTCGGTTTCTGCTTCTACAGGGATTTCCATTTTCATTGATTCAAGCATCAGGACAGTATCCCCAACCGATACCTCTCCCCCCTGTTCCACCAGTACATTTAAAACCGTTCCTGCCATTGATGATGTAACTTCTTTCATGATTGATTCCTCCTGTTTGTTCTCTATTTGATGGGTTGTACGTAAATAGCACCATATTCCCCAAACTTCTTGATTACGGACGCGTTGCTGAGAGAAAGTCCTGCAGCCACTTTGTGGTATAAGCCCCTTCGATAAAGCCCCTGTCTTCAATGATATCCCTGAATAGAGTGACATTCGTCTTTACCCCTTCAATGGTTACCCCTTCAAAGAATAACTTGGCTTTATGTACTGCATCACTGCGGTCGTTACCTTTTATAATACATTTTGAGATCATCGGATCGTAGAAAGGAGTGACTTTGTTTCCTTCTTCGTAACCGCTATCGATTCGAACTCCTTCCCCTTCACCCCATTGCAAGGTCGTTAACAGACCAGGGGAAGGGTAAAAGGTTTTCGGGTCCTCGGCATATACTCTAAACTCGATAGCATGACCATTCCTCGATATTTCCTCCTGCTTACATAAGGGCAAGGGTTCACCGGAAGCAACTAAAAGCTGCCATTTGACAAGATCCAATCCCGTGATGGCTTCTGTGACCGGATGTTCTACTTGAAGTCGTGTATTCATTTCGAGAAAATAAAAATTTTCTTCTTCATCCACTATAAATTCCACTGTTCCGGCATTGGTGTAGTTGACTGCCTTACCTGCCTGGATAGCAGAAGCAAACATTTTTTCCTTCGCTGCTTCTGAAAGAACAGGAGAAGGCGATTCTTCTATCACTTTTTGGTTACGTCTTTGAACAGAACAATTCCGCTCGAACAGATGAACGACATTCCCATGATGATCCCCAAAGATCTGCACTTCCACATGCCTTGCATGCTCAATGCATTTCTCAAGAAAGACTTCCTCTTTCCCAAAATAGGCTTTAGCGCGGTTTTTAGTAGAATCAAAGCTTTGAACGAGCGCTTGCTCATTTTCACAGCGAATCATACCAATGCCTCCGCCCCCGCCACTGGCTTTTAACATGATGGGATAGCCAATTCCCTTTGCCACCTGCTTGGCGTCCTCTATGGATTCCACCCCGCCTTCACTTCCAGGTACGACAGGAACCGAAGCTTGTTGCATGACCTTTCTTGCCTCCACTTTGTCACCCATCTTTTCAATAATCTCGCTGGAAGGCCCTATAAAGGTGATGCCTTCTTCTGTCACTCTCTTTGCAAAGTCTGCATTTTCGGATAGGAGCCCATAGCCTGGATGAATGCCATCCACTTTTTCCTTTTTGGCTACATCCAGTATATGATCCACTACTAAGTATGAGCGATTCACTTGTGCTTCACCAATTCGGTGCGAAATATCCGCTTCCTTCACAAAGGGCATATCCTTATCTGCATCAGAATAAACAGCCACTGTTTGAATGTTTAATTGTTTACAGGTTTTAATAATTCGTGAAGCAATTTCTCCCCTATTTGCAATTAGAATCTTCTGCACAATCTCTCCCCTTTCTCAATAGAACACAGTTGTTCATATTACGAATTCTACAAAAATCGTCGAATTCCTTCTTCTTTATTGTAAACGTTTTCTTAATTAAGTGCAGAATTTTTTGTTTATTTGTTATATAATAATAGTAAATCCTTGCATGATCTTTGATCAGTTGCAAACGGAAACAAGATCATCTTGTTTTCCCGGATATACTTTTTAGCATTTTTAGGAGGTCATAGGATGGCAGTGAAAGTGGAGAAATTAAAAGTAAACTACAAAACTCTTGAAGAGTTTAAGAAATTTAAAGAATATGGTGTACAGGAATTATCCATGTTGGAAGACTTACAAGCAAATATTATTGAAAATGATAGCGAATCACCTTTTTATGGGATTTATTTTGGAGATACTCTGGTTGCAAGAATGAGCTTGTACCAGCGGAATGCACGCTTTGATCAATACTTTGACCCTCCTCAAAATTATTTGGAACTATGGAAGCTTGAAGTATTGCCCAAATATCAAAACAAAAACTATGGAAAAATGCTCGTAGAATTCGCCAAAAGCTTCGGTTTACCCATCAAAACAAATTCACGCATTAAATCCCAGGGATTCTGGGAGAAGATGGGCTTCGAAGCGGTAACCTATGAAGTGGAAAGAGATTTAGGCGAGAATCCATACGTATGGTTTCCAGAAGGCGTTAAAGAACAAAAAATGAGTTAACTATTTAAGCTGAGTCGGCTCTACCTGAGGCGATCTGCATAAGACGACCCTGCTGGAAAGGCGCACTTTGCCTTTTTGGCAGGGTTGCCTTATGACCTCGGAGACTCTATCCGCCGGAGCCTGACTATTCAAAAGCGGAGGGAGGCTCAATCAGAGACTGCATGCTTCCCAAAGAATAAAAATAGGCCGGCTAATTGATATTTGCCGGCCTATTGTTCTTTTCATTTATTCAGCCTTTGAAGATTACCATTTTTATCCATCTGGAATTTCACTTTGTCTTCATTCCCCTGCAACAGGGCCATCTTCCTTGCTTTTTCAAAAATAGCTAATAATGATTTATGGTCTTCTTCAAGGAGATTGAATTTTGCCTCGCACTCTTTAAGCTCTGCCTCTGTCCCTTGAAGCTTTTCTTTTAAATAAGAGATTTCTTCATGTAGCTGGGCATTTTCACTCTTAACCTTTTCCCCATTGCGTACAGCTTCTTCTGCCTTTTGGAGGTAATTAATCATACTCCCCATTGAAAACACCTCGGAAGCCGCCTCAGCTGGAGGACTGTCTACATGTGATGGCAGTTCTTGCGCTTCCGCCTTGACCTTACTGATCGGTGAATGTTTCTTTGATTGCTTTCTCTGTTTTTTTGCCAATTCGATTCCAGATTTATATTGTTTCCGTACAAATGAGTTCCAACGGAAGCCGCAAGCAGCTGATGTACGGGACAGTTTTTTCCCTACTTCCTCAAATGCCTGCAGCTGAGTACCGCCTTCCCGTATATGGCGCAATACCACTTCTGCTAACAACACATCTTCATCTTGACTCCATGCATCCTGTCTATTCGAAGACATATCCATCCCCCCTGTAAGATCCGGTTTATCCATACATATGCTCTTACTAGAGAAGATAGAATCTTCACCACTATTTTTTTAAGGGATGCAAAAAGAAACAGGATATCCATTTTCCTGTTTCTTTCATCACTTGTTTCCTATTGATTAAAGAATTTGTCCACTGCCTTATGATGCTCCTCTTTTGCCCAAAGTTTAGAACATTGCCTTATTTCATTGAGTATATTTTCTTCTATTCTCTTTTTATCCCATTTTTCAAGAAGCTGCTTTTTATAGGCCCTTAATACAGCTTCCGATTTTAATGAAATCATTTTAATAAACGGGATATCATGGATAGGCACAATATCATCAACCAATTCATCGATAAATCCTATTCGGTGTAGGTATTCTGCCTCTTCCACCCTGGCAGTCATTAGAAGGGACAACGCATTCGACACAGTCAGCCTTTCATGAAGCAACGTCCCTCCTCCCCATCCTGTGGTAATGGCAAGGTTCCCTTGAACAAACCCCATTTTTGCGTTCCTCTTGGCAATCCTGAAATCACAGGCAGTAGCAATCTCACATCCTCCCCCTATTGCGATTCCATTGATAAATGCAATAGTAGGTTTTGGTAGAAAGGCCAGTCTCGTAATGAGCGTTCCCATTTTACTGAGCATTCCATAACTTTCACTCTCTGTTTTAAGGTTATGGAATTGAGATAAATCTCCTCCTGAACAAAAAGCTCGATCCCCACTTCCCGTTATGAGGAACGCTTTGACGTGATCATTTTGAATACACTCATCTAACGCTTTTTCCAGACCGTGCATGATTTCATAGCTCACTGCATTCCGCTTCTCAGGTCGATTGATGATAAACTGCAGGATACCATCTTCATTCATATGTAACACATATTCTTCCATTTCTGTCTCCCTCCTATCATATATAGTGTATGGCTTTCCATTTGGGATGAACAGACCTTTCTTTTTCATGGCAATAAAAAAAGCGCGAAGAGCCATGGCCTCTTTCGCGCTTTTTCCGATGCAAACAATTATTTGTTTACAACTTCTTTTCCTTTATACGTTCCGCACTCTTTACAAACACGGTGTGCTAGTTTCATTTCACCACAGTTTGGGCATGCTACCATACCAGGCACACGTAGTTTGAAGTGTGTACGGCGTTGTCTTTTTGCTGTTTTAGAAGTTCTTCTAAAAGGTACTGCCATTCTTCCCACCTCCTTAAAAGAGATTCATACTCATTATGAAGCCAGTCGAACTGGTACTTCGCTTTTAAGATTTCTTGTTTTGATCAAGAAGTTTTGCTAAGTCAGCGAGACGAGGATCAACTTTCTTTTCTTCCTCCTGCTCGACTTGATAAGCCTGTTCTTCTGTCAGAACTTCCCAGTTCTTTCCAGAAGGCATCTCATCTTGTTCTCTCGCTTCATCACTTATTACTTGCATCGGAATCTCAAGTAACAGCAATTCTCTTATAGCAGGTTTTAAATCAATCACATCACCTTGAACACGATGTACCTCTTCTTCCTCGTACTGTTCATATTCCGTTTCACTTAGAAGATAGGTTTCAATCGTTTTAATGTCAACAGGTAAATCAACATCCACAAGGGTTCTTGAGCAAGGTAATACCAACTTTCCTTCTATATGAAGATGGAAGGTGACCCGTTTTGATGCGATGTCCGCCTTTCCAGACACTCGAATAGGTGAGACTTCTATAATTTGGGGATCGATTTCTTTCAATTCATCCAAATTAATTGTTTCGTCAATGGAAAGTCCCTTGTCTCTAAATTTTTGTAATTGTATTATTGACCATTTCAATGTCATCACCTCTAGGCAACAAAGGTAATTATAGCTTTCATAATACCGTTTGTCAATATTTTTTCTTTACACTCTTTACAACCATAGTGTTGTAATTATAACGTTTAAATATAAGGTCTTTCAAATATTTTATAATATTCGTTATGATTATTTCTAAAAAGGAGAGAATCTATCTTATTTCCATATATAATGAATTACATCATTCATAGTTCAGGATTAGAAAGGATGCGAAGAATTCATGAAAGCGACAGGAGTAGTAGTAGAGTACAATCCCTTTCACAACGGTCATCTGCACCATCTAAATGAAACGAAGAGAGCATCGGGTGCCGATGTTGTTGTGGCGGTGATGAGCGGACATTTTCTGCAGAGGGGTGAGCCGGCACTGATGTCTAAATGGTCCAGGACCAGAATGGCGTTAGAAGCAGGTGTTGACGTTGTAATTGAACTTCCTTATAGTTTTGCCACACAGCATGCTGAAATTTTTTCACGGGGAGCTATTTCACTCCTCGATGCAATAGGCTGTGAAAGTTTTTGTTTTGGAAGTGAAGATGGAGATATCGATACGTTTGAGAATACTGTGCAATTCATCGAAACAAATCGGGAGCGTTACGATGAATTTATCAATGATTATATACAGGAAGGAATGAGCTATCCCTCTGCTTTGGCTAAATCGTTTCAATCGTTAAGGGGCGGGCACTCCGTAATCGACTTAAGTAAACCGAATAATATACTGGGATATCATTATATAGAAGCAAGAAACCAGCTGAACTCATCATTAAAAGCATACACGATTTCAAGAGAATCAGCGGGATACCATGATGAACATTTCTCTTCCCCTTCGATTGCAAGTGCTACAAGCATCAGGAAACATATTTTCAGCAGATCGGGTGAGGGACGAATTGCCTCGTATCTCCCAGCTTCTTCTCTTGAACAGTTAGAACAATACCAAAATGAATTCGGAGGATTTCATCGTTGGGAAAATTATTGGCTTCTTTTGCAGTATAAGCTACTTTCTTCGTCCAAAGACCAATTGAAAGAGATTTATGAAATCGAAGAAGGGATAGAGAATCGAATCACAGAATGTGTGAAATCTTCGGCTTCCTTTGAAGAATTGATGGTGAAGCTCAAAACGAAACGCTATACATGGACACGACTTCAACGTATGCTCCTACATATCTTAACCAATACTCGAAAAGACGAGATGAGAGAGAGAGACTCATCTCCACGTTATATCCGCCTGCTTGGAATGAATGATATGGGAAGAACGTTTATCCATTCGAGAAAAAAAGAACTGCCTTTGCCACTCATCAGCAAGCTTTCAAGCGCTGATCCGTTTGATGTAGCATTGGATGTCAGAGCGGCTGAAGTTTATTCACTCGGGTTGACACATGCCTCACACAGAAAGAAATTACTTTTTCAAGAATGGACACAGCCCCCTGTCATGATATAAAAAAAGAGGCTGACATAGCAGCCTCTTTGACTATTCACCCAGTTTCTGTAAAAACACCAACGCTTCATCAAATGTTTTCACAGGTATCACTTTCATATCCGTACCAATATCTTCAGCGGTTCTTTTGGCTGCTGTATAGTTGGATACAAGGTCGGGATATTTTTCTTTCATTTCCTTTGAAACGGTTTCATGAGGAGCAAGAAAATACTCCGCCCCCGCTTTGTCAGCTGCGATGACCTTTTGTTCGATGCCTCCGATCCGCCCAACTTCCCCCTTTTCGGAAATGGTTCCCGTTCCGGCTATAGAATACCCTTTCGTAAGATCATCCTCCGTTAATTGATTGTAAATCTCTAAGCTAAACATCAAACCAGCAGAAGGTCCTCCTATTTCTTCGGTGTTCAGTTCGACGGGAGGATCGGTTTTGATCTCTTTATCATCACTTAGTGTGATCCCAAGACCAACCTTATCCGGCATATCGGGGAAAGATTTCAGCGGGATCTTATCAACCAGTTCTTCACCATTCCGTACGTAGGTAATCTCCACCTTATCCCCGCTTTTTTTCTCACTGACATAGCCAATGAATTCCTCTGATGACTGAAAGGCTTTACCATCAACAGCCGTTATCCGATCACCAGGATTTAACACATCCTCTGCAGGCATGGATGGATAAATGTTCAGGACATAGATCCCTTTATAAGTGTATTCGTAGGGTTTTCCTGCTTTTTTGAAGGCCACTTCAATGGCATGGTTCTGAGAGTCGGCCATTAAATGGAGTTGCCTGAGGTTATATTCTTCATCGCTTTCGTGAGGGCTCCTGATTTCTTCTACTGGAAAGATATACTCGTATTTTTTCACGGTGGCAATCAGATAGGCATAGATATTGGCCCGCCCCATCCTCACAGTTGTAAGCATCAATTCTCCCTCGTCTTCATACCCATCCTTTACCTTCACAATCGGATCCAATTCATGGGCACCACCCGGTTTCGTCACATAGAAGGGGAGATAATAAAAGGATGTGGCAACCATAATGACGGTCATGATGACCAATGTCCTGATTAATGTTTTCGTTTTCATGCATTTTACTCCTTCCAATTATCTAAAGCATCTTGAATTGAAGGAATAACCTTCTTCGCCTCTTCTTCCCCCATTGCGATAATTTCTTCGATATTCTTGAACGCTCTTGTACTATACATCTCTACATGGGGCCTGATCATAAAGTCTGAAGCGAATTCCCGGTGTGCGACGATTTCTAATTGAAGGATATCTATGCTTTGCATGATAACATCATAAATCGTTGTGATTTCCGCATTCCGTTTCACGTGGGATACATCGACTCCGATGACGAGGTCAGCACCCATCTCTTTCACCACCGAAACGGGTACCCTGTCAATAACGCCACCATCCACCAGTAAGCGGCCGTTTATTCTTTCCGGTACAAATATACCGGGAATCGCAATGCTTGCACGGACCGCACTTGAAATAGGGCCCGTTGTGAATACGACTTTTTCACCGTTGGTAATATCAGTGGCCACCACGCTTACGGGGATGTTCAAATCTTCAATATTTTTATTGTGGGTGAAAAGCTGAATGAATTCTTTTATTCTCTTACCTGAAATAAATCCCATCTTAGGGACGGTGAAGTCAAGATAATACTTTCTTCTGAAGGTCGTGGAAAGCTTGTAAAGGTCTTCCATTTTATGGCCCACTCCATAAAAGCAGCCCACAAGAGCTCCCATACTGCTTCCTGCAATCATATCAATCGGTATCTTTGCTTCGTCAAATGCCTTTAGCACACCTAAATGTGCAAATCCTCTTGCGCCACCCGAGCCAAGGGCTAACCCAATCTTCGGTCTTTTCATGCCCTTCCCCCTTTTCCCCGAGTTTTCGGTACAATTCATCATATGGTCTATTTCATTTATGTATGAGTATATTGAATAATATGAGGACAAGTTGAATTAATCTCATTTTATCATTCTTTTCCCATATCACAAGGAATTGATATAGCAGGAACTTAATTCATAAGAGGGGGAAGTCCGGTTGCTCAAAGCGAAAATCAAAACCTTGGCTTTATCCGTAAGCGTGACTGTATTTGCAGGATCTCTCATTATGATGCCTGGAGAATCTCTGGAGGCATCCATAAGGGGATTAGATATGTGGTGGGAAATCGTCTTTCCTTCATTACTTCCATTTTTCATCGTGTCCGAGATGCTGATTGGTTTTGGGGTTGTCAGATTTATCGGAGTTATGCTGGAACCTCTCATGAGGCCACTTTTCCGTGTACCTGGGGTAGGAGGATTCGTGTGGGCAATGGGAATGGCTTCAGGATTTCCGTCAGGAGCTAAACTGACGGCCCGTTTGAGACAAGAAGATCAAATCACGAAATTGGAAGCGGAGCGCCTTGTTTCCTTTACGAACTCTTCCAATCCTTTATTTATTTTTGGTGCTGTGTCGGTTGGTTTTTTCCAAAATGCCACCCTTGGCATCGTACTGGCTGCCGCTCATTATATTGGAAACATATGTGTAGGAGTCGTTATGAGATTTTATGGAGGGAAGGAAGTGGAAGAACCGAAACGACATATTTACAGGAAGAGAGGATTTATCCTCAGGGAAGCCTTTGCTGCGCTTCATCATACGAGGATGAAGGATAAACGACCTATCGGGAAACTACTAGGGGACGCTGTCACCTCCTCCATTCAAACTTTATTGATGATAGGCGGGTTTATCATCTTGTTTTCCGTCATAAATAAAATGCTTTACCACCTGCACATCACGACGTTTATAGCGGATGCTTTTTCTACTCTATTTATTCTGCTTCAACTACCGGAACTCTTAAGCATTCCATTTATTTCAGGCTTGTTTGAAATTACATTAGGCTCGAAACTGACAAGCGGGGTAAATGAAGCCACTCTTCTTCAGCAAGCCATTATTACAAGCTTTATACTGGGGTTCAGCGGATTCAGCGTTCAAGCACAGGTCGCAAGCATCTTAGCTGAAACCGATATACGGTTCAAACCTTTTTTCTATGCCAGATGCCTCCACGGTATTGCCGCATCGATCACCACCATTTTTATCTGGAAACCAATATATGAAAGGTTCTCTGATGAACAACTCTCGAATGCTGTACCTGTATTCGCCGTGAAAAATAGCGCCTTCTGGACTGACATGCTATATTGGTTTAAGACCGCAGGGCCAATCATCACCATCTTCAGCCTGATACTTTATATTTTCCTTTATGTAAAAAGACAAGAATATGAATAAGAAACGGGTTGATCCATGTGTCTGACGTATCACTCTTCATGGATAAAGTGAACATTCATGCACTTGGACCAACCCTTCAGCCTTTATTCAGATTTATTCAGTTCACCATACTTCTCCTTTAAGGATTCCTCCACACGCCTCGGTACTAATTCAGATATGTTTCCTCCGTACTTTGCCACTTCTTTTACAATACTTGAGCTTAAGAAAGAGTATTGGTTATTCGTCATGATAAAAAATGTCTCGATATCATCTTCCAAAACCCTGTTCATAGATGTAATCTGCATCTCATATTCGAAGTCCGAAACAGCCCGTAACCCTCTGATGATTGCTTTCGCATTCACTTTTTTAGCATAATCGACTAGTAGGCCTTGAAAAGAATCTACGACTACATTTGGAATATCCCGAGTGACCTCCCGTATCAATTCAATTCTTTCCTCTACAGAGAATAATGGTTTCTTGGAAGAATTATTTAAGACCACGACATAAATTTGATCGAAGACTTTCGCACCTCGTGTAATAATATCCAAATGACCATATGTAATGGGATCAAAGCTTCCCGGACAAACTGCTATGCTCGCCATGATGGTACCTCCTGACCTTTTTAGTTTCCTGCTTGGTTTTCTTTTGCAAATATGGAAATCCTTATGATTCCATACGTTTCTTCCCTTACTTTCTTCAATATCCCGATATTATTTTCCAATGTAATTTCTGATCCATGCTCACACATGACGTAACCGCTTTCATTTAGAAGGTTGTGTTCATCTATGAATTCCAGGAGTTGTTGAAGCTTCTGCTGTTTATAAGGAGGATCAAGGAATATATAATCGAAGGCTATTTCCCTTTTTACTATTGCCTTTAACGCTCGCGTTGCCTCATTTCGATATACTTCGCTCTGGTTCACCAAGTCACAGTCCAAAAGATTTGACTTAATGATTTGAAATGCTTTTGCATCCCGGTCCACAAATATAACAGAATCAAGTCCGCGACTCAGGGCTTCAATGCCTAACCCTCCGCTTCCAGCAAACAAGTCCAATCCGGATCCCCCTTCAAAATAGGGACCTAGCATATTGAATATTGATTCTTTCACTTTATCCGTTGTGGGACGTGTTCCACTGCCGGGAACAGCTTTCAACGGTCTTCCTTTTAATTTACCCGATATCACTCTCATAATCATCCACCATATATGTATTTTTTCTTCACTATCCTACCATATCTCGACAGATATCGCTACATACTGAAATTGTTACAAAAATGTATAAAATCATGTTGATAGGTGATAATGGAAGTAACAGCATCCTAACTGATGTTGTTGCCAACCGCGGAGAAGACTTACGATTCCCCATAAGTTCTTCCTCCGGTTTCTCCTCTCCCTTTGCCTTCTTTCCAGAAATGGATATAGAAGGACCCTGCAGAAGATTCTGCAGGGCTTTTTTACATTTCTATGGAAGCTTCATCCTTATCTACCTTTCCCTTGAACAACTTCTCAAACCAATGCACGTCCATATAAATGGAGTTGCCGACCGTTTGGACTGGATTCATTAATAAGCCGTAATTTTCTTCATTATAAATGAAATAATCTTCATTCACATAAAACCTAAATGTATTCCCATTCATTGTGGTGTAAAATACATTCGGTTGGAGTTCATTTACACTGAGGCCCAATGCTTCGACGGCTTGGGGAAATTGAATGAACTCTCTACGTTTGTAAGAAATATATGAAAGGTGATGAGGTTTGCCGTTGATGTTCACTGGATGACTGGTCGTTAAAATCAGAGGGACATTTTCATTTTCTCCAGTACTTTCAGAGAAAAAGGTTGAGTCAAAGCCGGTTGCATCTCCTAACAACTCATCTAATTTTTTGGCATTCATGTTTTTTTCCTTATGGTCTACCATGCTATCCCTAAATGCCCCCAACTGAGAAGAAGATAATCCTTCCACAAATTCTTTGTAGACCCGTGCTGATTGTGGGTCGTTAGGCTTTCTCTTCATGAGGACGCCGACGATAAACTCTTTTAGATACCCTTCATCATCGGGAAAAGTATACTGTTGAGAAAGGAGAGCTGCATGAAGTTCTTCGATTCTTTCCTCTTCTTCCGTGTTTCCAACAATCAGATATGGAGAATAAAAGGGTTCTAATGTACTGGTCATGATGACGGTCACAAATCCCTTTAAGGAGCTTAAGGAAGTAGTATCTATATTGCTTATATCATCCGGGTCGTAAAACAACCTTATATTAGCAGACTCCTTTTCCAACAATTGTTCTTCTGTCCAATATAAAGGGGACGGACCCCCATTACCATTAAAGGAGAAATAATCTATATAATCCATTTTTTTATGGCTGGCAGATTGATAACCTGCTATCCATTTACCTGTCCGGAAGCTCTTTTCTATAATGTGAATATCCGTATTCAATGTAGTAATCGATGAAAGAACTGGGTGCCAATCTTTCAAAAGCATTGCACCTGAATGTTTAGGCTGCTCGATTGTATAGCTGATCCTTATCTCCATGAGATCATCATGAAGGTTATGAACAAGAAATTCGCCATTTTCTTTCGTTAAGCATTCTTCCTCCCTGTCATTTAAACATAATAAATCCTTTGCACCACTTGGCCATTGAATCGTTATGTTCTCAGGAATCTCTGATAAGAAATGGATGGTTTGAGTGACGTGAAATTGATTCCCTTTATGAATAATGGAGTAAGACTGATTCACCTCAGCTCTGCCGGATTCTTCTGCACTTTCCGTCGTAAACCCCATCCATTGAAAGAAAAGAAGGCTGGAACTAACCAGGATCATAAGAAGACCAAATGTGATTAATAAGCGTTTCATACCATTCTCCTTCACTACTCTGCTACATAAAGAATAGCAGATTCCCTAAGGGAATGGTGTACAATTTTCATGATTTCATATAGGTACATGTATTCATCCAAGATCAATGTCGTTATAATCAGAAAGAATAGGTGAATCGTTTAAATGTTCAGTCAGTAAATGTTCCCATCCAGCTTTGTCCACCAATCCATTTCCAATCAAGGTATCCTGCAAGTCCTCTAGAGTAGCGTTTTGCAGTTCATTTTCTTCCATGAGTGACAAGATCCCGTGAGCTGCCAAAGTAGACAATATCGCCGTAACAATAAAGGATTCGCTATTTTTTATCTTTATGTCATGTTGGTGATGCCCTCCCCCCATGACATACGAACATGATAACCCGAGGACGATAAAAAGGAACAACCAAACCACCGTCATCACCCCTCTATGTGTATTTTAGAATCTTTACTTATGACTATATGTCTGAAATAATAAGGAATTGATAAAATCAGAAAGAAAAGGAGATTAAATGAATGATTCAACGTTTTATTGAATTAGGAGAAGGATATTCCGATATTTATGAACTAATGGAACTAGCAAAGGGGAATAAAGAACGTCTGCAGCATATGATGGCATTTCATACTGTTGTGAAGAATCGGGCAGTATCATCCCTCGCTCTTGTGATGAAACCGACGGAACAAGGGAAATTTCAAGCAATCTATGTGTGCAGGGAAGGTATACCAAATCCCAACATCACACCGAACCAGCGCTACTCTTTATTTGAGGATACCGCTGAAAGTTTGGATAAAGTCATCATCCAAATGGATGTAAAACCATCCACTCTTTACCCTGAAAAAGCATTATATTATCAGCATCTCATTGCGATTCTGCGATTAAATCATTATATACAGCCCTTACAATAAAGAGTGGCAATCGTGCAGCTTTTGGGAGAGGGTTTTTCTACCCTAAGAAAAAAGCTGCCAAATCAAAACTCTTTGGCAGCGAATGTTAAAATCCCATCTTGTAATCATATTCCTTCGCCTTATCAGGTCGGGAATTTTCAAAAACGGACTTAATGAATGGCTTGAATGAAGGATCCACTTTTTTCACATATGAATAAGCAGCAATCCGCTCCATGACCGATTCGATATCTTCCTGATTACAATAAAGTACAACATATTTCATTTTCTTCGATACATAGTGAACATTCCCAAATCGCCTCAGGGACTTGGCATGCTTCAAACTATGTAACCAAACAACTAAACCTTGTCTTTCAGTTAACATATAGTTTCCCCTCTAGGAATCACTTTTTTATAAGTCTAGCATAAAAATATGGGAATTAGCAACACGAAATGCGGAGGCGGCTTGGTCAGGCCCGACAAGCACAACTGGGAAGTCCCAAAAGGCGCACTTTGCCTTATGGGACTTTCCAGTTGTGACCTCGAGGGCCTAGCCGCCGGAGCTGGACAACACGAAATGCGGAGGCGGCTTGATCAGAGGCGACATGCATAAGACGAGTTAACATAAAAGACGTTTACTGCCTTTTGGGTTAGGACCATTACTGCCCCCTCCCCTATGTCTACAGATAATTAACATGTTGAATGCCAATTTCTGAAAATGTTTATCAATTGATGGGAAGTGAATACTATATACTAACGTTTAGAATGGAGGGACCCCCATGGATTTAAACGTGATTTGGGATTTTTTTATCGATCACCTCCGGAAAGAGGATGGAATTGACGATGCATATGTGAAATCAAGAGCAGGCATACCGTTTATCTATATACGTTCAACGAAAGATAAAAAGGAGATTGAGTATTCCATCAAAATATGGTCGGCTAAAGCGATGCGGGGAAAGAGATTACATTCTGATACGATTTTTTTCAGAGAGGACCATTCATTATATGTTTACAGACACAGGTTCTATGTACCTCAGGAGAAAATGTTTTGCTGCGGGAATCTGTGTGTTGATTGTGTCCGGTTAAAGCAATAGGCAATCATTGTTTTAACCGAAAAAGAAGAGCAGACATATCGTCTGCTCTTCTTTAGTTCCTTAAGCTGAACACCCGCAGCTTCCACCTGAGCCACAGCCCCCACCGCATGAGCCCCCACTTGAAAAGAAGGGATTCCCGGAAGGCACTTTGACATTTTTAGATACAGAATGGCCAATCAGCAGGCTTACCTGATCAAGTAGATCTTGCAGTTCGTTTTCGGCCCTCCGGAATTCTGCTACATTTTCATCCATATCCATTTCTCTTTTTACTTCACGGATTTCTTTCATGATGGTTTTGTAGTCCGGATGATACCTGCCGAAGCGTTGAACTTCTTCGTAGCTTTCCTTCATTCGTGAAAAAGTTTGAACTTTTCGTTGAGTTTCGGAATTGTTGCGAAGTTTATATAAAGACTTACGATAATTTTCTGCCACATCAGATTCTACTATCCACTGAGATAATTCGTCGGCTGAATCCAATATTTCCATTCTTTCTATAGTAGCAAGCATAACGCCCACCTCCGTAACGCCATTTTAACACGTTTTTTGAAAGGAAGCGAATTTGCTAAAAAATGGTCAATTCCTTTATTGAATTTGTTCATACCTGCATATAAATAAATACACCGCCAGATAGTGATCTGTCGGTGTATGAGAATGCTGACTATTGAATCGTCACATAAAACTGTTTTTTCATTCCTAAAGATTTATTATTCATCCCCACTATTTCCACGTTGAGGAGATGCACACCTTTTGGTAAACCCCTTACCACAAATGCTGCAGTATGATATTCCTTATAGAGATTTCCCGTACTTGACCTTACGACGATCTTCCCTTTTTTTGCCCCTTTTTGTTTAGAGGTGAATGTCACATCAGGAACGATACATTCAATATAGACCTGACTTCCTTGTACCATATGCTTGATGGAAAGTGATTTCTTTTCCTCATTTGCTGCTTCAACCTTTTTAATAAATGTAAAGCTTTCTGGCTCAGGCATCTTTTCCTTACAGCCGCTCACAAAAAGAACTGCAATGAACAGAAATATGATCTTTTTCATCGTTTTACCACTCCTTACTATTAGCCTTGCCCAATCAAAAATGATTTTACTCAATATATTGAACTACATTTGGCTGAAGAAGGAGTAAAGATCCGGGTGATTTCCATGAAAATGCTTAATATGATAAGGAAAGACACTTCAACATAAAAATAGTGCCTTAACTTTCGGCACTGTTCATTGATTGAAACATACTGACCATCATAGAAGCCATTTGGACTCCATTTGAAAATTTTTCTACACGATGAGGGATCGTCTTTTGAAAATGATTGAGGGAAGCAATTTCAAATTTCTCTAACTCATGGGGGTTCCTTGATAATGTACGATACCACTGAGGCTGATCTCTTAAGAATAATTTCAGGTCTTCTTTTGTATAAATATAGTCCATAATATCTGAACGCATTTTCGAACTCCCTCCTAATCTTTTCGGAATGAAAATGGATGGGTAGGTTTAGTTCTTGAGTCTGTTTTAGTTGCGGTTCCAGATCCCGTGCTGCCCTTTGAAGAAAATTGACTAAGTACTCCCTGCACAGCCCCAACGGCTTCACTTAAGCTGTTGATGTGTTGCTGCAATTGATTTGCGTCCATTTTTTTCACCATTTCCCCAACTTGATCCATCCAACCGTTTTTACTCCCTTGGTTGTCTGTATTGGAATCCTTAACATTTTCATCTTTATACTTACTCCACCTAGTATCATCTTCTCCCAGCAAGTACCAGTCTTCAAAGAGATCTTGCCAATTGGCACCACCATTACGCACATCTTTCACAATTTTCGGGTGCTTTTTCACAAATTCTTTAAATTCTTTTACTTTAGGGTGTAGTGATTTACCCATTATATGAACACCTCCATTACAGGCATCTACCTACTACACTTTATGATGGATTGAAAAGAATGGTGATACATTCCTTTTTATAGTAGTATTTACATGTATACTAACGGTGATGTCACTTCCAAAGGTTGCCGGTTTAAAGAAAAGGATGTATGACGATGAAAGAACAGCTGCAACGGTTATTTGATGAATGTCTTTCGGAAGCAACGGATGAGGAAGTTCTCATCATGAAACAGCTTCTCGAAGGTGTAAAACGGAAGAGAGAGAATGAGAATGGATCAATCATCGGCGGAATTTTTGCCATGGACCGTGAAGTCAGGGACGGGCAATTCGAGATAAGTATTCCTATATCGCCGGTTACCCATAATTCACTGCAAATCGTTCATGGAGGAGTAACCGCCACATTAGTTGATACCGCAATGGGTACATTAGCCAATATGCTGCTACCGGAAGGATATGGAGCAGTAACGACGAATCTAAACGTGCACTATCTCGCACCAGGAAAAGGAGATCGTCTAACTGCTCATGCGAATGTGATCCATCAAGGAAGCAAGACGATAGTAGTTGACGGGAAAGTTGTCAGTTCAAATGGAAAGGTCGTTGCTCACTCTACTGGTTCCTTTTTTATTTTCAAAAAGACACAATAGATTGGCTATCGCTCAAAAAAAGGTTGATCCCCAGACGTATCGGGGATCAACCTTCCTCTTCTTCTTCAATTTTCTCAATAAAGTTTTGTGTGTAGTACCTTTTATATACCCCGACCCCAAGATGTGTAAATTGCTTCTCCAGTAGTATCTTGCGATGGCCTTCAGAATTCAGCCAGCCGTGGACGGCTTCCGGAGCGTCCGTATACTGGGAAGCGATGTTTTCCCCTGCTGTCTTGAACATGACATTTTCACTTTCCAGACGTTCCGATAAATTCCCCAGGGTAGGTGACTCGTGGGAGAAGTATTCCTCTTCAAACATTTCTTGACTATGTCCTCTTGCTACCTGTGCGGTATCTTCATCCCATTTCAGGGTGTCTTCTTCGAATTGGACTCTGATTACATTGGTAATGTCAAAAATTTGTTGTTCGCTGGCACTGTTCACTTTATCCCATTGATCATCAGTTGGCACCTGTTCCTGTGCCAATTCTCCCCTGTACATCATTTCATACGGATGCATTTCAATTAACGTCTCACTGTCCAGGAATCGGATGCTCGTAAGCTTACCTGTGAATTTATCTAAATAAAGCTGGGCATAAATGTCGCCAAGTGGGACGAGCAACCTCGTATTCAAGTCTTCTTCATTTAATTCAAATTGATACGCTCCTGAATCATCGTTTACAACGATTTCGGAGTCCACAATCGTAAATCGGTAAATATCTTCTAAACGCTGCCCCAACTTATAAGGTGCTACATCGACTTGATTGCCAATTGCATACAATGTAACGACCTTATTCTTGTTAATGCCCATTTGTATGTACTGTTTGTGTGAAATAGGGTAAATCCACCATTCATATTCATAAGGGCTTGGCTCAACCCTATCAGGTTGACCCAATGCGTCTATTACTTTATTCGAATCTTTTCCAATCCATGTTGATAAACCGGTCATAGGCCGTTCACCCGGGGTCTCAACCGGTTGATTTAATTGATTTTCGTTGTCTTCTTTTAGAGTTTGGGTCTCTGGACCTTTAAGAGGCTCATTTTCCTGTTTTTGATCCTGATAAATACTTATTAATAATATAACGACAAGCATGATCAAAATACGTAAAACTGTTCTCAGAAATCTCCCCTCCTCTCTACTGTCTCTATGAAGATATGCGATAAATACTAGAATTATTATAGCATGGTTATAGGTATAAAAATTGCGTCTACTTTCAAGGATAGCATATTTTTCTTCCATCTAAAACAAATGAATCTCTATAGGGAAAGGTTCCGGACAAATAAAAAAGAGATGATCATGTCCGATCATCTCCATACAATTAAAATGGTTTGTTTCTAAAGTTTGATTCAGATATATTTTCTAAGGCTATGTAGGCTTGTTTCCCCAACGATTCTCTGATAGCAAAGTCACCCAATGAAATCATTCCGACCAATTTTCCCCTTTCCACCACAGGAAGCCTCCTTATCTGATTTTCAGCCATGATATGTGCGGCTTCGCCTGCATCAGTCTCAGGTCCTACAGTGATTAAGTGTTTACTCATAATATCCTCTACCTTTGATGAAGCAGGGTGTTTTTCAGCTATACACCTCAAAACGATATCCCGGTCTGTCATCATCCCTACAATCTTTTCACCATCCACAATGGGAATAGACCCTATATCGTGTTCTTTCATTTTAAGAGCAACTTCATACACATTGTCCAACAACGAACAGGTTTCCACTTCTCTTGTCATCATCTCTCTGATTAATGTCATCATGATCCTCCTCCATTCCTGTCAAATACTTACCTTTATTCTCCGCTTTCTTTCAAAGGATATGCACCCTTAATAAAATTTGACCTATTCATATGATTGAAGACATTGCAAGATAAAGGTTTTTCCACTATTATTAAGAATGAGAAATACTGCATTTAGTATCATTCTACATAAAGGGATATGAATGCTTCTATCATACGAACAGCATCAGGACCGGGAGTCCTCATGCCACACAATATAGGAGGGAATTATTATGCGTTTTGAAGGAACAGAATTTGAAAGCTTAAAAGTGGATTTAAATCGATTAGACGAGATTATGGAATCTCATGGGCTTGTTCGTGCAGGGCAGTGGGATTACGAAAGAGTGACCTATGATCGAAAGTTCGAAATCAGAGAAGGGATCTTCTATTTACGAATTCAAGGTCTGGCTGTTGAAGGAGATATCGGCAAGCATGAAGCCGTTATTCAACTAATGACTCCGTTACTTGGTAAACACTACTACCCACACGGCGTGGAGTACGGTGAAGGTGAAGAGTTCCCTAAACACCTGGTTACTTCTTGCGAAAAGCTTCTGGCAGATGTGAAGAAAGAAGCGACCCATTTCGCATGGTAAATATCTGATAGTAAAAAGACTGTCTTTCACAAGACAGTCTTTTTACATCCTCCCGAAAGACGGCACCCAGACTAAGGGAGCATCTATTTACAGGTAAATTTCAATTTATTCCTACTGTTCATTCTTCTCATTCTCTCATATAATAATAGTAAAGAAAGTATTAGGTTTTTGTTAGAGAGGGGTACACAATTGTCCAAGTTTTTCACGAAAAAAGTGTTAATGATCTCGTTGATCATTTTAATGCTAGCAATAATAACTTTTTTTATTTTACCTGTTTCAGTACCCTTAATTACTGCAATTATCACAGCTCTTTTACTGGAGCCCGCCGTTGGCTTCATTCAAAAGCGTTTCTCGGCAAAACGCCGGATTGCAGTACTTTCTGTGTTCATACTGTTTTTGCTTCTTATTAGTATTTCCTCCTTCTTTATCACGACGAAGGTCGTTGGCGAAGGAATTCAGCTGATAGAAGATGCACCTAAATATGTAAACCAATTAAGCGATATTTGGCTGGATTATGAGGATAGACTTTTGAATGCCACCGAGGACCTGCCTGATGAGTTAGTGAGGAGTTTCAGTGAAGACGTGCAGAACTTCCTGAATAATGGAAAGACGAAAATCCTTGACTCTCTCAATATAGAAAAGATTAGCGTATTTTTATCTTATATTCCCAATTACTTAGTCAGCTTTCTCGTTTATTTAATTGCTCTCTTTCTTTTCATGCTCGATCTTCCACGCATGAAGAAGTCTATCTACGGACATTTTACCGAGAGGACGGCAGAAAAAGTAACGTTCATGACTTCCCGACTCACCTATGTTATTTTTGGATTTTTCAAAGCACAGTTCCTCGTGAGTATTATCATCTTTATCGTTTCACTCATCGGACTTTTGTTTATTGCTCCAGAAGTTGCAATCGTTATGTCGATTATCATATGGGTGATTGATTTCATACCTTTGATAGGCTCAATCGTTGTTTTAGGACCATGGGCGATATTCCATCTGCTGACAGGCAATATAGCCTTAGGGACTCAATTGGCAGTGTTGGCGGCCATACTTCTCATTATTAGAAGAACCGTAGAACCTAAAGTGATGGGGACACACATTGGGTTATCTCCACTTTCTACATTGATTGCCATGTATCTTGGCCTTAAACTTTTTGGAGTATTAGGCTTTATCATCGGACCAATCATCTTGATCGTGTTTAACTCGGCTAAAGAGGCAGGAATCATAAAGACAAACTTCAAGCTATGAATGAAATAGACCCGATCCCAGCAAACGGATCGGGTCTATTTGGTCTTTTAGTTCCTTTAAAAAAAATCATAAAAGAATGGGTGGTTGCCTTTGGATAAATCCATAAGCTTATCCAAAACACCTTCTCCTCCCTTTATTCTCCCCATTTGCACTAGTTCATCTGGGGTAAGAACACCAAAAATGAATGCAGTAAAAGCAGTGATGTCCATAGAGATATGACTTTCTTCTCCGCCCATCACCACTTCACCTTCCTTAATAGTGAATGTGTTGTTGTTCCAGGGTACGGTCGAATCTGTGATCGACAATGTTATCTCATGAGTAAAGTCAATTTCTCTTACGTACCTCTTAAGAAAATTTTCAACATCAACGATTCTTGCCATAAAGTAAGGAGCCTTCTCCATTTTCACATTAGGATCCTTCAACATAAATGGTAGCACCTCATAAGGACTTAAGATCAGTTCGGCTTCTTTTACCATGGAATCATGCTGACAAATATAATTCCACAATCCAATCCTTGCTTCAGCAGTGATTGGGACAAATTCTTCAACCTTTATCTTTTCTTTTTTCACTTCATATGTAATATACCCAGATGCTTCTCCTAGTCCGTTATAATAGACGGCTATCCAAAGATCCCCGATGCTCCTGTCCCTCCACCATTCGTTAGAGCGGACGAGCATTCCATTATGCTGTTTGGAATAGCGATGATAGAGGGATTCTAATTCTTTAGGATACGAGTCTTTTGTAAATCTTCTAACTTGTCCAAGTTGAGGCTTTAATGGAATAAGATCCTTTGTATCAAGGTATAGCTTGTGGAAGGAAGCGAGTACTTCCCACCCGAAACGGCGATAAAAATCAATATAAAATGGGTGAAGCATGGATAATACCTGCCCTGCCTCCTTCATTTTTTCAAGAGAGTGAATCATTAATTGGCGCACATACCCTCTTCTGCGAAATTCCGGATAAGTCGCAACCCCGGCAATTCCACCCATGGGGTAAACATGCTTCCCCATCTGTACTTCTAAGGGAATCAGGTGAAGCTTCGCTGCTAATTGTTCATTTTCATAAATTCCATACACTTCATGGTCTTTCAATTGATGAAAACGTCTCTCCCTGTCTTCAAGGGGAACAACATATTGAAACGCATATTCCGATAATTGTAACGACTCTTCATACTGTTTGTGGTTTAACTTTCTTATCATGGGCAATCCTCCTTTATCCTCTTTGCTACATTCGACGGAAAGGCTTCATACCCTTTTACGTTTAGACAAAAATAAAACCCATTATGCTAAGAATGCATAATAGGTTATAAATTTAGTAGCCTAATATTGCCCTGAAGACAGATGTAGTTTCTCCACCGTGATAAAATACGTATAAAAGCAGGTACACTGCAACACCCGTAATCGCAGTGAAGAACCAGATGAGGCTTGTAATCGGACCAAGTTTCCTGTGTTTTGCCAACCGGTCCTTGTACCCTGTCCATAAGCTCATTAGACCAAAGACTGCACCAGTTGTAGCCAATGCAATATGGAATACAAGGAATATTGTATAGTAAATCTTGATATTGTCCGGACCTCCAAAGGAAGTGTTTCCAACAAATATCGTTCTACTCATATAAATAATGAAGAAAATTAGAGCAAAGATCCCTGCAAGTGTCATCGTTTTCTGATGCTGCTCAATCTTTTTCTGTTTAATCTGCCACCAGCCAATCGCTACCGTGACGGCACTTAACACGATAAAGGTGGTACTAATGGTAGGTAAAATAGGTAAAGCCATCTGTGACCCTCTCTTTTCTATGGATATTATACTATGTAACAAGAGGAATGACCTAAATCATTCCATGACTCATCACTGTTCTGTCAATTTAGGATCAATTGGATCATAAGAGAGCTTTTCTTGTTTCTCCTGATCTTTTCGATACCATTGGAAAAATAAATTGAACAGCATCACTCCGAATACAATCTCTTGGATAATCTTCATGATTACCCCACCAAGCTGCTGATCATTTTGTGTGGACATGTCAGTAAATAACTCAGGTCCTGTCAGTGTCAACCCTTCAAGAGTGTTAACAGGTACACATAATGCTAACGCTTTAAGAAATTCTTCAGGATCGTAATAAGGTGCATATAAAGGATTCTCTGCAAAGATAATCAACCCGCACGCCGGGGTTAACAAGACAGCACTTCCCAGTATATACCCAATCCGCTTTAGTCCGATTAAATCAATATCATCCTCAACGCGGTTAAGTAAAGGCCACCACATAAATAAGGATAATAAAAATAAAATAACCGTCGCTAAACCGTGAAGTGTAGCATCCGTTCTGACATTATCGAATACTAAAGGGATATGATAGATCGAAAAGATAATATTGAAAGATAATAAAGCAATAAGTGGTCTCGTCATGAACTTAAAAATCGGCTTGACTACAGGCAGATCAAGCAGTGCTTTCCATACCCAGTCAGGAATTCCCAGCACAAGGAGAGGAGTTACGACTAAATATAATAACGCCATTTGAGACATATGTGCTGAAAATAATATGGTACTCATTATTTCAACTGGTGATCCTTTTATTGCATAAAGCAGGACCATGGCAAGGATAAAATAGATAGCCTCTTTGCCGCTCAGTTTTCTACTTTCTTTAAAGCTGTCTCTCCATTTGACAGTGATCAAAAAATAAAGGACTGTAATAAAGATCAAAGCCAGGATAAAAAATGGACTCCATAAAGCCATAAAACCAAAGATACCTAAAGGCATTTGCTCACCTCATTTCACATTTAACACCTATATCCATTATACTGACAACCCACCCCCACTTCAATGTAAGGTAATGACAAGTTCTTGACAATTCGAAAAGCGGAAGCGGCTTGATCAGACCCGACAAGCATAAGGCGAAGCAACCGGAAAGGCGTTTTCTGCCTTTTGGGTTGCTTTGACTTATGACTCGAGGGGCTAGCCGCTAGAGCCAGACACTCGAAAAGCGGAAGCGGCTTGGTCAGACACGACAAGCATAAGGCGAAGCAACCGGAAAGGCGTTTTCTGCCTTTTGGGTTGCTTTGACTTATGACTCGAGGGGCTAGCCGCTGGAGCCGGACACTCGAAAAGCGGAAGCGGCTTGGTCAGACCCGACCTTCAAGATATCCCAGTACAACAAAAAAGCCAGCCAACCGGCTGACTTTTTTCTTTAAATCCAAACAATCGTTACAAATGCTAATACTGTGATAAATGCAACAAGTGCACCAGAGTACAAAAATAATGCAGGTGCTTCATGACCTTTATGACTCATGTGCATGAAGTAGTAAAGTTGAAAAATCAGCTGAACGACTGCAAGTAACAGAATGAACGGTACGACAAAATACTTATCAAAATCTCCCGCTACTGCAATAAACGCCACCAATGTTAAGAAAATCATCAACATGAAAGATGTAACCTGCATTCTCATGTCTTCTGCATTTTTCTTACGACGATATTCGTAATCTACACTTGGGTTACCTGAATTTGATTGTTGATTCGCCATCAGTTTATCCCACCATTCCCATTAAGTATACTACTGTAAAGATAAATACCCATACAACGTCGATAAAGTGCCAATATAGAGAAGCTAAATAGAACTTTGGAGCGTTATAAAGGTTTAATCCACGTTTAGCATTACGAAGCATCAAACTAACGATCCATAGAAGACCGAAAGCTACGTGTGCACCATGGAATCCGACAAGTGTGTAAAAAGCAGAACCAAATGCACTACTAGTAAAAGTATGCCCGTATTCATGAACATAATGATTAAACTCATAGATCTCTAATCCAAGGAACGCTGCTCCTAGAAGAACTGTGACTAATAACCACGCCTGCATCCGCTGGAAATTATAGTTCTTCATATGATACATAGCATAAACACTCGTAAGAGAACTTGTTAATAACAGCATTGTAGCAATAAATGCCAGTGGTAAATCAAATATGTCAGCTGCAAGTGCATGACTGTCACTAGGAACTTTGTCTTTAAGCGCCAGGTAAGTCGCAAAAAGAGATCCGAAAAGAACCGTTTCTCCACCAAGGAAAAACCAGAAGCCCATAAACTTATTTTTCCCCTCAAGGGTTGCTTTTTCAGGGGAGGCTGGCCACGTCTTTGGCGTGAATTTTTCTTCAGCGTGCATTATGCCTTACCCCCTTTATCATCATCCATTAAATCTTCTTTGTGAACATGATATCCGTGATCATCAATCACTGAACGGAAGAACATTGCGCCTAATGTGATCAGCATACCAATTACAAGAACAGGGATCGCCCATGCTTTATCTCCATCCGGATGATACATCGCACCAAATGCTGCAATGAATAATCCAAGAGAAATGATTACCGGTATGATAGAGTTATTCGGCATATGGATGTCTCCAATTGGTTCTGCCGGAGTTAAGTCTTTTTTACCTTCCATTTTCTCTAACCAGTAAGCGTCTAATCCCCGGATAAGAGGTGTTTGCTTAAAGTTATAGAATGGAGGTGGTGATGGAATCGCCCATTCGATGGTACGGCCATCTCCCCATGGGTCATTAGAAACCTTAACACCTTTGACTTGGGTCATGATGACGTTAACAAGAAGAACAATAACCGCTACTCCCATGAAGCCTGCTCCAATGGAAGAAATTAAGTTTCCTGTTTCTAATCCTTGACCAGGCAAGAACTTCCATATACGACGTGGCATACCCATCAAACCAAGGAAATGCTGGATAAAGAATGTTAAGTGGAAGCCGATAAAGAATAACCAGAAAGCGATTTTCCCTAAGAATTCATTTAACATTGTACCGAACATTTTTGGCCAGTAATAGTGAGTCCCTGCCAATAAGGCAAATACTACCCCACCTACGATAACGTAGTGGAAATGGGCAACAACGAAATAAGTATCATGGAACTGATAGTCTGCTGTTGCCGCTGCGTTCATGATCCCAGTCACCCCTCCAGCTACGAAAGTAGGGATGAACGCTACTGCGTAAAGCATAGGAGTCGTGAAGCTGATGCTTCCCCCCCACATGGTAAGGAGCCAGTTGAATATCTTGATACCTGTTGGAACAGCAATGGCCATTGTGGCTACAGCGAAAATAGCATTTGCAATTGGGCCAAGGCCAACTGTGAACATATGGTGAGCCCAAACCATGAAACCTAAGAAACCGATAAGAACGGTTGCAAATACCATGGATGAGTAACCAAATAAACGTTTTCTTGAGAAGTGTGGGATGATCTCAGAGAAAATCCCGAAAGCAGGTAACACAAGGATGTATACCTCTGGGTGACCGAAGATCCAGAAGAAGTGCTCCCAAATAATCGTGTTACCGCCATTTGCTACATCAAAGAAATTTGATCCGAACATACGATCAAATAACATTAAGAATAATCCTACTGTCAAGGCAGGAAATGCGAATAAAATAAGTGCAGAAGTAACAAATACTGTCCAGGTGAATAGAGGCATACGCATGTATGTCATGCCTGGAGCACGCATATTAATGATGGTTACAAGGAAGTTGATACCACCTATTAATGTACCTGCACCCGAAATCTGTAAACCTAGTACATAGAAATCAATTCCATGTCCTTTGGATGCCATTGAGAGTGAAGCGTATGAAGTCCACCCGGCATCCGGTGCTCCTCCTAAGAACCATGAAAGGTTTAAGAAGACTCCACCTGCGAAGAATAACCAAAATCCCAATGAATTCAGGAAAGGAAATGCAACGTCACGAGCACCGATTTGTAAAGGTACAACCGCATTCATAAATGCAAATATCAACGGCATGGCCGCTAAGAAAATCATCGTTGTACCGTGCATTGTTAATACTTCGTTGTATAAGCCTGCACTAACAAAGTCATTGTTAGGAACAGCCAGCTGTATACGAATGATAAGAGCTTCCAATCCACCGACTAAGAAGAAGAATCCTCCAGCCATAAGGTAAAGGATGGCGATCTTTTTGTGGTCTACTGTCGTTAAATAGTCCCAAACAGTCGCGCCGAAGCCTTTTTTCTGTGCATAGCTACTCACGATTAAACCTCCCTTTAACTAATCCCCAATTAATCTTGAACTTTTAATCCCATCAGATATTCTGCAAGAGCATCAAGTTCGTCTTCCTTCAGGTTACCATATGTACCTGTCATCTTATTTCCTGGCTTATATTGCTCAGGGTCAACTAACCAGTTTTTCAACTCTTCTTCGTTGTGATCTAAGATCCCTGCGATTCTTGTACGCTCACCAAAGTTTGCCAAGTTCGGAGCTAAACGGGCTGTTTCCGGACGGCCATCCTGTGGTGATACTGCGTGACAGCTTAAGCATTTTTGGTTGAAGATTTCTTGTCCTTGTTGTGCTAAATCAGAAGAAGGTTTAGGCTCTCCTGCATTTTTCATATCTTCTACCCATGCTGTAAACTCGTCTTTAGGAAGCGCTTTTACTTTAAAGTCCATTAAAGCATGAGAAGGTCCACATAGCTCTGCACATTTTCCGTAGAATAAACCGCCTGCTTCTTCAGACTTTTCTCCATCAAACTCAAGGAAGAACGTGTTTACGTTATCGACGTTGGTGTCAATCTTACCACCCGCTGCTGGAATCCAGAAGGAGTGCTTTACGTCAGAAGCCGTAACGTTGAAGTAAACTCTTTGATCCGTTGGAACCACTAAATCCTGTGAAGTGATGATTTTTTCATCCTCATATTCAAATTCCCACCAGTAAAGGTTCGCACGAACGTTTACCACTAATGCCTCACGATTACCATCTGCATCTTTTTTATCCATAGCTTTTGTATCAGCTAATTCAAAAGTGGATGTCACGGTTGGGACGGCAAGGATGAGAAGAAGGATGATTGGGATCACAGTCCACACGATTTCAAGTGTGTGACTTCCTTCAACTTGTTTCGGGATAGTAGTATCTCCCTTTTTTCTACGGAAACGAATAATCGCAACCATATAGACGATGACTACTACAATGATTACTAATACCATAATTAATGTAGACAGTATCATTAAATCATATTGTGTCTGTGCTACTTCACCAGCTGGCTGCAAGGTGGAGAGAAATGGCTCTCCACAACCAGAAAGAACTAGCGCTAACATTGCTACAATTGAGAATAAGCGCCACTTAGATAGCCTTGCTTTCATAGCTTAATCAAACCCCTCTTTCATGTAATGTACTTTTGAATAAAACAAGGACTCATAAAAAATATCTATTTGGATTTCTTATCAGAAAGAATTCCCACTAATCTTATAGTACGGTAACGATGACCATCGCTACGAACAAGATAGTTAAATAATTCAGTGAATAGACAAACATAAGCTTTGACCACTTAATATCGTCATTCATTTTGTATCCGGCTAATCCAAGTGCCAGCCAGCCAATATTAAAAGCTGTTGCCAGGACGAAGAAGAACATACCCAGATCCATTAAGAAGAATGGCAGAGGCAGTAATGCGGCAACCCATGCAACGATATGATGTTTCGTGGTAGCAAAACCTTTCACTACAGGTAGCATCGGTATATTAGCTGCTCTATATTCTTCTACTCTCTTCATTGCCAATGCATAAAAGTGAGGAGGTTGCCAGATAAACATCATGAGGAAAAGTACCCAAGCAATCACATCAAGGTTTGCATCTACAGCTGCCCATCCGATAAGCGGTGGAACCGCACCTGATATACTCCCAACAATCGTGTTGCTCACATATTTCCTCTTTGACCACATTGTATATAATACAACATAACTAAATACCCCGATAATCCCTATGACACCTGCTGTGACAGTGGTCATGAATAGCATGATGATCCCTGCAGCAATCATGATCAATCCCAGGGACAATGCCTTAGGCCCATTAATCTTTCCTGTGACAGTCGGACGTCCCTTCGTACGTTCCATCAGATGATCGATGTCTCGGTCATACACATTATTTATCGTGCAGGAACCCGCGATTATAAGGGAAGATCCTATCAATGTAAGGAACATTATATCAAGAGAATTTAGAAAGTGTGTATTCGTAAAGTAAAAAGCTAACCACATACCTGTAAAGGTTGTAATTAAATTTGAATTAACGATACCAATTTTGATTAGTGATAAAAAATCCTTCCAAGCAGTTGAAGTTGTCAGATCTGCATCTTCAACGTTTGTCATCATTCGAGTGTTAGTCATTTTCTTCCTCCTCTCTATAAAAAGCCAGAGGCCAGTTACCACCTCTATACTATATAGGAAATGTTCCACTATTTCTATATGCTTATGTTAATTCATGCACAGATAAGAAACAGTATATATGCTATCAATATTATATTAAACCATATATTTTTTCCTTTTTGGGGGAGAATTAGACAATAATGTGAAGAAATTGTGAAGATCATAAGACGTACATGTTTCTTCAATTTTCAACAAACATTTTAAACCCATCATACCACAAAATGAAGCTAAGCGCTTACAGAATTTGTTTTTCTGAAAAATAGTCATTAACTACTAATACTTATTCTCTTCATATAGACAATTATCATGCTCATAATTCTGTAACATTTTATCGGTTGAGTTTTATCAGCCTTTTATGTATTATCTTAGGGGCATATATATTTTTCTACTAGATTTATATAATAGAAAGTGTGTAGAGTCTATTAATTAAGAAGGTGAATAGATTGCATAAAGATGTCCACAAAGGATTGAAATGGCTCGCCGTTCTCACGACTCTTGGTATGTTATTTGTTCTATTAGGGGGAGCACTCGTTACGAAGACTGAGTCCGGAATGGGCTGCGGCCGATCCTGGCCACTATGTAACGGACAATTGATCCCAAGTGATATAACGATTGAACTTATTATAGAATTAGCACACCGGGTAGTTTCGGGTGGAGTCGGTTTATTAGTACTTGCCCTGTCAATTTGGTCCTGGAGAGCCATCGGGTATAAACGGGAAACGAAATTTCTTGCAGCATTATCTTTCTTTTTCTTAGTATTACAAGGCCTAATCGGAGCTGCAGCGGTCCTATGGGGCCAATCTGATTTCGTATTGGCATTGCATTTTGGAATCTCTCTTATTTCATTTGCATCCATCTTATTATTGACTTTCCTGATATTTGAAGTGGATCAGAAATTTGACGCCAACTCTTTGGTCATTAACAAGAGGATGAGATTCCATACAATAGGAGTCACATTATATAGTTATATTGTTGTTTATACAGGAGCTTTGGTCAGACATACAGATTCGAGTTTAGTTTGTAAGGACTGGCCGTTATGCGTAAACTCTTCCCCTGGATTGCCATCCAATATGTATGAATGGATCCAGATGGGACATCGAGCGGCAGCTGGACTCATTTTCTTATGGATTGCATATATCACTTATATTGCGATTAAAGAACATAAACATCAGAAGGTTATTTATTGGGGATGGATCATTGCATTTACGCTGGTATCCCTTCAAGTCATGTCGGGGGCACTCGTTGTGTTCACAAGGTTGAACCTTGGGATCGCTTTATTACACGCATTGATCATCTCTTGTTTATTTGGCTTACTGTGCTACTTCATTTTACTCGCTTCAAGAAGTAAACTTAAAGAATAGAAAAAAGGATTCCGGACTTATCCGGAATCCTTTTCTTTATGCTTTTTGAACTTCAATCAATAAATCTCCGGGACTAATGGCATCTCCGTTTTGTACATAAATGTCTTTCACTACCCCGGCGTATGGAGCTTGAACCGTCGTTTCCATCTTCATGGCTTCCGTTATCATTAGATGATCACCTTTTTCAACCGTTTCTCCTTTTTCTGCAATAACCCTAATGACAGTTCCAGGCATGGACGCACCTATATGACTTTCATTTTTAGCGTCGGCCTTCACCTTGGCTGCCACGGTCGATTTTATGCTCTCATCTTTAATTACGATTTCACGTGGTTGACCATTCAATTCAAAATAGACAATCCGTGTGCCGTCCGCCTGGGCCTGGCCAATCGAAACGAGCTTAACAATCAGCGTTTTACCTGTTTCAATCTCTACTTCAATTTCTTCACCCAGTCTCATTCCAAAGAGGAATGTTGGCGTATCCAGCACGGAGATGTCACCAAATTGATCCAATGTATGTGCGTATTCCGTAAACACTTTAGGATAAAGGGCATAACCTAGAGCATCGAAACTGGTGACAGGGCGTTGCAGCTCTTCAAAGAGTTTTTCTTTTAGTGCTGTAAAGTCTACATCATCAAGGAGCTCTCCAGGACGGACGGTCAATGGAGTGCGCCCTTTCAGAATCACATTTTGTAAGTCTTTCGGGAATCCGCCATGGGGTTGCCCAAGATACCCTTCGAATAATTCAATCACAGAGTCAGGGAAATCGATCTTATCCCCTTTTTCGATGACATCTTCTTCCGATAAATCATTTTGAACCATGAATAACGCCATATCACCCACGACTTTAGATGAAGGAGTAACCTTGACAATATCCCCAAAGAGGTGGTTCACCCTTGCATACATTTCTTTAACTTCTTCCCAGCGGTGCCCAAGCCCGACTCCTTTCGCCTGCTGCTGCAGATTACTGTACTGTCCGCCAGGCATTTCGTGCTTGTAAACTTCTGAATGTGGAGACATCATACCACTCTCGAAGTCTGTATAATACTTCCGAATATCTTCCCAGTAATGAGACAGCGTCTCCAGTGAGTCGATTTCCACGTTGGGCTGCCTTTCGGTTCCTTTTAAAGCATAGTACAGCGTATTTGCACTTGGTTGCGATGTTAATCCCGACATAGTGCTCAGAGCTGTATCGACTATATCCACGCCTGCTTCAACGGCTCTTGCGTATGTGTAGATTCCGTTTCCGCTTGTATCGTGGGTGTGTAAGTGAATTGGAAGGTCAACCGTTTCCTTCAGCTCTGAAATAAGCCTGTAGGCAGCCTGCGGCTTTAAGAGTCCTGCCATATCTTTGATGGCTAAAATATGTGCTCCGCTTGCTTCCAACTCTTTTGCCATATTCTTATAGTAGTCAATGCTATATTTTGTTCTTGTCGGATCATCGATATCACCTGTATAGCAAATGGCAGCCTCCGCTATTTTCCCGCTTTGTCTTACAGCGTCTATAGCTACTTCCATTCCTTTCACCCAGTTCAGGCTGTCAAAAATCCTGAAAACATCAATTCCTGCGTATGCTGATTTTTCGACAAATTCTCGAATGACATTGTCAGGATAGTTCTTATATCCAACGGCATTGGAAGCTCTCAGGAGCATTTGGAATAATACATTTGGTATGCGCTCTCTCATAGTTAATAACCGGTTCCAAGGATCTTCCTTCAAGAAACGGTAGGCTACATCAAACGTCGCCCCTCCCCACATTTCAAAGGAGAACATATCAGGAAGTAAATGGGATGTAGGCCCTGCAATCTGCTTCAGGTCATTTGTTCTGACACGGGTAGCAAGCAGAGATTGGTGAGCGTCGCGGAACGTGGTATCTGTCAACAGAACTGAGTTTTGTTCTTTTACCCAGTTAACCAGCCCTTCTGCTCCATGCTGGTCAAGGATCTGCTTAGTTCCCGGTCTGAACTCCTGTTTCAGGTCAAGTGATGGAACCCTCGGCTTGGTGAACACAGGCTTCTTTTTCCTCTCAATTCCGGGGAAACCATTCACGGTTACGTTACCGATATAAGAAAGCATTTTCGTACCACGGTCTTTCCGTTTAGGGAAAATAAACAGTTCAGGAGTGGTATCGATGAAAGATGTATCGTATTTACCAGATATAAAATTTTCATGCTTAACGACATTTTCCAAGAATGGGATATTTGTCTTAATGCCCCGAATTCTAAATTCTTGAAGATTTCTGACCATTTTCGATGCAGCCTGTTCAAATGTCAGTGCCCAAGTAGACAACTTCACGAGAAGAGAATCATAATATGGTGTTATGACAGCTCCCTGGAACCCGTTCCCTGCATCCAATCGAACCCCGAAACCACCACCTGAGCGGTACGCCATTATCTTTCCGGTGTCAGGCATGAAGTTATTCAATGGATCCTCAGTTGTTACACGTGACTGTATAGCAAAACCATTTGTTCTTATTTCCTCTTGTACAGGAATCCCTACTTTATCGCTATGTAAAGCATGGCCTTCAGCGATCATAATCTGTGATTGAACGATATCCACACCCGTTACCATTTCTGTGATCGTATGTTCAACCTGAACACGTGGGTTTACTTCTATAAAGTAAAATTGATCATTTGCTACCAGGAATTCTACAGTACCTGCATTTACATATTTCACATTATCCATCAACCGCACGGCTGCATCGCAGATTTCCTCCCTAAGGTGATCTGTAAGGGACACGGATGGTGCAATTTCCACAACCTTTTGGTGACGCCTCTGGATGGAACAATCACGTTCGTACAAGTGAATGATATTGCCTTCATCATCCCCAAGAATTTGAACCTCTATGTGCTTAGGGTTTTCAACAAATTTCTCAACATAAATTTCATCATTGCCAAAAGCTGCTTTCGCTTCCGATTTGGCACGGTCGTAAGCTTCCCTTAGACTCTCAAGGTTACGGACAATACGCATTCCGCGTCCCCCACCCCCAAGTGAAGCTTTAATGATGATCGGGAAACCATGCTCCTTCCCGAAGCTGATGACCTCTTCCAACGTTCCAACCGGCCCATCTGTACCAGGGATTACAGGGATATTAGCCAATTGAGCCTGATGACGCGCCTTGACTTTGTCCCCGAACATATTCAGGTGCTCTGAATGAGGTCCTATAAAGGTAATGCCTTCTTCTTCACATCGTCTGGCAAAATGGATGTTTTCTGAAAGGAAGCCATATCCAGGATGGATGGCATCGACATCCGCGTTCTTTGCAATCCGAATGATTCCCTCTATATCCAAGTAAGCATCTATGGGTTTCATTCCCTCGCCTGTCAGGTAAGCTTCATCAGCTTTGTAGCGGTGGTATGCCCCAGAGTCTTCCTTACTGTAAATGGCAACAGTTCTAATATTTAGTTCCGTACATGCACGAAACACACGGATGGCAATTTCTCCGCGATTTGCTACTAGTACTTTTTTAATTTTCTTCAATACACTCTCTCCTTTTAAGCTGTTCATGATTGAAAAACCTTCATTATGCAGTCTATGAAAAAAGGGCTGACCCGAAAGATAATAAAGAAGTATCTTAGGGGGCAGACCCTAGACTTAGAGTTATAGATACTCTATCAAAGCGACCTACATTTTCACACCATATATTTTGCTGCTATTAGTCATATTCTCCGAAGGATAGCCATTTTCCTTCTTTGTTTTATATTTTTCTTCATATTTTACAAACATCGACACGTTTACGAGGACACCCATCGACAGAGACAGAACTAATAATGAAGATCCACCGTAGCTGATAAAGGGAAGTGGAACACCTGTAATCGGTATTAATCCCGAAACCCCACCTAAATTGATAAAGGCTTGAATTCCGATCATACTCGATATTCCGATGGCAAGCATCGTTCCAAACGGATCCTGGCATTTGACTCCTGTATAGATCCCTCTAAGAACAATATAGGATAGACCGAGAATCACAAAGCTTACACCGAATACACCCAATTCTTCTGCAATGACTGCCATGATGAAATCCGTTTGGGGTTCCGGTAGATATCCCAGTTTCTGAACACTCTGCCCTAATCCGAGTCCTTTAACCCCGCCTGAACCGATGGCTAGATAGGAGTTGACTAAATGATAGCCCTCCCCTTGAGCATATTTAAACGGTGATAAATACGCTTCAATCCTGCTTAATCTTTCTCTTGTAAAGATAAAGCCCCTTGCCAGATAAATGGCAGGTGACAGGACAACCAACATACCTGCAGCTAAACCGGCCAGCTTGAAGAATGTTTTATAACTGATTCCAGAACATGAAATCACAATTGCTCCGATGGCAAATATGATAGCAGCAGTACCAAAATCAGGCTCTAAAAACACCAGAAAACAGATAAAGCCCAAAAAAAGCAGTGGAGGGGCCAGGCCCTTATTGAAATCATCTATGTATGCTTGTTTCTTGGAGTAAACAGAGCCAAGATAAATAATGACTGCAAGCTTGGCGAACTCAGACGGCTGAATGGGCATGAATCCTAAATTAATCCAGCTTTTTGCATTGTTTACTTCAAAACCGAATATGTGTACCCCGAACAAAAGACCAATAATGATAAACATGAGGCTCTTAATGATCTTGCCCACTTGGAAAGCTTTATAAGGAAACCAGGCTGCCAGTGTGAATGCAATGAATCCGATGATAATATTCACCATCTGCCTTTTATAGAAATGGTCACTTTCCCAGCCGAAACGCTCCACAGCCATGACCATACTCGCACTGTAGATCATGACCAGACCGAACAGACAAAGAAATACATATACAGCGATTAAAGAATAATCATAGGACTTCGCTATTTTTTTAATCATGACAATTCAATCCTTTTTCTCATTTAAATCATCCCTGTCAATTACTATCATTAACAAAAAAACTCAAACAACAGATTTATGCATTGTTTGAGTTGTCATGACTATTTTACTTTTTTGTAGATGCTTCATGAAGGGCAGAAAGTTGTCTTTCCAAAGAATCAATCAGTTCTTTGCCATCTTGATCATCCACCAGCCCTAAACGGACTGCAAATTCTATTTCACGAGATAATCCGAACATTTGGGTATCCAATACTTCCTCATAAAGAGGACATTGGGGCATCGTTAAATTATCCATTTGTACTTTAATAAGCTGTAAAATCTTCTCTGCGTCTGCCTTTAATAACTCATAGGCTTTTTCCCGATGATTAATTGTCATTTCTGACGCCACAGTGATCCCCCCATTCCGAACAAATAGCATTCCTGTCTTAAAATTCTATCGTTAAATCAGAGAAATTGCAAGAAAAATAAGTGTATTCCCCGGGATTCAATGACAGAATTTCGAATTATCTTGCTGAGGGCTCTGAATGGAATATGGGGACTTGATGTTCTTCAGAAGAATGACTACGTGGACTCCTGATGTGAGAATGGAAGCCAGCTGTTAAAAGATGCTCCAGGAGTATTCATCACTAAGCATTTCAAGGAGCTTCAGTCCTGCAATGCTATTACCCACATGGTCCAATGCGGGACCAAAGATCCCGATCCCGCACTTACCCGGGACAGCCCCCATGATCCCACCCGAGACTCCGCTCTTTGCAGGGATCCCTACTTTAATGGCAAATTCGCCAGAAGAGTTGTACATTCCGCAAGTTACCATGAACGTTTTACATATCCTTGCGACATCTCTTGTAATGATTTCCCGTCCACTTTCTGCATCAATCCCGTCATTGGCAAAAACAGCCCCCATCTTAGCAAGATCGACACAATTCATCTCCACTGAACATTGTTTCGTATAAAGGACTAGTAAATCTTCTACATTACCAGTGATTACACCGTGCTGCTTCATAAAGTAACAAAGGGACCTATTCAAATTGGCTGTCTGCAGTTCTGAATAGGCAATATCTTCGTTATACGTTACAGTCTCGCCGGTCATATGATTAATGAATTCAATTAACCGTTCCCACTTCTCCACTCCTGTGTCCCCTTTAATCATATTTGTCACTGCAAGTGCACCGGCATTGATCATGGGATTGAGGGGTTTGGAAGGCTTATGTGTTTCAAGTTTCGCAATTGAATTAAATGGATCACCTGTCGGCTCCATCCCGACCTTAGAGAAAACATATTCCTCCCCATAATCCATTAATACAAGGGCAAGTGTTATGACCTTGGATACACTTTGAAGTGTAAACTTCTTCAAATGATCTCCTGCATAACAAGAATGATTGTCCAACGTATAGATACTGATAGCCAAGTCACCCGGATTTTGATCACTAAGTGCAGGTATATAATCGGCCACTTTGCCCCCAGCCGAATATGGTCTTGCCTTTTGAATGAGTTCTTCCAACAGCTCCTGTGTTCTTATCACGTTAGTATCAGCTCCTTTAGTTCTACCTATAGTTTCCCTACTTTCTTGGAATGAAAACGTTGAAAATGCTTACATACCTATGTGACAAACCTTGAAATAACAGATATACTGATAATAACAGCGAGAGGAGGAATCTGAAGTGGAAAATATAGTGCCGATAAAGGGCAAAGTGAAGTTTACGATTACATTGGATCCGGGTGTATGGATATTCGATGATCGAAAAGTGGATTTAACTACATATTTTGATGAAACAGCGGAAGTCGTTGATGAATTGGAAGAATATACAAAAGCGGTATCGAAGCATTGGTCAAGGGAAATCCAAGAAGGTGCTACGTACCCTCCAACATTGAAAACAGAGAAAAAGTATGAAAAGGAAAAGATTTTGAACGGCACATTCGCTATTCCGTTCACACCCTTCCTTACAAATGCCGAACCTCTTGAAGGTGCAGCCACTCTTGTGATTGAAACGAAATCAGCCGACCATCGGATTGATCTTGCTCAGGCAGACAGACTGCTAATGGGATTCTCAAAGCACGGTAAACCCCTACGGGAAAATGGGCCCGTTCACATCTATTTCCGTGACGGATCAAATAAAGAAGAGCCCATCACTGATGTTAGAGCATTCACAGTAGAGTGACCCCACTCGAAAAGCTCTTCCCCACAAAAATTAAAAACCGGTTCAGGAACGTCTGAACCGGTTTTTTCATATGCTATCATCGTGGCCGGAATTCGGCCGTATTATAGAAGATCTGCCGCAAGTTGAGCAAGACCTGATCTCTCGCCTTTCATAAGCTTTACATGTCCGGCCAGTTTTTGATCTTTGAATTTCTCAACTACATAGGTTAAGCCATTATTATACTCATCCAGGTATGGATGATCGATTTGGCCAGGGTCTCCCATTAATACAATTTTGCTTCGTTCCCCTACCCTGGTTAGAATGGTTTTCACCTCATGCTTTGTTAAGTTTTGGGCTTCATCAATGATGATATATTGATCAGGAATGCTTCTTCCCCTGATATAGGTTAAAGCTTCAACTTCAATCGATCCCATACCCGCCAGGATATCATCAAGCTCACCGGGCTTTTTTGTATTGAACAAGTATTCCAAATTATCATATATAGGCTGCATCCACGGTCTTAGCTTTTCTTGTTTTTCTCCTGGAAGATAACCGATGTCTTTCCCAACGGGGACTATCGGTCTTGCAACGAGTAACTTATTGAATTTATTAAAGTCCTCAGTCTGTAGCAATCCGGCAGCCAATGCAAGCAATGTTTTACCCGTCCCTGCCTTCCCTACCATTGTGACTAACGAAATATCGTCTCTCAGTAACAGTTCAGTAGCCATTGTTTGCTGAACATTGCGGGCCTTGATCCCCCACATATGTTCCTGATCGTATACCAGCTTTTTCACTTTCAGTCCGGAAGCATCCACCATCCCTAATGCAGAAGCTGAACTTCCAAGTGCGTCTTTCATGATGAGGAACTGATGGGAATAAAATCGTTGTTTCGTTATATCAGTAAGGGTAAGTTCCCCTTTATCATAAAACTTATCGAGCGTTTCCCTTTCGGTATATAATTCAATAAACCCAGTATAAATATCGTTTACTTCCACGACCCGGTCACTCAGGAAATCCTCTGCCTGCAAACCTAATGCATCAGCCTTTACCCGTACCAAAGTGTCTTTACTGACAAGTATGACCGATTTCCCCTCTTCTTTAGCTTCTTCTTCAAGGGACAGGTTTTTTGCGACAGCAATAATTCTGTTATCATTTGTTTTTTCTACAAAAATTTCTTGCAGCTGCTGAAATGAGCGGTGATTTAGTTCAATCCTCAAAGATCCTCCTGTATAGAGGGGGATCTTTTCATGGAGCTTTCCTTCTTGCCGTAAATTATCTATCAGCTTCGATACATGTCTTGCGTTTCTACCGATTTCATCCATATAACGCTTCTTGGAATCCACTTCTTCTAAAACGACTGCAGGTATAACCACCTCATTATCCTGAAAAGAAAAGATGGCTTGTGGATCTTGTAATAAGACATTGGTATCTAATACATAAATTTTATTCAAATCGATGCCTCCTGCTCCTGATTTCTTATTACTATTGTATGTAGCCAATGTTGATCCGGTTATTCCCAGCTACTCAAATAGGACGGCCCGTTTCTTAAAATATATGAATAAACGTATAAAGATAGAAGAAAATTACACAATAAGAAAAGATATTGATTCTAAATCGGGAGGTATTGACATGAATAAACTCATCTCTCTACTCATGGTAACCATCATTCTTGGAGCTTGCACGAACAAGGATGAGGTCGGGTATAAAAATGATCCGGAAAGCAAGAATAATAAACCGATTACTGTTGAGGATAGTAATATCCAGCATGTTGAACGAAAATCAGGGCAACAAATCTCCAAGCATTTAGTTGATCTCACCACAAGTGTACCTGATGTTAAAGACGCGACAGCAGTGGTCTTCGGGAAGTATGCATTTGTTGGAATTGATATCGATGCAGATATTGAGCGCTCTCAAGTAGGTTCCATTAAATATTCTGTAGCAGAAGCTCTGCAGCAAGACCCATATGGTGCAGAGGCCATTGTGATTGCAGACCCTGATCTTTATGCCCGTCTGAATGAAATCAGCAAAGATATCCAAAGGGGTGAACCCGTGCAGGGAATCATGAATGAATTAGCTGACATCTCCGGCAGGCTGATGCCTGAAATTCCACGATCCTTAAAACAAACGGATCCAGAAAATGCACCGAATGAACCAAATAAGAAGATGAATAACAAGAAAGAGAAAGACCTCCAGCAAAAACAGGAAAATCAAACCTACGATAAAATTGAATAGTGCACAGAATGTTAAAAGCCATGAAAAAGCTTAGGCTCCTAAGCTTTTTTCATGGCTTCTATTACTTGACGGTCCAAACGATCTGCAGCCGTCTTATCATATGTTTTCTCATAGGCAGGTTCAGTGGAAATTCTTGATCCATAGAACATGACATCACGTACTTCTTCAATAGCAAGTTTAACAAGCGTCAGCTTTAAAGGGACTCCTTCCAATTTTTCAAAGCAAATCCCTGCTGTTCCGCTAATGGAGTAGGTCGATTCATTTGCAATTACATTCACAACAGCAAGAGGGTTGTTCTTAATATTCTCGACAATCCTTGAGCGTTGATCCACAGCAAATAACAACGTGTGCTCATCTTTAGCATATACCCAGGAAATCGCACTCACATTAGGCCCATGCGTTTGATGATCAATGGTTGCGAGCGTAACAAACCGTTCTGACTGCAATTTTTCAAATAATGCAGGAATTAAGCTGGGTTCTACCTGATTAGCCATACAATCCCCCCTTAGGCCTTCTGTTTGCTGTAAGAAATCCATTTCATTTGAGGTCCTTCTTGACTATACTATACCAAAATTCGATGCTAAAAGCATACAGGAAAGTTAAATAAAGCATTTGCCTATACTACATGATATACTAAACAGACTAGGCTTATGATTAGAACAGAGTGAGGTGTGAAGTATGAGAGTTAAATGTGCTTTATGTGAAGTGATAGAAAATATTGATGACTATTCATTAGAAGCGAAGAAATTACGAAACCGCCCTATTCATACGTATATGTGTGGTAAATGCCACCACCGGATAAAGGAGAAGACGGAGGAACGAGTGTCGACTGGAAATTTCAGATTTTATCGTTCTCCCCAAGTAGAAGATGACTTTTAAACAACTAGGCTCAGGCACGGTTATCGGGCTTGTCTCAGGTACATTGTTAGGATTATTCCTAAAAGGGATGCAGTCAATCACCGGTATCCTCGTATACGTCCTGTTATTGAATGTGGATTTCATCCCTGTCATCGGAGATATCGACTGGTCCGAATGGATGGAGTTTGTGTTCCATTTGTCCATCTCTTGCATAATCGGGATCGGATTTGCAGTTCTAATGGATAGGATGAAGATATCAAGAAGCGGAGCCTGGCTGCTTTCATTTTTGCTGACAGCCCCGACCGTCCTCCTTTACTTTCCCCTTTCTTATCTTGCAATCAAAGACGTTCCAGGATTATGGGATAGAGAGGCAATTATGCTTTGGACAGCGGGACATATTCTATACGCATTTTCCTTACCCCCACTATACAGACTTACCGCTTCAATGAGGTAGTTCTCTAATAAACAGGCTCTTTCCAGAAAATTAGCCGCCCTTCATAACTTACTGGTTTAACTTGATTTCACCCAGGCTTGCGGATAGGTTTCGGCATGCCTCTGATGCAGATCAACAAAAACAAGCTGCAGTTCCTTAGAAATGGAACTGCAGCTTGTTTGTTTAAAAAGTACCTTTTTTCTTTTCGCTCGTCAGACGAACCTTATAAATGATTAAGATCAGAGCTGCAACGACCAACCCTTCTGCAACCGGTAAAAAAATACCCAGAAAGGTTAAAACGGTACATCCCAGTATGAGAAAAGTATAGATCAAAATCGATTTCATGAGTGGCAGTTTCTTGGCAAAACCAAGCTTATAAACTAAGATCGAGAGCCCAACAATGGTTAAATAAAGCAACCACATACCCATTTCCGCGTTTTGGTCAACACGGTAAAGGGATGCGAAAAAGGACAAACGCTCAGTTACATCCATTTCCCAGTCCCCCTTCTCTTCGTTTATTGAGTAACCTTATTTTTCTTTTCTGCTCTTTCACGCTCATTCTTATCAAGGATTTTCTTACGAAGACGGATCGATTCAGGAGTTACTTCACAATACTCGTCATCGTTCAGATACTCAAGGGATTCCTCAAGGGTCATGATTCTTGCCTTCTTGATCGTTACCGTCTGATCTTTATTGGCAGAACGGACGTTTGTCGCCTGCTTCAGCTTCGTGATATTGACAGTGATATCATTTTCTCTCGTATGTTCCCCGACGATCATACCGCCGTAAATTTCTGTACCAGCTTCCACGAAGATGATTCCGCGGTCTTCAACTTGCATGATTCCATATTGAGATGCTTTTCCTGTTTCCATTGAAACAAGGACACCTTGGCGACGTCCGCCAACGCGGCCTTTTTGAAGCGGCTGATAACTGTCAAATGTATGGTTGATGATTCCATAACCACGTGTAAGCGTCATGAATTCAGTTGAGTATCCGATTAAGCCACGTGCTGGTACCATGAATATAAGACGAACTTGGCCGTTACCGTTGTTCACCATATCCAGCATTTCACCTTTACGTTGACCAAGGGACTCGATTACGCCACCCATATATTCTTCAGGAATATCGATTTGGACACGCTCTACAGGCTCACTTTGCACGCCGTCGATTTCTTTGATGATAACCTGAGGCTTGGAAACTTGCAGCTCATATCCTTCACGGCGCATGTTTTCGATCAGGATGGAAAGGTGAAGCTCCCCGCGTCCTGAAACTGTCCATGCATCGGGAGAATCCGTTTCTTCAACACGTAAGCTTACATCTGTTTGAAGTTGAGCCATAAGGCGCTCTTCGATTTTTCTCGAAGTAACGAATTTACCTTCTCTACCGGCAAATGGACTGTTATTTACCAAGAACGTCATTTGCAGAGTTGGTTCGTCAATGCGAAGAACCGGAAGCTGATCCTGGTGTTCAACCGGACAAACTGTTTCACCTACGTTAATGTCTTCCATTCCTGATACCGCGATTAAGTCTCCTGCTTTCGCTTCTTGAATCTCTTCACGCTTTAATCCGAAGAAACCGAAGATCTTTGTTACACGGAATTGTTTAATCGAGCCATCAAGCTTCATCAGAACAACCTGTTGACCAACCTTCATCGTCCCTCTGAATACACGGCCGATTCCGATACGTCCAACATAATCATTGTAATCAAGAAGGGCTACCTGGAATTGAAGTGGATCATCAGAATTGTCTACTGGTGCAGGAATGTGTTCGATGATTGAATCATACAGACACTGCATGTTTTCATCTTGCTTTGCCGGATCCGGATCAGTACTTGCAGTTCCGTTGATAGCAGAAGCGTACACTACAGGGAATTCAAGCTGCTCATCATTAGCATCCAGTTCAATGAATAGTTCAAGTACTTCATCGATTACTTCTTCCGGGCGAGCTGATGGCTTATCAATTTTATTTACAACCACGATCGGTGTAAGGTTTTGTTCCAATGCTTTCTTAAGAACGAATCGTGTTTGAGGCATACATCCTTCATACGCATCAACCACCAGTAATACACCATCTACCATTTTCATGATACGTTCTACTTCTCCACCGAAATCAGCATGTCCTGGTGTATCTAGAATGTTGATACGAGAGTCTTTATATTGAATCGCCGTATTCTTCGCTAAGATCGTGATACCGCGTTCTCTTTCTAAGTCATTTGAATCCATCGCACGTTCTGAAACTGTTTCGTTCTCGCGGAAGATTCCGGATTGCTTTAAAAGCTCATCTACCAATGTTGTTTTACCATGGTCAACGTGAGCAATGATGGCAATATTTCTAAGGTCGTTTCTTAATTTCATATTTCCACTCCTGAATATTGGATTTCTTTATAGTGTTAAAGATAATATAGTTCAGTTCAACTAGACCATTATATCACAGCATCTAGAAAAGCCCTAATAATTATTTAAAATTGCCCTTTCTCACTCCTACTATATTCTAATGGTGCCCTTCCTGCTCTTTGTCCACTCTACCCATTGCACATTCTCACGTAGATAGGTAAAATTTAATCGGCGGGTTTCTTGCATCATTTGATATTGATCAAAGAGGAAAGCGATTTCCTCTTAAACTTGGAGGTATAAGCGTGGGGAATATTAAATGGATCTTTGTTTTATTTTCAATATTGGCAGCTGTTTCTTTAATGGGTATCGCTATTGCAATCAGTCTACAAAGTATTCTGCTTGCTGTTATCAGTATCGTTGGCCTATTTGTTGTGATGGGGTACGGTTTCAAGACAAAAAAGAAATATCGTGAAGAAGGGCGTTTATAGACAAGAAAAAGGAGACTCGGCAATGGATGTGCCGGTCCCTTTTTTTTATTTATTCTGTTCAAGATATTCACTTAAAACCGTTTGATGCAGACCCGGTTTCGCTACAAAGACTGAACTTTTATTTAATGGATTCAAGGAAGCCCCGTTCAGGTCGGTCACAACTCCCCCAACCTCTTCGATTAAGATCTTTCCTGCAGCAAAATCCCATGGCGCCAAACGCATGGTTAAATAAGCATCCAATCTACCTGAGGCTACATAAGCCAGTTCAATGGCAGCGGATCCGTAGGAACGTGTCCCTCTAACATCCTTTACGAGAGGGGCAAGGATTGTTGGGTCAATCCGTTTATTCTCAGTGACCCAAAGTGCATTTAAAGCCACAATGGCGTCTTGTACATTTACAGGGGCCAGTTCCGGAAGCTTCACATCATTCATATATGCCCCCTGTCCTTTACCTGCAAAATACAACTCATCATGAACCACATCATATATGTATCCAAGCTTCCCTTCTTCCCCATCATAAATACCGATGGAAATGGCAAAGTTTCGTTGCTGATGAACAAAATTCATCGTTCCATCAATCGGATCGATAATCCATGTGACTCCCGATAGCTCCGTAAAGTCATCTCCATAGCCTTCTTCACCTAGGATTTGATGTTCCGGATAGGTTTGACGGATGTTTTCAGAAAAAAATCGCTCTGTAGCTTCATCCATATCCGTCACCAGGTCATTGCGGTTTGATTTGGTCTTGATGTTCAACTCTGTCTTGAATGATTGACGAATCGTCTCACCAGCTTCGTGTATCCATTTTCTAACATTTCGATCTAATTCAGTCCAATTTGTCATTGATTATCAGCCTCCAATATCCGTTGCGAAGATCTTTCATTCAAATGAGGGGTTCTATACATCCGACTCCAAACAGCCGGATGCACCAATTCACGAATACTCCTATAAATAGATAGCTTAATGGAAAGAAGAGGCTGTTTCAAGTCATTCACCCTGCGATTGACTGAGCATTCTTCCACATAAGAGTTTCAGAAGATAAAATATCACAAAAAAGCGAACTCACGTTCAACTTATGAGCTCGCCGTTCTACAGTCGAATTCTACATATGCTCTATACCCATGGAAAGGATTAAAGCTTTATAAGGCCTTCATTTTCATTAATTCTTCCCGGATACTCATGAGTTTCTGTTTGGACTTGGTTTCGGTTTCTTTATTCTTTGTTTGAATCGCTTCGAACAATACAGCTAACTCATAATCCATTTCAAGTCTTAATACATTCATTCTCTGCTGCTGGACATCGCGTTTTTTAGAAGTGTTCATTACTTGTTTCATGGCCATACACCCCTTCCGAGTTTTCGATTTATCTGATTGTTCTGATAATATTTATTACATATTATGAAATACCCACTCATCTTGTAACAAAAATGTGCAGTCACCCATGGATAAATCTATTCACTACAACCCTGTAACCCATTATGTTAAGATACTATTGGTAAATAAGGAGGTTCCTACATGAAATTTAATGGATTTACACAAGATGATTTTAACGTTTTTGAAATCGATGGTTTAGAGGATAGAATGACAGCCATCCAAGAGCAGGTCAGACCCAAGCTTGAATCTTTAGGGAATCATTTCGCTCCCACTCTAAGCACAATGACCGGGGAAGAAATGTTTTACCATGTGGCTAAACATGCACGTCGCTCAGTTAATCCTCCTGATGATACCTGGGTTGCGTTTGCCAGTAATAAACGAGGTTATAAGAAACATCCTCATTTTCAGATCGGTATATGGGGAACCCACGTATTTATCTGGTTTGCAATGATTTATGAAGCCCCGGGTAAAGTTGAATTCGGTAGGAATATGGAAAAAAATGCTGATGAGATCAGATCATTGATTCCCGGTCACTTTGTTTGGTCTGGAGATCACACGAAACCAGATGCTGTACCTTTTTCATCCCTGTCTCAAAATGAATTCATCACTTTAATCGAAAGAGTTCAACATGTAAAAAAAGCAGAACTTCTATGCGGACTACAGCTTGACCGCGAAACAGCCATACATCTTAGTGGAGATGAATTCATCAGGGAAGTTGAAAGTGCCTTTGAAACACTTTTACCCCTTTATAAAATGAACTAAACCATATAACTGTAGGGAAAAAACTCAGAAAAGAACGACTGCCTAAAGGGGCAGTCGTTCTTTTAATTCATTGAAATGGTGTCAGTGTCTTGATTATCTTTCATTTTTTTCACTACGCGATAAGATGAATAGCCGCTGGATTCTTCAAATTCATTGCATATCCTCTTCTCCTCAGCTTTTCCAGGAACGATTTCTTTGAATCGCTTATACCTGTTCATCAGGACTTCTCTTGAAACACCCTTTTCATAAGCCTTCTCAATTGCTTCAAAAAAGGCGATGACATCGATGACTTCTTCCGTTGACCAGTCCATGTCAAATGGATACTGATATTCCATTACACACAACAACTCCCTGAATATGTATTAATTCCACTTCTTTCGAATGGCTTCCCCCTGTGAAATCATTCGCTGAATGAGGTCTTCAACAGAGGGGATATCCTGAATCAATCCCATAACTTGTCCGGCCCACGCAAATCCTCCGTCCACATCCCCATCGTAAATATAACGTTTATTTGCTTCCCCGCTTATGAATGATTTTAACCCTTCATAACCGGTATTCGATGTTTCGGCATGTAATATCTTCTGGGTCCAGGAGTTGGAAATGGCCCTTGCCGGTGAACCTAAAGATCGTTTAATGACTACTGTACCACTCTCATCTCCTTCAATCAAGGTACGTTTATATCCTTCTGATGCATGTACACACTCCTTCGTAGCAATAAACCTTGTACCCATTTCAACTCCTTCGGCACCAAAGCTAAGGGCAGCCATTAAACCTCTGCCATCTCCGACACCTCCTGAAGCAATGACTGGGATGGACACAGCGTCAACTACTCTCGGAATAAGGACGAATGTGCCGATATCATCCTTACCTAAGTGACCTCCGCCCTCCTGCCCTACCACCATTACAGCATCCGCACCGATTTCTTCCGCTTTTATCGCCTGTCTTTTCGAGGCGACTAATACAAGCTTTACGATTTTCTTTCCTTCCAATTGTTGAAATAATGGTGTAGGGTTTCCACCTGTTACCGAAACAACCGGAACATTTTCTTCCATGGCAACATCAACAAACTCAGTGAACGGCCTTCCATGTTGACCGATCGCAAAATTCACACCAAATGGTTTATCTGTTAATGACCTTACCTTTACGATTTCTTCCCGAAGTTGTTCAGGATTATCCAGTGACATGGCCGTGATCTGTCCCAGGCCACCTGCATTTGATACTGCAGCAGCCAGATCAGCATAAGCGAGATGGGCTAACCCTCCCTGGATTATTGGATACTGTATGTTTAATAGCTCCGTTACTCTGGTTTTCCATTTCAATTGAATCCCTCCATTTCCTGAACTATTCTCGATGTAGTGTGAAAAATCCTTTTTCCGTTGGTGTGAATAATAAAAGAACTTATATCCCAACGAACGACATTGACTTGAGTGCGTGAAGAAGCGAATGAGTATTTGGCGAGTACGGTGAAAGATAGCAACTTATATTTTCCCATGTGATTCAATAAACGAAGGTTTAGGCCAATGCCACTATGCAAAGATTTTCTTAAGTGCTATAATTCATTTGTTTGTTAAGAATAAATGATGAAAAGTTATGAATCCGAAGCAAAATCCTATATAATAATGACTTTAGCATGGTTGTTTGATGCTACCAAGAATATAAAGAGGTGTTGAATGCATTGTCTCAAAATGAAACGCCGTTATTTACCGGCTTAATTGAACATAGTAAAAAAAATCCCGTCCAATTTCATATTCCGGGACATAAAAAAGGGGCCGGGATGGATCCTGAATTTAAGGACTTCATCGGAGAAAAGGCCCTTTCCATCGATTTGATAAATATCGGGCCTTTAGATGATTTACACCAGCCAAAGGGCATGATTAAAAAGGCTCAGGACCTTGCTGCTGAAGCGTTCGGTGCCGACCATACGTTCTTCTCAGTACAGGGGACCAGTGGAGCCATCATGACCATGGTCATGAGTGTATGCGGACCTGGGGACAAAATCATCGTCCCCCGAAACGTCCATAAATCTGTCATGTCTGCCATTGTATTCTCAGGTGCCACTCCTATCTTTATTCATCCCGATATTGATGAAGACCTTGGTATATCCCACGGAATTACGACAGATGCCGTAGCTAAAGCACTTGAACAGAACCCTGATGCTAAAGGGGTACTTGTGATCAACCCGACCTATTTCGGAATTTCTGCAGATTTAAAAAAGATTGTTGAAATCGCTCATTCCTACAGCGTCCCAGTTCTTGTGGATGAAGCCCACGGTGTTCATATTCACTTCCATGATGAGCTTCCACTTTCAGCCATGCAGGCAGGAGCGGACCTGGCGGCGACCAGTGTTCACAAACTTGGTGGGTCAATGACTCAGAGTTCTGTCCTGAATATGAAAGAAGGCCTTGTATCAGCCAAGCGTGTTCAAACCATCTTAAGCATGTTAACAACAACTTCAACTTCCTACTTACTTCTTGCTTCCCTTGACGTAGCCAGAAAGCGTTTAGCCACAGAAGGAAGGGAACTGATCACCAGGACGATAGAACTTTCACAGAAAATCAGAAATCAGATTAACGGAATTGACGGTCTATACTGTGTTGGGGAAGAGATCCTGGGAACGAAGGCAACTTATGCATATGATCCCACTAAGCTGATTGTCTCTGTTAAAGACCTGGGGATCAGTGGATTCGATGCTGAGAAGTGGTTAAGAGAAACACATAATATCGAGGTGGAGATGTCAGATCTTTACAACATCCTTTGCATCATTACTCCCGGTGATACTGAAGCAGAAGGCAATCAACTGGTCATGGCCCTGAAAGAATTGGTCATAAGTCTTAAGAAGCATGGAGAGATGACGCCAGTGAAGGTTATGCTCCCTGACATCCCCGTCCTTTCTATTACTCCGAGGGATGCTTTCTATGCTGATACCGAGGTCATCCCCATTGATGAATCGGTAGGTAGGACCATTGCTGAATTCATTATGGTTTATCCACCTGGAATCCCTATTTTCATCCCTGGTGAAATCATTACAAAGGAAAACATCGATTATATTAAAACCAATATGGAAGCAGGCCTTCCCGTTCAAGGTCCTGAAGATTATGATTTACGTCATCTTAGAGTCATCAAAGAGCATCGGGCAATCCGATAAACCAAAAAGGATGAAGAAGGCCAGTTCCTTCTTCATCCTTTTATTTATTAAAACCCCTTTATACTACATTAAATCCCCGCTCCCCTTAGCAGGTATTAATCGTCTAATTCTTTATCGTCGTTGCAATCACAGCAGTTAGAGAATAAAACAGAAACCTTCTCATCCTCATAATGATCGATCGTGCCAAGACATGATTGACATACAATTGTTCCCATCTTTTTTCCTCTCCTTCACATGTTTATTGTAAACGCTTTATCTTATCTGTTTCTATAATAATATAACACATTTAAAATATCAAGCCTAAATTGTATAACATATTTAGCTTTTTTATCTGTTAATCAATCATACTCTTCCATTATATGAAAGTGCCTTCATAAAAATGTAATAAATTCATTCTGGTTGCCCATACTTCATAACTGATCCTTTAAGTGAACACAAAAAAACTGCATGAAAAATTTATTTCATGCAGTTCTAACCATTATTCAACTGTTTGAATTCTGTTTGGATCCAGGGTTTCAAATCCTTTATCCCTTAATCCTTTCACAATGTCTGATAGTCCTTCACTCGTCCATGATCGATCATGCATGAGCAAGTTTGCACCATCGTTCAGGAAAGGACTGTTTATCATAATATCCGTAATCGCTTCTTTATTCTGATATTGCTTTTCCCAATCATATCCATATGTCCAGTTCATTAATGACATCTTTTCTTCAGATGCAATTTGCCGGGTGTAGTCAGTATTTTGACCAAATGGAGCCCTGAAAAATTTCGGCCTTTCACCTATGATCGATTCGATCAGATCATTTAGGGACACAATTTCCTCTTTTTGCTTTTCAGGTGAAAGTTCTTTCAGGCTGGTGTGAGTATATGTATGATTCCCGATTGCAAATCCCATTTCATGAATTTCTCTTAACATCTCTTGTTCCTCGGGCGTATCAAGAAAATGACCATTCACAAAGAAGATTGCAGGGGCATTCAATTCCTTTAAATCTTTAGCCATTTGCAATGCATGTCGATCAGGTGCGTCGTCGATGGTCAGGAGAACCACTTTGGGATCCGCATCACCTACTGGAATGATGCTCCAGTTATTTTCGTTGATTACATAGTCTTTTGTTTGGACCACATTCTCAGCGGACTCATCCATCTTTTCCTCTTGATTCTCTTCTACGGTTAAATCTTCTTCACCCGTCTCACTAGGCTCTTTTTCCACATCAGATTGATGAGGCTTCCCCTCTTCCTCATTAATGGTTGACGGTTCACTGGTGCAGGCTGTTAATAGCAGCAGGCTTAATCCGGATGCTAAAATCTTTTTCATTTCTCTCACCTTTCCGTATTCACTTTGAATATTTTAACATATTCTCAGATGAAACTGGGAAAGAATTAAAAGATTTCCATAATATTTTCAAATACGAGCTTAAAGGCAAAGAAGCACATTAAACTAAATGATGTAATGAAAAATGTCAGTTTCTTTGATTGAACAATTTTCTTCGCAGCAATAAAAGCTAAGTAAAAAAATATAATAAACATTATCCACTTATATTCCAAATGGTCTTTATCGGACAACCATTCTGCTATATAGAAAACACTCCATAAAATCATTTGAACTAAAAAAGCAAGATACGATTTCATGTTTATTACATCCTTTAAATAATATATTTTAACCGCCTTCTTTTTATTTACCCGTATTTTAGCAGTCAAACCTGTACATAGTCTTCAGTCATCGTATTAACATAGTATATTCTTTTAAGATTACTTTCATTATGAATGTCTTTTCAATTATGTAACATTTTAATGACTTGACCCTATTGTATTTTTTCCTATGATAAAATGTGACTTAAGATCAGTACGAAAGTCATTTATTTACAAATATATCGTTCATTGCATCGTTTAAGAAAAGAGGATGATGAATGAAACACATATTCACTTTACCAATGCTACTCATCTCCACGATGTTGCTCCTGACTTCATGTGATTATATTTCTTCCAACAAAGTAGTATTAGCAGAAGATCAATTTATTAAAAAGCAGGTTATCTTTTTCACGGATGAACGAAATCTTTCTAAAGAAATTCCCTATTACGATGCAATTATTGAGTTGAAGAAAAAATACCCTGATAGCCTTAAACATTTAAAGGTGGTAAGCCTCAATACGGAAGAACCGAACACTATTACAGATTCTCCACCCACCTCTCCTGCTATCGTTGTGGTTGAAAATAATCAGGTCATATGTAAAGTAGAAGGCCATAACGTGAAGGAAGACATTATAAAACCGGTCTCATCTGCCATTCAAAAATGGGATTAACAAATTGTTTAATCAAAAAAGGGGATTGAAGCTACTTATGTGCTTCAATCCCCTTTCTCCAGTGAAAAAGCATAAAAAGGATGATTCCAATATTCTGGAATCATCCTTTTAAAATCTAATTATTTCACAATATGGATAGGGCTTCCCATAGCAACTTCTGCTGCTTCCATGGAAATCTCACCTAATGTAGGGTGGGCATGAATCGTCATTGCAACGTCTTCAGCCGTCATACCAGATTCAATCGCCAGTCCTAACTCAGCAATCATATCTGATGCCCCGGAACCTACGATTTGAGCTCCGATAATTAAACCGTCTTCTTTACGGGTAACAAGCTTCATGAAGCCATCACTGGCATTTAGGGCCAATGCACGACCATTAGCAGCGAATGGGAATTTAGCAGCAATCACGTCAATTCCTTCTTCTTTAGCTTGTGCTTCAGAGTATCCTACTGTTGCTAATTCAGGATCTGTGAAACAAACAGCCGGAATACCAAGATAGTCAATTTCCGCCGGCTCACCTGAGATAACCTCGGCAGCGATTTTACCTTCATAAGATGCTTTATGAGCAAGTGGCGGTCCATCTACGATATCACCGATTGCGAAGATGTTAGGGATGTTCGTACGGCACTGCTTATCAATTTTGATAACACCGCGGTCCGACATCTCGATTCCGACTTCTTCAAGACCGATTTCATCCGTGTTGGGGCGACGTCCAACTGTTACGAGAACATAATCAGCCTCAACCGTTTTTTCTTCACCTTTTACTTCATATTTAACAACCACGCCGCTGTCGCTTTCTTCGACACCTTTAGCCATGGCTTTTGTTACTACCTCAACGCCTTTTTTCTTAAGACCTTTTTTCACAACCGTAGTCATTTGCTTTTCGAACCCGCTAAGGATATCGTCTGCACCTTCTAAGATCGTTACTTGAGATCCAAGGTTTGCGTAAGCAGTACCAAGTTCAGTACCGATGTAGCCTCCACCGATTACCACAAGTTTCTCTGGAATTTCAGTAAGGGCAAGGGCACCTGTTGAGTCGATGACGCGCTTTGAGAACTTGAAGCTAGGGATTTCAATTGGACGTGAACCTGTAGCAAGAATCAAGTTCTTGAACTTGTAAGTTTGGGCAGAATTGTCATCCATCACCCGAAGCGTATTCGTATCTACCAGGTAAGCTTCACCGCGTACGATTTCAGCTTTATTCCCTTTTAGAAGACCCTCTACACCGCCGGTTAATTTCTTTACAACGCCGGCTTTCCATTCTTGAACTTTATCGAAATTCACTTTTACGTTTTCAGCTACGATCCCCATGTCATCAGAGTGTTGCGCCTGATGAAAACGGTGACCTGCTGTGATAAGAGCTTTAGATGGGATACAACCAACGTTTAAGCATACTCCACCCATATTCTCTTTTTCGATGATTGTCACTTTTTGTCCCAGCTGTGCTGCACGGATCGCAGCGACATACCCTCCGGGACCTGAACCGACTACTATAGTATCTGTTTCAATTGGGAAATCTCCTACTACCATCGTATTACGCCTCCATTAATAATAATTCTGGATCGTTCAACAAACGCTTGATATGGTTAAGTGCATGTTGAGCAGTAGCTCCGTCGATCATGCGGTGATCGAAGCTCAATGATAATGCTAACACAGGTGCGGCTACAATTTCACCATTTTTAACTACAGGTTTTTCAGCAATGCGTCCAACACCAAGGATGGCAACCTCTGGGTGGTTGATTACCGGAGTGAACCATTGTCCGCCTGCAGAACCGATATTCGTGATCGTGCAGGAAGCACCCTTCATTTCATCTCCTGAAAGTTTACCATCTCGAGCTTTACCAGCCAGTTCATTGATTTCATTTGAAATAGAGAACATGGACTTACGATCCGCATTTTTCACAACTGGTACCAATAGACCTTTGTCAGTATCTGCAGCGATACCGATGTTGTAATAATGCTTTTGAACGATTTCACTCGTTGAATCATCAATGGAAGTATTCAGAGCCGGATACTCGCGCAATGCACTTGTCAATGCTTTAACGATATAAGGCAAGAAAGTTAACTTGATGCCTTTTTCAGCTGCAACTTCCTTGAACTTCTTACGGTGAGCCCATAGTTTGGTTACATCGATTTCATCCATTAAAGTAACGTGAGGAGCTGTGTGCTTAGAGTTAACCATGGCTTTAGCGATCGCTTTGCGCATACCGCTCATTTTCTCACGAGTTTCTGGATATTCACCCTCTGGAGCTTTCGGTGCAGCCGGTTTCGTGTCAGCCACAGGTGCTTTTTCTTCTGTTTTTGCTTCTTCAGCTGTGTCGACTGGTTTAGAATCCCCGCTTAAGAACGCATCGATATCTTCTTTAACGACACGTCCGTTTTTGCCGGAACCGGATACCTGACGGATTTCCACGCCGTTTTCTCTAGCATATTTACGAACAGAAGGCATAGCGATGACACGCTTATTAGGGTCAACTTCTGCTTCTGCCTTTGAATCTGCGCCTTTTTCGTCTGCTTTTTCAGGTGCTGCATCTTTGTTGTCTTCTTGTTTTTCCGCTTTTTCTTCAGCTTTAGGAGCTTCTTTCTTTTCTCCGTCATCACCTTTGAACTGAAGGTCTTCATAACCTGGTGCGTCGAACTTGATCAGGGTATCACCAACAACTGCAACCGTTCCTTCGTCAACAAGAAGTTCTTCCACTGTTCCTGCTACTGGAGACGGGATCTCTACGACCGCTTTATCATTTTGGACTTCACATAGTACATCGTCTTCTTCCACTTTATCGCCAGGCTTAACAAACCATTTTACGATTTCACCTTCATGAATACCTTCACCAATGTCTGGTAATTTGAATTCGAATGACATGGACTCTACCTCCTGTATTGAATAATGATTAAAAATAGATGAATGTTTTTGTCTATCTGTCAACTTTTCTTATATCTATAATTGGAAAAGAGAAGGGTGGACTACCCTTCTGATTTCTTTTACATATCAGGGAGGAGCATCGTTGCTCCTTACCCATTAAAAGTTCAATACTTTTTTAGCCGTTTCAAGAACGTCTTTGTGGTTAGGTAACCAGATTGGTTCTGCTTGAGAGAATGAGTATACTGTATCTGGTGCCGCTACACGAAGGACTGGTGCCTCAAGGCTGAGAATCGCACGGTCATTGATTTCAGCGACAACATTCGCTGCAATACCCGCTTGTTTTTGAGCCTCTTGCACAACGATGGCACGATTGGTTTTCTCAACGGAAGCCATGATTGTTTCGATGTCCAGCGGGCTAACCGTACGAAGATCGATTACTTCGGCTGAATAACCTTCTTTTTCAAGTTCATCAGCAGCTTTCAATGATTCATGTACCATAGCTCCGTAAGTGATGATCGAAAGGTCAGTACCTTCGCGTTTCACATCGGCTTTACCGATTTCGATCGTATATTCTTCTTCTGGCACTTCTTGACGGAATGAACGGTATAATTTCATGTGCTCCAGGAAAATAACCGGATCATTATCTCGAATAGAAGAAATCAATAGACCTTTAGCGTCATAAGGAGTTGACGGGATAACAACTTTAAGACCCGGTTGCTGAGCCATCAATCCTTCTAAGCTGTCCGCATGAAGTTCTGGAGTATGTACTCCACCACCGAATGGGGAACGAATTGTAATAGGAGAAGTATACGTACCACCTGAACGGTAACGCATACGTGCCATTTGTCCACTTACTGAGTCCATTACTTCATATACGAAACCGAAGAATTGGATTTCAGGTACTGGACGGTACCCTTCTAATGCTAAACCGATTGCTAAACCACCGATTCCGGATTCTGCTAGTGGGGTATCAAATACACGGTCTTCACCGAATTCTTTTTGAAGTCCTTCCGTTGCACGGAATACACCACCGTTAAGGCCTACGTCCTCACCAAAAACTAATACGTCTTCGTTGTTGCGTAGTTCTGTGCGCAGTGCATCAGTGATCGCTTGAATCATTGTCATTTGCGCCATGGCTTATTTCGACTCCTTTTCTTTGTAGATTTCTAGTTGCTCTTTTAAGTTATAAGGAAGCTCTTCATACATATTGTTAATGAAGTCGGTCACTTTCTGTTTAGGCGTTCCATCCGCTTCTTTAATCGCTTGTTTGATATCCTCTTTCGCTTCTTCGATCACTTCATTTTCTTTCTCTTCACTCCATAGTCCCTTACCTTCAAGGAATTTACGGAAGCGTACCAATGGATCTTTCTTTTCCCATTCAGTATCCATCTCTGAAGTACGGTAACGGGTTGGATCATCACCAGCCATTGTATGTGGGCCATAACGGTAGCAAAGTGTTTCAATCAGTGATGGACCTTCACCATTTACAGCACGGTTACGGGCTTCCAATGTAGCAGAGTAAACCGCTAATGGATCCATACCATCCACTAAGATACCAGGGATACCCGCTGAAACTGCTTTTTGAGCAATTGTACGGCCGGCTGTTTGTTTATCGCGGGGAGTTGAGATCGCGAATTGGTTGTTTTGCACAACGAAAATCGCTGGAGCAGCGTATGCGCCTGCAAAGTTAATACCCTCGTAGAAATCACCTTGTGATGATCCACCGTCACCTGTATATGTAATGGCAACAGCTTTTTTGCCTCGCTTCTTAAGACCGAGTGCAACTCCTGCAGTTTGGATGTATTGAGCACCGATGATGATCTGAGGTGATAACACATTTACTCCTTCTGGAGGCTGATTTCCTTTAAAGTGTCCACGTGAGAATAAGAATGCTTGCGCAAGCGGAAGACCATGCCACACGATTTGTGGTACATCACGGTAACCAGGAAGGATCCAATCTTCCTTCTCTAAAGCAAAGTGGGAAGCAATCTGTGAAGCCTCCTGCCCAGCTGTCGGTGCATAGAAACCTAAACGTCCTTGACGATTCAGGGAGATTGATCTTTGATCAAGAATACGAGTATAAACCATACGACGCATTAATTCCTGAAGATCCTCATCAGATATCTCCGGCATTGCGTCTTCGTTTACTACTTCGCCTTCTTCGTTCAAAATTTGGAACATTTCAAACTTGTCTTCAATTTGTTCGAGCGTTTTTACTGCATCGAATTGTGCCTTCTTTGATTTAGAAGCCATCGAAGTCACCTATCCTTTCTTTATACATTTATTTTGGTTTTTTTACATACAAAGTTTAGATTACCCAAATTCAGTATGACCTACCACAATACTTGCGGATACACACACTATCAATAGTTTTCCACAAATACCAAGAAAGAAAACCCGAAATTGAATTCGAGTTTCATCTGTATTAGTCCATGTACTATAACGACTGGTACAATCCATGAATACCTTTACTAGTTTACAATATAGAAATTCAGGAAGTCAACGACAAAGTATTACAAATTCTTGTTCTCAACCAAACAATGTAATGATCACTGACAATTCTTTCACAAACTGTATCAGTACTCCCCAACCTACTGTTATATATAAACTCACAGAAACATCCCTTCTGTTATAGAGTAAGCAATCCATTTTTCCTCTATATCCCTTTGTACCATAAAAAGAACCGGTCGGGCTCATTCATCAACCCTTCTTTTCTAACTGTCGGTTTGTATCTGACGGTGAAATTTTTCGTATGATAGGGCAAGATAGAGGAGGTCCATCTCCGCCTCTCAAGGAAGTGATGTTCCAGCTGAGAGAATCTTCCACTTCCCCTTTCAAAGGCGCAGGTCCATAACAATAGACTAAAAAAGCGATAGAGGGGAAATATTTCCCCTCTATCGCTTTTTATCAGACACTATTCTTTGTCTTTCACATCAAGACCGGCACTTGAGTAAAATGCTTGTTTCAGCTTATTGAATTCTTCCGTCTTCTTATTATAATCATCATTGAACTTCACGATTTTCTCGTACTTTTCATTAATGGACGAGATTTGTCTTTCAAGCTCTTCCAGTGTGAGTTCCTTGTTTTTAAACATATGATAAAGTTCTTTATCCAGAGACAGTGCATCCAGATAAGAAGTTGTCAGTTTTTCATGAAGCTCGTATCGTTCCGCCATCGTTTCATTCAGTTTTTCGGCTTCATTTTTCAGGTCTTCGTTTTCTAATTTATCAACATAGCCCGAAGCTTTAGAAAACTCTTCCTTAGCTTCATTCATGGCTGTTCGTTCTTTTTCGATGTATTCTTTCCTTTGATTGATGTTGTCAAGAGCTTCATCGGAAAGCTTTACAATCTGGTCAAACTCCTTCATCCCAAGCTCCATAACCTTAGTATAAATTTCTTTCTCTTTTTCTTCCAGTTTTTGAAGAGGCTTCTGCACTTCAACATATTGGCCTTCTTTAGAAACGGTTTCTTCAAGAACATGATACATATCTTCCTCGGGTGAAGAACCACCAACGCAGCCCATCATGATGAAGATAGCGGCTACCAAAACGAAAGCAAAACGAAATTTCGACACAACTAGATCCCCCTTAACTATTTACCACCTTCTACTATATCTGTGTCTTCAACGTTTGACAATAGGGATTTACAACTGTGGAAAAAAATGTCGATTGGACTATTCTCCTATTAAGATCATTATGTCAGATGCGGGGTCTTTATTCCTTTAAATCACAAATCTCCTACATTAACTTTTCAGAGGTTAAATGGTAGACTATTATCATACATAATAGATTATCTTTGTATATAAAATAGAGATGTTTTGATCATTCCAGTTCGTTGTGTGGAGGAGTGTATCAATCCTTCATTACCATCTCTATAGTACTTGAGGAGGAAATTCAATGATTACGATGAATGATATCATCCGGGAGGGTCATCCTACATTAACGATGGTTGCAAAGGAAGTACCTCTCCCCCCTACGAAAGAAGACCAGGAAACATTAAAAAGCTTATTAGAGTATGTCGTGAACAGCCAAGATCCTGAAATGGCAAGTAAATATGGCCTTAGGCCCGGGATCGGCCTTGCTGCACCTCAAATAAATGTTTCTAAGCGGATGCTTGCTGTAAATGTGACAGACCATCAAGGTAAATTATACAGCTACGCTTTATTCAATCCGAAGATCATCAGTCACTCAATTGAAAAAGCATATTTAACATCTGGAGAAGGATGTTTATCGGTGGACCGAAATGTTCCCGGATATGTACCCCGCTATGCAAGAGTCACGGTTAAAGGGTGGGATGTGGACGGAAACGAAGTGAAACTCCGATTAAAAGGACTGCCTTCGATTGTCTTCCAACATGAAATCGATCACCTGAATGGAATCATGTTCTACGATCATATCAATCAAAGCAATCCATTTGAACCTATCCCTGATGCAATTGCCATTGAACGCTAAAGAAAGACCTCTTCCCCGACAGGGAAGAGGTCTTTCTTGTTAAATTAAATCCAACTTCTTCAAACCATAACTAATTCCATCATCATCTACATGTTTCGTGATGAAATCTGCATGTTTCTGTACTTCTTCGACAGCATTACCCATGGCGATACCAGTTCCGACTGATTGAATCATCTCGATATCATTCAATCCATCACCGAACGCATACACATCTTTCAATTCAAACCCCAGCTTAGCAATCATCTTCTTGATGCCTTCTGCCTTCGATCCACCTTTTGGAAGGATATCCATTGAGTACTGATGCCAGCGAATGAAGGTGAAATCCTTGTATTTCTCCCGATAAAAGTTCTCTTCCTCTTTTGTACAGAATAACAGGGATTGATAAATATCCCTTCCCTTATAAAATTCTGGCGCATAATCGGGGTGAGGGAACTTTAAACTCCCCATACTTTCTTCAATATACTGATGATGCTTTTCGTTTGATTTCATCGTTTCATGATTTAAATGGACCACCGGATGTTCCTTTGTATACGTATCCTCCAGTAACTCTTCCAGCATATCAATTTTTAGTGGATTTGTGTAAATGACCTCATTTTCAAAAACCACGTACTGCCCATTAAAGGATACAAAGGATTCTATTCCCAACTCTTCCCTCAGACTCTCATACATAAATGGAGCTCTTCCAGTTGCAATCGCTACGTATGTTCCGTTGGATTGTAAAGTGCGTATGGCCTCTTTAGTCGTTTGGGGCAGCTTCTTATCATGATCAAGCAGCGTACCGTCTATATCGAAGAAAACTATTTTAGACATATCCGTTCTCCTTTTCATACATAATCGACTTTCTTATTTATCCGTTGTTTAAGGTAATCTTTTGAGGCTTAATTGTCAATGAATCAATACAAACACTCCCATTTACCAAACTTAACCATGTAAGAGATTCAAAAAATTCCGTACAATATAAGTAAGACAACAGAGACGTATGTAGGATTGTTCCTTTACTTCAAAGGAAAATCTCGGTAAACTATTGATAAGGAGTGATCTGCCATGTTAAAAAAGCTCAGAAAAAAGCTTTTGAAACAGTGGAAAGATTTGCTTAGAAAAAAAACGATTGCATAGTATTTTAAACTGCCGACCGAACCCAAGCAGACTTACTACTAAAATACATGTAAATCGGTTATACTGTTTTATGTTTATACAAATAATAAGGGACTGACGCCACTAGTGAGCATTTTCGTCTCCGTTGGTTCAGTCCCTCTTCTATATTTTTTCACGAATTGGTAGAGGATCTTTGTAAAAACTTTATTTACATGAAAGAATCCTATATAATTTATAGCATACATAATCAAGATTTATCATTCCCATTGAATGACAGGACGATTTATCTGCGTTTGAAAGATCACCTTCTCCAGTGTTGATATGCGTGAATCATAAGGCTTGCTTCTGAAAGTTTGGCCTGTGTTAAGGAAATGATTTGTATTGGACATTCATTTCCTTAACACAGGGCATAGATGAGCCATAAAGGAACACAACATTGTTCAAAACGCTTTTTCAATCGGAGGCAGTGTCAGGTGCCTCAAACGCCGCTTATGCTATGTAGTTGATAACTTTTTTATCATAGATGAAAGTTAGATTTTTTGAAAACGGATAAGGAGAGAGAAAAACATGATTTTTAAAGTATTTTATCAAGAAAGTAAAGGGGAAGTGCCTGTTCGCGAATGCACTCAATCTCTTTACATGAAAGCAGAATCAGAACGTGAAGTACGCCTTAAATTAAAAGACAAACCGTATAACATCGAATTCGTACAAAAGCTAGAGGGCGCTTTTTTAGAGTATGAACAAAACCATCATTCTTTCGAGTTGGAGCAATAAAAATATGAAATTTGTAAAGAATGACCAAACCGCAGTATTTGCCCTTGGCGGTTTAGGTGAAATCGGTAAAAACACATACGGCGTACAATTTCAAGATGAAATCATTCTGATCGATGCGGGTATCAAGTTCCCGGAAGATGAGCTGCTCGGCATCGATTACGTTATTCCAGACTATACGTATCTGGTGAAAAATGCAGACAAGATTAAAGGTCTATTCGTCACACATGGACATGAGGACCATATCGGTGGTATCCCATATTTACTCCGTGAACTAAACATCCCGATATACGGCGGGAAGCTTGCACTCGGCCTTATTAAGAACAAACTGGAAGAACACGGACTGTTAAGAAATGCGAAGTTAAATGTCATCAAGGAAGATGATATCATTAAATTCCGCAAAACATCCGTCACTTTCTTCAGAACGACACACAGCATTCCGGATTCATATGGAATCGTGGTAAAAACACCACCAGGTAATGTTGTACACACTGGAGACTTTAAGTTTGATTTCACACCGGTGGGTGAACCTGCGAATTTAACCAAGATGGCTGAAATCGGAAAAGAAGGAGTTCTTTGTCTTCTATCTGATAGTACAAACGCTGAGGTGCCAAACTTTACAATGTCCGAACGCAAAGTCGGCGAAAGCATCAATGATATCTTCCGTAAAGTGGACGGTCGTGTTATATTCGCAACTTTTGCATCGAATATCCACCGTTTACAACAAGTGGTCGAAGCAGCTGTCTTCCATAATAGAAAAGTCGCTGTGTTTGGCCGCAGTATGGAAGCAGCCATTAACATCGGGCAAGAGTTAGGGTATATCAACGCACCGAAAGATACATTCATTGAACATAACCAGATCAATCGCCTGCCGGCGAATGAAGTAGCCATCCTTTGTACAGGGTCCCAGGGTGAACCTATGGCGGCGTTATCAAGGATCGCAAATGGGACGCACCGTCAGATTCAGATTCAGCCGGGCGACACCGTTGTATTCTCTTCTTCGCCAATACCAGGGAATACAATCAGTGTAAACCGTACAATCAACCTTCTGTATCGTGCAGGAGCGGAAGTCATTCACGGACCACTAAGTGATATTCATACATCTGGTCATGGCGGACAGCAGGAAATGAAGTTAATGCTTCGTTTAATGAACCCTACTTTCTTCATGCCGATTCATGGTGAATTCCGCATGCAGAAGATGCACGCACAGCTGGGCGTCGACTGTGGAGTGCAGCAAGAAAACTGCTTCATCATGGACAACGGTGAAGTCCTTGCATTAAGCAATGACTCTGCACAGGTCGCAGGAAAAATTCCGTCTGGAAATGTTTATATTGACGGAAGCGGAATTGGTGATATTGGAAATATCGTTCTTCGAGACCGTCGCATCCTTTCTGAAGAAGGCTTGGTCATTGTCGTAGTAAGCATCGATATGAAAGATTTCAAGATCGCCTCAGGGCCAGATCTGATTTCAAGAGGTTTCGTATACATGCGTGAATCAGGGGATCTTATCAATGAAGCTCAAACAATCATTTCTAAACACCTGAACAAAGTTCTTGAAAGACGCACTTCACAATGGTCAGAAATCAAGAATGAAATCACTGATACACTGGCTCCATTCTTATATGAGAAGACAAAGCGCCGTCCAATGATTTTACCGATCATCATGGAAGTCTGATCCCTGTCACACAACTGACAGTCACATTGGAATGCAGCGAATAAAGAAGAGGCTGACCACTGAGGTCAGCCTCTTTTCTATCATTATAAGACTTTTTTTTCAAAACGATTGATATCCGTATCCGCTCCGATGACAATCAGGATATCTCCCTCGCGAATCTGTTCATCGGCCTGTGGTGATACGATAATATCTTTCTGCCTTTTAATCGCCACAATGTTTATTCCAAATTGCGCCCGGATGTCCAGGTCGATTAATGAATTTCCACTCAGGTTATCATTTGCCACAATCTCTACGATGGAGTGTTCGTCGGAAAGCTCCAGGTAATCCAACACATTATTTGAAATGATATTATGGGCAATCCTCTTCCCCATATCGCGTTCCGGATGTACCACTTGGTTCGCTCCGATTTTCCTCAATACTTTTTCATGATAATCATTTTGAGCCTTTACAGTAATATTCTTTACTCCGATTTCTTTCATCATCAAGGTAGTCAAAATACTGGATTGGATATCGTCCCCGATTGCCACGATGACGTGATCGAAATTTCTGATTCCCAAGCTTTTCAAAACGGATTCATCTGTTGAATCAGCTACAACTGCATGAGACGCGATGGAAGAGAATTCATTCACTTTGTCTTCATCCTGATCAATCGCCATGACTTCCATTCCCTGCTCTGATAGCGATCTGACAATACTCCCTCCAAACCGCCCCAATCCAACTACCACAAACTCTTTTTTCACCATGCATCCCCCTCGCATTCTCTCTATCCCTTATTTTAGCATAAAAAAAAGGAGAAAATGAAATTTCCCCCTGTTGTAAACAGTATAAAATTTTAAGTGATGGTAATACCCGAAGATCACTTCTTCCCTTTCACATAATCAGCATCGAATAGAAACAGCCTCATTAGCAGATAAAGTGATGGAATCAATAATAATAAACCTGCAATGAAAACAATCACAAGTGCCATCCCCATCGTTGGATTGGTCACACTGGATTCAATCGTTATAAACGGCTTAAGAATATAAGGAAGGTGAGATGCCCCGTATCCAAAGAAAGCAAAAAAGAATTGCAACATGACGAAGATAAAGGCGGTTCCGAAATTCTTACGCATGTAAATCAAGAGAGAAGCCCCAAAGAAGCACAGGAGTGATAATCCAAACATCCACCAAATGTCGATAGCACTTGTAAAATGCTCTGGATTATGCTCTCTTAAAGACACAAACACCACTAGACTTGCAAGGATGGTGGGTGGACTCCAAAACAAAGAAAATGTCCTTAGTTCTTCCCTGGAATCTTGGTCTCCCGCCCTGTCAGCATAATAGGTCAAAAACGTCGCACTTATGAAAAGTACGGAAACGATGGAAAGGGACACGACACTCCAAGAATAAGGGCTTGTAAACAGTTCCTTAGCCAGAAAAATGACTTTATCTCCCTGTTCCACCAAAAATCCACCTTCTGAAATCGTCAGTGCCGTAGATAAGGAAGCAGGAATCAATAACCCCGTAGCACCGTATAAAAATAAGTATACGATATTATCCTTGGAACCGTAATTTCCGAAAGCATAAAAGCTCCCTCTTATGGCGAGCAATATGATGGCAATACTTCCCGGCAGCAATAATGCTGTTCCATAATAATAAGCTGTGTCAGGAAAGAACCCGACAAGCCCGACAAAGAAGAAAACAAAAAAGACATTCGTTACTTCCCAAACAGGAGAAAGATATCGACTGATTAACACGTTCAATGTATGTTCTTTCCCCTTCATTCTCCCATAAAAGGCGAAGAACCCTGCTCCAAAATCAATCGAAGCTACTATAAGGTAACCATAAAGGAAAATCCACAATACGGTGATCCCCACTATTTCCAAACTCATACCGATTCCTCCCTCAAGCTTGAAGCTCCTTCCCTTCATTCACCATGACAGAAGGAGCACAGTTGAATCTTTTAACTCGCTTTCTTAGGAAAACGCTGTTCTAATTCAGCCTCTGCAGGCTTATTTTTAAACATTTTAATCAGCACGACAACACATAAAACACCAAGGAGGATATAAAGACATACAAACAAAGCAAAGGTCAATCCTACTCCATCCGCTTTCGTGGCTGCATCTGCGACTTTCATATACCCTCTGAGAATCCAAGGCTGACGGCCGACCTCTGCATAAATCCAACCAAATTCAATCGCCAGCATCGACAGTGGGCCACTCGCAACAATGCCCCATAACAACGGTTTATTCCATTCATTCCGCTTCTTCCACTTCCAGAACAAAATAAACGCTGCTGAAATAAAGATACTGTACATTCCGATTGATACCATCAAATCAAACATGTAATGGACCCATAAAGGGGGGCGCTCATCTTCAGGAAATTCATTCAACCCTATAACCTCTGTCTCAAAAGAACTCCCTGCCAGAAAACTTAAGAATCCAGGCAAGCGTATTTCATTATGAACTTCATTATTCTCATCCAGGGTTCCGAATAAGATCAAATCGGCATTCTTTTCAGTTTCGAAATGCCACTCAGCAGCCGCCAATTTTTCCGGCTGATGCTCTGCTAAAAACTTGGCCGACAAATCTCCTGCCAGAGCAGTGGCAAAGGCGAAGATCAATGCTGAAACCATGGACAAGCGCAGGGCTTTTTTATGGTACTCGCCTCCTTTTTTACGAAGGATGGCGAAAGCTGTAATCGCTGCAAGCACTAGTGCCGATGTTAAATATGCAGTCGTCAGCACATGGAACACTTTCGTTGGCGTAGCTGGATTCAACATGGCAGCAATGGGGTCGATATTAATCGCCTTCCCATTCTCCAACTCAAACCCTTGTGGAGTGTTCATAAAGGCATTCACCGTTGTAATGAACAGTGCAGACGCCGAAGAACCGATCATAACCGGTATGGTCAAAAGCCAGTGAGTCCACTTATTTTTAAAGCGATCCCACGTATAAAGGTAAATACCTAAAAAGATAGCTTCAAAGAAAAACGCAAAAGTTTCCATGAATAAAGGAAGGGCGATCACTTGTCCAGCCACCTGCATAAATGAAGGCCACAATAAAGATAGCTGCAGACCTATGGCCGTACCCGTAACCACTCCCACCGCAACCGTAATCGTAAAGCCCCTTGCCCATCTCCTTGCGAGCAACAGATAATGAGGATCATTTCGTTTGATTCCCATGAATTCAGCAATGGAAATCATGATCGGCACCCCCACACCAATCGTTGCAAAAATAATATGGAATGCAAGAGTTGTCGACGTGAGCATTCGACTCAACATCACACCATCTAATACCATACAATACTCCCCCTACTAATCTACTTCTACTAAACATGTCTTCCTTCTGTTTATCACTTATTGTTCAGTATAAAACCTTTCGATAAGTTTGTGATATATTGAACATGAATATTTTGTGACATTTTTCACAAACATTGGTTCGTCTTTTATTTTAGATTTTTTTTGTGTTTTTGACAATGATGTTGCTTAGGAGCTTAGAGGAGTGAATCAAAATGGGGTGTATATTCACCTTTCTGAACGAGTGAGAATATCCTTTTGAAAGATACGTTTGCCATGACAACGTTCCATCTATCAAGCGTTTGTTGACATTCGAATTGTCCATGAGAATTCCGCGACAAAAAAACCCTTTCTCCATTCAAAAAGACCCCACACCTATGTGCAGGGTCTTCAATAATTCCTACATTGCATCAAGCATCCTGAACTGCGATTTAACCAATTCATAGTACTCACCCTGATGCTCCATCAGTTCATCGTGGTTACCGGACTCTTTGATTCTCCCATTTTCCAGTACAAAGATATTGTCCGATTCACGGATTGTTGACAGGCGGTGGGCGATAATGATCGCAGTCCGTCCGTTCAGGAGTTTTTTCAGTGCGCTTTGGATTTTGACTTCTGTTTCCGTATCAATGGATGCTGTCGCTTCATCCAAAATGATGATGCGTGGATTCGCGAGGAGAGCCCGTGCAAAGGACAATAATTGTCTTTCCCCGACGGATAATACATTCCCACGCTCTTCCACTTCGGTTTCGTATCCGTTAGATAGCTTTTCGATGAATTCGTTAGCTCCGATCGCTTCTGCAGCTCTCTTGACCTCATCATCTGAAGCATCCGGCCTCCCAAAGCGTATATTGTCCATAATCGACCCTGAGAAGATGAAGGTATCCTGAAGGACGATACTGATTTGGCTTCGTATGCTTGAAACCGATGCGTCTCTCAGATTCACACCGTCAATTTTCACTTCTCCTTTCGTAGGATCGTAAAACCGGCTGATCAGATTGGCAATCGTGGTTTTACCAGATCCTGTGTGGCCGACTAAGGCGACGGTCTGGCCCGCCTTCATTTCCAGATGAATATTTTGCAGTGCTTTTCGTTTGTCGTCATAGGAAAATTCAACATTCTCAAATTGGATTCTCCCTTTGATAGCTGTCAGGTTCACGGCGTCGGATTTTTCATTTACAATCGGCTGTTCATCGAGGAATTCAAAGATACGCTCTGATGAAGCCATTCCGATTAAGAGTTGATTATATACCTGGCCAAGTCTTGAAATGGGTTCCCAGAACATGCCCAGATAAAAAGCAAATGAAACGAATTCTCCTAATTGCAAAGAGCCTCCTTGGATGAGATGGGCACCGTACCAGATAAGTACGGCTGTTCCGATGGCATTGGTTAACTCCACCAGCGGGCGGAACATCGCATTTTTCTTCGTGGCTGTTCTCCAGCTATCGAAGTTTTCTGTGTTCACCCCGTCGAAGAAAGCCATATTTTCTTTTTCTTGTGTGAAGGATTGTGTCACCCGAATCCCCTGGATGCTCTCATTCAAATGGGAGTTCAGTTTAGATTGCTTAAGTCGGACCATTTGCCATGATCTGCGAATGTTCTTTCGTAAACTTGTGGATATAAAGAACATGATCGGCAGGATCACCATGACGGCAAGTGTCAACTCAGGACTCAATGTAAAGAGTATAACCATGATTCCAATGAGGAGGATGATATCCATCAACAGATTGATTACTCCGTTGGTGAAAAGCTCCTGCAGGGAGTTGATATCATTCATGATCCGGACTAGTATCGACCCGGCTGATCTCTGATCAAAGAAACGATGGGACAGCCATTGAACATGACTGAATAGATGTTTCCTCAAGTCATATATGACCCCCTGCCCCAATTGGTTCATCCATCTGATCCTCAGTACATTGGCCACGTAGTTCAATACGTATAGTCCTGCGATGACCCCAACCAATATATACAATAAGTCGGCGTCCTTCTGCCTGATCGCTTTATCCAGAGTATAGACCCCAATCAGGATGGGTACGATTAAGCGGACTGCAGTTGTAATCAGGACAGTCATGATGGAAAGGGGCAGGAGTTTTTTCGAATACGGTTTCAAATAGGTTAACAGGCGATAAAGTTGCTCCCAGTTGAACGGCTTATCGATGACCTGATCTGTAGAATAATGGAATCTGCTCAGCACACTTTTGTTCACTTTGTTTCTCTTACTCAAATCCTATCACCTACCCTTCCTGAGTTTGTAGTATTTTTTTCTGATCCTTATATTGAATGTCGTAGATTCGTTGATAAGGTCCATTGTTTCTCAATAAGAAGTTATGAACCCCCCTCTCTACGATTTTTCCATTTTCGAGTACGAGGATTTCATCCGCATGCTTAAGGGATGAGATCCTGTGTGCGATGATGAACGTTGTACGATCCGACATAACTTCCTTAAGCGCTTTCTGAATCCTGAATTCTGTCTCCATGTCAACGGCGCTTGTAGCATCATCAAGGATCAGGATCGATGGGTTTGTACAAATGGCTCTTGCTATGGCAATACGTTGTTTCTGACCGCCTGAAAGACCTAGTCCCCTCTCCCCCAGTCTGGTGTCATAGCCATCAGGCAAATCTTTAATGAAATCATGTGCCTGAGCCCGTTTAGCAGCTTCAATGATTTCATCCATAGTGGCTTCCGGCCTGCCATACGAAATATTGGCTCTGATGGTTGATGAGAATAAGAATGACTCCTGAAGTACAAAACCAATATTTTTCCGAAGTGACTTTAAAGAGTAATCTTTCAGATCTCTTCCATCAATGAGAATCTCTCCTTCTTCAGGTTCATAGAAACGGGTGATCAGCTGGGTGATACTCGTTTTACCCGACCCCGTACCACCGATCAACCCGATGACCTTACCAGGCTCTGCTTTAAAGGAGATATCCTCAAGAGCTGCCTCATCATGAACTGTGTAATTCAAGGAAACATGCTTAAATTCGACTTTTCCTTTCATTCGATCGAGATGAAGGACATGTTCATGGTCTTTTATGTCTTCGTCCACTTCAAGGATTTCAAGCAAACGCTCTCCTGAAGCTTTTGATTGGGAAAACAGGTTGATGGTAAATCCCAGGTTCATGATCGGCCAGATGATATACCATACTAAACTGTAAAAGGCAACAAGCTCTCCAGGTTGAAGATTGCCGTTCATCACCAGGTAACCGCCGTATGCCAGGAGAGTCACCACGCTAATATTCCCAAGGAACTCCATAAGAGGAAAATACTTTGCCCATATGTCAGATGTGAATAAATATTTATCTTTATAGTCACCATTCGATTGATTGAATTTATTGATTTGATAATCTTCTCTTGATAAAGATTTAACCGTATTGATACCGGAAATATTCTCTTGTACATTTGTATTCAATTTTCCGAAAGACTTACGGATGCCCCTGAAAGCAGGATGGACTGCTTTATCAAATTTATATACCGCCACCGCGAGAAAGGGCAGGGAAATGAGGGTGACAAACGTCAGCTGAGGCGAATAATAGAACATGACCCCGAAGCTTACGCTGACTAGCAGGAAAAAACGAAGCAATTCGGAAAAACCGAAAGATAAAAAGAAACGGAATGCTTCTACATCCGCCGTCAGCCGGGACATTAGATCCCCTGTTTTAGCGTTATCGTAATAACTGAATGGAAGAAATTGCAGTTTTTCATAAAGTTCGTTCCTCAACCGGTATACAGAAGTGATGCCAAATAAATCTCCATTATATTGTTGTATGAAGGTGGCAACACCTTTTACAATCATGATACCGATAAATCCAAATGCTAAGTAAGGTATCCACCGGTAGTTCCCTTCAAGAATTACATCATCGATGGTGACTTGAAGGATCACAGGATATACCACAGTGATTCCCGTAACAAAAATCAAGAAAATCATTGAAATGATAAAATGCCTCTTATATGGCCAATAAAAAGATTTCAATTTTTTAAATGTATCCATCATTTCTCTCCCTTCATAGGTATCTTTAAAAAACAACGTATTACTAAATATATCGGGTTTCGAAATATTTATCTACCCTTTTTTTAGAATTTTTTACTTTTTTATGAATTCTCCTTCTAATCATATTATTCTTATTTATTGTATAGAGAAGACCATAAAAAAAGATCGGTCCATTGACCGATCTCTATTCCATCATTCGTATGGATATTATTCGCTTTTTTCCAACTCGTCCAATACACGATTCACACGTTTCTCAAGCATCTTCATACCACTGCCACCCGCTTGGAAGTGACGAAGGTTTCCATCTTTATCAAATACATAGTAGGCAGGAACGTATTGATTTTCAAACGCATCTGTTAATTTATGTTCACTGTCTACAAAGATAGGCTGAGAGATATCATGTTCAGCTGCAACCTTCTTTATTTCGTCCATGTTCAAGTCATCTTCAGAACGCGGCATATGGACGGCCATCACGTTCAATTTATCGCTGTATCGATCACGGAATTCATTTACTTGGGGCATGGCTTCCTTACAAAGGTGGCATGAGATTGACCAGAAGTGAATTAGCGTCGGTTTCTCTCCCACCAGGTCTCCCTTTGTGACTTCTCCATTTAACCATTCTGTAGCACCAGTCAATTCAGGCATCGGTTCACGAAGCTTCATATATATAGCCTCCTTAAATTATCATTTGCTTCCAATATTATTTGTAACAGGTTGAACGAGTATTACTCCAATTCAACATTTCATGATAAGAAAAAGGCCTAACAAACGGTTAGGCCTTTATTCATTTGGAACTTATAAAGTTTTTTGACCTGGCTTCCAGTTTGCCGGGCAAAGGCCGCCAGTTTGAAGGGCTTGTAGGACACGCAGTGTTTCTTCAACATCACGTCCGATATTGTTATGGAATACTGCTTGATATTGCAGTTCCCCTTCAGGGTTGATGATGTAAAGACCGCGCAGGGCAACCCCTTCATCTTCGATAAGTACTCCATATTCGCTTGATACACGGTGGTTAGTATCTGCTGCTAATGGATATCTTAATTCACCTAGGCCGTTATCTTTACGGTCTGTATTGATCCACGCTAGGTGTGTATGGATTGTGTCTGTGGAGACACCGATTACTTCAGCATCTAAATCTTCAAACTCATCGTAACGGTCTGACATTGCCGTAATTTCAGTTGGACATACGAAAGTGAAGTCCATTGGGTAGAAGAACAATACTGTCCACTTACCGTTTTTCATATTTTCTTCTAATGATACTTTACCGAATTCTTTGTTTGGCATTACAGCGTCCATTTCGAAACGTGGAGCCTGCTTGCCTACCATGCGTTCAGCCATGAGTAAATCCCTCCAATGAGTTTTTAATGAAATATTTATTAAGAAAGGAAAGACATGACAGCCTGTCCTTTCAAAAACACATTTTTCATTATAAAGGATTAGGTTTTTTCAGTCAATATTAAATGATAATAAATTTAATATTAAAATGATTATAATCTACTGATTGTATCCCTTATTTGGTATTCCCTATTCCATAAAAGTTTACTCTCTTTTCACTTACGATAATCAACTAATTAAAGTTTACCATTTCCCAACTCGGGAACAAAGCAATATGCTTTTGGTGTATTTGTTCTTTGACATAACCCGGGGCGTAATGTGTATACTAGAAAGGTCATTATACAATAGGAAAGGATGTTTAAATTGGAATACATATTTGGTCTTACTGCATTAAATGAACGTCTTACCAATTTTGATTGGGGCGGCTTGTTAGTTACCATCGGAATTGGCGCATTACAAATTCTGGCCATTTGGATTGCCTTCATCATAGTAAAGGGAGCAGCAAACAAAGTCATTGAAAGGCTCTTTGATAAATATAGGCAGCGAAAAGATGTTTCTGAAGGACGTGCTCAAACATTACAATCCCTTTCTAAAAACATCATTGGGTACATCTTGATTTTCGTATTCTTCGTTACAGTTTTGCAAATCTTTGGCATCGAGGTTACTGCTATTCTTGCAGGTGCAGGGATTGTAGGTCTCGCCGTCGGATTCGGGGCTCAAGGATTAGTAAGTGATGTAGTGACGGGATTCTTCATTCTACTGGAAAAGCAAGTGGATGTAGGCGATTATGTCTCTACAGGAAGTTTCTCAGGAATAGTAGAAGAAGTCGGGTTAAGGACGACACATATTCGAGGGTTCGACGGCACACTTCATTATGTACCAAATAGAGAAATCACGAGTGTCAGCAATCATTCACGCGGGAATATGAGAGCACTTGTTGATATCGGGATTTCTTATGACGACGACATTGATAAAGCCATGGTCGTCCTTCAGGAGGTATGTGATAAAATCGCTCAAGAGGATGACAATATCGTTGATGGTCCAAATGTGTTAGGGGTCCAGACTCTTGGAGCTTCCGATGTAGTGCTCAGAGTGTTATGCAAAACAAAGAATATGGAGCAATGGGGTGTGGAACGAAAGCTTCGTAAAGCTCTAAAGGAAGCACTTGATCAAAACGGAATTGAGATTCCTTTCCCTCATCAAGTTTATATTGAGAAGAAGGAAACCGAATGAAAGTGAGAAGAGAAGGCCTGGGCCTTCTCTTTTTATTTGCCTCTTCTCTTTTTTGCTTCAAGGAGGCGCATTAAACGCTCATCATCCCTTTTCTCAGGAGCTCCGCTTCCACTTGTTTCGTATTGGATTTTACATTCCAAATCTCCCCCTTCAAGGTGGAGACATTTAGCTTATCGCTTTTGGGGTTTTTCCACTCAACAGGCTGATGGCTTTGCTTGACTTTACTTCCAAGCTTGTCAATGCTTGCCTTTCCGACTGGAACGGGATGAGATTTTCGCTTTTTCAGCTTTGAATGACCGACATAATCAGGCTGAGGCCAAACCTTCTTTCAGCGATTTCAAAAAAGAAAAATAAAAACCCGATGATCATAAGAATAGACCGAATGGATTGTTCACTAAACGTTTTCGCTTCAAGCTCTCTAAAGACTTCTTTCCTCCTGTTGCTTCTGCTATTTCCTGCAGTGATCGGGTTAGAGTATTCATTGGAATACGATACAGAAAACCCTGTTTGATAAGAGCTTCCACATTCTCTAGTTGAATCAGAAATCGTCACATGATACAAACCAGGTGATAACCGCCTGTCAAACTCCGCTTCACCTTTGCTGCAATGAACAGGAAGAAAAGACCATACCCGAGTATTCTCACCTTCAACTACTCAGGCAGGTAAGAAGAAAGCTCTAAATCAATCAATTAACTTATTACAAATAGTTGAGTCTGTTCCATCTTCTCACCCTTTATTTAGCACTCTTCACCTTCATGCTCGGTCTAAGCTTCATTATACTGAGGGACAGGGACACCACGGCAAGTACGGAGTAAATAATCAGGAATGAAGCCCATAATGGAAACGATATGCCGCTTCGATTGTATATTTCTTCAATCGCCATGGGCTCAAAATGACCCATCATAACAATCCCGGGATTAAACATCGCGATCAAATATGATGCAGGATTGGTCTGGCTTTGATAATGGCCGCTTCCTATTGCCATGGAAAGCATAAAGAGAAATAATGTACCTCCTGCAAGAAATAAAACGGTTGCATAAGAAGTGACCATGGAAACAATCGTCTTTCGGATAATCGTTGAATAGAAGACTCCCACGGAGCCAAAAGCAAATACAAGAAACAGACAATATCCAAAGACAAAGAGTAAATCCGTGGGTGATACCCCTCCAAATAGGAATACAAAGCTATAAAGAGGTAAGCTTGATACTACGAGTAATAATAAATAGGAAACCGATGATACAAGCTTACTTACGATGATAGCCAGAGAGCTTTGTTCCGTCGTCAGCAACATGCTTAACGTCTGCTTCTCCCTTTCTCCGCTGATGACTCCCCCTGTTAACCCTGGTGTGATGAATAATACTAGGGCAAGCTGCAGGAATGAAAGGATCATAAACATTACACGGCTTTCTTCCGGGCGAAAATAACCCGTATTTGAAAATCTGGTTTGCATATAGATAAAGCCGATCACCACAATTCCTACGGCAATTAAATAGCATAACATTCCGATAAATGCTTTAAACGAACGAAATCTGAGCTTAAATTCTTTATTCAACATGGGATTGATGAATAGCTGCTTCATGAAAGTGTCACTCCCTTCGTGATTTCCATAAACACATCTTCCAAATTCGTTTCAGTCTCTTTGAAACTTACAATTTGGATATCATTTAACACCGCTTTTTTTAACAGTTCGATTTGTTCCATTTCTTCCCCTTTGTAAAGGAACTGAAAGGTTTTGTTCTCCTCATCAACTTCTATCTTAGATACGTAAGGATCATCTTCAAAGAATGACACCGCACTCTCCACCATTCCCCTCACCTTCACGACAATCAGCTTATCTGCCTGCAGTTGAAACTGGATATCCTGGACCGATCCGTGAGCGATAAGCTTCCCATTGTCAATCACACCGATTTCATCACACATTTCTGAGAGCTCCGGCAGGATGTGAGAGGAAATCAAGATCGTTTTCCCCATTTTCTTTAACTGTTTAAGAATTTCCCTCATTTCGATTCTCGCCCGCGGGTCCAGCCCTGAAGCCGGTTCATCAAGAATAAGCACTTCCGGATCGTGTATGAGACATCTTGCCAGACACAGTCGTTGCTTCATCCCCCTTGATAAGAGATCTACATATGAATCTCTTTTGTGAGATAAATTCACAAGTTCCAAAAGCTGTGGAATGATTTTCCTTCTTTGATCTGCAGGGATCTTATAACTTGCACCATAAAAATCCAGATACTCATCCGCTTTTAATTGATCATACACCCCAAAGAAGTCGGGCATATAGCCGATTTGTCTCCTGACCAGTTTTGAGTCTTTGCTGATGTTAAATCCATTTACAGTAGCCGTGCCTGAAGTGGGGGCCAATAGTGTAGCCAATATGGAAAATGTTGTAGATTTTCCTGCTCCATTTTGACCGACAAATCCAAATACGGTCCCCTTTTCAATGGACAAACTCAGATCATCAAGGGCCTGAAACGACCCATACCGTTTAGATAGGTTTTGGATTTCTATCATGGTTTCACCTCTCCTTTCAATACAATGTCGGGGAGACGAACAAACGGATCCCCTTGAGATCTTTTTTCAAACTCGAACACAATATCTCCATTGTCATGCAAATATTGATTCACGTTCTCTTTCACTTCAATTGAGCCAGTTGATGATTCAGACAGCATCAGACTTTCACCCGATTGTGGATCGACCAATGAAAACTGGAGGGTACTACCTGTATGGAGATTCAAATTCAATGAATGAAGTGTGACCTTCGATCCTTCTATTTGATCAGGCAGATGAACCGTCAACTCATACTTCCCGTCTTCAAGGCCGAATTCATCCAGCCCCTTCTGTGAATAATGCTCAATAATCTGTCCATCAATCGGTTTTACATCCAGGTCCATCTGTTCATTACTAAGAGTAAAACTCCCTTCATATCTCCCTAATGAAGGAAAATTCTGATAAAGCAAAGAGAAACTATCAGACTTTGCTTCTTTATTCTTCATTTTCATATCGAATATTTCCGCTTTTGTATATCCAAAAATAACAGGAGAATTATTTTCTTTATCTCCAGAAATCATTTGAGAGGCAAAGCTTTCCAATCGTTCTTTCTTTTGCTGCTTTATAGTCTGTTGATTCGGGAATGGAGCTGACATATTGGGATTCCCCATAGGTGATGATAGATAATTCGTTGAAAGTTTTTTATCCACCAAAAGGGTTTGACCTGCCTTCACTTCCCCTAATCGATACATCCTGGACCCTGACCAGATGTATACATCTGTAAAATCAAACGGAAAATCGTTTTGAATGGTACCGGTTAACGTTTGGTCCTTTAACCCTAATTCAGGAATAAACTTTCCTACATCTTCCTTCCAGCCAGTCCCAAGCAACGTTCTTGTGGACCAGTATTCTACATCCCTGAACGTAATTGAACGATGTAATTTATCCATCTCTTCCACTGCGAACTTGTACTGATCCCCTCCACCTGCACCATTCCTCATCTTTGCAGGTGTGATATCCAACTGATCTTTATCCGAAACAAATTGATAGTCCCCTCCGGAATTAGATAGTGAGCTGAAAGCTGTAATACCATGTGCACTTCTATCTTCCTCAATTTTCAAAATACTCATTTGGTTCAAATGCGGCTTAGAAAGGCGATCTTTGGCACCTGTAATGAAGATTCCAGACGAAACCACGATGGAGATGACCGGAATAAGCCACCATGCATGTTCCCGTTTATCCATCTTTCTTAACAAGAAGTAAAGAACAGGCACCAGGACGATTAAATAGAGTACCAGAATGACCACTAACGTACTCACTTTAAAATTTGTGGTTGGAAATAGTTCGTTGATGTCTGCTACTTCATAATAGATTCGCTCCAGGAAACTTTGACCTCCTTTGGACTGACCCAGTAAAAAGTAAGGTTCTGTTTTAGAAAGGAGGTTCCCGAACCACTCATCATAATGTTCCCAGTTATTCAACGTTGGATCACCCAATGAGAAAGCTGTCTGCCACACTTCGCCCAACCCCTGGGAACTTTTCACTACCAGGGGAATGCCATCCTGCTCAATGAGTACGTCTGCTTTTGGTTTAACAGACCCCTTAAAGATGGGTAATGTGGTAAATGTAGCCTTTATATTCTTCCTTACATTGAATGTAGAAGTATCGGAAAGTGTTGATTCCTCACCTGAAGCAATGGGCGCAATATCTGCAATTGATCCAAGGGTATCCGTGACATGAGGCGCACCCCCAATGATGAGGACTCCTCCTGAATCTACCCAATTTTTCAGCGCCGCTTGCTGGTCATGATTCAGTTCAGCCATACTGAATTGATCGATGATCATATAATCGAGCATTTGAAACCCTGTCTTTTCTTCAGGAATATTTTCTTTTGTGAGAGTGATTGCCTCTATTCGATTCCCACCCATATTTGTACCCTTGATCCCCTTTAAGCGATCTGGATTATCGCTCAATAAACCAACGGTTGTATAATTGCTGTAAACGAAGGTAGGAGTTAATCGTTTATCTCCCTTAAACTTTATTTCATTTCCTTCTTCCCAGGGTCCTTCAAACAAATGGATCGTTGCCTGATTGGCGTTATGCCTGATTTCATCATTGAAGCCTGGAATTGAAAAAGTGTAGGTGCGTGTTGTGTTTCCCGGAACGTCTATGGATAACGCCCTGGCTCCTCCAGTCTGATAGGAAGGAGCATAGTCAAACAAGAGATCCCCTCTGAAATCCGAACCTGTATTTTCAACTGTTACTTTAAGGGGGAAGCCCCTGCCTTCCTTCACTCTTCCATCGATTCCTTCTTCGACGGAAATTCTAATTTGTGCTTTAGCCAATGATGTATCCTGTATCATAAAGAACATCAAGAGCCCTACTATCATCACCAATAATGCTTTCATCCACCATCTCACTTGCATTCCCCTCTCTTTCTCTCTATGAGATAGATGAAACCGACAAGAGAAAATTTTCTATTTTTTTCTTCTTTTTCCTCTCTCATCCATCACAAGTGTAATTTTACACTATTTCTGCAACTTAACAATACCCTTTTAGAAATTTATGTAAATTTTCTATTTTTTTCAAAAAAAAAAAAAAAACGAAAAGATAAAAAAATATCTTTTCGTGTTTCACAGTCATTATCCTAAACGGCCTATATAATCCGTAAGAAGAGAGATCGCGAAGTCTATCGCTTCTTCGTCAGGATTTAACTTTGAATGATGCAGGCCATATGGAGAATTCACACCAAGCCAAAGCATAAAGCCTGGGATTTCCTCAAGCATATACCCAAAGTCTTCACCTGTCATAGCTTCTTTACAAATGACGAGGTTCCGATTCGTTTCTTTGACGAAAGAAATGAAATCATTCGTCCATTCTGGATCATTGTATACTTGTCTATACATACTGCCATAATCCACTTCAATATCACATTCATAGCTGATTTTCATACCCTCGATTAAAGATTCGAGCCGTTTTTTCACACTTTCCATCGATTCTGCCGAGAGGGTGCGAATGGTCCCTTCCAACCTGGCTGTTTCTGCAATGATGTTCTGTACAGTCCCGCTTTCCATCTTTCCGACAGTCACCACTGCACTGTCTAATGGATCGACATTCCTGGACACGATGGATTGAAGCTGGGTTACAAAGGAAGAAGCAACCACTATCATATCCTTTGTATGATGAGGATAGGCAGCATGACCGCCTTTCCCTTTAAAGTCAATGAATAGCTCAGACGTATTGGCAAACAGGAGACCTTCTTTAATGGCCACCGTTCCCACTGGATATTCAGGCGCTATATGGAGGGCAAAGATTACATCAGGCTTCCATACTTTCATGATCTCACTTTCAAGCATAGGCTTCGCACCACCTGGACCCTCCTCTGCAGGCTGAAAGATAAAAAGGAGATCATCTTCAATGGGATGATGGACGAAATGGGTTAATATCCCCAACTCAATGGTCATATGAAAATCGTGTCCGCAGGCATGCATCCTCCCTTCATGCGTAGAAGGAAAATCCAATCCCGTTTCTTCAGTGATCGGCAGCCCATCGATATCCCCCCGGTATCCAATCATCTTCCTCGGGTTTGTACCATGCACTTTGACGAATAGGCCGGTTCTCCATGTTTTCATCTCTAATCGGTCAGCAGGGAGGCTTGAAATGTAATTCATTAAGTATTCTTGCGTTTTGAACTCCTGAAATCCAAGCTCGGGTATTTGATGAAGATCTCTCCTGATCGATTTAAAATCTATTGTTGACATGAGTACCCTCCTTATTAAAAATGTCTGTAAATAGATGAATATATGATTCTACAAGAAAAGAACAGACGCAGTCCGTCCGTTCTCTTTTCGATCATGCTATGTGGATATGATTACAGCTGACGTAATTCTTGTTTGATTTCGGTTTTTGATTTTGTTTTTTCGTCAATGTCTTTTAGTTTCTTTGCTGGAGTCCCTGCTACAACCGTGTATGGAGCTACATCGTCCACGACGATCGCACCGGCTGCAACGACTGCCCCTTTTCCTACCGTTACACCTTCCAGGACAACGGCATTGGCACCGATGACAACATCGTCTTCGATGACAACAGGTTTCGCAGAAGGAGGTTCGATGACCCCGGCAAGCACTGCACCTGCTCCAATGTGACAGTTCTTTCCTACAGTTGCACGCCCACCCAGGACAACATTCATGTCGATCATGGTCCCGGCACCTACCACAGATCCAATATTAATCATGGCACCCATCATGATGACCGCATTATCACCTATTTCAACTTGATCACGGATAATGGCACCTGGTTCAATTCGTGCTTTAATCCCTTTTAAGTCAAGTAGTGGAATGGCGGAATTGCGGCGATCATTCTCTACCACATAGTCATCGATTTTATCTTTATTTTCATCAAGGATAGCAGATAACTCACTCCACTCTCCAAAAAGTACTCCTGAAGTGCCTTGAAGGAAGGTTTGAGATGATCCGAAGTCGATTCCCTCCAAATCTCCTTTGACATACACTTTCACCGGGGTTGATTTTGTACTATTTTGAATAAAAGAAATAATTTCGTTTGCGTCCATCATTTTCATAAGGATTCCCTCCGTAATTATGTATAAATTCAGAATTCGTTTCTTGAATTACTTTATCAAATTAAAGGGTGGAAGACAACCCATATCTCTGATTCCTACGAGTTTTCATTAATGAATTCGTTTACAACTTCGACGAATGCCTGCACTTGTCTTAATTGGAAAGCAGATTCATAACCAAGCATCCAAGTGTCCCTGTGAATCAGAGAATCATGCTCATCCATTAAAGGAATTTTGTATATGTCCGCTTCCATGCCGTCTAAAGTGATTGCGGGTAAGATTGCGTAGCCGATACCGTTCAGGGTCATCTGCTTACAAGTCTCGATTTGATCGACCACGATTGTACGCTTTGGTGTTGTTTGGAATTGGCGATGCCACCAGTCCTGGATTTCCTGATAATAATTTGAATCACTCTTAAATTGGATAAAAGGCCGATCGGTTTTCATGACCTCTTCTATGGACTGTATCTCTCTATCCACCAAGTAAAGAGTGTCTTGGAAGAGATGATGCTTTGGACCCTTCCAATCGGGAGTTCCCCTGATAATCCCTATATGAACTTCATTTTCATAAATTGCTTTAAGTATCTCTGAGCTCCATCCTGTCATCAACGAGATCTTGGCATGAGGGTAAGTTTCGACGAAGCGTTTCAATACTTTGGGCAGCCAATTTTGACCTACTATGGATGCACAGGCGATCTTTAATGTACCGTGCACCTCATATTCCAAAGCTTGTATCCTTTCTTTCACGCTTTCTTCCTTTTCAAGCATTTCCTCAGCCAATTTCACTACAAGCTCACCTGCCGGAGTCAACGCAAGGCCTTTCTGAGACCGCAAAAAGAGTCTTGTCCCCCACTCCTTTTCAATCGTCTGAAGTCTCTGGGATAATGCCGGCTGCGAGACAAACAGCCGCTCAGCTGCTTTTCTCATGTTCATTTCCTGAGCCAGTACGTTCAGTAGTTGATATTCAGAAAACGCCATTTCATTCACCTACATAAGTTTTTCTTATATTATATCTTAATTTATATTAAATTTCATTATTATCTAGATTGGAATACACTGACTGTAGAAGCGAAAAGAGGTGTTGATAGATGAGCGCGGTTCTTTTTTTTACTGGATTGGTTGTGGCCATTGTTGGAACAATTGCAGGAAGTGGAGGATTGATTGGTATGCCTGTGATGCTCTTACTTGGTCTGCCCATTCATTCGGCCATTGCAACGGCTAAATTTTCGAACATTATAAGTTCATTATCAAGCTTTGTATATTTAATTAAAGAACGAAAAGTGACGTGGAAAGAATGTACTCCCATCCTTCCCATTGCCCTACTGGGAGGATTGACCGGGGCATTTTTATCCGATATGATCCCACCATTTCTGCTGGAGTGGATGGCTTTTTTCTTCCTTTTGATGGCTCTGTCATTAAGTATTATGAAAGGGTTCAAACCTAAACATACTCAAACCGCACACGTCAGGATTTATGGATTACTGTACATGATCAGTACGTATGATGGATTATTCGGACCCGGTCAGGCAACCATGCTTATGTACACTCACTTATTAAACGGTATTTCTTATTTAAAAGCTGTGGCACTCACCCGTTTTCAAACGTTCGTAAGCTGTTTAGGTGCGTTTACCGTTTATTTTCATAATGGTCACGTAGAATGGGGGGCTGCCATCCCTTTTGCACTTGGTGCATTCATCGGTGCTCAGATTGCAGTAAGGTTAGCATCTAAACTTTCAATGAAGCACGTACACATAGTATTGAACGCCCTTACTCTCATTTTGATCTTGCAGCTAGGGAAGGGTTTATTTCTATAAATGCATGTTCCATACAATGATGTTGTCCGAAAAGGTATGAATGAATAAAAGAGGATGACAAAGATGCCATCCTCTTAATTTCCTCCGGTATGTAACTGTAACGTAAGGACTAATCCTTTTTAAAGAGCTGTCGTTGAAGTTGCTTTAATACAACTCTCCTTGTCATAATACCTTCAAAGTACCCATTATCTGATACCACACATAAAAATGGATGGTCGACCAATAGTTCAAGTGCTTTCTTGAAATCCGCTTGTAAGGATACGCTTGGAAATTCAGTCGTCATGACTTCCTCTACCTTTTTTACATCAAGTTGTTCAAATTCAAATCGTTCGAGGCCAAGGATGGAATCTGTAATCAAGCTTGAACTGATCAACCCCTGAAAGCGAAACGCTGGATCGAGTACAGGGATCGCTGAGTAACCACTCTTAGTGAGTAAAAGTAATGCATGTTCGAGGGAATTCCCCACTTGAACATGAGCCACCTTCTCAGAAGGAATAATGAAATCTTTAATATTCGTTTCTAATAACTCTTTGTTACTCAATGAAATCATAGATAACCCCTCGTTTTTTAATATGGGCTATTTTCTGGATGCCTGCTGCTTTTGACAAAGATGTTAGATGAAATTGTTTACCCAGAATTTATTACTGTGAAAATCAACCATTCCACTTAGCAGCAATGGTAATGAAAACAGCCTTACGTAATGCAGCATCACTTTATCATAAATAGTAGCTGATAAAGAATCACACTATACATTTTAACATACCGGAAGAAAAATAGTTGTTATCACATATTGTTTGGAGACTAAAAAAGATAACCGGACGGTTACCTTTTTTGCAGCTTAATCCTGTTGAGCTTCCTGAAGAAGTTCAAAGATTTCAATTGCCGTAATGTCTATGTTATCAAAAGGAAAACTGTTTCCTTTTTCATTCATGACTTCAATTTCGAATGTATCTTGCTTAGGCAGGTATTTTACCTCACAGATTTTCTTCCCATTGTATTCAAAAAATCGTTGTTGAGTTTCCCCTTGTTCACCTTGTTCTTGTAATGTTTTTAATCTTTGTATAATTCCAAGAAGCTGAGACATAAGCGGTCTCTCCTTTCCTGTTCTAATTCTTGGTCATAGCTTTTGCATTGTACCAGATTCTATCCTGCTAAATCTAATGTTTTGTCCTTTTACGACACAATTTCCTTTATAATGAAAGCATAGAAACAGCATCTTCCCTTGAAAGGATTGATCCGATGAGTATTTATCGTATAGATTCACGAATATCCTTAGTTGATTTAATGGATTTGTCATTAAAGGAACGTACCGGAAGTTATATTATTAATGAAGAGTCCCTAACCATTATCGAAACATCTGCAAGTCCATCTATACCTCATCTAAAAAAAGGTCTCTCTAAGTTAAACATTAATCTTGAAGATATTCAATACATAATTTTAACTCATATCCACCTTGATCATGCGGGAGGTGCTGGTCTTTTTCTTCAAGAATGCCCTAATGCAAAGGTCGTCGTCCATCCTAAAGGACGTCGTCACCTTGTTAATCCTACCCGCTTAATCAATGGAGCTAAAGAGGTATACGGCGGGAAATTCGATAAGCTGTTTCACCCGATTGTTCCTATTCCGGAAGAAAGGATTCTAGTGATGGAGCATAAAGAACGACTAAAGCTGAGTGATCGCTGTACATTGACGTTTTACCATACTCCCGGTCACGCGAATCATCATTTCAGTATCTATGATCCTGTTTCAAATGGGATGTTCACCGGAGATACATGTGGAATTCAGTATACAATTGGATCAAAGCACTTTTACTTCCCTTCTACTTCCCCCAACCAATTCAACCCAGAAGGGATGAAAGATTCCATTCGCTTATACAGAAACCTGGAGTTGGATCGTTTATACTTTGGGCACTATGGTGTCACAGAAGAAGTAACATTCGCATTACGGGAAGTTGAGAACTGGCTTGATGTTTTCATTGAAAAAAGCCGGGAGCAATTCTCTCCCCATGAATCCATTGAAAAGAATGTTAACATGATAACTTCTGTACTTTTTGAGCTTACTAAGAGTACAATGATTCAAAAAGGGGTTGAATCTGCCAATCCGATATTCAATTTAGTGAAGCTCGATATGAATGTATCTGCAATGGGAATCGTGGATTATTTCATTAGGCAAAGAAAAGGAGAAAAGCGATTATGAAATCAGTCACCCTGTACTCTCAACCAGAATGCCCACCTTGCGAAGTGGTCAAAATGTTCCTTAAGGAACAGCAAATTCAATACAAAGAAATCAATATAAAAGAAAATGAACAAGCAAGAAATTACCTTGTGAAAGAGCTTAACTCCTACTCCACACCCACCATCACAGTTGATGATGAAGTGATATCAGGCTTTAATCTTGAAGCCCTGATGGCAGCATTAAATAGAGATTAATGACTTCATGAAAAAAGCTGGCCGTCATGGTCGGGGCCAACTTTTTTGGTATTCACCTGGACTGGATTGATTCAGGCAACTCGTAGGAGATGGATGAAACCTTCCATTTGCCTTCCTCTTCAGTTAGTACAACAGCTGTTACACCGGGAACGGAAGAAACAGGCCCTTCCTCTTCACTCACACTTTCTTCCCATACGTACCAGTGCCCATTTATGTATTGTACATTCGTTGAGGCATCATAGTTAAAAAAAGGAATATAATGTGGTGCGAAGTCAGATCCAAATGTCAGATAACCACCTTCAACTTCATACACATTTTCCTTTATGAAGCTTGAAGTTAGTTCCTTTGTGAAATAATGAGACAGTTTATCAACTATCTGTTTCTTCGATTGTGGTTTTTCACTTAAGGATACTTGGGTACGGAAGGCATTTTCCACAAGAACTAATGCATGTTCTTTGTGGAATTCTGACGCCTCGGTTTGACTAACCTGTCCACTTGCAGCTGTAACGAGTCCTAATATTAGAAATAATAGCCATATTTTCTTCTTTTCCATATGCTTTCCCTCCTTAAAATACTTGTTGAAATGATTGTAGCAATGGAAAGTTGTCGATAGGTTATCATTTGTTCGTAATATCCTAACAAGGACTGACATCATTTTTGTTCTGGTTGTAAAATTCCCCCTATATTTGACAGTCAAACATGAAAACCAATGGTATATTTAACCAAGAAGGTGCCGCATGAAATCATGCGGCACCTTTTGATTATGACAGATAACGAATGGACCAATATAAAATGAAAAGTGCAATGAGAATGGTTCCAATTAATATGGATAGGAAGATAGGATTACGAATATATGGATGCTCTTTCACCACATCTGGAATATCCGTATCATATTCCCCCTTCAGCCGCTTCTCCTGTCCAGCCACTCTAAAAGTATACACCAGCGAATAGCCGGCTACCCCTATTACAATAAGGGCAAGCACAATCATGTATATACTCATCATAGCCCTCCTTACAAAATGTCCTTAAGAATAATTTGTCCTATATGGAAAAGGCTATTCACTAAAAGCAGTGGCAGAGAAGAACTCAAAATAGCAAACCATCCTCCTCGAATAAGAACTCATAAGAAAGATCCATAAATAGATACAAGCCATTTCCAAACGGAAAGGAATATGTACGAATGGATTCGCTGGAATCGATATCACTATATATGTCAGACAATAACCCTTTCTTGTTGATCCTCATACGGATGATGTTTTCAAGAAAGTAAGGCCGCCAGCTCCAGTTCATGCCTTTATATCTGGATTCCAACCGCCAGTCTTGATCGTTTTTCACTACGTTGCTGGTTACCTGGAAGCCGTTTTCATCACAAATATATAAACGGAAACATTTGTCGGAAAATGACTGCCCCAATTCCAAAAGGATGTCATCGAAATCTGTCGCATGTTTTTTTATCAGAATCAGCTTTTGACTGATCTCTTTATGGAGTACATCGGCGAATTCATACCCTGCTTCGAGGTACTTTTTCTCATATCGGATATAGTCCTGACACTTTTCTTTGAGTTTCTCTTTCAGCAGATCAGGATTCAGGAATGAGGCTGAAGGACGGTGCAGATAGTATCCTTGATAATATCGGCCGCCGTTCAACCATGCAAATTGCAGTTGGAAGTTGATTTCGATATTTTCAAACAAAAGGGATGCACCGATCTTTCTGGCAAGCATCGATAAACTGTACAGGATATCTTTGTATATTTTATTCCCTGCATCATTTCTCAGCTGGAATAAGTCCACCTTTAAAATATCTGGTGAAAATTGTGAGAGCCGGTCCAACTGACCACTATTCCCGCCTACATTATCGATCGCAATTTTAATCCCATACGTCTTATAATAAAGAAGAAGATGAACGAGCTGATCGAAATCCCCAGAGAATGATTTCTCAGAAAGCTCTATCACTGTATGGTTCAAGTTCAATCCCAATTTTTCATATTCCTGAAGGAGGGCAAGAAAAGCTTCTCCAGAGTCGAGCATCAACTGCCTGGCATCCCGGTTTAGAAAGATATACCCCTCTTGTCCCTCCTGTATAAATTTGCTCAGTGCAAGCCTCGTGACTTTGTCATCCACTTCGACTTTATATTCATCGGGTATTTCATCATCCCCAAAGAATGGACCGAGGCTTTCCACTTTCCCCTTTTCCACTTCTATTCTACCCAGTACTTCGTAACCGATGATTTTATGTGCATCTGCACTGAAGATGGGCTGATAGTACGGTATGACTTTTTCAATGTTCGTTAACACCTCTAACGGGTCCATGTACACTCCCCCAGTTTAGCTCTTTTTTTTGCATAATTATAACATAACTATACAGTGAAATTGAAAAGTCATAAACAAAAAAGCTTCCCCAGCCCTGCCTATTTAGACAGATCAAGGAAAGCCATTTATCTTTCGTGCTTACGTTCTCAATCAGAATGGAAATGGATTAAGCCATTGTCCACCATCCATTGTGATGCATTCTCCATTAATATAAGCCGCTTGATCCGATGCAATGAAGTAAGCAAGACCCGCAATCTCTTCAGGTGTCCCTAATCGTTTTAACGGAACGCTGTCAATGGTCCTTTTTGCAGCTTCTTCAGAAATCCAAAGTTTCTCTGCACCGCCAGTCCGTTCAATCGGTCCAGGTGCAATGGCATTTGTACGAATGCCGTATTTATGTCCCCACTCGACGGCAAGTGTGCGTGTTAATGATAACACTCCCGCTTTGGCGGCTGCCGAATGAGCCACGCCTGCACCCGCATTCCAGGCGTAAGTTGCCACCATATTAATGATGGATCCCTTTTGATTTTGTTCGATCCAGTAGTTCCCCACCGCATGTGAGCATAGGAATGTCCCATTTAGGACAATATCAATGACAGATTTCCAGCCGTTAGGTGTGAGTTTTTCAACCGGACAAATAAAATTACCGGCTGCATTGTTAATAAGCACATCGATCTTGCCGAATTTTTCTGCCGTAAATTCAACCATGGCCTTAACATGTTCTTGTTCCCTGACATCCATTTGAAATACTTCGATGTTCCCATCAAGAGTAGCGAACTCCTCTTTCACCGACTGAAGTCTCTCTTCATTTCTTCCTGTCACGACAACGCTCGCTCCAGATTCCAGGAAACGCTTCGCCATATATTTCCCCATGCCATTCGATCCGCCTGTTACAATGACCACCTGCTGTTTTGATTCTCCCATATGTAACTCCCCCTTGTTAATGAATGAATGTTCACTCACAATTTTATCATAATAAAAGGCATTACGGCCATTTTTATCATAAAAAAGACTGATTTTTAAGAAAATATACCCTTCTGAAAAATCAGTCTTAACTCATTAACTATCCTGATTGTTAATGATGGTCTCATGCAATTGTGCCAATGCCTTAATAATCGTTTTATTTCTCTTATATCCTTTTGCTTCAATGGAAACATTATTATATGAAACTACCACCTGGCCTAAAGATCGAGGAGATATAAAGCCGGATACATATACTTTAATCGTTCCCCTATCGGTAGGGAGAAATAAGATTTCCATATGTTTTGTCTTTTTCATAATCCCTCTCCTTTAAATAGCATCAGGAACTCCGATTCACCTTGGTGCACTCTTCTATGAATCTTATACTCTCCTCACTCTAAAATAAGTGATAGGAACTACCCTGTCAAACTTTCTGAAATCATCTCACATAGAAAAGCTTTATTAGATTGGAGGAATGGCACATTCCGGCTAGAAAGGAATCTTACATGAAAACAAATCTCTGCTCCTCTATTTCTTGTGGACAAATGGGTTTACTAAAGAAATAGCCTTGGGCTTTTTGACAGTTCGCCTCTCTTAAGAAGTCTACCTGTCCCTCTCTCTCCACCCCTTCCGCAATAACTTCGAGCCCCAGGCTATGGGCAAGATGGATGATCGTCGTAGTAATGGCAGAGTCTTTCTGATTCATTCCAATTTCCTTTACAAATGATTGGTCGATCTTTAATATGTCAATCGGGAATCGCTTTAGATAATGAAGCGAGGAATATCCTGTTCCAAAATCGTCCACAGAAATATACACCCCAAGATGTTTAAGCTTTTTCAACATTTTCAACGTTTGTTGCGTGTCTTGCATGGCTCCCTCTGTAATTTCAATTTCTATGCAGGAAGAGGGGATATTATACGTTGTTAAATAATAACTGATGGTATCTGCCAACTTTTCTTCCAGGAATTGTTTAGGGGATATGTTGATAGCTACACGTACAGACCTGTAACCTTTATTCCTCCATGCTTGCAATTGCAAGCACACTTGCTCCAACACCCATTCCCCAATTTGGTGAATCAAGCCTGTTTCTTCTGCCAACGGAATAAATTGAGCAGGTGATACAAACCCAAATTTACCATTATTCCAACGTATCAATGCTTCAAAGCTGTCAATGGTACCCGACGATAGATTCACCTGGGGCTGATAGTGAATATACAGCTCCCCCTTCTCGATCGCTTTTCGCAAGTGGGATTCCATAATGATGTAATTGGGAAAGCTGGATTTCATATGCGTTTGGTAGAAACGATAATGAGCCCTCCCTTTTTCTTTAACCTCAAAGAGTGCTTGTGCAGCTTTTTGAATGAGAGCATTAGAGTCATACCCATCGGCGGGATACCGGCTGATTCCAATTGAGGGAGAAATATAATATTCCTGGTCTTCTATTGCAAACGGCTTAATGAACTGTGATAAAATTTCTTTCGCCATCGTTTGGGTTTCTTCAAAACTACTATTCTTCAAGAGAAAAATGAATTCATCACCGCCCTGCCGGTACAATAGACATTCTTCATTGGTAAGGGTAATCAGGCGCTGGGTGATCCTTTTCAGAAATCGGTCTCCTCCCTTAAAACCAAGGGTGTCGTTCACAAATTTGAACCGATCTAAATCAAGGTATAAAAGGGATAGTTCCATCCCCTTCTCTTCCATGTTGTGTATGATCAGCGGGATGTGGTCATCCAGAGCCTTCCTGTTCCAGATACCGGTCAAGTGATCATGAAGAGCCATATAATGGATCATTTCATTTTGTTCATGATGTTTGGTCATATCCTTCACGATGATATAACAGCCGTCATACTTTTCATCGACAATGATTGGGACCATTTTCAATTGGGTTATTTTCTCTTCTCCTTTAACGTCAAGGAGAAGAGAATGATTAATCACAGAAGGGACTCCCATTAACGTTTGCCGAAGCGAACTGGTTAAAGTTTTCTTGTTCTGTGAATGAAACAGATCGTAAATCTTCATATTTACCAGGTCTTCTTCCAAATACCCCGTTAATTGGCAGGCTGCTCCGTTAAACTCTTTGATAGATCCTTGTTCGTCAAGAATAAATATAGCATCCAGGTTATGTTCAATAATGGACTTATAGCGCTCTTTCGTTTTCAATAGTTTCTTCTTCTCCGCAATGGACGTCGTAATGTCTCTTGTAATGGAAACAACATACTCTACACGGCCACGACCATTTTTGATTGGGGTCAGGATGGATTCGTTCACTACCTGAGTTCCATTTTTAAGAAAAAATGTATCCTGATAGGTGATGCTCTCCCCCATTTGGACAAGTTTATTATATTTGTCCTGTATAATAGCGGCCATTTCAGAAGAAACAACTTCTTCCAACAGGCGTCCCATATCCGCTTGCTGAATAGATGTGTATTTTTTGGCAGATTCGTTAATATATAAGTATCTGAAAGCAGGTCCTTCTTCAACCTTCATAATAAAAATCATATCATGAATATGATCTAAAATTAATTCTTTTAATACGTTATCCAGTACCTCTTGATCTTGTTCGGAGGCGTTGTTCATATTCGTCCATTTCATGGATTCTTCATCCTCTTAGGCTAATGTCATATACAATATTATGTATCATACTTATATTTTACTAGTTAATCCATCATTTTCCTACAATCATCTATGAATATTCCTCTACCCACTCAATATTCATTACTTTTGACCCACTCCCTCTCTTTCCCTGCCCATTAAATGTAAGACAGGCGCGCAGAATGAATAAGCACCATACACTAAAGTGAGAAGAGAGGAGGTTCATTGCTCATGTATCAACACGTTTATTACCCATATCACGGTTATCCAAGGTATAGAGGAGGAGATCAGCGCTTCTTTCCCTTTTTCGGATTGCCCTTTTTAGTAGGTGGTTTGGCCGGATTGGCCATTAGTCCGTTCCTTTTCAATAGGCCCTGCTACGGTCCAGCCTGCTATCCGCCGCCTTATCCGCCATATGGAGGGTATCCGTATCCGTATCCTTCCTATCCCCAGACTTATGGCGGGAATACTATCCAATCACAACCTTACAACTTTACGGAGAACATTAATATATACCCCCAAGGATGAACAAAAGGCTCTCCTTATGATGTAGGACTACATTGTTAAGGCAGAGCCTTTTTGATCCTTACGAACGCCTTGTATGGATCTATACTCCACAGAACCGAATCAAATCAGTTAAGGGAAATAAAAGCTCACACACCATGAGACGATCTTTCACCAGTAAACTCCCCATGGTACCTTTCCAATTCCAGAAATAGGAGGTATAATAGTGATAATACATTGGAAAGGAGCCAATATCTTGAGGAATACTAGTAAATCCACCCCTACTTCCACATCTGTAACCACCCTCTCTCAAGCTATTTTCACTGTGAATCGTCATGCGAAAACAGCAGGAAATCCAAAATACTTATATTCATTAAAAAAACGGGCTTTAATGAAAATGATCCGCGAAGGAAAAGCAAAGAAAGTCGGACTTCACTTTTCCAATAACCCCAGGAACAGTCAACAGCAGTCTGATGTATTAATTGATTGCGGAGAGTATACTTTTCATATCCCGCCAACTAAAGAAGACTTCAAAGAGCTGCCTCACCTTGGGTCACTTGATCAATCGTTAAGGAATCCTAAATGTAAAATGGGTCTTCAACAGGCGAAGGGGATTTTAGAACAATATACAGGAATGTCCGATCGAAATGAACAGACTCGGAAGCCAGGAAAAAACGGTTACGAAAAACCTGTATTCAAAAAGTTGGGAGACAGCTTCTTTTAATACTCTAAGATTTTAGCAGATTAACGCATATATGCTCTAAAGGGTTCAGACAAAAGTCTGAACCCTTTTCTTTATCCTTCACTATAATATATGCTGGTCTATTTTTAGGATCAAATCAGCAATCTCAGGTTTACTGATTTGATCTTCCGCCCCAACCATTTCTCCTTTATGTTTTAAATCATTTGTTATCAGTGAAGAGAAAATAATAACAGGCAGTTGATTGAGTTCTGGATGACTTTTGATTCTTTTTGTCAGGTGATGTCCATCCATCTGAGGCATTTCAATATCTGTTATGACAAGCTGAACAGATTCTTTAATATCTCCGGTCTCCTTCACAAGCGACTCGAGATAATGAAATGCATCTGCTCCATTTTCAAAAAACTCCACCTCTTCATACCCCGCTTCACGCAGCGTATCACTCAACAGTTTACGGAGCAGGGGAGAATCTTCGGCGGCTACAATTCTCTTATTCCTTCGTTGCCTTGTTCCTAACTTCTTTACTTGTTCCACTCGAATTCCTGTTTCAGGATTGATTTCGAGCATAATGCTTTCAAAATCCAATAACAGAATCATCGACTCGTCTCTTTTGATGACGCCAATGATCCCTGAATGGACTCCTGAATACAATTCAGAAGGCTTCTCAATTTGATTCCAAGAAATCCGGTGAATCCTAGTAACATTATGTACATGAAAAATAACCTTCTGTTGATTAAACTCAGCAACGATATATTTGGATGATGGGATTTCCTCCTCTTTCACACCGAGCACCCTTGCCATATCGATGACTGGCAGTACCTCACCCCTCAACTGTATGAGTCCCTTGACATGATGATGGGAATGGGGGATCGGAATAACAGGTCTTGGTTCAATAATTTCTTTCACTTTAATCACGTTTATACCAAATTTATTGTTTTGAACTTCAAATTCAACAATTTCAAGTTCGTTGGTTCCACTTTCAAGAAGAATAGAGTTTGATTGATTCAATTGTATTCGTCCTTCCATACAAATTCGTTGAATTGCCTTCTCCTTATATATCGAACATTTGTGGGAGTTGTTTATACACCACCTAAAAAAAGTCGGCATTCCTGTTATCCAGAAAGCCGACACTTTATCCTTACTCTTCTATTTTAAGGATACGATTCAATTTTTTTCTGAGCATGTTCATGCCACTTCCCCCAGCTTGGAAGTGACGGAGATTGCCTTCTTCATCAAACACATAATAAGCAGGAACATATTTATTTTCGAAAGCGTCCGTTAATATATGTTCACTATCAACATAAGTAGGCTGGGAGATATCGTGCCCCAGGGCCATTTGCTCGATCACACTCATGTTCAGATCGTCTTCTGAACGTGGCATATGTACGGATACTACATTGAGAATATCTTCATACTCATCCCTGATTTCATTAATTTCAGGCATTGCCTCTTTACATAAATGACAGCTCACTGACCAGAAATGTATGAGTGTAGGCTTCTCCCCTATTAGCTCATCTCTTGTCACTTCTTCATTCAACCAGGCAGTAGCACCTGATAACTCAGGCATTGGTTCTCTTAACTTCATTATGATTCCTCCAAAATAGTATAAATTATTTATTTATAATTATTATTATATAATACACATTATATTAACTAATTCCTTCCCCGTCAATAGAAAGACTTATAGAAAATGTATCCCTATCCATACTAAGGGGAGGAGGTGTTGAAAATGACTGATCGTAGGAACATTGAAAGCCGGGACCTGCCAGATTTTGATGAAATAAGCGACCACATCCTTCCCGCCCAGAACAATCTACCCACTATTGCCATTGGCAAGAATGCTGAAGGAAAAGATGAGCCTGATGAACTCTCTTACATTGAAGGTCAAAGGAGAATCCATCAGGAACACCGTGAAAACTCTCAAAAGTAAGAAAAAAAGCGATTGAAAGGAATCCCTTCAATCGCTTTTCTCTTAGACTCCACGTTTGTTTCCCCATACCAGGGTATGGAGCTGAGGGAGCACGCGAACATGATTTAATTCTTCTTTCTCACAAACCTTGTCAATGAGCGCTTCGTAATCCAATAATAAATTTGACACCAATTTCTGTGTATCCCCTTCTGAAACAGAGGGATTACCGGTCTGGATATAGAATGGCACGTCAGGGTACCGATTATGAACTTTAGAAGCGTAATCAAGATCTGTATCGTCAAAAACAACAACTTTCAGGCTGAACTGTGACCCATTTTCAATTAAACGATGAACAATCAAGTCCAACTTCTCAAAATCAGTCTCCATTTTTGAACTAGGAGGCTTTGGAGAAAGAGTCAGGTCATCTATGTCATAGAACCAATCCTGCCATCTGCTTCCTTGTGTCTCTAATGCAGAGGCTATGCCGTTCTCCTTCAAGATCTGGATAAACTCCTTCAGATGGGCTAATAGAGCAGGATTACCACCAGAGATTGTGACATGAGAAAACTTATCTCCGCCTGCCTCTTTTAGTTTTTTCCATACTTCTTCAGCCGTCATCAGTTGAATGTCTTCTTTTGCAGAACCGTCCCATGTAAATGCAGAATCACACCAGGCACAGCTATAGTCACAACCTGCAGTGCGGACAAACATCGTCTTTTGACCTATTACCATCCCTTCCCCTTGGATGGTCGGCCCAAACACTTCTAATACAGGGATTCTCCTCATGATCGTTTCCCCTTTGGTCTGTAAATAACGTAACTAGTCGGTGTTTCTCTTAAAAACACTTGGAGACATTGAGGTCCATGGGGAAGAGTATCCAAATGGGCCTGTATGATTTCCCACATCACTTTAGCCACAACTTCAGTAGTCGGAAATCCTTTTCCTTTTTCAGCAGAAAACCATTCGTCATCGTTGATGACCTTATGATCAAAGCGTTTATGAATCAGCTTTTTTATGTGCTGGAAATTAATCAGAAAACCGGAATCATCCAGCTGATCCCCTCCGATTGTAATATTCGCAAAGTACGTATGACCATGGACCTGCTGGCAGCTTCCTGCATCCTCATGGGGGATATAGTGGGCGGCTGCAAAATGCATATCTTTATTCAATTCAAATTCATATGGATGATCAGGGGACGGGTAAATTTGTTGGATCATTTTCCCTCAACCCCTTGTTTTTTATTCATATACTCATTCAGCCCTCTTTGTCTAAGTTCACAGGCAGGACATTCACCACAGCCACTGCCTTTCATACCATTATAGCAAGTGAGGGTATTTTCCTGAATATACCGGAATGCGCCCAGATTATCTGCCATTTCCCACGTTTCAGCTTTATTGATCCACATAAGTGGTGTATGGATGACAAACTGATCATCCATGGATAGATTAAGGGTCACATTCAGGGATTTCACAAATATATCCCGACAATCAGGATAGCCGCTAAAATCCGTTTCACAAACACCTGTTACAATATGTTTGGCTCCTATTTGCTTCGCCAAAATGCCAGCAAATGAGAGAAATAACAAATTTCTTCCCGGAACAAACGTAGACGGCAGTTCACCATCCTGCTGTGTAATCTCTTCATCCACCCTTGTTAAAGCACTGGGTGCCAGTTGATTTAATAAACTCATATCTAATACATGGTGAGGCACATTCAGATCATGTGCAATCTCTTCTGCACAGTCCAACTCTGCAGCATGTCTCTGACCATAGTTAAATGTCACTGCTTCTACTTCTTTAAAGTGTTGCTTTGCCCAAAATAAACACGTTGTACTATCTTGACCTCCGCTAAAAACGACTAACGCTTTCTCTGTGTTCATAAATGGTTCTCCTTTCTTTACTAAAGGCAGGACTCTGCCTTGAAATGAAGAAAGAGATTCTCTGTTTCCCTATAACATTGGCTTTAAAATCGCCATCAACAAAAAATAACGACACCTAAGGATGCCGTTTTCCTTAGTTTTTTATAGAGGGTTGTGCTAGAACCTCTCGGGACTTATGTTTTAAGCCCCAATTCTTCTTCTTTAGTCCTTACCCAATATAACGTGTTTCCTGAAAAAAATCTACCGTTTACAGGAATTTCATCTGACTTCACTGCTTTTTCCAGAGTTTATTTTAAACGAAGGAGCCTTTTCCGCTTTCTCTTCTTCTTCGAACCGAACTTTAACCAACCGATCTTTACAAAGAAACCAAACATGATCATGGCTATGACCCCCATAACTCCGAGAACAATAAAGTATCCGCTTCGCTCATCAAGTTCCGGCATATATACAAAATTCATCCCGTATAAACCTGCAATAAACGTCAATGGCATAAAGATCGTTGTAATGACGGTTAACGTCATCATGATATTGTTCATCTTGTCTGAGTTAATGGACAAATAATTATCCCTGATATCTGATGAAAATTCACGATAGGATTCCAGCATCTCAACAAGTTTGATTAAATGGTCGTACACATCATTGAAATAAAGCTTCTCTTCTTTCAATGCATTCAATCTTCCGGAATTGCTGATACGATATAATAAGTCCCTCATGGGGACCAGGGTTCTCCTTAATTTTGACATATCATGACGTATATCGAATAATTCTTCCATCAGATCAATGTCAGCTTCATCATTCGTATTATCCTCAATCGTATTCAGCCTGTCTTCAATCCCATAAACAAGAGGGAAATAATCATCCACCAGCCGGTCGACAATCTTATGCATCACTTTAAAAGGACTCAGCCTTTCTCCTTCAGACCGAACTTCCTCCCATACATTGTGCAGTTCCCTGACCGGTTCCTTATGAAAGGTTACGATAAAGTTGGAGTTCACAAACATATTCACTTCCTGTGAATCCAACGTCTTCCCATTAATTGCATGAAGAAGGACAAATATGTACCCATCATAAAAATCAAGTTTAGCCCGTTGGCTGAAGTCGTCCAGGCAGTCTTCTATAGCAAGGGGGTGGAATTGAAAATACTGTTTAAGCAGCCGTATATCCTTGTTGGTCGGCTCTGAAAAATCAACCCAGTACCATTTAACATTCTTTTCTTTTATTCTCGATAGAGGAACATTATGCTCAATGCCCCCATTTTCCATGATTATGCTCGTATGAATCATCTGGCTCTCCCCAACATACATTTTTTCGTTTCTTAAATCCATTCCCTTATACCTTTCCATTCAAACAACATTGGACTACGTAAAAGCGAGAATTAATGGTAAAATATGAATCATCTTATTAAAGTAGGTGTACATATTGGAACAATATCTAAATCCCCGGGTGAAGGACATTCAAATCTCAGGTATCAGGAAATTTTTTAATATGGTGGCAGAGATAGATGACATCATCTCCCTGACGATCGGTCAGCCTGACTTCCCCACCCCCCAGCACATTAAAGACGCAGGAAAAAGGGCCATCGATGAAGATTTCACTTCCTATACCCACAATGCAGGTTTTATAGGTTTACGTGAAGCGGCTGCATCATATGTGGAGGATAAATATACTATCCATTATAACCCTGTCAATGAGGTCATAGTCACCAATGGTGCTTCCCAGGCCATAGACGTGATCCTTCGTACCATATTAACTGAAGGTGATGACTGCCTGCTTCCTGGGCCCGTATATCCCGGCTATGAACCGATCATCAAATTATGCGGTGCCAACCCCGTCCATATCGACATCACACAAAATGGCTTTAAGATGGATGCAGCCCTTATCAAAAAGAATTTGACTCCTGCTACGAAATGCGTCATTCTTCCTTATCCGTCCAATCCAACAGGCGTCAGCTTATCCAAAGGAGAACTGGAAGAAATTGCAGATTTACTCAGAAGCCGTAACATATTTGTGCTCGCAGATGAAATCTATAGCGAACTTACTTTTGATGACTCCCATTCTTCCATAGCGCAATTCTTGAGGGAACAAACCATTGTCGTAAACGGATTATCGAAGTCACATAGTATGACTGGGTGGAGAATAGGTTTGATTTTCGCTCCAAAATCGATTTCACAGCATCTTCTCAAAGTTCATCAGTATAATGTGTCATGTGCCTCATCCATCTCACAGAAAGCAGCTTATGAAGCTCTTACAGTTGGAAAAGACGATGCATTAAGGATGAAGCAACAATATAAAGAACGAAGGGACTATGTTTACAACAGGTTAATCGAGATGGGATTTGAAGGAGTGGTAAAACCGCACGGTGCCTTCTACTTTTTTGTCAAAATTCCAGATGTGCTGCTCATGAGTTCATTTGATTTCTCTCTGGCTCTCGCTAAAGAAAACAAAGTGGCTGTCGTTCCCGGTGATGCATTTTCCAAATTAGGGGAAGGTTATTTTCGTCTATCCTACGCATGCTCAATGGATCAACTGAGGAAGGGACTCGACCGTCTTCAATCCTTCATTCAAAGATGATCAAAATAAAGGGAGGGACCTTGTTCGACAAGGTCCCTCCCTTTATTTTGATCATCCCTTATATTCTCCGTTATTTTTGGGTGCTTTTTCTTTTTTTGCTTTGTCATGATGAATTTTATTGGTTGCGGCACTTCCTAATTCGTGTGCGAATTCAGAGTTGATTTTGGAAGAATCGAATCCTTTCTTATTTTTCTGTTGAGGATCGTTCTTCTTTGTCCGTTTAGCCATTTTGATTTTACCCCCTGTTGATTATCTCGCTTTCCCTACATGGGAACAGCACAGGTTTATTATTCACTTCGTTCATTTTCACTATACAGTTATTTGAGAGCCGATTATACGACAAAAAAAAAGAACTAACCCAGAGAACTGAGTTAGTCAAAGAAAAAAAGGAAAAGGGGGTGTTAGTGAGAAATTAATCTCCAATTTCATGCTTAGTTATAGAATACCCGCTTTACAGAATGATAAACTCTCCTTTGAAAAAAAGTTCACTTTTATTCAAAAGCTCTTATCGTAGGCATTGTGGCTCTTCAAAGGAAGAACGTTGAAGGTGATTTCTCCTGCATGCTGCTCGCTTTCTGCTCCCATCAACTTTCTCAGCATTGTATCCTTAAGAGATATCATCTAAACCAGAATGATAGCAACCTAAAGCTGAGTAGAGATTCTTCTTCCTTTCAGTACATTTTTTCTCATTGCATTGGTTTTTTCCTCGTCTTTATTCTGTCACTATAGTCCTATTAAAGATGGTGAGGTTGAACTTCACAGACACGTACAGAAGGATGGGAATGCCGAGACCCCGTTGGGCTAAGCTTAGGAGGCTCGGCCGAACACTAGGTGAAAGGGGGGCAGTTCCCCTCATCATCCACATATTCTTTAGAGCAGAGCCCTGCATTATGTAAAAAAGCAACAATCCATGTGAAAAGAGCGTTTCCATAAGAAAGTTATTTTAGAAAAACACTTTAAAAAAGCGCTTTCATGACGTATAATAAACAAGTAAATTCTGAGAAGCGAGGTTCTGACATGTATGTGAAAGAGCAGTATGTTTTTAGGAACAACCACATTCATAAAGCCGTTATCAGAAATTATCAAATCGATGATTTCGATCATCTTATAACGATTCAAAAGAGAGCTTTTCCTCCTCCTTTCCCATCTGACTTATGGTGGAATAAAGATCAGCTGAATCAGCATGTGTCCCAGTTTCCCACCGGGGCTTTGTGTGTGGAAGTTGATGGAAAGGTTTCGGGGAGTATGACAAGCTTATTAGTAGATTTCGATCCATCTCATCCGGATCACACATGGGAAGGGATTACAGATAATGGATATATCAGGACACATAATCCAAATGGAAATACGTTGTATGTGGTGGACCTTTGCATCGATCCAGATTTTCGAGGCTTCAAGTTAGGAAAATTGCTGATGAACGCCATGTATGAGATTGTGGTTCATTTACGATTGGAACGATTACTCGGCGGCGGGCGTATTCCAACCTATCATAAGGTGGCACATGAAATGTCCGTCGAGGAATATGTACGAAGATTAACGACGGGCGAATACAAAGACCCTGTCTTTACCTTCCTTTTACAGACTGGACGAATCCCGTTAAAAGCAGTTCCAGGGTACCTTGAAGATGAAGAATCGTGTGACTACGGGATTTTAATGGAATGGAAAAATCCCTTTAAGCATTAACATGACACTCTGAATAAAAAAAGGGATTGAAAGAACACTTCGTTCCTTCAATCCACAAGAAAGGGGGAAATGAGAATGAAAAGGCCCAAAGGGTGTGCCTTATTCTACAAAATTATATTACCCTCATTTCCAACTTCTAAACATGAAATTATTCCATTGATAAAGCTTTTTTCACAGCCGTAATCACTTCATCATTTGTATCCAATTGTAGGACTTGTTCAGCCAGTTCTTTCATTTCAGCCTTATTCAACTGAAGGATTTGAGAACGTGCACGCAGGATGGATGTAGCACTCATCGAGAACTCATCCAGTCCAAGTCCAAGCAGGATAGGGACGGCAATTTCATCTCCAGCCATTTCTCCGCACATGCCTGCCCATTTCCCTTCTTTATGAGCCGCATCAATCACCATTTTAACAAGACGTAAAATGGCAGGGTTATACGGTTGATATAAGTAGGAAACGCGTTCGTTCATACGATCGGCAGCCATTGTGTATTGAATCAAATCATTCGTTCCGATGGAGAAGAAATCGACTTCTTTGGCAAAAACATCGGCCATGACTGCCGTCGAAGGGATCTCCACCATGATTCCAACTTCAATGTGCTCCGCAACATTTGTACCATTTTCCAGGAGGGCTTTTTTCTCTTCCTCAAGAATGGATTTTGCTTCTCTGAACTCTTGAAGGTTAGAAATCATCGGGAACATGATTTTAAGATTTCCGTATGGACTTGCCTTTAGTAGTGCTCTCAGCTGTGTACGGAAAATATCCTGCTCTTCTAAACAAAGACGGATTGCACGATATCCCAGGAACGGATTCATTTCTTTAGGCAGATTTAAGTAAGGAAGCTCTTTGTCTCCGCCGATATCAAGGGTACGAACGACAACAGGCTTTCCATCCATGCCTTCTAATACAGCTTTATAAGCTTCAAACTGCTCGTCTTCAGATGGTAATTCATCACGGCCCATGTATAGGAATTCTGTACGATAAAGCCCTACACCTTCTCCTCCGTGATTTTTCACTCCTTCAAGATCCTTAGGTGTTCCAATATTGGCAGCAAGTTCTACATGCTCCCCATCCTTGGAAACTGTTGGTTCATTGACAAGCTTTGCCCACTCTGCTTTTTGTTCCTCATATCTGGCATGTTCTTTCTTATACTGTTCAATGACTTCGGGAGTCGGATTAATATGTACTTCTCCATTTAATCCGTCAACGATGATCATATCACCATTTTCAACAGAAGATGTAATGGATTTTGTTCCCACGACAGCTGGAATCTCCATTGAACGGGCCATAATCGCTGAGTGCGATGTTCTTCCCCCGATATCTGTAGTGAACCCTTTTACGAATTCACGGTTTAGTTGTGCCGTATCAGAAGGTGTTAAATCCTCTGCAATCACAATCACTTCTTCGGTTACCATGCTGGGGTTTGCAATTTGCACGCCCAATAAGTGTGAAAGGATGCGTTTTGTTACGTCACGAATATCAGACGCACGTTCTTTCATGTACTCATTATCCATGGATTCAAACATAGAAACAAACATATCGGCAGTTTCTTTAAGAGCGAATTCAGCGTTTACATTTTCTGATTTCACTTTATCTTCAATCGGTGTCAGTAGTTCTGGATCGCTCAAAACAAGAAGATGGGCTTCAAAAATTTGAGCTTTGTCTTCCCCTAAATCGACTCTTGCTTTATCACGTATCGCTTCCAGCTCTGTTTTTGATGTTTCAATGGCTTCTTGGAAGCGGGAAACTTCCTGTTCAGCATTGTCTACGCTTTTCTTTTCAAAGCTTAAATCAGGCTCTACTAATCGATACGCTTTCGCGATGGCGATGCCATTTGATGCCGCAATTCCTTTTAGAAGACTAGACATTACTCAGCTAAACCTTCCTTGTTTAATGTTTCCTGTAAGCTGTTTAACGCTTCTTCTTCATCGCTACCTTCAGTAGTGATCGTGATTTCTGCACCTTTACCAACACCTAAAGACATAACACCCATGATTGATTTTAAGTTTACTTTCTTTTCTTTGTATTCTAGATGTACATCGCTGTCGAATTTGCTTGCCGTTTGAACTAGTAAAGTTGCCGGACGAGCGTGGATCCCTGTTTCAGCTGTAACTGTAAATGTTTTTTGTGCCATGTAAATCGACTCCTTAATGATCTTTTGTTTTAGGTTGCTTCATTAAAGTAATGGATAATGAAGAAAACGTCAACTGTTTCTAGTGACTAATCCATTCCTACTATAAAGCTGTTCAATAAAAAAGAATAGCATGCAATGAGAATATACACAATTGTAAAGCTTGTTTTTTTTAGTATTTCATAAATTTGCCACTCTTATGAACCTATTTATGTAAATTCCCATATTCATTAATCTAAATGAAAGGATCCTCCCAAAAACAATGTTGCTATTCTGGAGAAGAAAGTAGAAGTTGATTTTCGCTGCAGAATGCTCACTTTCTGTCCTATCAACTTTCTGAGTATGCATGCTAAAACCAACATGTTCGTTAACAACCTCATTTAAGGTGAATGGAGATTCCAATTTCTATTTAGTACATCGTTCATCAGCTCAATTTCTACAAACCCATCATAGGCATATATTTATGCAAAAAGCCTCCCAAAGCTTATGTTAATAAGCAACAATCTTTGCGAAATGAGCTTTATGAAAAGAGACTTGGGAATTGAGCCAAATGAAAAACTGACTAGATTGAACTCCATCCTAATGGTGGGATGGATTCATGAATCTAAGTCAGTTCATTTAACAAGGTTACCCTTTTTCAACCGTATCAGCATGAGATTTTAGTATATTGAATCCGATTTTTGCTTTGATGACCGTGCCTTTCAATGTCATTTCATGATCTTCCGCGGTGTTTGTATATACATTTACTAAGTCACATATGCAGCGAGAGAATAATTCTGAGAGCTGTTTCAGTTCCTTTGCCCCATGTTTTCGCTCCTCATTCATGAGTTCTTCTATTACATCCAATGCTAAACTTTTCACTCTGAGGGCCTGCTCTGTTTCATAATTCATGTAGAAACCTCCCCTTTCCTACCATCTTTCTCTATCATATGCTGAGATAAATAGGTTAGAACAGGCTAACATAAGTCTATATATTCAACTGTGAATCTTTCGTAAATAACTGCTTATATCCCAAGAGAATGAAGATGATTACGGTCAGAGCTACACTTCCGACAATTCCTAACAGGATGGCAATCTGGTACTCGATTGCCACCAAAGGGCTTATTCCTGAAAGAATCTGTCCTGTCATCATCCCCGGCAAAAAGATGATCCCCATTCCCAGCATATTATTAAGGGTGGGAAGAATGGCTGAGTCAAAAGCATTATCCACATATGACTTTGAAGCGGCTTTCGGTGTTGCACCAAGCATGAGGGCCCCTTCTACCTTCTCTCTTTGATCCTTTAATCCCCCCAAAAGGGTATTGATGCCCAACGTAATCCCGGTCATGGAATTGCCCACTATCATTCCAGCGATAGGGATAAAATATCTAGGATCATACCATGGAGAGAAATGAATCACTACCATATTAAAGTAGAATAAGCTAATGAGTGTTCCGATCAGTAAAGCTAAAGCGGCAATGCCTTTCAGTTTTCTGTCCATTTCATATTTCACCTGTTTAAAAATATTCCTGATGGCGAATGCTTCCATTATCAAGATGATACTTACAGTAAGCCATGGACTCGGATTATCAAATATATAGGTTAAGATGTAGCCTGCGATAATTAACTGTATAGTCATCCGAAAGGAAGCCAGAATAATCTGCTTCTCCCTGGAGATCCCCCGCCATTTCACAATGAATAATAATAAAACAACAAAGGCATATGCGGCAATGAACCTCCACAGATTAATATCAATAATTCCTTTTTCCACAAACGCTCTCTCCTTCTGTTATTTTGATATGGTGATCGTCTCTTCACCATATTGCTCTGCAACATTCATCGAATGTGTGACCATGATGATGGTTCCTGAATGCCCTTTTGCACACTCAATAAACCGTTTCATCACCTCGATTTCAGTTTCCTCATCGAGTGCAGAAGTTGGTTCGTCCAATAAATACACAGAAGGCTTCATCAATAGTACCCTGCCGAGGGATAGACGTTGTCTTTCCCCTCCGGACAACCGTTCTGCACGTTCATCCAAAGGTTTATCCAACTTTATGACTTTAAGTATGTTGCTAAGCTCATCCCTGTTTACCTGAGGTTTTTCTGAAAATATCAGGCCCATTTGAAGATTCTCTTCCACAGTCTCTCCGAATAATAATGGAGTCTGTGAAATCATGACAACCTCTCTTCGAAGTTTAACAGCATCCATATGGGATAAGGGTTTCCCACCATAATAGATTTTCCCTCCATCCGGTAGATACATTTTGTTTAGCAACTTAAGGAGAGTCGACTTTCCAGCACCACTCTCACCAATGAGACAAGTTGTTTTGTCTGGTGGTATTTCTAAGTGATTGATGCTCACGATATTTTTATAGGTCACGTTTTCTAGTTGAAACAACATGATTCTCACCTCTTATCTATTCACTTTTATCATACCCCAACGAACCATGAAATAAAGAAGCTGATGCTCACTGCACCAGCTTCACTTTAGTCTTGTATTCAATGATTCTATATGGTCACAGATCCGGCTTGTGAAAAAATCCACATCCACCTTGTCCGGGTTTCGGTCTCCATATCTTACTTTTTCGTATATAGTGAAGAACCTTTCATTTTCTTGCAAACGAATTCTAGCGAACCAGTCACGGGCACTTTCATTTGGCAGTCTGCCTGCTTCATACCGGTGCGCTTCACTTTCCAGTCTTTCCATCGATGTTCTAACAGCATCACTTGCTTTAGAATATATAACCTGTTTGTATGGAAGAGTTTCATTAAGGTCTCTCCCCCCTTGAATCATAACCGGAGAGGACATGACTGTTTTAGAGGGAAATTGACCTGAGGCTTGTCTTTTCTTTATGACATAAAAGAGAGCAAAACAAATCAATATCCCCATCAAAAGCTCATTTAACCAGGGAAACGACCATCCATCACCTAAGGCATTCAACTGGGATTCATCATAACTCTGTTGTTCCATCTCACTGCCGGATCCTTTTTCCGGATTCCTTTGGAAGTACTCTAAGATTAAATCCCTTACTTTAATCAACACATTGAAAATCGGGTTAACCATAAAGGAGATCAGCCGTAATATTTGTTCCAGGAGCCAGTATAGCCCCCGGCTTACGACTGAACTGAAAGCAGCAAGTACACCCAAGCCCATGGTCACCGTCATTAACAAAACAAGTGGCTTATATAGGTTCTTCACTGCTTTTTCCCTGTCACTCGATAGCATCCTTTGAACAGAAGTGCAGACCCCGATGATTGCAAAGAATACAAAGATGAGTAGGTAAAGCAGATAGCTGTTTTCCAACTGTCTGATAGATCCAGACAATAATGAGGCCACAGAGATAAACAGGAAAATCAATACGTTTCCACTGCTGATTTCGATAGATGGAGAGCTGTTCTGTATGTGCAAGCTTATTTTCCAGTGGAGATAAATACCCGCGGAAAGCAAAACCACCCACGATACCCCGAACAGAAAGATCCCGGCTCCACCTCCTAAAACCAAAACGGTATATAACAATAAGTGATTAAACCTCTCAAGTTTAACGGAGATAACAATGTAGGTCAGGAGCAATAAATACATCAAACCAAAAGTGGGAACGTAATGATTCCACACCGTTTCCCCCGTAAATAAGAACGATGCAATCAGCACAACAAATAAAAAATCGATTCCTATACTCAGTCCCAATTTTATATATAGCATTTCTTTATGTTTTTTTAAGAGGAAATTTTCCATGTGCGACTCCATTTTGTTACGACTCCTTGTTCTTCTTCTAAATCCAGTTTAAAGATGAGGGCTCGGCGTTTTCCGATTTTCTCCAATATCGCTTCCTCACTCGATCCCAATGCACCTGCGACAATACAGACGGAAGGTACCAGGCGCTGAAGATACATATGCTGAAGGACGAGGTCAAAGGGCATAGTGAATTCATCAGTAGACAAGGTGGCTAAAAACTCCAACCCTCTTTGCCGGTGCTTCCGTCCGGAACCCGGCGGAAGATAAATATAAGGCGTAGGTCCGCTTGTTCTTACATTTAAAGCTAGGGAGAATGAGATATTTTGTTCCTCGGCCAGCTGCATAAGGAAAGCTGTATGCTTGATGATGTCCTCCAAATGGTTTGTGATGGCATAACGATCGGATAGATTGATGGCGATCATCCACTCTTTTTGAGTCGCTGGTGCGAAGACTTTCGTTTGCAAGTCGCCTGTCCTTGCAGTTGCCTTCCAGTGAAGATCCTGAAACCGGTCCCCTTGCACGTATTCCCTCGTTCCCACAGGATGGAACACATCAAAAAACAAAGAATGGGGAGTAGCCACATCACCTTGTCTTAACGTGAGCTTATGTTCTGCCATTCTCACAGACGATGAAGACGGAAATACCATAACCGTGGTGGGAACTGAATCAAGTAAATCCAGTAAAACCTTACCGCTTCCGAACAAGTGGGGAATCTCCAGCTGCAAATGAGTAATGCGGCACAATCCTCTTCTTTTTCCTTTGATCGGCAAGGAAACACATCCCTTTTCATTCTTCCGGATGGAGAACGGGATGGCCACTTCTATCTCGTTTTCAATACCCGTTGAATAGGGATGTGCTGTTGGCTCGACAATGTCTTTAAATGACAGCTTCAAGGTCGCGCCCCAAATGGGAAATCCCATGTTTTCGAGATGGAACACCCATTTATCTTCTTCACCACAATGAAGCCTTAATCTTTTTTGGGTTTTCTCAAGCATAACACCCTCCCCAACCTTCAACAGATACCATTGATGAAGACGGAAATAAACGGCGAGCAACAGGAAAACCCCCACCCCTACATAAGACTGTACGTAGAAACATGCTGCCACTAAGATGACCAGGATCACTAAACTGATGGATATATAAGGGTCTTCAACTACTTCACGCTTCCAGTTCACTTCGTCTGCCCCGCTTCAACTGGCAGCATAACCATCTCTATGACTCTGTCCATCACTTCCTCCGGTGTTTTGGTCAAGGAGGCCTCTACGGTTAATTGCACTCTGTGTTGAAGAACAAAGGAAGCTACGGCCACAACGTCCTGAGGATTTACGAAGTTCCTTCCCGAGATAAAAGCCTGTGCCTGGGACGCTTTCAAGAGAGCTAAACTTGCACGTGGACTCGCTCCAACTTCAACCCATTCATGACTTCTTGTCTCCCTTGTAATTTGAAGAATATACGTCTGGATATCCTCAGATATGTATACCTCCTTCACTTGACTTGAGAGAGATTGAATATCACTCAAACTCATTACCTTTTCTACTGTCTGTAGATGCCCGGTCTTAAAGCGGTTAAGGATACTCCGCTCTTCTTCAAACGTTGGATATGTAAAGGGGATCTTTAACAGAAACCGATCCAGCTGAGCCGCTGGCAGGGGGAATGTCCCCTGCTGTGATTCGATGGGGTTCTGTGTAGCCACTACAATGAAAGGGGGCTCTAAACCTACCGTTTCGCCATCTATCGTAATTTGTCTCTCTTCCATTACTTCCAGTAAACTTGCCTGGGTTCTCGGGGTGGCTCTGTTAATTTCATCTGCCAACAGCACGTTGGTTACTACAGGACCCGTTCTTAATTCAAACTCCTGTGTCTTCGGATTGAAGAACTGAATACCTGTTACATCACTCGGCAGTACATCTGGTGTGAATTGTATCCGCTTAAAGTCTCCTTCGATACATTGTGCGAAGGTTTTAGCCAACAATGTTTTACCTGTTCCCGGGACGCTCTCAAGCAAGACATGTCCTTCCTGAAGCAGGGCAATCAAAAGCAGATCGATTTCTTTCTCCCTGCCAATCAGTACTTTGCTCATTTCTTTTTTTAATTCTTTTATGGATAACATTCTCGTTCCTCCTACTAATGTGCTTCATAAAATGAAGGGATAACTATTTGAAAATTGCATAAATAATTACACGTATCATCATAACACAATCGACATTGTTAAAATATCCCTTTTTCAACATTGTAGACTCTTTTCATACACATTGTGGCAATTCAGAAGAAGAAAGTAGAAGTTGATTTCCCATGCAGGGGGCTCCGCTTTCAGTGAACCAGCTTCGGGCATTTGCCTTGTGGGTTCTCATCTGTCCAGTTATTCCCGCTGGAGTCTCGTCCTGCACTCCAATCAACCGTTGGAAAGAACTAAAATCCAGATGTACATTTATACAACAAAACACCCGGACTCATTACCTTTTTGAAAGGTAATGAGTCCGGGTGTTATTAAACTAGTATACGTTTGTCCAAAACGTAATATCCCCATCAATGTTCATAGATCATCTTACGGGTCATACCACCATCAATCACTAAGTTTTCACCGGTAATAAAATCATTTTCAGGGTGAGCAAGGAATAAACATGCCCTTGCAATGTCGCCTGGTTTTCCAACTCTGCCTGAGGGGTGCTGATCATGGTCTTTGACCCTTAATGACTCATAATCTTCGGTCTGAATCCAACCGGGGCTAATCGAATTCACCCGGATTCCCACGTCACCAAGAGTGATTGCCATGGAATGTGTGAGACTCAGGACCCCCCCTTTTGAAGCTGAATAAGCTTCTGTATCCGGTTCAGACATTGAAGCTCTGGTGGAAGCCATATTGATGATACATCCCCCACTGTTCCTCATTAGTGCAGCCGCTTCTCTGCTGCAGTAGAAAACACTGCTTAAGTTAGAGGACAGAATAGTGTTCCAGTCTTCTGGATCCATCTCCCAAAAAGACAAGAATTTCGATACACCTGCATTATTAATAAGGACATCCAGTTCACCATGTTGTTTCTTGATCAGAGAGAAAGTGTCCTTCACTTGACGGTAACATCCCACATCTACTTTGTGAAAGCGGGTTGTGAAACCTTCAGCATTGAGCATCTGAGAAAGTTCCACCCCTTTTTCACCATCCAGATCCATAAATTCCACAATCGCTCCTTGTTTCGCGAATTCTTCAACGATGGTCTTTCCAATTCCATTTGCTCCACCTGTGATACAGACAATTTTGTCTTTCATCTTTTCATCTCCCATGGTCGTTTTCAATCACCAGCTACTGTACTTACTTCCTTAAAATAATACCCTTATTTACTTCGACTCAATCCAGAAAAGGATCAACCCGGGAGTGTTGAGACATTCCAAGATTAATCCTCTTATTTACTGTATTATTTTTTTGTCCAATGGTTTTGTTTTGCTAATCTCATTGAGTTGTTGAACATTGATCAATGCATCCAGCTCTTCACTAAGTTGAAGGGTTGCTGGACTGCTGAGTCCAAAACGGACACCTGACTGTATCATTTTCCATCTTACCATTTCAATTCGATCTGTCTTGATCCCCTTCATCAACAACACCTCTTTTTTCTTTACTCTATTTTACTATTAATTCCACATAGAGAAAAGTAAAAACAGGCGGAAGACTCATAGGTTTACCTCGATTTAGACTTTTGAAGAGGCGATGCTTTAAAATGGCAAGAACCTTCCATTAACAACGGGGAATAGGCCTGATGTCCACTTGCTTCTAAATAGATCCCTTCTTCATTGTAACTCTATTTCTAAAATACGCATATGCTTCATATATTGAATATGAACAACAAAAAGGCGGGGGATATCTCCCCCGCTCCTTCTAACTTCTGGGCGAATCCAGATAATGATAAAGAATATTGCCTCCATGCTCTGCCACACCACGGAACTGTTTGAAATCTTCCTGCTTCACAAGCACAGATCGAAAGACCAGAAAATCTTCTTTCATCACTCTTATTTCTTCTATTTCTTTCGTGCGCAATAATTGTAGCTTTTCAAGAATTTCTGCTTCACTCATATCCTAACCTCCATCCTCCATGTTTCTATTGTAGTGATAAATGGATGAAAACCTCAAGGATAAATTCCCCTTGAATTGTGAGAAAACTCTTTACCTTTTAATAAGTTTACGTCAAAATATGAGTAATTGTTGTGTTTGTTGAATTTTGGCAAAAAGGAGAGACCTCTGATGAAAAAGGCAGAAATCGGAAACATCATTGAATTTAGAGATGGTTTAAGAGGAATTGTAGAAAAGGTAAATGAGAATTCGGTAATCGTAGATTTGACGTATATGAAAAATTATCGAGATCTGGAGCTGGAAGAAAAGACGGTTGTGAACCATAAAAACTATAAAATAGTTGAAGCATAGGAAAAAAACTAGAAAAGGTGGAGGACCCTTCTCCTCCTTTTTCTTTTGGACTTACATAAAAACAGGTTTACAGATATGCTCTAAAGGATACTCTTATAGCATACTTATCGTAAGGTGGATCATTCTCATGAATATCAATATTCATATCGTTAACAAAGCGAGAAAAAGTTTCTGGTTTGTACCCTTTTTATTTTCTCTTCTCTCATTATTTCTTGCACTTTTGACCTTCTATTTTGATTGGTGGTTAAGTCAGCACAATTATCCGCTATTCCCAAAGGTGCTGTTTTCCAATTTCGATTTATCTATGACCATTATCAGTACAATCGCATCCTCAATCATGACTATGACCACGATTACCTTTTCAACCATCATGGTCGTCCTGACTACTTTTTTATCTCAGTATTCACCAAGGACCCTTCAAAATTTTATTAATGACCGCCCTACCCAACGGGTACTCGCCATCTTTGTATCGGGTGTAGTGTACTGTATTACACTACTGGTCCTTCTTAAGGACGAATCAGGTCAGGAGTTATATATCTCATCGGCATTTGCCGGTATCGTGGCAATCATCTGTTTATTTGTATTCGTTTATTTTGTTCATCACGTATCCAATTGGGTGAAAGTCAGTAACTTAATACATAACATAACCATCAAAACAAATAAAAAAATTGATCAAAGTTACTTGTATCGAAAAAATGCCGTAAAAGAGGATACTCCATCTCTTCATGATTCACTTTTCGAGGAGGTCAATCCATTTAACGTGTATAGTGAGCAATCCGGATATTTGCAGCAGATCGATATCGAAGGAATGCTCAAAAAAGCCTTTAAGGATAGAGTAACTATACGAATGGTGAAAACACCGGGTGAATACTTGCTTGAAGGAACGCTTGTCATGACAGTCTGGACGGAGAATGAAGAGACTGCTGCTAAGGATTATTTGGGTTTCCTTGTGCTTGGGCCAGACAAGGAACCTATGGAAGATATTGAGCTGGGAATCCGTAAACTGGTTGAGATTGCATTAAGGGCCATTTCCCCCGCCATCAATGACCCGAATACTGCTAAAAACTGTATCGAAGAAATCGGGATCATCCTGTCCAAGCTGGCTAAACATAAGCTTCCAAGCTCTTATCTTTCAGATGAAGAAAACAACGTTCGGATCATATTGGAACAGCCGACATTTGTTGATTATTTATACAGGAGCTTTTACCAGCTAAGGCATTACGGAAGGCATGACATCTCAATCATTTCTGAAATCTTGCGGTCACTAAGAATGATCGGGGAAAACAACATGGATGAAACGAAACAGATGGTGTGGACATTTAAAGATTATATCTTGGAAGGCATCGACTACGACAGCCTTCAAAATCTAGATATGCAGTACCTTATGAGGCATCTGGATGAACTGGCAGCAGCTTGTGGTCAAGGTGAATGGGATAAAGATGAAGTGCGAAACAAATATTTTCCAGATGAATACAAAACAAGTGATTCATATAGCCAAAAGGGTAGACAATAACGTTCAATTGACACATTCCCTGACTTTATAAAAACACGCAAAAATGTGTGCCTAATCATTGATTATGGCACTTTTGTGTTTTTAAAAGAACAAAGAAAGAAATGATGCATTCATGAGTCAGCCTGTTGAAGTTTAAACATTTTTTCATAAAAAAGTTGAAAAGCATACATGGATACCGTTTTAATCAAAAAGATAAGTGATAATTGAGGCTTTGTCAGTCTTACAAGGGATACATAACCGATTTTTTTAAACCAATTCAGTAAGACATATACAAAAAGATTATCCACTATTAGATTTGTCAGCAGATAAAGCTTAAAATTCTCAAATGTGTATTTCAATATCCAGATCGATCCAACAAAAAATGGTCCTACAATCAGAGGTAATTCACCTAAGAAATTTCGCTTGATGTTGTAATGGAACCACCACCATATTTTCTTTTCTGCAAGCATTCCTTCTGTAATAAGAAATACTGTCATGAATAAAGCACCTGGAATATACCTTTTGACTGTTTTTGGTTTGAGGAAAACCATTGAGATCCATGAAAGAAGAGTCATAAGGAAAATAATATTTCTGTTCATTCGCTAAACCACCCTTTTTGTGACTCTTTTTATTTTGCTATACAAAATAAAATCAATACATCGAAAATGAATTCCTGAAAGAAGATTGTTCATGTAATGATTTATTCTCATTCAGTATAGCGGTCGTCTTGTTAAAGAGCATACGAAAATGGTCAGAGGATTGATCCCCTGACCTTTCGTGTATCTGGGTTTTTATACCACTTCATGTAAATAACAGGCATTATTTAATAGTTAAACGCTCTACATTATTTTTCCTTATTCCCATTAGCAAGCTCTTTGAATGAAGAAACTTTCCCATGAGGATGCTGTTCCTGCTTTCTTACGTTCCATTGACGTTCTTTTTCATGTTTTGATTTTGTCACGTTCACCACTCCTTTTTCATTAGTCCTTAATAACATGAGCAGGAGTTCCTCTTTTTACTCCCTCTTATATGATTATTTACTTGGTTTCATCCAGAGGAGAACGATGAATAATAAGCTCATATAGCCAAAGAGCGGATATAGATATGACAAAAGTTTGCTGTATTGAAAGAAGCTTAAGGAGTAAATAACAAGGAAGATCCCTGTAAAAGTCATTAACGATGTGCCTTTCCAGTAGTTCGATAATTGCTTCTCCAGACCAAATACCCCACCTATCACAGAAGTGAATATTTCCCCATAAATGATGATGATATAAATAAAATAAAAACCTGAAACAAATGATTTCATCACCACAGCCATCGGAATCTGATAATGTGTCACATCCGGTATCATGACCAACGTAATATGGCTGGAAATCAGAATCATCGTAAGGAAAAACCCTCCCAGGTACCCACCTATTTTTATGGTTTCCCTATCCTTCACTTCACCGGCTACAGGTACGAGGACAGCCTGTGCCATGGCGAGGTTAAAGGCCACGTATGAAAAAGGGGCAACAACGGATTTCCATCCATCTTCAGAATGGGGAATCATTAGAAAAGCATCGGAAAACCCTGCGTTTTGAACAGAATATACCATCAAGAAAAGATTAAATATAATCATGAGAGGAACCACGAACGTATTCACAGCAAAAAGCCCTTTGATTCCCACCATCATCGTGATAAAACCAAGTCCGATTGTAAGGAATATCCCCAGTTGTTTAGGGAGCAATAGCTGTTCTTGAAATACAGCCCCCGCTCCTGAAAGCATGACAGCGGAAACCCCTATCAGCATAATCATCATGACGATGTTCATAAATTTAGAAAACCATTTTCCGAATAGATATTCGTTAAACTCTTCAAATGACTTTGCTTTAATATCATGGGATTTCAGCATTATCTTCGTCCCCATTGTAATAAATAAGTAACCGCTTACTAATATGGCGATAAATCCGACAAAGCCGAACCTGGTAAAGAACTCTACAATTTCCCTCCCGGTGGCAAATCCGGCTCCAATTACAGTACCCACATACACTGCAGCAATTTGAAACGATCCTGATAACTTTTTCATCCCATCACCTCTGACAGCCTTCTACTTCACCTTATGTACAAGCAGAGTAAATCAGAAGCAAAAGTCAATAATTCTTTAGGATGCAAACAGTATTGTACATACTCTTACAAAAAAAAAGCAGCCGCAGAAATTACGGCTGCCCCATTCATTTTATAGGGATTGATCATCTATTTCATTTAACCACTGTCTTATTGGTTCAATGACTTTTTCTACTGTTCCTTCCTGGAAAGGGGAGTCAAGATTGGCTGCCTTGACGAGGCCGGTGAATGACAGGCTCCCCCCCAGTTTACAAAGGTCCACATAATCACTCCATGCCTCTTCCCGCTTGACATTCATCTTCTTCCAGAATTGGAAAGCACAGATTTGAGCCAGCGTGTAATCGATATAATAGAACGGAGAATTATAAATATGAGATTGGCGCTGCCAGAACCCTCCATTTTCCAAATACGGGATGTGATCGTAGTCCCTGTGAGGAAGGTATTCTTTCTCAATCCTTCTCCACGCTGCATTTCGTTCAGATGGAGAGATCTCGGGATTTTCATACACAAAATGCTGGAACTCATCGACCGCCACACCGTAAGGAAGGAATTCCAAACCTTCACTCAGATGGGAAAATTGGTACTTTTCCGTATCCTCCTTAAAGAAATAACTCATCCATGGCCACGTGAAGAATTCCATGCTCATGGAATGGATTTCACACGCTTCATACGTCGGCCATATATATTCAGGTATATCATATCCCCTACTGGAATATACCTGAAACGCATGGCCCGCTTCATGGGTCAACACATCGATATCCCCTGACGTCCCATTAAAGTTTGAAAAGATATAAGGTGACTCATGGTTGGCAATATATGTACAGTAGCCTCCACCAGCTTTTCCTTTCTTCGCTTCCAGGTCCATGAGATCATGCTGAATCATGAAATCAAAGAATTCCTTTGTTTCAGGTGACAACTCCGCATACATTCTTTTACCATTTTCAATGATCCACTGAGGGCCCCCCTTTGGAACTGCATTACCGGAAGTAAATTTAAACCCATCGTCGTAAAACTTCATGGACTCAATCCCGATGCGTTTACCTTGTCTTTCTTTAAGTTCCGTTGCAAGTGGGACAATATGCTTCTTCACTTGATCACGGAACACCTTAACCATCTCTGGTGTATAATCCGTTCTCGTCATACGATAGTATCCCAATTCAACAAAATTTTCATATCCCAGCGTTGTCGCAATCCTGTGCCGCAGCTTCACCAATTCATCAAATAAACGATCCAATTCTTCCTGGTTTTCTTCAAAGAAAGATACTGTTGCCTGTGCGGCTTCTTTTCTTGTATCCCTATTCACAGATTGTGTAAAGGGGCCCATCTGCGCCAACGTTCTTTCTTCCCCCTGAAAAGGGATCTTTGCTGAAGCCATCAGCTTTGTATACTGGGAAGATAACTTATTTTCTTTTTGCAGAAGAGTGACGATCTCTGGTGAAAATGTTTTCATCTCACTTTCTGCCAAAGCGAATAACTGTTTACCCCACTTCTCTTCCAATTCATTCCTATAAGGGGAATGAACGAGTTCCTGATAATATTCCGTAACCATTCCGTGAACCTCAGGCATCATATCATCAATATAATCCTGCTCTTCTTTATAAAATTCGTCATTTGTATCGATGGAATGTCGAATATAGCAGATGTTTTGCATCGTATCTATATGGAGACGAATGTCATTCAATTCCTTGATAGCGTCCACTTGTTCATCTACATTGGACGCATCTTTAAATTTAGTAAGTATTTGCTTGAAAACAGGTTTGATTTCTTCTAATTTTGGTCGTTCATATGTAAATTGTTCAAACTTCATTAGAATTCCCCCTTTTATAATGACTCCGACTAATATAATTCGACCTCCCTACCACAATCTCCTGTTTATCCCCAGGAAGGAATTTGGAATCAACTCATACTGGGTGGATTCACGCAGGAAGTGAGATGTCCACATACAATAAAAGCCCCGTCAATGACGGGGCACTTACCTTAATAGGATAGATCTTTTATCGACAGTCCTAATTTCTTCAACATTTCAATCGTTTCTTCCTTCTCCACAGGGGAAAGGGCTGACATTAGTTCATGAATTCTATTTTCATGATCAGGGAAGATCTCTTCGATTAACCGTCTGCCGCCTTCGGTTATATGGGCATAGGTTACCCGACGGTCCTTTGGACAGGCATTACGCTTCAGATAGCCCTTTTGTTCAAGCTTATCCACAACGTAAGTTATGCTTCCAGAAGCTAAAAGGATTTTTCCGCCAATTTGTTGAAGAGGTTGATCCCCTTTGTGATAAAGAAGTTCTAATACAGCAAACTCAGTAGGGTTTAACCCATTTTCCTGGATGTTTTTATTAATCTCTTCATTCAAGGCTTTAAACGCTCTTGATAGGACGATGAAAAGCTTTAAAGATTGTTTTGTATCTGGAGTTTCACTCATACCATTCATTCCTTTGAAATTATCTCAATTTCAAAACATTATACAAATAAACCTTGCTGTTGTCAAATCAGAAGCATGTTCCAACAGTTAATAAACGGAGGACGGTTCGCCAATGCGTACCGTCCTCCGCTTATTGAATAACGACAGATTAGTTTGGTTTTCCGGGTTTATAAGTGGATATTGTTGGAGTCTTTCTAGTAAATCTTTGGAGGTGAGGAATATCTTGTTGAATTAGGAAGCAGTCCTTTTTAATAAACTTTTAATGTAAAGCCCGAAATCATTTGAGGATTCTTGGATGGTCATTTCCACTACTTTATTTGTGCACTTTTCATAATCGTTCAAAAGCTGATCTAGCTGTTGGCTGCATCGGACTGTTTCATCTGCACATAACCCTAAATTTTCTCCTAATGAAATCATTTCTGAACGTTTCTGATTAATTCTCATTAATAACCATTTCTTCTTTAATAGACGACCCATTTCAAATAAACTCCTTTTTTTCTCCTAGTCTTTATTAAGTAAAATCGTTACTTGGAAATTATCGCAAGTATTATCAGAAAAGTAAATAGATTCGCAAAACAAGACAAAATAACTAGTAATGTTGCCTGATTAGACATTTTTCACCAAATTCCTTTCCCTGTATAAGAAGGGACAGAGACCTCGCATCATTTAACAACACTATTTGAGAATAGGATCAAACAAAAAAGGATAGACAATGAATTCCCCTCATCATCTATCCTATGAAAGATTAATAGATTGGCACCCAGCCTTCCTTTGTGACGAAGATACGGACCGCCACTACTTTTTTATCATCACTTAATGTGAAATAATGACGGATGTTTTCCGGAACGGAAATCAAGTCACCAGGATTCAGATGCACTTCAAAGAAATCACCATTTCTACCTTGAATGACAAAAACACCGTGTCCGTTCACGATAAAGCGTACTTCATCATCAGTATGATGATGCTCCTGCTGGAAGTTCTTCAGGAGCTCCTCTAGGTTCGGTGTACTTTCAGATAAGGAAATGACATCACTGGTCTGATATCCTCGCCGCTCAGAAATATCATCTATTTCTTTTTTAAAAGTGGTTAATATTTGACCCTTCTCCTCTTCAGTCAAGGTGTACTTGCCCCTAAGTCCATCTCCCAGCTTTTGGATATTCCAGTGTTCATAGATCACTCCCTGTTCATTTAAAAATTGTACGACCTTTTCCTGATCTTCAATGACACGGTTTTCTCCCTTGATTTTAATGGTTGTCATGACTCTATTCCTCCTTAAATATTTGCTTTGGTATTGTTGATTGATAAAAGAGCCAGTTGATATTGAAACAAAAATTCACATGCTTCCAATAGTTTCTTCGCTTCAAAACCGTTTCTGCCCCATACTGTGATCCCATGATTACGGATGAGGACGGCCCCTCTGTCTTCTACAACAAAAGGTAAAAAGGCATCAGCCAATGTGGGAATATGGGCATGATTTGGTATGATCGGGATGGAAAGGGAGTCCTGTTCCCCCCATTTATCCCATGCCTTTATCAATTCCTGATTTTTGAATGTAATACGCCCTTCATCTCCGTACAGTTCACTGATGACATTATTTGCTACTGTATGAACATGGAGGCTGCATCCAGCAGAACTTTTGGCGAATACATGACTGTGCAGCAGAGTTTCCGCTGATGGTCGAAGATTGGTTTCTTCAACAGATTCCCCATTGCCATTCACGAGGAGGAAGTCTTCTTCCGTTTGCTTCCTTTTATCCTTACCGCTTGCCGTCACGAGAAATGTATCAGGGCAAGTACCTACACGAATGGCCAGGTTGCCGCTCGTTCCCATAAACCAGTCCCTGTCTGCCAATTCCCTTTTTATCTCAGCGAGCTCGTCCCAGTGATTCTGATAGAACTTCATACTATCACTCCTTTTTCAAGCACGTTCTTACAATCATGAAAGGTGTCAAAAGGATGGCAGGCAATTCCTCTTTCTTGACATTTCTGTAAGAGGTAGTCCCTGGCAAATACACTATCACCAAGTTCAGCCATTTCTAAATCTGTGACAGAGTCCCCAATCACAATGATTTCTGTTCCTTCTTTTATAGATAATGTTCTTATGATAGAAGGCTTGCAGCACCCACACCCTTTATTTTCACAGCCCTCATCACAAGGATGGGGCCAATGGACCTTAATGGTTGATTCATTGAATCTTGCTTCGTTACAATAAACCCCGTTAAACGGCCCGTATGGTTCCAGCAAGGGATGTACAAAGAAGTCAATCCCACCACTTACGATATATAAAGGAATTTTACGTTCTTTTGTAAACTCTATAAATTCCTTGAATCCTTTTCGTATGACAGCTGTATCCACCAAATACTGGACCATTTCGTCCTTCTGTGATGAAGGAATAAGGGAGAACATCTTACTTACTCCCTCTTTAATGGGAATTTTCTGCTTCAAGATGTCGTCTTTGATCCCTTCCCATTCAGGAGGGGCAAATGCTTTCATTAATGAAATGATGTTGTCGGTTTCAGTGATCGTCCCATCAAAATCACAGAAAATAACCGGAACTGCCACTATACCTTTACCTCCTCTCCCCATAAGGAAAGTGCTTTTCGAAGTTCATAATGGGATTCTGACACCTTGTTGAGGGAGACACCTTTTATAACGGCTTCAATAGCTTGGAGGAATGCCTTTCCACCCCCTATTGCCCCGTCCGGGTGACCGTGAATCCCTCCCCCTGCATTAATAACACAATCTTTTCCAAAGTCTTTCACTAAAATCGGAACAAGGCCGGGGTGAATACCGGCTGAGGGAACAGGCAATGTTCTTTTCAATTGATCATCTTCTTTTGTTAACTGATGGACTATAGACATGACCTGGGCCTTATCTAGTGCGACGCTTCCATATGGTGAAGGAAATAATGAAAAATCAGCTCCTGCCATACGCAGGAATTTCCCTAACCACAAGGAAAAGCTCACACCATATACAGGGGATGCAGCAACTGCACCAGCAAACGCGGGATGTGCCATGATCGGGAGAGATATTTGGGGGTCTTCCCTCAACTCTTGAAGTACATCCAGACCATAAGAAAATACATTGAATAATAAGGCATCAGCCCCGAGCTCTTTCGCTTTCCTTGCTTTATCCCTTAAATCAGAAGTTCTGCCTGTAAGATTCACTGCATATAACGTTCTCTTCCCTGTTTCTTCATACACCTCCTCCAGAACCTTTTTCCCACTCTCGATTCTCTCGACAAATGGTGTTTCTGGGTTATCAAATAGTATTTCATCGTCTTTCACGATATCGACCCCTCCCAGGGCCTGAGCTCTTAATTGATTCTCCAGATAGTTAAGATCCCTTCCAATCACACCTTTGAAGATGCTCATCAACAAAGGCCTTTCATATATGCCTGTAAGCTCTCTAATTCCTTCCAGCCCAAATCGCGGACCAGGGTAGCCATCCTTCAAGTCTTTGGAAAACTCTAAATCTACCAGCTTCACTTCCCCGTCCAGGGAAAGCTTACCGAACACCGTTGTGAGGATGGCAGGAATATCATTTGAATAATTATGACCCGGATAAGCTATCTGCACTTTCCCCCGATGGCCCCCTGCTTCTTCCCACTCTTTCACTGAAATGACCCTGCCCTTGTACTTCCGTAATTGATCCTGCTCTAAGAGGGGTAAATCCGTCCAAGAGCCAACCGTCAATCCCAAAGCCATTCCTTCTGCCTTCTTTTCGAATGATCCACTCTTTCCCTTGAGTTCATATGTTGCTATCACTTCACTCATTATTGTGATGCCTCCTTAAGTAAATGCTGCACGAGATATGGATACCCGTGAAAAACAAAAAACCTCTTCCTGATAAGAAGAGGTTTGGTTCCTTCACTCTTTCTTATCTGTCAGCTTCGTAGCTGCAAGAATTAGCACCGTGCTCGAATAAGTCGGTTGCCGGGCTTCATAGGGCTGGTCCCTCCGCCTGCTCTTGATAAGAATTTCACTATTTATTAATTCAGTTGGATTATTACACCAATTTCAAAGGTTGTCAATCCCCTTTATCAAATAATTCTAACTTTTCTATCCTGGAAATCGCCTCTCTCAAACGATCGTTTGTAGTCAAAAGGCCGACACGTACATACCCCTCTCCAAATTCACCAAACCCTACACCCGGTGCCACTGCGACGTTAATTTTATCTAATAGATAATTAGAGAATTCAACTGAAGTAAATCCTTCCGGCACCTTAAGCCATGCGAAGAATGAACCTTGGGGAGCTTTTACATTCCAGCCTATATCCTTAAGGCCGGTTATGAATAGTTGCCTTCGACTTTCATAAGTTGCCACCAGGTCGGCTACACAATCCTGGGAGCTCAACAGTGCCGTTGTTGCAGCTTCCTGAATTGCGCCGAAAAGGCTTACGTAAAGGTGATCTTGAAGCAGATTGATCGCTTCAATGACACTTTTATTGCCCACAGCAAAGCCGACTCTCCAGCCTGCCATATTATACGTTTTGGATAGAGTATAAATCTCTACCCCCACATTCTTGGCTCCTTTTGTTTGAAGAAAGCTGATGGGTTTATGACTGTCAAATCCAATTGCACCATAAGCAAAATCGTGTACGACGCAAATATCATGCTTCTCGGCAAGTTCCACGGTTTTCTCAAAAAATGATTCAGTGGCGATTGCACCTGTAGGATTATTTGGATAGTTTAGAAACATCAGCTTGGCACTGTCTAGTTCTTCCTGGGAGCGTTCCTTGTAGTCTGGCAGGAATCCATTTTCCTCCCTAAGGGGCATTTTGATCATACGTGCCTCTGCCAATGCCACTCCTGATAAATAATCCGGGTACCCTGGATCAGGCACCAATACCCCATCTCCCGGATTTAATAGACATTGGGGGATCTCTACTAATCCGGCTTTCCCTCCAAACAGAACGGCCACTTCTGATTCTGCATCTATTTCCACACCGTATTCACGTTGGTAGAATGCCGAAATAGCCTGTTTGAAAGAAGAGAGACCTCGAAAAGGTGGATATTTATGATTAGATGGTGAAGCAGCAGTTTCTTTCAGTTTCTCGACTATATGAGAGGGAGTCGGCTGATCAGGATTTCCCTGCCCTAAATTAATGACATCATGCCCCTCTTTCACCACATCATTCACTTTTTTTGCAAGAGCAGCGAAAAATTGCTCGGGTAACAAGTCTAAACGTTTTGCCTTATTATAAGTTTTCATACCATCACCTGCTACATTTTTTTGAAAATTAATTACTTTCAAATTCTAGTCACAAATGATATAACGGAAAATAAAGAATGTAAAGGAATAAATTCCAAAATGTATGGAGAGGTGAAGGAAATGATCCAAAAGATTGGGATCGTCCAAATGGATATAGTGTTCGGTGATCCAGAAAAGAACAGGAAAAAAGTAGAGGAATGGATGATGAAAGCATATGAAGAAGGCTGTGATACGGTGGTACTCCCTGAGTTATGGACAACCGGATACGACCTTAAACGCCTGGATGACATAGCCGAAGATGAGGCGAGGGATTCTTCGTCCTTCCTGACAGCACTATCGAAGAAATATTCCATTCACATTGTTGGTGGATCAGTCGCTAACAGAACCGGGAACGGGGTTAGCAATACACTGCTAGTAACGGATTCTCATGGAAAGATGGTAAAGAAATATTCTAAGCTCCACCTTTTCAAGCTAATGGACGAACATCACTATTTACTTCCTGGACAGGATGATGGTATGTTCACACTTCAGGACACAAAGATGGCCGGTTTAATATGTTACGATATACGCTTTCCTGAATGGTTCAGGAAACATGTACTGATGGGAGCCCAGGTGGTCTTTGTTGTAGCAGAATGGCCGACAGCACGAATTGATCACTGGGAAACCCTTTTAAGGGCACGCGCAATTGAAAACCAATGCTTTGTCATTGCATGCAACCGTGTAGGGAGTGATCCTCAAAACGAATTTGGAGGCACTTCCCTCGTTGTCGGTCCATGGGGTGACATTATGGCAAAGGGAGGAAAAGCGGAAGAACTGATAACAGCGAATATCCAGCTGGAGGAAGTGGAACACGTGCGAAAACAAATCCCCGTCTTCCAGGATCGCAAACCGGATTTTTATTAAAAGGATGGTTATTCTTTTTCAAAAAAACGTTGACATGGAAAATAATTCAATGGTACCATTCAAATCAAATGAAACATTCTGAAAGTTTAATCAAATATTTTACGCAACTCTTATCAAGAGCTGGCTGAGGGATTTGGCCCTATGAAGCCCAGCAACCGACCATAATACCGTTTTAAAATGGGGCGCAGTCTGCGCCGGATGGAGACATCCACTAAGGCACGGTGCTAATTCCAACAGAAAGATTTTCTTTCTGAGAGATAAGAGGCGATGAAGACCGTTCTTCAAGCCTCTTTCGACCATGGAAAGAGGCTTTTCTTATGCATTGGAAAAGCCTCCGTAACACTCCCTTTCATCAAGGGTACTAAAAGGAGGAACTGCAATGGCAATTACTAAACTAGAAACATATCAAGCTTTAACAGAGCAGTCGGCGATAGATCTGGCCTCTCGTTTAGAACTTTTTGAAAAAGGATCAGTTCTAACATGTAAAGAAATTGGAGATGGAAACTTAAATCTTGTTTTCCATGTGACAGACCGGGAATCCGGGAAAGGAATCATCATTAAGCAAGCTCTCCCCTATGCAAAGGTGGTGGGGGAAAGCTGGCCGCTAACCCTGGATAGGGCGAGAATTGAAGCAGCCGTCCTTAAACTGCAGAAATCGTTTGTAGGGAATCTCGTTCCTGAAGTGTATTATTCAGATCCTGCCCTGGCGATAACGGTGATGGAAGACCTGAGTGCCCTGACGATTGCCCGCTCCGGACTGATCAAAGGGGAGAAGTACCCCCATCTTTCTGAAGACATTGGAACCTTTCTCGGGAAGACCCTTTACTTCACATCGGATTATGCACTTCATCCCTTTAAGAAAAAGGAATATGTGAAAGAATTTTCAAATCCTGAACTGTGTAAAATTACAGAAGACCTTGTATTTACGGACCCGTTCTTTAACAGTGAAACCAATGAATTCGAGGAAGAGCTGACACAGGATGTGCAGAAATTGTGGGAAGATTTCACGTTAAAGCTTGAAGTGGCGAAATTGAAGAAAAGCTTTCTAACAGAAGGTGAAGCATTGCTCCATGGAGATCTGCATACTGGTAGCATCTTTATTGGCGAGCATCAAACGAAGGTGATTGACCCGGAGTTCGCCTTTTACGGACCGATTGGCTTCGATATCGGGCAATTCATGGCAAACCTTTTGTTCCAGGCTCTATCAACCCCTCATGGGAAGGATAACACTCTCTATCATATCGAGAATACGTGGACCGTATTTACGAGTACATTCTCAAAACTCTGGAAAGAAAGTGATGACGCCTATACGAAAGTGGACGGATACCTTGAATATGTTCTTCAGAAGAGCTTTCAAGACAGCATAGGTTTTGCAGGTTGTGAGTGTATCCGGAGAACAATTGGACTTGCCCATGTGGAAGACTTAGAAAGCATTGAAGATAAAGAACAAAGGGTAGAAACGAAACGTGCCTGCCTAACACTTGGTAAAGAATTGATTGTGAAACGGAAACAGATTCATACAATCAATGAACTCATAGCCCTGATACAGTCACATTAATAAGAGGAGAGAATCATGACACAAACGCTTACCATCCCGACTTCAATAGAGTGGCACGAAGATTATTTACAGATTCTGAATCAACAAAAGCTGCCCCTCATCGAGGAATATATAAAGCTAACTCACATCGAAGAATACTTTGATGCAATCACGACTTTAAAAGTAAGGGGTGCACCTGCTATAGGCATCACTGCCGCTTATGGATTAGCCCAGGCAGCAGGCCGCTATGAAACGGATTCCCTGACAGAGTTTATGGACCTCTTTCAACGTGACAAAAAATATCTCGCTGCTTCCCGACCAACAGCAGTCAACCTGTTTTGGGCATTGGATCGATTGGAAGCTGTTCTGGAAGATGTTTCGTCGGTCCATGAAGCGAAAACAAATTTACTTCATTGTGCCATCCATCTTCATACAGAGGATGAGGAAATGTGCCGCAAGATCGGTGAACATGCATTGAATGTGCTGAAAGACAACTATACGATCATGACCATATGTAATGCCGGCTCCATTGCCACTAGTAAATACGGTACCGCTTTAGCACCCTTTCATCTAGGGAGAGAAAAAGGAAAGAATTTCAAAGTATACGCCTGTGAGACACGCCCGGTTTTACAGGGAGCCAGACTGACTGCCTGGGAACTTCAGCAATCTGGTGTAGACGTCACACTCATTACAGACAGCATGGCTGCCCATACGATAAAAGAAAAAGGGGTAGAGGCGGTCATAGTGGGGGCTGACAGAATTTCTGCCAATGGGGATACAGCCAATAAAATCGGAACATCCATGCTTGCCATTTTATGCAAACATTTTCATATCCCTTTTTATGTCGCTGCACCTTCTTCCACTTTCGATCTTGCCTCCCTCGGAGGAAGCGATATTCCAATTGAAGAGAGAAATCCGCAAGAAATCACAACTATGGGAGGGACAGTGATTGCACCTGAAAACATTCCGGTTTATAATCCGGCCTTCGATGTCACCCCTCACGACTTGATCACCGGTATCATCACAGAAAGAGGGGTGCTCTCCCCCTGCTTTAAAGAAAGTATTCAAGATACGATTGGGTTTAATCAATAGAAGAGCAGGGCTCCCCCCTACTCTTCTATCATTCATTTAACTTTGTCGATGCCCACATTTCCTTTGGATTCACTTCGTAAATACCATTTTCCCGATACATGAATTGATGAATAATGAATTCCCTTCTTAAAGTAGCAAAGTCTTCATGGAATTGTTGGATAAATTCATTTATTTCTTTTTCCTTATATTTTACTCCAACCTTCAATCCTTCGACCATATGTTCCAGGATAAATAACTTCTTTTTCTGTTGAGAGGGAATCGTTTTGATCCGTCCATTTTTTTCTATGAAGTTATTCATTACCTTTTGCTTTTCCTTCATGAGCTTGTCTGACATCGAGTTGTCCCCCTTCTCTTCATGTGCAAATTGATTCAGCACGCTTCCATGATGACTCAAGACTTTCTTATTTAAATGATAGTAGATCGTGTTCTTATCTCTTCTTGAAAAGACAATATTACAATCTTTCAGCTTGGCAAGATGATGGGAAATGGTTGGAGAGGATAATCCAAGCTTCCCTGCGATCGCTCCTACGTGAAGACTCCCTGAGGAAAGCAAGTAGACAATCTTGATCCTCGTCGGATCCCCCATCGTTTTATGAAAAGCCACTTGTTTACTTAGTTGCACGGACCCACCCCCTAATTAGATATATATCTAATTAGATAATAATCTAAATACATTGAGATTTCAATCAATCATTCGATTTTGTTTTGTATTTTTCACATGAAAGAATTTCATAGGAAAGCCCATAATATAGAAGAGGCATCCCCGTAAAAGGAGATGCCTCTTCTATATTATTTTTCCAGCATTAATAACATTTCTTTCTTGTCTATATGTTTCCCTGCATATCCAGTTAGTGATTGATCCTTCCCGATGACACGGTGGCATGGGATGATGATGGGGAATGGGTTTGCTTTATTAGCCTGGCCTACAGCACGGACGGCTTTTGGTCTTTTGATCGTTTCAGCCATCTCCTGGTAGGACCAGGTTTTCCCGTATGGTATCTTCTGAAGGGTATGCCATACCTCCCGTTGGAAAGTGGTTCCTTCTATCCTTAAAGGAAGTTCGAACTCTTTTCTCTCCCCTTTAAAGAATTGACTGATTTGATCCCTTGCTTTAATTAAGATGGGATGATTTGTCTTTCGACTCGTTTCTATCTCATTTCCGACAAATTGGATAGTGGTTAAGTGAGTATGATCTGCATGAATTTCTAATTTTCCTATCGGGCTATCCATTACAATGGATTGACTTGACATGTACAGGACTCCTTTACGATTTAGGGAGATAAATATGGAAGGTGGTACCTTCCCCTACGATACTCTCGACCTGGACGCTCCCTTTATGTTCTTTGATTATTTTAAAGCTGACCATCAGGCCAAGTCCAGTCCCTCTTTCCTTCGTTGTATAAAATGGCTCTCCAAGCTTTTTAATTTTATCATTGGATATGCCGCCCCCCTGGTCTTTTATTTCTATATGGATCATGTCATCCTCTGCTTCTTGAATAGTAATTGAAATGAATCCGCCTTCCGTCATGACTTCAATCGCATTCTTGATGACATTAATGAATACCTGCTTTAGCTGGTTCGGTTCTGCAATGATCATCGGAAGATCATCCTGATACCGCTCCTCGTATTGTACATTATGCATCACTGCCTGGGCACTTAAAAGTTCCACTGTATCTTTCATAATCTTGATTAAATTTGTTTCTTGATATTGAATGGCCTGAGGTTTTGCCAGTACCAAAAACTCGGTTATGATGGATTCAATCCTCTGAAATTCAGAAGTGATCACATTGAAGTACATTTCATGATCTTGACCTACACTATTTTCTAATAGCTGAATAAATCCTTTAAGAGCTGTCATCGGGTTTCTTATTTCGTGAGCAATACCTGCTGCAAGCTCACCTACCACACTCAATGTATCAGATTTCCTCAGCTGCTCCTGCAGTTCAATTTGTTCGGTAATGTCACGAATAATTGTGAGATTTAAATTAGAAAGCAAATTATATTTGGATGACAACTCGACATATTGGAGTTTATCCTTCTGGGAAGTTAAGGTTTTCAGGTATGTTGCTTGTCCCTCTTCTTTCAATTGTTGTAAGTATTCTTCATACGACTCTTCACTTGGCTTAATATTCAAAATTTCTCGCACATCTTTCCCGATCAACTGTTCTTTCTTGAGATTGATGATCTTACTCACTTCAGGATTTGCATCTACGACTACATAATTATGGTTGGTAAGAAGTAAACCGTCCAAAGACCCTTCGAAGATCTTCCTGAACCGTTCCTCGCTTTCTCTTAATTCTTTCTCCATCTGATATCGTTCACTGACATTCCTGAAAATCGTCATGTTATAGCCATCGACTGAGTGAAGCTTAGAGGTGAATTCCAAATGTTTCAACTGATTGTTAGGCATTAGAAACAATACTTCATCCCTGATAGCACCGCTCCTGTATAATTGGTCCATGACTAAATCGAACTTTTGGTTTTCCAATGGGTAAACAAAGTCGCGGATCCTCTTGGACAGCAGTTCCGAAAGGGAGCATTCAAAGATCTTAAGAGCGGAAGAATTCGCTTTCAATACTCTTCCATCCTGATCCCACAGAACGATGGCATCAATTGCTTCTTCAAATAAACCTTTAAATAGCTCTTCGTTTCTCTTCAGTTGAATCTCCATCTGTCTCTTTTCCGTTACATCTCTTAGTATGGCCATATGGAGCCTATGGTGGACAAATGGACTTGTAGTAAACTCAACGATCGAAATACTATGTGATTTTTTGATTGGAATTTCACCTCGGGCTTTTTTGTTCTGAGCAATCAAATCTTTAATTTTTTCAATCTTATAGTGGGCATTCTCAGGAATGAAGGATCTGATATTCCTCGAAATGATTTCTTCCTTATCCAGTCCCACTTGTACACTAAATGCCTGATTCACATCATTGATATTCCCTTCGATATCAAATAGGACGATACCTTCAGATGCATTCTGAAAAATATTCGATAGTAGATGCACATTCATATGATCTTTCCGTTCTTTTTCCTTCAGTTCGGTTACATCCTTAAAATACAAATAAGCGTTGGGAGAAATGGTCGATTTTTTGAGTAGTAGTTCGACATGTATGATTTTTTCATCAGTCATATTCATCAGGGTTTCATCTTCTAATGTCTTCCCTGTTTCCATTACTTCTTTATAATGCGTCACAATTTGAGCAGGTACAGACGAGAAAAAGGAACTGAACAGCTTTCCTACAACTTTCTCACCATCTGTTTTCAGGGTTTCACATGCCTCCATGTTGGCGTGGACAATTTTCAATTCTTTATTAATCACAAGCATCGGCATGGGTGACGCTAAGCAAATTTCCCTATCGACGGGATGACATTCTTCCTTATTAAGCTCATTTATGGTTTTACTACTATTAGTCATTTCCTCATCCCCTTATTAGATTGAAAGACGACTATCGGCTCACACCTTTGTTGAGTTTACATAGCCTCCCATACTTTTGGTGATAATTAACAGTGAAATCCTGGTTTTACTCGATGTATCCTAGGGTAAGAATGAATGAGATAAAATCTTTTCTAAGAAGTGGTGAAGATATGAAACAGCGTGACTATTACTTCGACAATGCCAAATTTATTTTGATCTTTCTCGTTGTATTTGGACACTTGATCCGGTCCTATATCGAAAGCGATCCATTTATCCTATCTTTGTATAAAACGATTTATACCTTCCATATGCCAGCCTTTATTCTTGTGGCAGGTTTTTTCGCGAAGGGATTTTATAAAAAGGGATACATTCAAAAACTGGCCAAAAAGCTAATACTGCCTTACATTGTGTTTCAACTGATATACACTGTGTATTACTATTTTCTCTATGAGAAATCAACACTCGAAATGGATCCACTTAACCCTCACTGGTCTTTGTGGTTCCTCATCAGTTTATTCTGCTGGAACGCACTTCTCTATGTCTTCATCAAATGGTTAAAGTTCAAACCTGGTATTGGGTTGACTGTGGCTTTTTCCCTTGGGCTGATAGTGGGATTCGCAGATGTGATTTCCAACTATCTGAGCCTGTCTAGGACATTTGTGTTTTTTCCGATCTTCCTGATGGGTTATTACATGGAGAAGGAGCATTTCGAATATTTTAAAACGAGTAAGGCTCGTATAGTGGCAGGTACATTGTTTGTTCTATTGTTTATCGGAATGTACTTCGTACCTGAATTCTCCGACAAGTGGTTACTTGGATCCAAACCTTATGGAGATTTCGAATGGAATTACCTTGTAAGTCTATCGGTCAGGGCTTTTGTATACTTGTTAAACGTTGTGATGATCTTTAGTTTCTTTACGTTTGTCCCTGCCAAGAGACAGTTCTTCACGAAATGGGGTAAAAATACACTTTATGTTTATTTGCTCCACGGTTTCATTATCCGGTTGTTCAGGGAAAGCCATCTGAAAGATACCATTAATCCTACAACCAGTTTAATCCTGTTACTTGTCGTATCATTGGTTCTGACGATGATCTTCTCAACAACTATCTTTACAAGCATCACTCAGCCAATTGTCGAATTTAAATCAACCAAGCTACAGAAACTTCTAACAAAAAGAGAGATGAAGACAAGATAAATCTCACTAGAAAGGGCTGACCCAATTAGAAGCGCGGGTCAGTCCCTTTTTCATGAGTTACTATTCTATTTGTGTGAATACTAGTCTTTTCTCTTCTACACAATTTTCTAAAAATAAGTGATTTCATTATATTATTCGTAACTTTTCCCTAAATTCCTTCTTTAAATCGCAAGAATTTTAAATTCATTTTAGACAAACATTGAGCTTTCTCTCTACCTTAGATAAAATGATAATCAGTGCTGTGATGTCCGAGCAGCTCGTGTGTGAAAATATGGTTTACAACGATTCATTTGGGAGTTAACCAAGTGGATGTAGTATAAAAGGAGCTTATTAATGAAGAAAGTCGTTTTAAGTACGTTAAATGCAAAGTATATACACACCAATTTAGCCATTCGCTGTTTAAAGGCTTATGCGGAGCCGGAACATGAAATTGAATTGGCTGAATATACCATAAAAGATCCTACTCTTAACATCGCTACTGACTTATTCTCCAAAAAACCGGATGTTATAGGTTTCAGCTGTTACATTTGGAATATCGAAGAAACGATTAAAGTAGTCAAGATCCTCAAGAAAATTCTTCCTGAAGTTATCATCGTACTGGGAGGACCCGAGGTCACATACGATGTTCCGTACTGGCTGGAGCGACTTAAGGATGTTGACTTTATTGTTATTGGTGAAGGAGAAGAATCCTTCAAGCAATTATTAGATGAACTGAACGGTTCAGGTGACATGACAAAGGTTCATGGAGTTGCTTATTTAGAAGGCGGCAAGCCTGTGATTAAACCTCAACAGAATAAAATTGACCTAAGGGAAGTTCCTTCCCCATTCCGCTTCAAGGAAGACCTGCCTCAATTAAGTAAAAGGGTTACGTACATTGAGACAAGCAGAGGATGCCCTTTCCGCTGTCAATTCTGTCTTTCTTCCATTGAAGTAGGGGTACGGTACTTTGACCGGGAAAAGGTAAAAGATGATATCCGATTCCTTATGAAAAATGGTGCCAAGACGATCAAGTTTGTGGATCGTACCTTTAATATCAGCCGAAGCTACGCGATGGAGATGTTCCAATTTTTAATAGATGAACATATACCTGGGACCGTCTTCCAATTTGAAATCACCGCAGACATTATGCGACCGGAAGTGATTGAATTCCTTAATGTTAATGCCCCGGCAGGGTTATTCCGCTTTGAAATCGGCATTCAATCCACAAATGATGAAACCAATGACCTCGTGATGAGAAAACAAAATTATGCGAAGCTGACGAGAACCGTTACGATGGTGAAAGAAGGCGGCAAGATCGATCAGCACCTTGACTTAATCGCCGGCTTGCCTGAAGAGGATTATCACTCTTTCCGAAAAACGTTTAACGATGTCTTTGAAATGAGACCTGAAGAACTTCAATTAGGATTCTTGAAGATGCTTCGGGGAACCGGTCTAAGAATACGTGCGAATGATCATCAATATACGTATATGGACCATTCCCCATACGAAATTCTTGGAAACAATGTGTTATCATTTGACGATATCGTCAGGATCAAACAGGTTGAAGATGTTCTCGAGAAGTATTGGAATGATCACCGTATGGATCAAACGATTGAGTATCTCGTGTCCGAATGCTTTGAAACTCCATTTGATTTCTTCCAACAATTCGGTTCTTACTGGGAGGAAAGGGGCTGGTCAAGAATCGGACATCAATTGGAAGATTTATTTAAAAGGCTGCTTGAGTTTTTATCTGCAGAGACCAGCTATAACATTTCGGTCATTGAAGGTCTAATGAAACTGGATTACTTAAAAAACCAAAAGTACAAGCCTAGAAAGCCTTGGTGGAACCATGAAATGACGAAAGAAGATCGTTCTGCCGTCTATCAAACTCTGCTTGCACATCCTTCTATTGCAGGCACTTCCTTTGAGGAACTTAACCTTAATGAAAAAGAATTATATAAACACACCTTATTGGAAACCATTCATTCCACAGATGGGCAGGAACAGTATATTTTAGCCTATTTTGAGCCAGCAACGGGCCGGTCAACTGTTTTTGAATTTGACCGTCAATCCGTTACTCAATAGAAAGAAAAAATGTTAAGCAAATGGCTTAACATTTTTTCTTTTTTTCTTTTGATTTTGGGTGCTTTTGAGTGACCTCGATAATTTTGGCTGCATTAATATCTCCAAACTCTTGCCCTAACTCTTCTCGAAAAGATCGTTTTTTTTCCTTCATCAGCTTCTACCTTTCATTCCTTTAGAAGAGTTTCTATTCTTTCCCTTCGCTGTATCTTCTCCTTGAGAGAATTCAGCAGAGAATTCTGTCTCCTGTTTATTCTTTAATGGGGTTTGATTGTTTTTTTCAGCTGCATTAAACTGAGCTTTTCTTTTCATCGTATATACTCATCTCCTTTGTGGCTCTTATTTTCCCCACTCCATTCACTTTCCATTCCATATACTTAATGAAATTGATGTATTGTATAGATTCTTAACGTAAATATCAGACTTAGAATGAAATGAAGATCTCATTGTGTATAAAAACAGCCATGAAAAAAACGATGCACCGCATCGTTTTTTCTATCCGATAATGACCCGTTCCTTTGGATAATGGTATTTCGTCGTTTTTTCTTTCCCACCAATCATTAACAGGAAAGCAAGTATTCCTACACGCCCTATAAACATTAAGACAATGATGATGCACTTCCCGATAACAGAAAGGTCGGAAGTGATGCCTAATGATAAACCGGTCGTCCCAAACGCTGAGGCCACTTCAAAGATGATTTCAATGAGACTGTGATCTTCTGTGATCGTTAAGATCACTACAGACACAAAACACAAGAGAACAGCGACCATGGTTACTACCAGGGATTTAATGATGTCCTGTTCGTGCACCTCTCTTCTAAACACCTTGATTGTTTGATTCCCTCTCGCAAAATGAAATAAGAAGAGGATATTTAATGCGAATGTAGTCGTTCTGATTCCTCCCCCAACTGAACTTGGAGATGCTCCGATGAACATTAAGGCACTCATGACCATCAGTGTGGGTGTTGAGAATTCAGCTACATTCATGGTGGCCAGTCCACCACTCCTTGTGGATACTGACTGAAAGAGTGAATAAAAGAATGATTCATGCCAGGTCATACCGGAAAAAAACTTATCGTATTCGAATAACCAAATGATCATTGTCCCAAAGACCAACAGCAACCCAAAAGTAATGGTCGTAATCTTTGTGAATAAGGAAAAGTGGTGTTTACTTCTTTGCTTATTCATAAGATAGTCCTTCGTTTCAATTAATACAGGGAATCCGATCGCCCCCAGCGTAATGAGAAGGATGGTAATAAATTGAACAAAATAGTCATCTTTGAACGGGATAAGTGACTGTCCCGTAATATCAAAACCACCATTCGTCGTTGCACTGACGGACGCAAAGAGTCCATGAATGAATGCATCCTGCCAGCTCGGATAGTAACTCAAAAAGTAAACGCCTAATATCAAGGCGCCTGCCAGCTCAATCATGATGATGAGAAGGAGAATTTGTTTTAATAGAAGCACCAAGCCGGAAAGATTGGATTGATTTTGATCCAACATGATCAATCGTCTTTCTTTCAGACCTATTTTCTTACCCACAAGTAGCCAGAAAAACGTTCCAAGGGTCATGATCCCAATACCACCAAACTGCAAAACAAAGATCAATAAGAAGATCCCTACTGTATTAAACGTATCGGCAGTACTAACAACCGTCAGGCCCGTTACACTCACAGCACTGACAGAGGTGAAAATAGCATCAATAAAAGTCCACTCTGCCCCTGGTTTATGAGCAAATGGTAAGCTCAAAAGTATCGTAGCCACTGTTACAGCAATTAGGTAAAAGGTCACAATGACCTGAGCAGGAGTTAATTTATTCAAATTCAATCTTAGTTTATACCACATATATGTATTTCCCTTTCAAGGTTATTCCCTTTTCTATCTTAATGAATATAAGCAAAGAAAGAAAGGAAAATTGGATAATTTCTTATAGGATTATTCTTTCTTTAATCGTTGCCGTTTAACCATCATACACCTTGCTTATACCCTCAGCATACAAACAATGCAATTAAGGCGAAATATTACCATTCATGTTCAATGGAAAAAGACAAATAATAGGTGTACAGAGACAACATTGTTTCTAGTCTATTTTTAAGGAGGAACATACCATGGCGAGAAGCAGTAATAAATTGCTGGTCCCAGGTGTTGAACAATACCTTGATCAAGTGAAATATGAAATTGCTCAGGAATTTGGCGTAACACTTGGTTCAGATACAGTAGCCCGTTCTAACGGATCCGTTGGTGGAGAAATTACTAAACGTCTGGTTCAACAAGCTCAATCCCAGCTTTCTGGACAACCAACTAAATAATAATGGCATAGGGTAGCTGGTTTCGTCCAGCTGCCCACTAAAACCAAAAAGACCCATTATGAAATGGGCCAGGTTATTCAATCTTCTACCTCTCTTTTCTCTTTGTTATTTTTTTTGTCTTCTTTTTCTTCTTTTTCTTGTTTCTTGTCTTTCTTGTCTTTCTTGTCTTTCTTGTCTTTCTTGTCTTTATGTGTTTTGGCTTTCTTATCTTTTCGGTCTTCTTTCTCTTCTTTATCTTTCCTGGATTTCCTCTCTTTAAGATCGGGAGTACTTTGCTGGTTATGATTCCCGTTTTTTTCTAGTTTTTGCTTTTCATGTTCCTGATGGTGTTTAATATTTCCGTTCGATTGCCTGTGTTTTTGATCTTCATTAAGAAGATCTGAGCCATTTAGCTTACCATTTGAGCCAGTCGATTTTTCTCGAGCAGTTTGCTGATCATTCACTTGTGGCTCCTTCTTCTCTTTATGAATGGATCTGTAATCAGGGTGTTCTGGCTTCTCTATCCTCTTTTCAGCCTTATTCCCCACTTCTTTCAGTTGTTCCTTTTCGTCTTTTGGAATGAATCCTTCCTTGTCTACCGATTTTTGTAACTCTGCTTTCTTAGTTTCCTGTAATAATGAACCTGCAGACATTCCTCTATCCACAGCTGCTTGCCTCATTTTCTTAGACGTTTCTTTCACCGTAATATTCATGTTGTGGTCTGTGTTGTATTTTTGAACTAGCTCATCAATTTCTTGCGCTAAACTCTCTTCATTACTGTTATCATCATTCATTAAAGACGAAGTGATGAGAACATCCCGATTGTCTTTTAAGTATCCCAATTCTTCACATAGTAGAAGAATTTCCTCAGTCACCTCACTAATATCTTTTTCTTTCCAGTTGCTTAACTTTTGAAGAAGAATATTAGCATCCTTGTTAAATGGAGTTATCTCTATCACTTTTTGTTTCTTATTCAGGGACATTTCAATACTGGGATTGACATCAACGGACACGTAGGCATACGTCTGGTTACTAAACAATGATGACACTGTTATCAGAAAAAAAATGACAATTACAACGGTCATCGCAGAAGAAATTATTTTCCAATTCCACATTATAAATGGTTTAGATTTAGATGCATCTGGTCCATTACGCACAGGAAAGAATGGGATTTCTTCTCCAACAACATATTGTTGATCAGGCTGTTTTTTCCCTGTTAAAAATTCTCCTTCTCGTGTCATCATAAGAAGAATATCACGTTTAACTTCCAAAATGATCCCTTTTTTCATATCTCTAACCGCCCTTTTAAGTAATCCCGTAAATACACATAATCACCTACAAGAATAAGAGTAATGGCAATAATATATTTTCTGTTCCTCTCTATGGTTTTTCTGCTTACGTTAACTTTTTTTTCTAACTTTTTTATAGGTAATCGCTTCTTTTCAAAGAGGTAGTCCAAAATATCTTTCGAACTCACCACTGTTTTAGCGATGTCAATGGCGTTTAACCTGGCATCTTCATGTTTAGGTGATTGTTCCGCCAGATCATGGAAGGATAACTTGAATTGGGAAAGGTGCTCTTGAAAGGAAACAATTTCTTCTCGCCTTTTTGTTTCTTGCTGCTGTTTCCCATGCTCCTCAACCGAGACAATTTGCTCGATTGTTAAGTTTGCAGATTCTTCATCATCCTCAAACACATTCATGTCAATACTTACATTTTGGACCTTCCCGTTTTTTCTAATATAATCGATCACTTTGCGTTTAATGATTATTTCAGAAAAACGGATGATGGAAGACCCCCGCTGATGATTATATTTCAAGATAGCTTCATGAAAGGCAATCAGACCGATGCTGAACTCATCATCACCTTCATGAATATAGCGTTTACAGACTGAAGATACGGTTCTTTTAATAAATGGCTTATAGTCTTTCAAAACGGCGTTCAGCAATTGATCATCACCATTTTGTATTTGAATGGCCATATCTTCTAACGTTTGTTTCTTTTTTTTAGCTACTAAAAATAGTAGTACATTCAGCATCTGTCTCACTCCATCCTGCACACTATTATACTCATAAGGTGAATAATTTAAAAGAATAATAGAGAACAAAACATGCTTATCGTGGCCATTCTGTTGCCTACCTGCACAAGAGAACAGATTCTTTTGTCTGAATGAATCAACTATTTAAAAGTTTGACTATGTTATTGTGAAAAAGGCTATATTTACTATGGTTCCTTTCTCATCGGTCATCACACGTTCTTTCCGCAGATTGATCAACATATTAAAGATGTTACGTTTTGGGAATGTCGTTTGAGGGGGTGAATCTATAAAAATCAAAAAAGCTGACGTGATGATACACGTCAGCTTTGCTTTTTCATTATTCTGCTTTTGCTTTCGCTTCAGTTGTAGTGTCCGTTGCTTTTGCTTTCTTTCTGGATACTAGATACCCTCCAACGGATAATAGGATTAATACACTCCAGAATACAAGCTTCCAAGGCTTTGATTCAGGGAAATGATGATCAAGAATCGCTACATCTGGGTGAGCGAGTGTAAATACAGCCAGTTTGACTCCGACCCAGCCGACAATCAAAAATGCGGCTGATTCTAAAGTAGGGTACTTCTCCAGCAGTTTAACAAACCATGTTGCTGCAAATCGCATAATGACCAATCCGAAGACTCCACCCAGGAACATAACCGTAAATTGACCACCGTCGATCCCCCCTACATCAAACCATCCTGTAGGTTGAAGTGTTACGGCTAATGCAACGGCGGCTAACATAGAGTCAACAGCAAATGCGATATCCGCAAGCTCCACTTTCAATACTGTTGTCCAGAAACCCGACCCCTTTTTGGGTTCTGATTCTACAACACCTGTATCTTTCCTCTTTTTCACAAAATGATGAATGGATACATAAAATAAATAAATGGCACCGATCGCTTGGACTTGCCAAACATTAACTAAGAATGAGATGAGGAATAGTGCAGCAAACCTAAAGACGAAAGCTCCCAGCAATCCATAAAAGAGTGCTTTTTTTCTTTGTTCTGCAGGCAGATGTTTAACCATCACGGCCATTACAACTGCATTATCAGCAGCAAGAATCCCTTCAAGACCAACCAGGATGAGCAGCACCCAACCATATTCCAATAACATTGAAGCTTCCATTAATCTGAGTCCCTCCTGTTAACACAGCTAGTTTCCGCTAGGCAAGGATTTTTCATAAAATAAAAAGACCCTTGCCTAATTAAGGCAAAGGTCTTGCTGAGCATAATCATTATGCCAACAAAGCCGATGGAATCAATCCATGAACTGACGACTTTGTTTAGGTAGGACACCTATAGCTACTCCCCTTTGACAGGTAGAAAACGTATATGTTGTATACCCATATCTTACCTTATGAATTTCATTTCGTAAAGAAATAAATTCTCATTCTAACCGGAGGATGATTAAGCGGATGATGAACCCAAGTACTACCCCTGGAATCACGAATAACATGGGCAAAAAAATGGGACCTATAAATTTCCCGAAGACATATACCTTTGGAGAATACATCAGGCCGACCGTCACCATATACGCAGACATCACAAAAGGCAAAAAGATATAAGGCTCATCCTTGATTTGGGCAAGCTTATAGGCATCCCACATGGCAAACATATAAAGACAAGGATAAAACATCAGCCATTGATAATCGATAACCGAAGCCGCTTTATGGGTTTCCCCTAAAAAACTATACATGATCGCTTTATTAAAATTGCTCTGGACGTTAATGATTACCTCAAGAAGCACGAGTAATGTTCCCTTAAACCAAAGACCTACCAATAATTGTGGAAACCCCGGGAGTGCGATACTCCAGAGAATTCCCTCTAATTTAGTAATCGATGACTTCATGAGCCACCCAATATACCGTGAAGGTGAACATATGGGTGATATATGTATTGTCTTGGTGCAGTGGTTTGGGAAATGAACATCTCGTGAATCCTCCTATTGATGCTTCTCCCATTATTTTTACCATTTTCCTCCCAATTATTACGGAGTTTCATTTGATCCTATAAACACGTTGAAATCATTGTTAATTAATCTTTATATGTAATGCTTCATCAGTAGAATGATCGAGATAGAATTCAACCATTTTCTCCATTTGACTGGAGAGGGAAGGGCATATTATACCAGAATTCTTTAAATCCTCCTGAGCCGTCCTACAATTAAAAACCCCTTCAAACGTTAAATAATCAAGGGCCTCTCGTTCAACCTTCAAATACCGGCGTACAAATCGAAACCCCAGTGCCCAATTGGATAAGGACAGTGGGATTCTGCCACTCGGCTGCTTCTTATACATATGCCAAAGGATCTGTTCATACACTTCTCTCACTGTCAATGGGTGTGGATCGGTAATGTGGTATGTCTTTCCAGATCCACACTCATAGTGGCCAAGGTATATAGAAGCTTTAACGACATATTCAACAGGCACAATATTGATGAGGGCTCTTCCATCTCCCATTACCGGAATCCAAGGTAAAAAAGACAATCTCTTAAACATATTCATGATAAAATAAGGTCCATCAAATTTAATCGTTTCTCCCGTTTCTGAATTACCTTTTACAATACCCGGCCGGATAATCGTAATCGGAAGTCTCCCCATAAGTTCCCTGACTGATTCTTCTGCCTCATACTTTGTCCGTTCGTAAAAGTTATGAAAGTCTCCCGGGTGAATCAGTTCATCCTCAAGTATCTCCCCTTTACGTGTGCCTGCAACGAAGGCAGTTGAGAAATAAACGTATCTTTTTAAATGTTGAAGGGTTTGACAGAAAGAATTCACCTGTTTTGTCCCCTCTACATTCACTTTATAAGCGAGATCCTCGTGAACGGCTAGATCATAAATGGCAGCCAGATGCCAAACATATTCAACAGACTCCTGAACTTCCTGAAGTCTTTCTCTGTTTATTCCAAGATCGGGTTGGGTAATATCTCCTTTCAATAGAATGAGTTCAGCTTCTGTATTCCCCTTTAAACTTCCTGTCATTTCCATTGCTTCTTCAGTTAAATGCTCTAAATGAAGCAGATAGATAACAGATGCCTTGTCTTGATGGATTAATTCCTTCACAATATTCATGCTCAAAAAACCCGGAAACCCTGTAACAAAATAAATTCCTTTTTTCATTCCTCTCTCCCCCTGACCAGGATTGCCTCTAAAATAAGGCTCTTTTCGTAAACATTGTCGCTACCCTAAAGCAGAATGTAGAAGTTTATTTGAAGATTGCTTTTCTATTAAGGAAGAAAAATAGTGGTTTAAATGTGATTGTTGATTGACACACTTAGCAACATCACTACGAATCATTAAAGATGGAGAGGCTCCGCCCAACACGAGCTGCAAGCGGAGCAGTTCCCCCTTACCAGTCAGCACCTGCTAACTGACAGAGTATGGAGGAGATTATGTTAAGAGCAACAATAGCTGTGAAAAGAATGTAAAATAAAAAAGCCAACCACACCCTAAAGTACCTGCTCGATTCAAAGAGGTGACTACTTAGCTGTATGGTTGGCTCATATTGATTAGTATTCTTTTTGACCGTAAACTTTCCGGTTTTTCTTCATGCTTCTTGTTTCTTTATCAAAGAAGCTGTACACAATCGGAATGATATAGATGGTTAATAGTGTACTGCTTATTAAACCGCCTATTACAGCAATACCCATCGGCTGATTAATCTCTGTACCTTCCCCTAATCCAAGTGCAAGGGGCAATAGACCAAGTATGGTGGTTAAAGCAGTCATTAATATCGGTCGCGCCCTGTCTTGAACCGCTTCGACAATACTGTCAAAACTATTGATGCCCGATGCTTTCCGCTGGTTGATGTAATCAACGATCACGATTGCATTATTAACCACAATACCCGCCAGGACAATGACACCGATTACCGCTGATATACTGATTGGTGTTTGGGTAACCGCAAGGGCTATAGCGACTCCGATGACCATGAGCGGGACAGTGAACATGATGACAAAAGGATACTTGAACGATTCAAACTGAGCCGCCATCACCATGTATACAAGAATAACGGCAAGTAATAGAGCAAGTATCATATCGTCTATGGAGTCCTCGAGTAATTCTCTGTCACCACTGAATGAAATCAGTGTTTCATCAGGAAGAGACAATGATTCGATTCTCTCGTCAACAGCTTTTGAAATGGCTCCCAGATTAGTCGATGAGGAATACTTTAAAGTGAATTGTACGGCGTGCTGTTGATCGATCCTTTGAATACTGACTGGACCATCTTCAATTGCAAAATCGACAACAGCGTTTAATTCAATATACTTTCCTTGACCGTTAGGAATTAAAAGTTTCTTAAGAGAGTTCAAATTTTCCGTGATATTTCGGTCATATTGTACCAGGACGTTTATGACATCTGACGAATCGGTCACGATTTGAGTCGCCAATACACCCCTGGTCACATCCTGCACGAGCGCCCCTATCTGTGCTGGCGCAAGTCCTTGCTCGAGAGCTTTTTCACGATTCACTTTCATTTGCACTTCTTTTACGGTTTCCATCTGGTCCGTCGTCACTTCCGATACATCTTTCATATCTTTTAAAGAATGAAGTAATGTATCAACAGATGCATCCAAACGTTTAGAGTCTGTATCCCTTAAATTAAAGGATAGTGTCTGAGGACTCGATCCTGAGGTTGACTGGAGATTAAATGAGATTTCCGTTGAATCATTTACCTCTCTTGCCGCTTTTTCAATCTCGGGTTTCACTTCATCAGCAAAAGCGAAGATGGATCTTTCACGATCTTCCAATGGGGCCATCTTCACATAAACCTCGGCAATATTCCCCTTGGAACTTCCTCTAAACGACTCTTCCTGGGTGGTACCGACCAAGCTTACAAAAACATCAACGTCTTTTTCTTCTTCAAGCCTTCCTTCAATTGCTTTGACGACCTTGTTCGTTTCCTCAACAGATGCTCCATTTTCTAATTCGACCCTCATGTTGAAAAATCCTTCATCCGTCGGTGGTAGAAACTGAGTACCGACTGTTGTTAATCCAAGTCCGCCGGCAACTAAGGTAAGAGCTGTAATAAACAGGACGATAAACCGGTGACGAAGAGCCCATTTAACGGACCTGGCAAATGTCTTCCTTCCTTTGGAACGTCTCCTTTTCGCTTCTAAGTTGCCTTTAGGCTTCTTCAATAGTCTGCTCGCCAACATGGGAATCACTGTTAAGGCTACAACGAGAGAGGCCAATAAACTAAAGGAGATGGTCAGGGCAAATTCGGTGAATAGCTCACCAAGCAAACCGGAAATGAACACAACTGGTAAAAACACTGCAACAGTCGTTAAGGTAGAAGCTGTAATCGCTCCCCCCACTTCTTTGGCCCCGATACTCGCAGCCTCTCTTGGTGTTTTCCCCATGGAAAGATGCCTGTAGATATTTTCAATCACTACAATGGCGTTATCCACAAGCATCCCGATTCCTAAAGCAAGTGCTCCAAGGGTCATGATGTTCAACGCGAAATCCGCAAAGAACATCAACACAAACGTAACGATGACGGAATAGGGAATAGCCACTCCAATGATTAATGGACTCTTTACATTTTTTAAAAACAGAAACAGAACGAGCATAGCAAACGCGCCGCCTATAATAAGGGAATTGGCGATATTTCCGATGGCCTGGGTTATGTAATCACCCTGATCAAAGAGGATGTCTGCTCGGATTGATTTATATTGATCTTGCTGTAGGAGACGATCAAGTTCCAGTTGGAATGCCTTCGAAACGGAAGCTGTGTTTGCATCTGATTGCTGTAATACACTGAAAAGAATGGCAGACTCCTGGTTGGCACGAGTGATGGTGTTCGTGTCCTGAAGTTTTTTCTCTACCGTCGCAACATCCCCTAGAGTGATGTTCTTTCCATTCTTAGGATTTACTTGTAATACCAGTTTCTTTAAATCATCAACAGATTGAAGTTCGCTTAAGACCCTGGTGGTCAAGGTTTTGCCGTCGGTTTCAATCGTATCTCCAGGGGATGTTACATTATTGGCTCTAATTGTGTTCACAACGTCTGTTTGACTTAGACGGTTTTCTTCCAGTTTTTTCTGATTCAGTTCAATAATGACTTCATCTCCCAGTGAGCCGGAAACGTTCACATTTGCGACTCCTTCAACCCGGGTCAGTTCCAACTTCAAGTTCTCGGATAAATTCTTTAAATTATTTGTCTTACCTTCTTCGCGTAACGAGAATTGGATAATCGGAAACTGAGCAGGATCAAACTTTAGGAATCGCGGGTTTGCCGCTCCATCGGGAAGTGCAATTTGATCTATTCTTTGTAGGACATCATTTTCTATATCATCAATAGAAGTTGCCCAGGTAAATTCAAGGAGAATAAAGTTTGAACCTTCTCTGGAAGTAGATTGGATATTTTTCATACCTGGTAAAGTGGACAGGCTCTCTTCCAAAGGCTTTGTTACCTTTTCTACCACCTCTTGAGGCCCGGCTCCTGGATAATTGGTCACAACGACCCCGACAGGAGGATTGAGATCTGGAATGAGCTTCAAAGGGATTCTTAGGAGGGAAACTCCTCCTAGAATGAGGATGAGTAGCATGGTTACAAGAGTGAATACAGGACGGCGTATTGAAAAATCACTTATTTTCAAAACAGGCGCTCCCCTTTCTATATCTATATCGATTACTACCGTGCGGAAGCAGTTCATGTTAACTATAGTCTCTTCAGGAAGATCCTTCAATATTTAAGGTGCCGGAGAGGAAAATGTTCACAAATTCATCACCTGTATAAATAAATTACCCTAATTTGTGAACACTATTTCCATACTGAAGTGTAAGGAGCATTCACATGGCGAATTGGGTTCCATTTATATCCATAAGCATGATCAGTCTTTTCCTCTTAACCTGGCTGGTGATCAAGAACCGTCATTATTCTGCTTTAATCATATTATTTTGGCTCTTTATTTCCGGGTTGGCCTATGTGTTTGAATATATCATCTTTGTTATGTTTAACAGCTATTCGTATCATCCCCATATTCTTACGAATAATTACAATGATAGCGTATTGGGTTCAATCAGCTCACAGGCATTTGCAGTACCCATAGCCATTGTCTTTATTGTTGTAAATCACTTAAAAATCAACAAGATTGCCTTGATCATTGGTGCTTTTTTTCTCATTGAGACTTGGTTCACCCACTCTGATTTATACAGTCATCATTGGTGGCAGTCTTACTACACAACGTTAATACTCATCGTGGCCGTTATCCTGTCAAAAATATGGTGGCAGCTGCTCGCCGAACATTGCAATCATTATGTTCTGTTCATCTCCTTGTTCTTTGCTCTGTCTACCGTTTCTTTATCACTTGCCTGGATTGTTTCTTCGATCTTGGAGCTCTACTTTATTCCACTTAACCGGTTTTCTGACCCTTCACGGGATGTAATTGCAGGGAATGCATTATACATCTGGTTTGTCACTTACTTTTATTCCCTGGTGATATTCTTTAGAAATGGGGATTTTAAATATACAATTTGTACCATCCTTTTCCTTTTGGCGATTGAAGGATTTATGATTGGGGAAGGACTGTTACATTTGAAAGATCCTATTGCGATAGTGGTTCTGCCGCTTTTCCATTTATTTATGATTTCATTTGGCCGTTCCTTCAACCACCATTTTCCCACATATATTGAAATGAAAAGAAAAGGACTGCCCTGTAAATAAGTCATCATACGCCAAAGAGACTTGATGACTTGTCAGGACAGTCCTTTTATATCTTTCAGATTGTTAATTTGATGCAAGCTGATCGGATTCAGTATCTACTTTTTCTATTGTCCATCCAGTAAATCCGTAAAGGATCGTTAACACAGGAGAAAGAAGACAGAATATCGCAAACGGTAAATAATCAAGTGTTGCGACACCTAATACATCGGTAAGGAAGATACCGCACACACTCCACGGTACTAATGGATTTATGACCGTTCCGGCGTCTTCTAAAGTACGTGACAGATTCTTTGGGTGCATTCCAAGCTTCTTGTATTGAGATTGAAATGCTTCCCCTGTTAATAAAATCGACAGATATTGTTCCCCGACAACGAGGTTGATTCCGATAGCCGATAAAGCCGTTGTTAAAATCGTTCTTCTTCCCGATTGAATGATAGATGAAACCTTGGCTAGCAGCACGGGAATGATGCCGAGTTTAAATAGTAATCCACCAAGACTTAAAGAAAGGAAGACAAGGGATATGGTAAACATCATGCTGTTCACTCCTCCCCTGGTTAAAAGGGAGTCAATGGCTTCAACCCCTGTCTTTGACTCATAGCCGGCAAATAAAACCTGAAACAACTCATTCAGGGTTCTGGATCCATCTACTAAAAACGATAACCCGATGGACACGGCTATATTAATCGCCAGTGTCAGCAAGGCCGGGATCTTGAATAAAATCAGAACGACTAAGAGGAATACGGGAATAAGACTATACCAATGAATGAGCCCTGTCTCCTTCAATCCTTCCTGTAAAGATCTCAGCTGCATTAAATTTACTTCGCTCGTTTCAGGAGATAACAAACCAAATACAATGAGCGTAATGATGAATGCAGGGACCGTTGTCCAAGCCATGTTACGAATATGAGTGAATAAATCGACTTTCACAATAGAAGATGCCAGATTCGTCGTATCAGATAATGGAGACATCTTATCTCCGAAAAAGGCACCTGAAACAATGGCACCTGCTGTGATACTTAACGATAGACCCATGGCCTCACCAATCCCGATAAGAGCAACTCCTATCGTCGCCGCCGTGGTCAAAGAACTTCCTATCACGATCCCGCTCAAAGAAGTCAAAAGGAAGGCAATGGCATAAAAGTATGCAGGCGTGACAAACTCGAAACCATAATGCATCAAAGTCGGAATGGTCCCACTTATTAACCAGCTGCTCACTAGAAGACCAATAAAGAAAAAGAGCAATATGGCTCCAAGTCCACCTTGTGCTCCCAGTATCATCCCCTGCTCGATTTCTTTGTAATTCACTTTGCGACCGAGCCCATATGCCATTAATAAAAATAGGGACAGAATGATGGGAATGTGAGGGACTGCCTCGATCCAAATGATGCTGACACTAATCATCCCAAGTACAGCGATTAATATGGCAGACGCTTCTATAACGCTTGGTTTATTTACGCTTTGAATATTTAACATCGTAACACTTCCTTCTCTAGGTTGAAATGATTGTATGGGAAGAATGAACATCAAAAAGAACCCTCCATCCCAAAATAGGGACGAAGAGTTCTCCGCGTTACCACCCTAATTGGAATAAACGTGCTGTCACCAATCTTCAACGACCACTGGAGCCTGATCTAGACTGGATGACAATTTGTTCATTCCCACTTCATAAAGATTTGTCCCTGGATAAATCCCATTCCCTGAAAGGATTTATAAGCAATGTAATTCAGAAAGAGTGGACCCAGGCTTTCACCCCCCGCCTGGTCTCTGATGGCTGTCTTCCTATTTCCTACTTCGTTGCTCAAGACAAAGATATGTGATTAAAATGTAAACGTCTAGGAGTGTTCAAACTCTTCCACTCTTAAACGCTTTTAAGCTTTTATGCACTAAAGTAATTATATTAGTATTTTATCATCGTCTCTCAATTTGTCAACTCTCTTTTTTAGGTTGACTATTGTTCCTATACCGAATAAGAAAAATGGAGATCATTTGGTGCAAATTGAAAGGTAAATATCCCCCATATACCTCTGTCACGAAAAATCTATCATTCACTCATAGACAGGGTGAGAGTGTGTGCCAATGGTACTTCAGCTACTGGAGAGGGCTTCCCGATGAAATAGCCTTGGGCATAATGAATACCGATTTCTTTGCAGAAAAGCAGTTCTTCCTCTCTCTCAATTCCTTCTGCCAATACCAGAATACCCAATTTCTTTGAAATCTTGATGACTTTCCGCAAAAAGTTCTGATTTTCCTTGTCTGTATCGCAGTGATTAATATAGGATCGGTCAATTTTCACATAGTCAGGTTTAAGGAGGGTCAGCATCTCAACTGTAGCAAAACCAGCACCCACATCATCAAGTGCTACTTTCATCCCTTCTCTCTTGTATACCTCGAGTATTGACTTCAGGTGCTCCACATCTTCAATATTCTCCGTTTCAACCACTTCAAAAACAAGATCCTCAGGGTTCACACCTAACTCATTAACAATCTGAAAAGTATGTCGCAAACAGTATTCCGGATTGTAAATCGTGGATGGGAGAAAGTTTATGAAACTCTTTATACCGGGAGCCACCTGACCTTTCCGGCATTCAATTGCTGACTTCCTTGCTTTCTGATCCAGCAAGGAATGAAAACCCGTGATGGAAGCAACATCAAATAATTCACCAGGATTTACTTTTTTCGACTGATCTCCCGCTCTCAGAAGTGATTCATAGGCGAATAGACTGTTATCGGTTAAATCAATGATGGGCTGTAGATGGCTGGTGAAAACTCCGTCCTTTATCAGTTCTACTATATCCCGATATTTCAACAGTAGAATGAACCTTTCAACTGTTATAAAGATACCTGGTTGATGACTGCGGTTTATGCTGCAGGTCCATCCTTCTTCTTGCAAATCATCAGAGAAATCAGCCAGCTTGTCATAAAGTGAGGCCAGATTCTCGTATGGAAAGGTATATGTCCCATCCTCACTTTTATACTCATAACCTTGAAACGGGACAGGAACATTGCGATCATTATGTAAAAAGAAGTGGCCAGGTTCAGGATACTCCATAGATACTCCACAATTTGCACATTTACTATTCATACTCAACACTCTCCAATTCTAAGAAAGATAGCCCTTCCTACATAATAAGACTTTATACCTAAAATAATCCAGTAATATCCTATTATATTGGGATTCACTCCCTCAATAGATGGAAAAGGAGGCCCCTTAAAAGTAGGATGGAATGATACACAATAAGTAGAAGGGTTTGCACTAGATACAATTCGCACATAAAAAAACACCCCTCGTAATGAAGGGGTGTCAGGATCCTTACATCAAACTGTATAATCGAATGTCAGGATTTTTATCGTTGAACCATCTCATAGCAAAATCATTCTCAAACAAAAAGACGAGGTTATCATGTCGGTCTTTCACCAGCATGCTTCGAGAGCTTGACATGGATTCCTTAACATCTTCTTCATTTTCGATCCACCTTGCTATTTTAGATCCGATTGGTTCCATTTTCACATCAACATTGTACTCGTTTTTCATTCTATGCTCGAATACTTCAAACTGAAGCTGACCGACGGCGCCAAGAATGATATCTTCCGTACGGGTCTTATAATATTGGATGGCCCCTTCTTGAACAAGTTGAAGGATCCCTTTTTGGAAGTGCTTCTGTTTCATGACATTCTTTGCAGTAACCCGGACAAATAGTTCCGGTGTAAATTGAGGAAGCTTTTCATATTGAAAGCCTTGTTTTCCTTGGACAAGCGTATCCCCGATTTGATAGGTGCCCGTATCGTATACACCAATAATATCCCCGCTAACAGCCTCATTTACAGTGCTTCGATCATCGGCAAGAAATTGTGTAGACTGAGCAAGCTTGATGGATTTACCGGTACGGGAAAGGTTAACCGTCATCCCTCTTTCAAATGAACCTGAACATATACGGACGAACGCGATCCTGTCACGATGGGCAGGATTCATATTGGCCTGAATCTTGAACACGAATCCTGAGAATTCCTCTTTCGTAGGCTCAATTTCCCCGACATCTGAATTCCTCGGCTGAGGAGATGGTGCAAATTGCAAATACGTTTCCAGGAAGGTTTGAACCCCGAAATTCGTTAATGCACTTCCGAAAAATACCGGGGATAGCTCCCCATTTGCAATGCGCTCACGGGAAAATGGATTTCCTGCTTCATTCAGAAGCAAAACATCTTCCAGGGTTTGATCATATAATCTACTTTCCTTAAGGGAGTGGTCGCCTTCAATTTCTCCATCATCGTTCAAAGGAATAAAGCGATCTTGGTCCTCTACCCGGAATTGCTCAATTCGGTTGTGGAATCGATCGTAGATTCCCAAGAATTCTTTCCCCATCCCTATCGGCCAATTCATCGGATAAGATTGAATTCCTAGTACCTCTTCAAGCTCTTCCAATAATTCCAAAGGTTCACGTCCTTGACGGTCTAGCTTATTAATGAATGTGAAGATCGGTATGCCTCTCATACGGCAAACTTTGAAGAGCTTTAAGGTTTGTGCTTCGATCCCTTTAGCTGAATCAATAATCATAACCGCACTGTCAACAGCCATCAGCGTTCTATACGTATCTTCAGAAAAGTCCTGGTGACCGGGTGTATCCAAAATGTTCACCCGATAATCATTATAATCAAAAGCCATTACGGAGGAAGTAACAGAAATTCCCCTCTGCTTTTCAATATCCATCCAGTCAGATGTAGCGAACTTTCCTGATTTCTTACCTTTTACAGTACCAGCTGCACGGATCGCTCCTCCAAAGAGAAGAAGTTGCTCCGTTAATGTTGTTTTCCCGGCATCCGGGTGGGAGATAATAGCGAAAGTCCGTCTTGACTGAACTTCCTGTACAAAGTCTATTTTCATTCATAAAATCCTTTCTCGTCATTCTCACTTTCTCATCATATTCCTTCTAAAGTGACAATGCAACAAAGAATCAAAGCCACCGCAGATAAGGAAGGGGCTCGATATCCATCATATCTATGCTCCATTCTGCTGTTCTCTCTTTTAGACTCTGATTAAAATGTCCGGAGGGTAAGGGTAAGCCCTCATCCTTGAACGGAAATCAGCCATTACGGATTTCTTCTGAAAAGCTACAAAGTAGAATTTTAACCACAGGAAATCACCTTACATCTCACGTGTCCATTGAACAATGCGGGAGCTCAATGTCTTAGCATGATCGTGTGAAATTCTTTTCTCCAATGAATGGAATAATTTTGTTTGTATATCATCCTCCTCATATGTATAAGAATAAGACCAATGAATATCCGGAACAGCTATTAAAATAAACTCATCTTTTTTGTTTTCGTGAATATATACTTTTTGTTCCAAGCCTTCCAAAAAATTTTTTCTGATCTTCAAAATTTGTATCCCCTTTCATGAAAACGCTTTAATGGCGCATACTATTGATGATGTTGTCCGTACAACTTTCAAAAAATCGTGTAATTGTAGGTTGTCAGACGTCTGAAAGAATTGTAAAATAAAAATCCGATAGCATCAAGGTGCACACTTAATTTTTGAAGAGGTGATAGAAATGCAATATCTATGGGGAATCATGGGTATTATTGTCGTAATGGGAATTGCTTTTGCATTTTCTAAGAATAAGAAGCGGGTCAATTTTAGAACTGTCCTAGGTGGACTTGCAATACAATTGTTTTTCGCTTTCATCGTATTAGAAACATCATGGGGCCAGAGCGGTCTCAAAGGAATGACGGAAGTAGTTAATGCCATTATTAACTATTCCAACGAAGGGATTAACTTTCTATTTGGAGGTCTTTACACTGAAGAGTCAAACATAGCGTTTATCTTCGCGTTTAATATTCTTCCTGTTGTTATTTTCTTCTCTGCATTAATTTCAGTACTATATTACCTGAAAATCATGCAATTCTTCATCAAGATTCTGGGTGGAGGGTTATCGAAGCTGCTTGGAACAAGAAAAGCAGAGTCTCTATCCGCTGCAGCGAACATTTTTGTTGGACAAACTGAGGCTCCTCTAGTCGTAAGGCCTTATCTGTCAAGAATGACGGAATCTGAACTCTTCGCTGTCATGACTGGTGGACTGGCTTCAGTTGCCGGATCAGTATTAGTCGGATATTCACTTCTGGGTGTTCCATTAGAGTATTTATTGGCAGCAAGCTTTATGGCTGCGCCTGCAGGTCTTGTCATGGCAAAGTTATTCGTTCCTGAAACAGATGACACTCCAGAACCTGAAGCGCTTGAAATGGAAGCGGATTCGGACTCAGCAAATGTCATCGACGCCGCTGCAAAAGGTGCGAGTGTCGGTCTTCAATTGGCATTGAACATTGGTGCGATGCTTCTTGCATTCATCGCCCTGGTTGCCTTGATCAACGGTCTGCTTGGATTAGTCGGAGGATGGTTCGGCTTTGACAGCTTATCTCTTGAACTAATTCTGGGGTATGTCTTTGCACCGCTAGCCTTTGCCATCGGTGTTCCGTGGAGCGAAGCGGTTACTGCAGGAAACTTCATTGGTCAAAAGCTTGTCATAAATGAATTCGTTGCTTATTCTGCATTTGCACCAGAAATCGGCAACTTGTCAGATAAAGCAGTGGCCATCATTTCCTTCGCACTCTGTGGGTTTGCGAACCTTTCTTCACTTGGTATTTTACTTGGAGGGCTCGGAAATCTTGCACCAGATCGCAGAGCGGATATTGCACGTATGGGATTAAGGGCTGTACTTGCCGGAGCACTTGCCTCATTATTAAGTGCGGCTATTGCAGGTATGTTCGTTTAATTCAAAGTTCAAAAAAAGCTGTCATCTTTATTAGGATGACAGCTTCTTTCTATTCCCGCAGGCTGTATCTCCTGGAAGGAAATATTCGTGATGGACCAGACAGGTTCTTTTCTTACCTGCTCGTTTTGCTGCATATAATCGTTGATCAGCCAAGGCAATCAATTTTTCCGGTTCAGTCGTTTCCGATGATTGTGACTGGCCGAAACTCATAGAAACCGGCAAAGGGTCCAGATTTCTCAACTTATCGTATAATTCAGATAGAAAGTGATGAATCTCATGAATTTTCACACCTGGCAGCAGGATGACGAATTCCTCTCCGCCATATCTGAATGCCTGTCCTCCATTGTCTTCCGCAGAGGAACGGAATACTTCTCCCACTTTTCGGATCACGTCATCACCCATTAAATGACCATATTCATCATTCACTTTTTTAAAGTCATCAATATCCCCAAGCAATAGGAGAATGGATTCGTTTTCCCCTAATTTCTGCCTGAACTTTTCTTGAAATGAACGATGATTATATAATCCTGATAAATAGTCCTTATGGGCAAGGTTGTGATAGGCTTCCTTTTGGGCATAATGAGCACGTTCCCTCAGCATGATTAACGCACCGAACAACCCGATGATCCATAAGAAAAATAAATTGAATGAAAAAGTGTAATAGTGCTGGAACTCACTCAAGTCCACTGTCACTATTCCCATCAATAGATACCCGACGCTGAATACGACCAGGGAAAGGAAGGCTCCTTTCGTTCTCCAATAGATGGTGGCATGCATGACAAATAATATCGAAATGGGATAAAGGGGACTGTGAATCCCTTCTGATAGATACATCAGCCAGACTAAAGCCAGAAAGTCAAAAACGATCCCAGCTTGCAGGATTTTTTGAAGACTTTTCTTATCATCTCTGGCCCTTATAAGAGCGATTTGAGTCACAAGCATATAAGTGACGCCCAAAACTAATAGAATGGGAAAAACTTCTTTGTTCGTAATGACTTCGTCAGAAAAGGGGGGAATGTAAAATAGGAGAACGGAAATCACGACAAACAGCCATCTTAGCATGGAAAATAATTTCTCTGTCTGATAATCATTTAAGTACAAGGTAAATTTCATAGACTTCATTCTCTCATCAATTAATGTATAGTTTAAATTTACCAAAGATTGTGAATTTCGTCTATTGACTTATAAAAAAACAGACCAATATTTTCTATTATTGGTCTGCTTCACTAGAAAAATTATTCTTTCACACCGTATTTCAACTTGCTCTCTTCAATCGCAATATTCTTGTCACTGTGCGGGTACTTGGTATTTTCGATGATTTGATAATCCTCATGACCTTTCCCTGCAAAAATGATGATATCCCCTGGTTCACTGACTTCAACCGCATGCTTCACCGCTTCGGCACGATCGCCGATCAAAGCGTATTGATCATGCTGCATTCCTTTTTCAAGGTCGTGCAGAATACTATCGTATTCCTCATACCGTGGATCATCCGTCGTCAATATGACATAGTCTGCCAATGATGCTTTTTCTGCCATTGTAGGACGTTTTGTCTTATCACGGTTTCCTCCTGTACCCACCAGGAAAATAATTTTGTTTTCCTTGAATGGCAAGACAGACTGAATGGCATTTTCGATTGCATCAGGCGTGTGTGCATAATCAATGTACACGGATAACGGCGCATCCATTTCTACCTTTTCCATTCTCCCACTGACAGGTGGAAGATCACGAATGATTTCCACCAACCTGGACACATCCATCCCTTTCGCAAACAGGCATGCCATAGCCGTCAGGACATTATATACATTGAACTTTCCTAGCAGTTTCATTTCCACCTCATAGCATCCCTGTGGCGAAACAAGGGTGAACTTCGTTACATCATTAAAATACTGAACATCTTTAGCTTTGAAATCAGCTTGCCCTTCAAGTCCGTAACTGATCACTTCGTGGGGTGTCATATAACTGTACCTTTCATACCATTCATCATCAGCGTTAAGAATCACATATTTAGGATCCTCCAGGTCTTGACCCAATTGAGAGAATAACAACCCTTTAGCATACCCATAGTGCTCCATCGTTCCGTGATAATCCAGGTGATCATGACTTAGATTGGTGAAAGCCACCACATCAAAGTCGATCCCCCATAATCTTCCCAATGCAAGTCCATGTGAAGATACCTCAAGAGTGAAATTCTGTATATTCCTGTCTAATGCTTTTTGTAGCATCTGCTGGTTCGTTAAATTATCGCATGTTGTATTTTCACTTGGAAGCAGTTCTCCGTCTAAATTAAAGCCGATAGTACCTGATAAAGCTGAGCTCTGACTGTCTTTTTTCAGAATGGCATGAATCAGGTTGCTCACTGTAGTCTTTCCATTTGTGCCCGTTACTCCGAAAACGGTTAATTGCTTTGAGGGATAATCATAATATTTGTTCGACAATTGAGCGAGCGCCTTAAATGAGTCCTTGACTACGACTAATGCTGCTTTCGTTAGATCAATGTCTAATTGTTTTTCAGCAACAATCAGCGTGGCCCCTTTTTCAACAGCCATTTGTGCGAAATCATGTCCATCCACTGTGTAGCCTCTTGTACAAACGAACACACTGCCCTCTCCCACTTTCCTGGAATCCACGTGAATATCTTTAATTTCAGCAGGTGGTTCACCGTAGATGGTTTTTAATTTAATGCTGTCTAACAGGTTATATGTATTCATTACCTTACCTCTTTTTAATTAATATTGTCTCTATATTATCTTATCATCTTAACTTTGATAAGAGAAATACCTCCTACTAACAATACAAACTTTTTTCACCCAAATGCACCATACCCTCATTCACAGTGACTAAAACAAAAAGAGGATGTAACACAATTAAATGATTCTGATGAAGACGAGGGAGCCCCGATCTCTTGCCACCTCTGGTGATTTCAGCAAAACAGCGGGCACAAGCGAATACTTGCTTCCAAGCCAAAAAAATCCGAACGAATTCGATTTTAGCATCTCGAAAGATCGTTCGGATATTTCTGGACTATAACACTTTTGTCACAGTCTCATCTCATTTATTCCTGGACCATCTTGGATTGTACATAATGCCACAATAACTTCTCTGTATGAAGAATGGACGATTCATGGGTCCGCTCATAGGCATGTGAAGCATCTATTCCGGCCCCGATTAAACCATGGACAATATCAAATCCTGCTCGTATGGCAGCAGATGCATCAGAACCGTAATAAGGATAAATATCTACTTTATACTCAATCCCATTTTCTTCAGCTAACGAAACAAGGTGTTTACGCAATTCATAGTGGTAAGGTCCGCTCGAATCCTTTGCACATATGGAAACAGTGTACTCGTCCGTTGACTGGCCATCACCTATGGCTCCCATGTCCACTGCTAGATACTCGATCGTTTCAGGTGGGATGTTAGAATTCCCCCCATATCCGATTTCTTCGTTATTGGATATCAGGAAATGGGTCGTATATGGGAGCGTAATCTCTTCTGATTGAATTTGACGGATCAGACGGAGGAGCATCCCTACACTCGCCTTATCATCTAAATGACGTGATTTGATAAACCCACTCTCTGTGATTTCAGCGCGTGGATCAAAGGAAACAAAGTCCCCGACTTCGATTCCAAGCTCCCTTACTTCAGAAGCATTCCGGACTACTTCATCAATTCTGACTTCTATATTTGTTTCATCCCTTTTCGCTTCTCCTGCATTCTTGTAAACATGGACCGATGTTTGATGCATAAGAATTGTTCCAGTGTAGAACTTGCCTGAAGATGTTTCAATCTTACAATACTCTCCTTCTACTGCGTTCCATCTGAAGCCACCGATCATGGATAAACGTAACCGTCCATCACTTTTGATTTCTTTGACCATGGCACCAAGTGCATCTACATGGGCCGTCAACATTCGGTGCCGCCCTGTGTCTTCACCCGGCAGTGTCACAATCAGTGCACCTTTTCTGTTCCTGGACATTTCTACATCCAAGTCTGACAGGGATTCCTCCACATACTTCATGATTGATTCGGTGTTCCCTGAAGGACTTGGAATTTCCACAAGTTCCTTGATTAATTGAAGTGTCTTCTTTGTATCTGGATATGTATTCATTAGACTCCCTCCCTTCTCGTATTATACCGTCAATGGGAGGTTCACTACAAATATTGCTTAACGAATATTCCAGCGAACCCCCTTAGTTCTTTCTGTCGACTTCTTTCCATATTTCCGCCTTTTTTCTTTATGAAATGGATGGAGGTAACCACAGTGATCACACCCATATAACACCACATTCCCTCCGATTTTCTGTCCATGGGGAAACATCAGATGATGAACCTCTTCATATTGTTCCCTCATCAGCAGCTCCATTTCGGTTAAGGAATTATTCCCGCAATAAACGCATCCCTCGAACACCATAACCCTATCATCCTCCCCTTTTGTACATGCCTATGTCACGGGTGGGAATACTATGAAAGGAATTGAAAGAAAGTACACACGTTCCCTTGCACCTCATAAAAAATACTTAAAACAGGAGTGATAACGTGAACTCATCGACATTGGAAAGTTTACTAGGGAAAAAACATCCAAATGTGTTCGTTTTTTCAGAATGATGGAACGGTATAGTCACTATGGCATGCGTCCTCTACTAATCACCAACATTATTTTTGACTTGTTCCTCATTTCGACGGTAAAAAGGTTGTGTTGATGAATAAAGATAGAAAATCAAACATAAAAAGGAATACCCTCCTCTAAAAAGAATAGATATTCCTTAATTTATCTTCTTCTCGCCTATACTGCCGTTCAATAATCCGCCAATCAATATGATGGTAGAAGAGATGTAAAACCAGACTACTAGCGTAACGACACTTCCCATCTGTCCATAGAACTGGGAATAATCGTTCCATTTTACATATGTTCCATAGAGCCACGACACCCCCTGCCACCCAAAGGTTGCGACTAACGCGCCGGGGATGACATGAACAAAGGAGATTCGCTTACTTGGAACAACCATATAGAGAAACAGAAAAAGAATGAACATGAAGATCGAACTCAATCCCCATTTCCCCAGCACCCATGCCTGACTCCACTCTCCGTCAATCTTATCCTCTGTAAATCTTGCATGACGAATATATTCCTCCACCACTGGTACGATAAGGGAAAATGAAATGAGGAACATAAAGCCCATTGTTAATAAAAGATCATACAGTAAGGCAAATAAGAAGGGCTTCTTCCTTTCGATTTGATAGGCTTTATTCAAAGATCTTACCATGGATTGGACCGCCATGGATGAAAGCCAAAAGGTGAAGAAGATGGAGATGGATAATACGTCTCCACGTTCGTCATTTAAAATCCGATCAATATTATTTTGAATGATCGCATACGATTTATCAGGCGCAAACGGTTTAATGAGTAACAGTACATTTGTTTCAGAAATGGGCAAATAGCTGATCAGTGAGAAAACAAATAGTAAAAATGGAAAGATGGATAATAACAAATAATACGCCAGTTGTGCAGAGTGATCAAAAAAACGCTCCTTAAAGAACCGGACAGTCACCGTCTTGGAATGATGTAAGATATTCATTGGTTAGACTCCTAAAAAGGGAAAGATATACTTATTTTCCCCTTAACCGTACAATTCAATCCTTTCTCCCCCTTTGTCTCATTCTTATGTTTGCCGTCTCTGTCTTTGAATCTTGTGTAGGTGGGTTGAACTTTCCTAAGAAAAGGGTTTTTTATGCCTTCTTCATGTCTTCGGTTTAATCTGCTCTCCTACACGACGTTTTTAGTTGTAAAAATACACCCAAAAGGAATAAAGGAATTCTTCCCCTCATTCAAGAATTCATACATAGTAACGGTATCTAAACACATCTAGTCTGAGGCAGACAATGAAAAAGGAGAATGATCATGACAAACAATAAGGAAAAAATGGGAAATGAAGACGTATACACTGATTTTATCAACAAAATGACCTATGGTGAATATCTTGGTCTTGATTCCCTGCTCCATAGTCAAAAGCGGTTATCCGGTCATCATGATGAAATGCTATTCATCATCATTCATCAGGTAAGTGAGCTATGGATGAAATTAATCCTCCATGAAATCAAAGCCAGTATTACTTCCATACAAAAGGGTGAACTTTCACCTGCCTTTAAAATGCTTTCACGGGTTTCAAAAATCCAATCACAAATCATTCACGCATGGGATGTTCTTTCCACACTAACCCCTTCAGAATATGTCCAATTCAGGGACAGCCTTGGACAAGCGTCAGGATTCCAATCCTACCAGTATAGAATGATTGAATTTGCACTCGGATATAAAACAACACATGTGTTGGAGATTTATAAGAAAGATCCAGAGCTATTATCTAGGCTTACCGATTCGTACGTTGCCCCATCCCTTTATGATGTATCAATCCTTGCCCTGTCCAATGCAGGTTTACCAATTGATGAAAAAGTGATTCAGCGTGACTATAAGAAACCTTATTCTGAAGACCCCACAGTATTGCAAGCATGGACAACTGTCTATCAGCAACCTGAAACGTATTGGGATCTTTACGAACTGGCGGAAAAATTGATCGATATCGAAGATTGGCTGCAACAATGGCGCTTCCGCCATATGAAAACAGTGGAAAGGATCATCGGTCATAAACAGGGCACTGGAGGCTCCAGCGGGGTTGGATACTTAAAGAAGGTGCTGGATCACCGATTCTTTCCTGAACTGTGGCATGTTCGCACTCATCTTTGAATGAAAGTCACCTCCTGATTCGTTAGGGTTGCCTTTTATAGGGTTGCCTTTTATATAGTTAACTGATATTATGGAATAGAATTATTTTTGTTCGGAATGGAAGGATAGACAAAGTTTTTAAAGCTTTTCGCCTTGAAGTTACGTGAGCAAGAATAGTAAAACATTTGTGTGGAGAACACACGAGGAGGTAACAGTATGTTAGAAGGTACAGTTAAATGGTTTAACGCAGAAAAAGGTTTCGGATTCATCGAGCGCGAAGGTGGAGACGACGTGTTCGTACACTTCTCAGCTATTCAAGGCGAAGGATTCAAAACTTTAGAAGAAGGTCAAAAAGTTTCTTTTGAAATCGTTCAAGGAAACCGTGGCGACCAAGCTGCTAACGTTACAAAAGCATAATCCATGCTAATCCGAAAGACTCTACTTTGTAGAGTCTTTTTTCTTTGCCAACAATGAGCATAGTGTATACAATAAGTTTACCATGCTTTCTAGGAGGCTTTTATTTATGGCTAGACATTCATTTCATATTTCAACTGATTGGCCCGGGCTCAGGAACGATGTAGGTACTTTAAGCTCGGAAAATTTCCATACAAAAATATCGATTCCACCAGAAATGGACGGTCCCGGTATAGGAACGAACCCGGATGAAATGCTACTTGGCGCAGCAGCTACCTGTTACATCATCACCCTGGCCGCTATGCTTGAACGAAGTCATATTAGTAAAAGGGATCTACAGATGACTTCCGAAGGTATTGTGGAAGTGGAAAAAGGAGTCATTACATATAAAGAGATTATCCATCGCCCCATTCTTACCCTGGGTCCTTCCACCACTAAGAAAGATATCACCATTGCCGAAAAATTAATGATGAAAGCAGAACAGTCATGCATGATCACCCGTGCCATCAAGGGAAATGTGACGGTTTCGGTTGCTCCTGAAATACATATGTAAATGAATAAAACCGAAAGGGCATCCGGACGGATGCCCTTTCGGTTTTTATTATGATTCAGCGTGAACGAGTTTCACAAGCATATGAGAAAGCATATGCTGCTCTTCCTTGTTACCGACTTTCCACAATTCATACAGTAATTTCTCTTCCCTGTTCTTCGGTTCCTCATGGGCCGCAAGGTAATCTCCGACCTTCTGGGCAGCCTTTGCCTGCTGCTCTTCACTCATCCCTAACTTATCTGCTAAGGAAACTTTGTTGCCTAAGTATTGTTTGAAATGATCGAAGTTAGATAGAATATCCTCTTTTTTATCTTGGGACATATTGCTTAACGTGCTGTTAACTTTTGACTCCACTTTTTCTTCAGTAGAATGATTTGCCACAAATCATCTCTCCTCTCATTCAATCTAGTATGTATATTCCCATAAAATGAATCATTAAACATTTATTTTCCAATACGCTCTAACTCTCACCATTTTGTTTAATACATCTTTTAGCCGTGTAAATAATAATGAGGAACATTAAAGCCATTCATAGGAGGAGAAAGGGATATGAGTCATAAGAAAGTAGCAATCATTACAGGGGCAAGCAGTGGAATAGGTCAGGCAACGGCAAAGGAACTAGCCGCTAAAGATGTTATCGTGATGCTGGCTGCAAGACGTGAAGAACGGTTAAAAGAATTAAAAAGTGAAATAGAGCAAACAGGCGGAACGGCTTACTATCACGTAACGGACGTGACAAATGTAGAAGAAATGGAAGAACTGGCTAGAAAGACAATAGAGGTTGCAGGCCAAATCGATGTATTGATTAACAATGCCGGACTGATGCCCCTTTCGTTCATGAATAAACGAAAGATCAAAGAATGGGATCGGATGGTTGATGTGAATATTAAAGGCGTACTTTATGGGATATCTGCTGTCCTTCCTTATATGGAAAAACAGAATTCAGGGCATATCATTAACGTTTCATCTGTCGCCGGTCATAAAGTGATGCCGGGGAGCGCGGTTTATAGTGGTACTAAGTATGCAGTGCGTGCGATTACCGAAGGATTAAGAGTAGAAATGAATGCTTCCCATAACATTCGTACAACCATTATTTCACCAGGTGCAGTCGCAACAGAACTGACTGAAACCATTACGGATGAAGATATATTATCCGCTTTCAAGGATCGTGAAATGAAGCCTCTTGACAGTGAGAATATAGCGAAGGCCATATCGTATGCGGTGGAGCAGCCTGACCATGTAGATGTAAATGAAATCATTGTACGTCCCACCCAACAAGACATGTAAATCACAAGGAGGATAATCAAAATGAAAACACAATTTGACAAGTTATATATTAATGGCGAATGGGTGGAAGGCACGAGTAAAAATTCGATTCTCAATCACAACCCCTTCGATCATTCAGAAATTGGATCTATTACCGCTGCAAGCAGAGAAGATCTGGATGCAGCGTATCAATCCGCCCAAGATGCCCAAAAGTCCTGGGCCCACGAGCTTCCCCAGACTAAGAGAACTATTATGGAAAAGGCTGTTCAAGTAGTGGAAGAGAACAAGGAATTGATCATTGACTGGCTCATTAAAGAATCCGGCAGTACATATATGAAGGCTGCCGGGGAAGTGAGCGTATCCATCAATATCATGAAGGAAGCAGCGACCTATCCATATCGGATGGAAGGGAAAATCCTGCCCTCCCAGGTTCCTGGAAAGGAAAACCGGGTGTACAGGGAACCCCTTGGAGTCGTAGGTGTCATCAGTCCCTGGAACTTTCCCTTCCATTTAGCAGTACGATCCATCGCCACTGCTTTAGCTACAGGGAACGGCGTCGTTGTTAAACCGGCTACACACACTCCTGTGACCGGCGGACTTTTGTTTGCAAGTATCTTTGAAGAGGCCGGGCTTCCCAAAGGATTACTTAATGTAGTAGTGGGAAAAGGCTCGGAAATTGGTGATGACATCGTAACTCATCCGATTCCCCGTTTGATCTCCTTCACAGGATCGACGGAAGTGGGGCGAAGAATCGGTGAGCTTGCAGGCAAACATCTGAAGAAAACGGCTTTAGAGCTCGGTGGCAATAACGTCTTTATCGTACTGGATGATGCAGACCTTGATCAGGCTGTTGAATCCGCCCTTTTCGGAAAATTCTATCATCAGGGGCAAATATGCATGAGTATCAACAGGATCATGGTTCAGAAAGGGATGCATGATAAGTTTGTCGACTCTTTTGTATCAAGGGTGCAAGCGTTGAATACAGGAGATCCATCAGACAAGTCCACTCAAATAGGACCCTTAATCGATCAAAATCAAGTAGACCGGATCTTGAAGGATATTGAAAACAGTAAAGAACAAGGAGCTGAAGTTGTACTGGGGGGCAACGCGGAAAAGAACCTATTGCATCCAACGGTCCTGACCCATGTTACCAACTCCATGCCGATTGCAAAAAATGAAATCTTCGGGCCTGTGGCTGCCATCATCCTTTTTGATGATGACAATGACGCCATCCGCCTCGCCAATGAACATCCATATGGGTTAAGTGGGGCTGTACACTCTTCCTCCATAGAAAGAGCAACGGTCTTGGCTCATAAAATTGAAACCGGGATGATTCATATTAATGATGAACCTGTCAACGATGAGCCTCATATGCCGTTCGGCGGAGAAAAGGATTCAGGACTTGGACGTTTCAACGGTGAATGGGCACTTGAAGAATTTACAACAGTGAAATGGGTCGCCGTCCAACATACAAGAAGGGACTACGGACCTTTTATTGAAAAGAAGAGCGAGTCGTGATGACTCGCTTTTCTTTTGTGGTTATTGTTTCAATTTTAAGGCTATCACTTCTTTTTCTTTAGGAAAGAGTCTATTCGGGTACATTGTTGCCATTCTCATGGGGAGAGTAGAAGCTGATTTCCGCTGCCGGATGCTCGCTTCCCGGGGGCTTGGTGGTGAGCATCCGCGGCGTTCCCCTGTGTGCTGTCACACTCAATGAGCCAACCACCTCTTATCCGAAAGCCCCTCAGCTCTCCTACAGTTCATCAAACCCGTTCGCATCAGAGGTCTTTGTATACTGTCTCGATTTTTGTTCAAAGAAATCGGTTTTCCCCTTATCCACTTCCTGATAGGCAATGATCCATTTTAGAGGGTTGGTTTTGTATCCTATGAACGGACTTTCAAACCCTAACTGTTTGGCTCTTTTATTTGCCATGAACTTAATATAGTCCTCCAGATCGCTCATTAATAAACCATCCACATTAGATCCGATGACTTCCCTCCCCCACTCGATTTCAAGGAGAGCCGCCTGCTTGAACGTGTCTCTTCCAAAGTTTTGAAGCTCTTCGGTTTGATAAGACGGATTTTCATTGAGGACTTCTTTAAATATTTTCTCGAATAGACCGACATGTAGCTGCTCATCACGGTTGATGTAATTAATCATGGTAGAGGTCGCCACCATTTTTTGATTTCTTGCCATATTGTAAAAGAAGGCAAACCCGGAGTAGAAAAACAGTCCTTCGAGAATGACATCATAAATGATCGACTTTAGTAAACGATCAATGGAAGGTGACTCTGCGAAATCCTTATACCCATTTGTAATAAATTCATTCCGCTTTATCAAAGTCGGGTCATTCTTCCAGAAATCAAACACTTCATCCTGTTTCTTTTTGGAAACGATGCTTGATAAAACATAGCTATAAGAATGATTGTGTACGACCTCTTGCTGTGCGAGAATGATCATCAGGGCATTTAAGCTGGAATCAGTCAGATAGTCTGCCACTTTACCGGCATAATCGGTTTGCACACTATCCAAAAGAGCCAATAAGCCGATAATTTTCAAAAACGACTCCTGTTCCTCTTCAGAAAGAGTCGGAAATTGTTTAATATCCTTAGCCATATTGATTTCAAATGGCGTCCAGAAATTGCCGAGCATTCGTTTATATTTAGGGTATGCCCATGGAAAGCGGACATCATCCCAATTTAATATATTCGAGCTTCGTCCATTTACGATGCCTGTTGATTTGTTCGGAGCATCTGAATCGATTAACTTGCGCTCTATCAGTTCATTCACGTCTCATCTACCTCCTAGCTATGACAGCTCTCACATTCTTCAAAATTTGAAACAGATGTCGACCTTACATAATAGGTCGTTTTTAACCCAGACTTCCATGCGTCCAAGTGAAGGGATAATAACTCTTTCGCCTTGATATCATTTCGCACATACAGATTAAACGATATCCCTTGATCGATATGACGCTGCCTCTTCTCATTCTGTTTAATACTCCAGTGCTGATCTACGTTATAAGCCGTCTTGTAATACCAGGTGGTCTTCGGTGATAAATCAGGTGCTGTAACAGGAATCTTATAATCCTTCTTCTCTTCCGAATACTCCAATCTGAATAGAGGATCGATACTTGCCGTAGACCCGGCTATGATCGACGTGGAAGAATTAGGTGCCACGGCCATTAAATATCCGTTACGGATTCCCTTGGAGGAAACATCCTTCCTCAATGAATCCCACCTTGCTCCGGCATATCGTCTTTTGCTAAAGTACTCTCCTGTCGCCCAGTCAGAGCCTTCGAAATATGGATAGGCCCCTTTTTCCCTGGCTAGTTCATGACTGGCTTTAATGGTGTAATATGCCATATCCTCGTATAGTGTATCGCAATATTCAACCGCATCATCGCTCTCCCACTTCAAGCCTTTTAACGCAAGAAGATGATGCCACCCGAAGGTACCTAAGCCAATTCCTCTATAGCGTTGATTTGTCAGCTGAGCCTGCAGGACAGGAAGACTGTTACAATCAATGACATTATCCAGTAATCGTACCCCTATTGAAATCACTCTTTCAAGCTCATCATCCATGATGGTTTTAGCCAACGAGATCGATGCCAGATTACATACTACATAATCTCCAGGAGATTTATATGTGATGATTTTCCCATCCTTAATGACCTCTTCTTCCATGACGGTGGGACTCATATTCTGTGCGATTTCCGTACATAAATTACTGCAGTAAATCATCCCTTTCTGTTGATTGGCGTTGAGTCGATTGACCGTATCCCGATAGAACATATAGGGTGTACCCGTTTCAAGCTGTGAGATCATGATACGTTTGAAAATGTCAATCGCCGGGACAACCACCCTGGTAAGACGGGGACTTTCAACACACTCCCAATACTTATCCCTGAATGAGCCTTCTCCCGCATGCTCATCATAGTAATCTTCCAAGGAATACCCCATGACTACTTTCACTTCATGAGGGTCGAATAAATACCAATCCCCTCTGGCCTCCACTTGCTCCATAAATAGATCGGGCACACTTACACCAGTGAAAAGATCATGAGTGCGCTGCCTTTCATCGCCATTATTTAATCGTGTGTCAAGAAAAGGGAAGATATCTTTATGCCAAACGTCTAAATAAACTGCTATGGCTCCCTGGCGCTGACCTAACTGATCAACGGATACAGCCGTGTTATTTAACTGTTTCATCCATGGGATCACGCCTGAACTTACTCCCTTAAAACCTTTGATATCACTTCCCCTGCTTCGTACTTTCCCTAGATAGATACCAAGGCCGCCCCCATTCTTACTTAAAGTTGAAACATCTGTATTGCTGTCATATATGCTTCTTAAATCATCCGCGACCGTATCGATGAAGCAGCTTGATAATTGACCATGACTTTTCCCCGCATTGGCGAAAGTGGGTGTTGCCACTGTCATGTACAGATTTGACATGGCCCAATACCCTTCTTCAATCAGCTTCATCCTCTTGTCACGCGGTTCCTTCATAAACAGCGTCATGGCTATGATCATAAATCTCTCTTGAGGTAATTCAAGAATCCGGCCTTCATGTGATGTCGTCAGGTACCTTTCAGATAATGTGACGATCCCTATGTAAGTAAACAACTGATCTTTGAAAGGATCCATCAGTTTGCCCAGCCGTTCGATTTCATCTCTTGTATAAGATTCCATTAAGGCAGGCGAATAATATTGACGTTCCGTCAATCCCTGAATGAGTTGATAAAAGGAGTGATACAAATTGCCTTCTTCAGCTTCCCTGGAACAGGCAACGGTTCGATAGAGATTCTTTAAGTAAAGTGCTGCGGCAACGTAAGTCCAGTCAGGCTCGTGGGCAGAAATCCGTTCCACTGCCGTGAGAATCATGAAACGGTAAAGGTTTTCTCGACTCAGTTCAGACCTGCCTTCTGTAAACAAGTGAATTTTTTCGTCATATTCGTTGAAATAGAGCTTAGGAAATCGTTCGTGCAGATCTGTAAGGATGGTATCTGCTTCCTCTTTCGTACCTTGATACTGTGATATGATTGACATATTCATTCCTCCCGATTTCTTCATTAGGGAAGGATTCAGAAAAAGCCCATCCTTCTGGAAGGACGGGCTTTCAATACGGAGATATGTAAATAGACTAAAAGACTTTTACAATCCTCGCTTTATCCTCCCAATTCCCGAAGAAGATAACACGTGATAAACAAGGCAGGTCTCCTGACTCGTGTTTCATCCTACTCTAAGGCCTTCCCATCCTATGAGACAGTGGCAGTTCCTTATTTCGTCAACACTTACAGTTGCGGGGACAGTTCCGGATTCACACCGGATTCCCTTTTAAGTCCATTCAGACACCCTATTTACAGGTTATAATCAATATATAGTATTAAAAATAAAACAGAACACAAAATATTGTGTCCTGTTCATCATAAGCGATTGAAAATGGAATTACAAGTTATATTTTCAAATTCCTCATAAAACCCTTTACCAGTATCCCCTCTATCCATTGATAAAGTCAAGTTTCATTTTTTTAGAATAGTTTCTCTGAACCATCTTTTATACGATTCTTATATGGGATGATTTTTCCTGGAATGTTTAGAGATTATAAGCTTTTTTATACTGCGGACTGAGTTCACTCCAAACGTCGAATAGATTTCCATCCCGATCCGGGAAAATAAAGTTTCGCCCTCTATGTCCTCTATCTTCAATCTCACCGGCCTGTACACCTTTCATGAGTAAATCTTCCCTCAACTCTTCCAGTTCTCCCAATCCATCCACTTCAAAAGTTAATGAAAATCGTTTCTTGTTGAATCTATCCTGAAAGTTACTGCTTTCACCTTCTGAGGATCCCACCAGGAAGATACTCATATTTGCAAGGTTTAGAATGGCTTTGTCCTCATCCTGATAGTTCACTTCACCATTCAATATCTCCTGATACCATTCCGTTGCCTTTTGGACATTCCCTACTGGTATATAGATGGTTCCAACTCTTACTAATTGCTTCATCGTCCTTCTCCTTTCATCATTTCTTCTATTCCTTTCATTCAACGAAAAGAAGGAAATCCCCTTCAGAAAATATGCTTATAATTATTATCTACCGTGAAAATGATAGGAGGACAATGATTCATACCTCCACAGTGTCACTCACTGCACGACATGTTCCAATAAGCTGGTTGATGAAATGAGACGCCGTCACTATACTTCAATTAGAAGGTTGTTTGACAGTATTCTTTGGCCCCCAATATTTTTTAACGGCTGTTTGAATGGAGGAGCAAACTCGATTTGAACAGCCTCTTTTCTTCATGTATTTCCAACGATAAACAGAAGTAAAGAATCTCTTACAATTGGAATGCAGGCTAGAGCGTTGGAAACGGATACAATTGTGGACTTACGGGTTCCTTAAACAGTATTGCAAGCTTATTACAAACTATACTTTTGGTTTAAATGCTTTCTTTTTCAGGGTTAATCCTTTACAATGCCCTTTAAGTGATCTTTTCTGAATCACACCTTAGAATTGAAAGGAGTATATTATGAAAAAAATATTTACGACTCTACTATTAGCAATTATAGCGATTGGACTGGCTGCATGCGGTTCAAATGAGGATAGCAAAGAAGAAAAGCCCAAAACAGAAGAAGAAAGCACTGAACAAGCAAAAGGTCAGGAAGAACAAGCCAAGCAGATGGAAGAAATGCAAAAGAAATTGGATGAACAAAAAGTTGAAAAAGACAAGGTCGTTGCCGTCGTAAATGCCGAAGAAATCAAAGGTGAAGACTTTAACAACGTACTGACTCAATCCCAGATGCAATTTCAGCAAATGGGCCAGGATCCAACCAGTAAAGAGGCAGTGAAACAAATTAAAGAACAGACAATCGATAGCCTGATAGGACAGACTCTTCTTATGCAGCAAGCAGATGAAAAAGGGTATAAGGCATCTGAAGAAGAAATCAATAAACAGCTTGATGAAGTGAAAAAACAATACAAAGACGAGAAAAAATTTGAAGATGCAATGAAAAAAGCCGGATTTACAATGGATGAGTTGAGAACTCAAATCGCTGAAAACATCAAGTATACACATTATGTTGAAAAAGAAATCAAAGTAGAAGATGTAACCGAAGATGAGATGAAAAAGTTTTATGACCAGTATGCAAGCAGTCAGGGACAAGATCAATCAGAAGAAGCACCAACATTTGAAGAAGTAAAGCCTCAAATCAAAACTCAGTTAGAGCAGCAGAAAAAACAGGAAAAACTCGTACAGCATGTGAAAGAACTAAAGAAAAACGCTAAAGTCGACGTTAAAATTTAAAAACTTCCATTGATAAGCCGCCTGGTGACAGGTGGCTTTCTTTTTTCATTCCTGCACATGAGAGGTTATTCTCCCCCGAGGAAGGGTATGGTAAAGGAACAATCATTTAGGGAGGGTAGAACAATGTCCACAAGAAAAAATGATCATCCAGAACAAATCAATCAGGATCATGACGGTATCCTCGATCAGCATGAAAGCGAGAGAAATGTCGATCCGATTCCATTAGACGACCTAAAAAAAGACCTGCGTGATGAGAAGAAAAAGCATCAAACCAAAGAGGAGTCATCGAGCAAGGAGTAACATAATAAAGCCCTGTGATGATATCACAGGGCTTCCCTATTCTTACTTTGATAACCAATCCGTATGGAATGTCCCTTCTTTGTCCACACGCTGATACGTATGTGCACCAAAATAATCTCGTTGAGCTTGAAGAAGATTAGCCGGGAGTGACTCAGAACGATAGCTGTCATAATAGGCTAATGCACTAGCAAGGCCCGGAACTGGAACTCCAATCTTAATGGCTGTTGCCACAACTTCTCGCGCTGCATCCTGGTACGTTTCAACGATCTCCTTAAAATACGGGTCAAGTAGTAGATTGGTTAAACCAGGCTCACGATCATAGGCGTTCTTGATGTCCTCCAGGAACCCGGCACGGATGATACATCCCCCTCTGAATATCATGGAGATCTCTCCAGGTTTCAGATCCCACTGGTATTCATCTGAAGCGGATTGAAGCTGAGCAAAGCCTTGAGCATAGGAACAAATCTTGCTTAGGTACAAAGCTTTACGAATCATTTCAATAAACTCTTCTTTGTTCCCTGTGAATGTGGTATTCTTAGGACCTTTTAAGATTCTGCTTGCTTTTACTCTTTCTTCCTTCATGGCAGAAATAAATCGGGCGAACACAGATTCCGTAATGATGGAAAGGGGTACTCCCAGTTCCAGTGCAGAAATGCTTGTCCATTTACCTGTCCCCTTTTGACCCGCTGTATCCAGAATTACTTCCACTAGGGGCTTTCCTGTTTCTTCATCCACTTTTGTGAAAATATCTGCCGTAATTTCGATCAGGTAGCTGTCAAGCTCTCCCTCGTTCCACTCTTTAAATGTTTCGTGAAGCTCTGAAGCGTTTAGTCCAAGGACATTTTTCATGAGATAATATGCTTCACAAATGAGTTGCATATCACTGTACTCGATTCCGTTATGAACCATTTTCACATAATGTCCTGATCCGTCCGGACCGATATATGTACTGCATGCATCCCCTTTTACCTTCGCTGCAATCGCGTTCAGGAAAGGCTCGATTAAGTCATATGCTTCCTTCTGGCCACTAGGCATGATGGCAGGACCGTATAATGCACCTTCTTCCCCTCCGGATACACCCGCTCCGATGAAGTTGATTCCTTTTTCACCAAGTTCCTTATTTCTACGGATCGTATCTTCAAAGTACGTATTTCCACCATCAATCAGAATATCCCCTTCATCTAAGTGAGGAAGTAAGGAATCAATGGCCTTATCAGTAATGGCACCTGCTGGAACCATAATGAGGATCTTTCGTGGCGTCTCTAAAGACTGGACGAATTCTTTTACATCATGAGTACCTACCATTTTCTTATCGGGATGTTCTCCAAGAACCTCCTTGACCTTTTCGTCAGACACATCATATATAGAAACTGAATAGCCCCTGCTTTCGAAGTTTAAGGCAAGACTCTTTCCCATCACTCCTACACCGGCCACTCCTATTTGTTGTTTTGTCATAGTTTGATCATTCCTTTCAATCCAAATATGTCTTCACCTTGTATATTATAATACGAAATAAAATTCCGTGGTGTAATTTATGAAATAATATTTTTTATTTGGTCATTCATCATAAAATTTTTTTCTTTATATCCATGCAAGAGATACGAGCGAAATGGTTTCTCTTGCATGACAGGCACTCGATCACTTCTAAGTGACCAGGAAAAGGTGTTGGCTGATTTTATTATTGCTAATCCTGAAAAAATTATCCACTGATATATAAGCCGAGGATGGGCCCACGCTTTAAGGGGAGTAGCTATATACTGGTTGTCTGAGCAACAGAGCCTCGGTAGGCCTGTTTGTTGAAACAACGTTGGTTCTGGAAAAGAGCTTAATGAAATATCAGACGACAAAGTCCTTTCTGAACATCCGTGACGCAACTCCCTTTATGAAGCGATGGATTAAAGCATAAAAGACTATCTGCCTGGCACTTTATCCTATATGGCATTGTGGACAGCATAATACCCTATTCTATACATATATTTGAACAAACCGAACAAAAGGAGACGACGATATGAAGAATATACTCCTTTTCGCAGACCCGGGAATCGATGACTCCATTGCGATTATGTATGCACTTCTTCATCCCGATATTAATATCGTAGGTATTGTTTCAGGTTATGGGAATGTAGATAAAGAGCAGGCAACAGATAATGTTGCGTATTTACTGCAGCTGGCTGAACAGACGAATATTCCGGTTATCGGAGGGGCAACCCGCTCCTGTACGGGGGAATCGCCTGTCTACTACCCAGAGATTCACGGCAAAGACGGATTAGGGCCCATTCGTCCACCTGATACGATCAAAGGTGAATTACTTAATTTCTCCCAGATCTTTCAATTAGTAGAAGAATATCACGACATTGTGGTAGTCGATGTAGGAAGGAACACATCGTTGGCGATGGCATTTATGATGGATGATCAGTTTGAAGAAAAAATCCATGAATTCTATATCATGGGCGGTGCTTTTTTTGTACCCGGCAACGTTACGAAAGTGGCCGAAGCAAACTTTCATGGAGACCCTATAGCCAGCAACTTCGTCATGACACAAGTAAAAAATATCACCTCTGTTCCCCTTAACGTAACGAATAAAGCCATCATAACAAGAAAACAGATAGAGGAAATCCAAAATCTTTCTTCAAGCCCTTTAGTAAAAATCCTTGATAAAGTATATGATTATTATTTTCAAGCATATCAAGAAATGGTTCCAGGAATAGATGGAGCCCCTCTTCATGATGTCCTGACCCTCTCATTAGTCATGAATCCAGATATGGGAAGCTATTTAATAAGAAATGTAGATGTACAAATTGTAGGTGATAACCGTGGCCAGTCCACAGCCGATTTCCGTGTAGGTTCCATGCCAGAGGATTCAACTACAAAAATCTATCTTTCCCTGGACTATCAAGCCTTCATTCAGGATTTCATGAGTATTATGAGTAAGTAAAAGGACGGACCTGTCAACGTAGTCCGCCCTGATCTTTACTTTGGATATTTACGTGCATTCTTTTCAAGTTTCTTGTATACTTCATCTTCTAGTTCAACATCCATTTTATCAGCGAGCTGAATGAGGTAAATCAGGACATCTGCCATTTCTTCTTTAATATCCTGCCGGGCGGTCTCCACTGCTTCACGGCTGGTTTTCCATTGGAAATTTTCCAGAAGTTCATTTGCTTCTAATGAAATGGATATGGCAAGATCCTTTTCATTGTGGTTGGCGCTCCAATTTCGTTCGTCCCTGAATTCAATGACTTTATCATACAATTCTCTCATTATTCCCCTCCCAATTGTATAAATAGACCCCTTTACTATACCATGGAAATCCCCACCAGTGGGAGTCTGTTGATTCTTCTTGCCTTTATTTCCCGGGATAATGAACATTCAACAGGTAAGACTATAGTAGTAACATCTATTTACTATAAAGGGGCGACAATAATGACAAATAAGAATGATAATCGTGAACGAAAAAACAAATACCCTCACAACAAAAAAAACCATACTGAATTCTCAAAAGAAATCAATATCAGAAGCGAAGTGACGAAGAAGGATCTAGGCAAATAAGCTTTATGTTTCCACTTAACAACTCATAAAAAAAACAGACTCAAGAATGAGTCTGTTTTTTGAATGTGTAAAGTTAGATTATGCTTTACGAACGTTAGCTGCTTGTGGTCCACGAGCACCTTGTTCAACGTCGAAAGATACTTCTTGACCTTCGTCAAGAGATTTGAAACCTTCACCTTGAATCGCTGAGAAGTGTACGAATACATCGTCTCCACCTTCAACTTCGATGAATCCGAAACCTTTTTCTGCGTTAAACCATTTTACTTTACCATTTTCCATGTTTGTTGCCTCCTAAAGTGCATTACACACAATGTATTACTATTCTTGCGATATAGGTGAAAACCAAATCTTGTTCTTCCCTCGTATACCAGACAAAAATAATTCTTTTATAGAATAACAGTAATGAAACAAATAAGCAAGTTCTTCAAGGATAAGTTTTGAAAGTCAGACTTCTGACAGTATCTCCTCCCTCGTTCCTGAAGGTTCAAAATCTTGTTTTCACACGTGAACTCTTATCAGATCATTCTTCCTCACTCAACAAGACAGATGCAAAGTCCGGGTAAGCGCTTTAATCAGATAATCATAAATGAGACGATAAAAACAACGGATAAACTGTGGTATAATGAAGGTATAGGAAAGGAAGTGCCCAATGAAATCCACAAAGAATCGGTTTAATACTGGTGCTATCGTTACCATTAAAGAAACAGGCGAAACAGTGACAATCTTGAAGTGGCAATATGTTAAGAATATGAAGCGATTTTCTTATATCGTTAAAGAACATCCCGGCACGTTCTATTTTGAGGAAGAATTAGAAGACAGTTTATAATAGATTTATCGACATTTTTTTTTGAAAGGACTCTTGTACGTTGTAACAGAGTCCTTTTGCATTCTGCTTTATGTATTGGTTCCGTAATATGAAGTACATAAAAAACCTGCATCTTAATAAGATGCAGGTTTTTTTGTATGACCTGTGAGGGATTCGAACCCACGACCCCTTCCCTGTCAAGGAAGTGCTCTCCCACTGAGCTAACAAGTCTCGATGTAAGGTATATATTAAATTATAGTCAAATTCAGAAAAAAGTCAACGATTTTTTTGTTCTACATCACATCTTTTGAGAGGCCATGCATAAAAGAACATTCGTTCGTATATACTGCTTAGTAAATGTACACTTTAACAACTGCTCATCTGCAGCGATCTATGCAAGGTGCCCTTTCCCCATGGTTTAATGAAAACCTTGAGAGGACACTGGCCATTGCCAACTGCAAGGTATATACCGAACAGCAGACTCCTTAGGAAGAACTCTTTTATGAGAGAGGAGCGAAAACTATGAAAACCCTATTAACACGTTCCCTTATAGATCAAAGTCCAATTGAAATTATTTATTTGACTGAGAGTCTCATTTGCACTCAACGAAAAATACTGGTGAAAAAAGTAGAAGGGAATAGTATAACCGCTTATTGCTTTTTACGTAAAAATATCCGAAAGTTCCGAATGAATGATATTCTAGCCGTTTCCCCTCCACTTCCTCACAATGGGCGGACTATATCCTGACTTTCCTAGGATTCCCTCTAACCGAACAAAGCTTGAACCAGTAGAAGTATATTCTTAACTTCACCAATCGAGTAGGAGGGGGTGACTAACCCCCGACCTCTCACACCACCGTACGTACGGACCCGTATACGGCGGTTTCTTTAAGATTGACGTATGGTTGAATACCTTTCATACAAGCTTAGGAGCCCT
>NZ_JAAXCV010000004.1 GCF_012911895.1 Bacillus sp. RO3
AAAGCCCCTCCGCTTTTCGAGTGTCCAGCTCCGGCGGCCAGTCCCTCGAGGTCATAAGTCAAGGGAACCAAAAAAGGCAAAGAACGCCTTTTCCGGTTCCCTCGCCTTATGCTTGTCGGGCCTACCAGGCCGCCTCCGCTTTTCTTTAATGCAAGCTCTTTTTTTCCAGTTTTACCCGTTCTTCGTTGTTGGACCATTTTTCTTTTAGTGTTTCGAATATGTATAGGCGGAAGAAGTATTGTAATTCTTCGGTTTCCATTTCTTGAATGAGTTCCAGGAGTTCGTTCCTAGATGTATCTTCTAAGATTGTAAGGGCAATGAGGTCTAAGTCTTCGTCGGTACCTTTGATTCTTCCTCGGTACATTTCATAAATTTCTTCGATCAACTTCATGCACTTCACCTCCCTTTCATTATATTTTAACATGAACCTTTATGAATTACGTAACATATTATGCTAGGACAACTTTTATTTGTCTTTTACCCTTTCTGATACGAATTAACCATGGGTGATGATAGGGCTATCATTTCAAGTTTTTTGGGACATGACCAATCATTCGGAAAAGGAGATGATCTAATTGGAGAAAAGTATGCTGTTCATCGGATCTGGGCTTGGTGCACTTGTTCTGAATTTCTTTGGCGAATGGAATTCGCTGTTGACGATTCTGTTAGTTGCAGTCACTTTGGATTATTTTACAGGGATGATTGCCAGTGGCCTTGAAGGGAAGTTATCAAGCAAAAGTGGGTTAAAAGGGATAGGTCGGAAAATTCTGATTTTTTCCCTTGTGACGGTTGCCCACCTTATTGATACTATACTAACAAATCAGCACTTTATTCGTAATGCTACGATTATTTTTTATATATGTAATGAAATGATCTCCATCATTGAAAATGTCGGGAGAGCGGGAGTGCCGGTACCTGAGTTTCTTACAAAAGCAGTTGAAGTCTTAAAGAAGAAACGAGATGAATAGTTTTCAGTCAATTGAGGAAAATGAAGGGTAAGCACAGTGAAGGAGTGGGAAGATGAACGAAGAACGATATGATTACTATATTGAAGTGGCGACGGGTGAAATTTCACGGAGTTCGACTGATTCACCCTGGAACTTTAAGATATCGGCAACCGATGAAGAGATCACCCGTCTCAGGGAAGTGTTTGACAACAATCACTCTGTTGATTGGCAGAATTTTTACCGGGCCCATGTTCCTTATATTCAATATCATTACGACCGGCAGAATGATGCCTATGATGAGAATCTGCATCTCGTTTATGAGATGATCCATCAATTGGGGGATGAGGAAGCGAAGAAATTCATTGAAAGCATGGGCATCCTTCAATCAGATTCACGTGAAGATCCTCAATAACGGATAAAAGTGTTGGTTCAGAAGAGATTTCTGTGGACCAATGCTTTTTATTTGTGGTTAGATGAAAGAAAGAGTGTACGGATGAGGTGACGTTGGATGGAACGTTTTATAGATGAAAATGGGAAGAAAGTAGAAATATCGTTTGAAAAAGGATGGTTCCAGCAGGAATCACATCATGTATTGGTTCTCTGCCGTTTCGAAGATGAATGGCTGTTGACGAGGCATAAAAAGAGAGGTCTTGAGTTCCCCGGGGGCAAGCGGGAGAAAGGAGAGAGCCTAGAGGAAGCTGCTGTAAGGGAAACGTTCGAAGAAACAGGGGGAGTGATCAAATTTCCGTATTTTATCGGAGAATATAAGGTGTATGATCACAGGCCATTTGTTAAAACCATCTATTTCGCAGAAGCAGAAGAAATCATACCCAAGGAAGATTATTTGGAAACAGAAGGAGCCGTCCTGTGGAATGGTGATTTCACCAACATCCAGGACGACCCGGAATTTAGTTTCATCATGAAAGATCAAGTAGTGGAGCTGGCTCTTAATAGATTGTCTAATCTCAGGATTTGATCCATTTTTTCTCGAGCTGTTCCACGAGCTTATACATAATGGTTGCGAATACAGCGATGACCATAAGGGATAGCATGACCAGGGTGAAATTAAACACCTGGAAACCATAAATGATCATATATCCGAGTCCTTTGGCGGAAACCAGGAATTCCCCAACGATGACTCCGACCCATGACAAACCCACGTTTACTTTCAGAGTCGAGATGATGGTTGGAAAAGAGGCAGGGAGTATCACTTCTTTAAACATCTGTCCTCGCTTTGCCCCAAACGTCTGCATCACCTTGAGGTAATTGGGATCGACTTCACGGAAGGAAGTATACACGACGATGGTGGTGATGATGACGGAAATGACTGTCCCCATGGCAATGATGGAAGTGAATCCCGGCCCTAAGCCGACGATCAATATAGGACCGAGGGCAACCTTTGGCATGGCATTCAGGATGACGAGATATGGATCGAGGACTTTCGAAAGAAATGGCGACCACCATAATAAAGCGGCTAAAAGGGTTCCGAGTAAGGTTCCAAGAAGGAAGCCGATGATGGTTTCACCCAGTGTGACAGACAGGTTTGAAAGAAGGCTGCCGTCAGAAAGCTTAATAAGGAATAAGTTCCATACCTTTGAAGGGGAACTGAAGATAAGGGGATCGATCCAGCTGTTTCGGCTTGCGATCTCCCACAGAAAGAAAAACACAAGGAAGATAAGGGCCTGATAAAACCAAACCCACCGTTGTTCTTTCTTTAGTGAGTGAATGTAATCCAGGTGCTTTTGTTTAATGGTTTCGGGATTCAAGTTTTTCAAGCTCCTTCCAAATGGTTTGGAAAAACCCAGGGAAATCTTCGTGATTTCTAACCTCAAATGGCATTAAGCCTCTTAACGAGTCCGGGACGTCGAATATAGTGTGAATCCGACCCGGCTTCGTTCCGAAAAGGATGATGCGGTCACACATGGCGATGGCCTCTCCGATATCATGAGTGACAAGAACGGCCGTTTTTCCAAACGACTTTAATGTGGAAAATACCAAATCCTCCAGCTTCAATTTGGTTTGATAGTCGAGTGCTGAGAATGGTTCATCCAAGAGGAGCAGTTGGGGTTCTGTGATCAGTGTGCGAATCAATGCCACCCTTTGGCGCATTCCCCCTGAAAGTTCCCTGGGATACGAAGATTCGACCCCTTCTAGGCCCATTTCCACTAATAAAGCACGGGCTTCTTTCCTTTTCTCTTCTGACAGATTACCTGTAATGGTCAAACCTAAAAAAATATTCTCTTCAATGGTTTTCCAGGGGAACAGGTAATCCTGTTGAAGCATGTAGCCGAGCTTCTTTTTCATGTTTCGGATAGGTTGACCGTTTAATGAAACCGTTCCTCCAGTTGGCTGAATGAGACCTGCAATAATCGAAAGTAAAGTCGTTTTACCGCATCCACTGGGGCCGATGAACGAAACAAACTCTCCTTCTTTCACTGCCAGGGAAATGTCTGAGAGGGCATGGGTGGCCGTCTTAGGTGAGAAGTACGTGTGGTGGACCGAGTCTAACGTTAGGAAGTTCACAGTAACCAGCCTCCATTTTCTTATTTCTACAAGTGAAGGGCTGACATGAGAAGTCAGCCCCCGAAATGCTACTCTGATACTTTTTCTGCGATTGATGTGTTCACAAGGATTTCATGATTAACGGACTGAGGAAGCTCCCCGGCTTCATCCATGATATTTTGTAGATTGTTCCATTCTTCTTCGTCAAGGATCGGGTCGGTTGCGTAGGATCCTTGTGATTTATAGCGGTCAACGACGGTTTCAATCAATGAAAGCTCCGTGTCTTCGAAATAAGGCTCAATCACTTTTGCGATGTCACGTGCACTATTTTCCTCCACCCATTGTTGGGCTTTGTATAAAGCTTTAGCGAATTTCTCTACTGTATCTTTGTTTTCATTCATATAGCTGTCTTTGGCCATGAACGTTGTATAGGGGACATGACCTGATTCGGTTCCAAAGGAAGCTACGATATGCCCTTTACCTTCTTGTTCGAAGATGGATGCCGTAGGTTCGAAGAGTTGGACATAGTCACCTGTACCTGAGGCAAAGGCCCCTGCAATATTTGCGAAATCAATGTTTTGGATCAGGTTTAAATCGTTCTGAGGGTCGATGCCGTTCTGCTTTAGGACAAATTCCCCAACCATTTGTGGCATTCCGCCTTTACGCTGACCAAGGAAGGTCGCTCCTTTTAGTTGATCCCATTCAAAGTTCTCTACTTTTTCACGGGAGACGAGAAAGGTTCCATCAGTCTGTGTTAATTGTGCAAAGTTGATCACCGGATCATCTGAACCTTGTGAATGGACATAGATGGACGTTTCTGATCCGACAAGAGCCACATCGGCTCCATTGGAGAGTAACGTCGTCATGGTCTTATCGCCACCCCAAGTGGTGGTAAGCTCGATGTCCAGCCCTTCCTCCTTGAAGAACCCTTGTTCAATTGCCACATACTGAGGAGCATAGAAGATCGAACGGGTCACCTCCGCAACTCGAACTTTCTGCACGGCGTCTTCTTTTTCGCCGCATGCTGTCAATCCGATGGCTAACATGCCTGTAAGCAACAAGGCAAAGCCGCTTCGAAGCCATTTTTTCATTTCATCTTCCTCCTTTAAGCTGCTAAACCTGATTAACAATAGAAACGGGAATGAATGCATCTCTCTTTGCCTTGTTTATCTCTCTATACGGATAGGGTAGGATGGTCATAAGGCAGCATCTTCAATCGACTGCTGTTCAGGAGATTTGCTAAAATATTCTATGTAGAGTATAAAAAATGTGTGAATACCCAGTGCACGTTTTGAAAGGAAGAGAATATGAATAACGGAATGATTGTCAAAAAAACCTTGTTTCCCTCACCAAATCCACAAGTTGACCTATATGAAATCACCTATCTATCCGCAGGGCTCAGGGTGAAAGGCATGTTGGCAGAACCTAAAAGGGAAGGGAAGTATGATGGATTCCTCTATTTAAGAGGGGGAATTAAAGGGGTCGGCATGGTCCGACCTGCCAGGATCGCTCAATTCGCTTCCCATGGATTCATCGTCTTCGCCCCCTATTACAGAGGGAATCTGGGTGGAGAGGGAAATGAAGATTTTGCCGGGGATGATCGTGAAGATGCCATCTCAGGGGTAGATCTGCTTAATCAGTATCATAGAGTGGCAGATCATCGGATTCATGTCTTCGGGTTTTCCCGTGGAGGAGTGATGGCGCTGTTGACAGGCATAAAGCGAAAAGATGTCATCTCCGTTGTGACGTGGGGAGGGGTATCGGATATGTTCTTAACGTATGATGAACGGAAGGACCTCAGAAGAATGATGAAGAGGGTCATAGGGGGAAGTCCCAATAAGGTCCCGGAAAGATATGTTTGGCGTACGCCCTTATATGAATTGGAGGGTCTCGCTGCCCCTGTACTGATCATTCACGGAGAACAGGATAAGAACGTTTCGGTGGAGCATGCATATAGATTAGAAAAAAGACTGAAAGAGCTGGAGAAAAGGGTGACGTCTCACTATTTCAAAGAATTCACCCACTATTTTCCTCCACGTAAGAATCAACAGATTGTCTCCATGCTCTGCTCATGGATGAAAGATCAGGAGACGGTAGTGTAAGATGAAATAAAAAAGGATTGAGGTCATTTCGTATGGGAATGGGTTTAGAGTTAAATACCATGATTGTGACAAAGGGTAGGGAAGTGAGGAAAGAAGAAAATCTGTTCGAATTAAAAAAGGACGGATACCGTCTTTATCCCATGCATCTCCCCATTGATGTGAGAAAGACGAAACGTAGTGATTCCATTGGGTACGGCAGAATTGAAAAGATGGAATGGACGGATGAGAAAACGACGATTCTGTATCGATTGATTTCCTTAAATTCCACCAACTAACTAAAGGAGGGCTGTAAACATCCGCTTACAGCCCTCCTTTTATTGTATTTCCTCGTATAAAATATAGCGATTATCCTCAGTCTGGGCGATCAGATAGTTGGTGTGGTCTTTCACCCGATAAATGGGTGTCCCTTTTTTCAATGTATTTGCCGTAAAATCATTCACAGGGTGATATTGACGATCAATCTTCTCTTTAATGGTCCCAAGCTTTTCAGAAAGGACCAGCTTCTTTTCTTCAGAAACCTTCACATACTCCTTCTTGTTCACCACCATCATATCCCCATACCCGCACAATTCATAGGATGCAGGTTCTTTGTCTCCACATGCACTTAACAAAAATACGCATAATAGCAAAATAACCAGTCGCTTCATGTTTTTCCTCCTTCTCATTTCTTTACATACTCAAAAGATATTCAGGCTTGTACGCCAACATGTTTGTTTTTTATCCAAATCTTCCTGCACTTTGAAATGGATAAGGTGGTATAATGTTCCTTAAGTGAATAACCCTCGCAGAAAATAGGTGCTGATCTTAAGCATAAAGGGAATTCGGTGTGACTCCGAAGCTGTCTCCGCAACTGTAAGTGCTGACGAAATAAGATAAAAACCACTATTTGTTTATTCAGATGGGAAGGTTCTTAGAGTAGGCTGACGCACAAGCCAGGATACCTGCCTATTTTCCATCGTATTATGCTCTTCGGAAGTTAAGGGTATGGTGCGGCTTTTTAGCATCTCTTTTTTCATATGGATGACAACTGCCGGCCAATATTCCTGGGCGGTTTTTTTGTGTTTAAGTAACCTCCCGGAAGATACGATAGGTGCTTCACCAATATCATTCAGAAAGGAGGAGCTTACAAATGGCAAAGGATTTCCGTTACGTATGTTATCCCTATATGCGTGAATCGGTTTCAACCGTCGATTTCGAAATTCGGACCGATTCACTTTCAACTAAAATCGGACTGGCGTCATCCCTTACGGAGCATTTGCCGGAAGTGCACGGTGATTTACTGTATTTGGCTGAGATGGCGTATCATCTCAATGGTTCGGTGCGGGGAATGACGGCCATCAAGGAAGAGGACTTGAGTGCATTGAGCAAGATGTACGATCGTTATGTTTTGGAAGTAAAGGAACGTATTCAAACCTTTGTCCTTCCACAGGGTTCCACAGCTGCATGTGTGCTTCATACTTGCCGCAGTGAAGCAAAGAAGTCCGTCCGTACCTTACATAAAGTCAGTACTGAGATGAAAGTGGAGAACATTTTATTTAAGTACGCTCATTTATTGGCAAATGTCCTGTTTGTGATGGCTGTGTATGTGAATAAATGTGAAGGGATTGAAGAAATTCCTTTTGTGAGTAAATCGTATAGAAGCAAAATTTAGAGGAACGGGGAAGATGAAATATGAAAAAGACATGGGTAATTCGTTTACTATTATCAGCCATCCTGGTTGCTTTCACAGGGTGCAGCATTGGGGAAGAAGGAACATCCACAATCGAAGTTACGTCTCCGAATGAGTCTTATTCTGTGACCGATGACAGGGGCGAAGAAATCCGTTTTGAGAAAATACCGGAAACCGTCGTTTCCTTACAGCCCAGTAACACAGAAATTCTTTTTGCCTTAGGAGCTGGAGATAAAGTAGTCGGGGCAACTGAATTCGACAACTATCCTGAAGAAGCGAAGGAGATTAAGAGAGTATCGGATTCCATGACGGTCAATGCGGAAGAGGTCATCGCATTAAAGCCTGAAGTAGTCATTGCCTATACCACAGGAGATGATGCCGGGGTGAAGCAGCTTGAAGAGGCTGGATTAACCGTATTTGTCATTCAATCTGCCCAAACCTTTGATGATGTGTATGGAGACATCGAACAAATTTCAAAGGTGATGGGGGTAGAGGAGAAGGGGGACGAATTGGTGGAAGGCATCAAGGAACAGATTTCAGCTGTGAAAGAAAAAGTCAGCACCCTTAAGGAAAGAGAACCTGTATATTTTGAAATCAGTCCCTCCCCGGATATCTACACAGCAGGAGCAGAAACCTTTCAGCAGGAAATACTGGAAACCGCAGGGGTCGAGAATATCTTTAAAGAGCAGAAAGGCTGGGTGAAAGTAGGAGAAGAAGAAATCATTAAACGAAATCCTAACACGATTTTGACTACGGTGGGGTATGTAGACGAGCCGACAGTTGAAATCAAGTCCCGGGAAAGCTGGAAGGACATAAACGCAGTGAAGAATGATCAAGTTCATTTCCTGGATTCAGACATTATGTCAAGACCGGGACCACGAATCGGAGAAGCCGTTGAGCTGACAGCTGAAACGGTGTATCCTCACTTGTTTTCTGAATAGAATAGGATGATAGATTGGAGAAGACAGTGATTGCATGTGGAATCATTGTCTTTTTTCTCAAACAGGTTCATAGGTGACGAAAATGCGAGAAAGGCGTATCGTTTTTTTTTTTTGTTACTATACGACTATTTGAAAAGAGAATGAATTATGGTAATAATAGTATGTAATACAAAATAATACGATCAATATTTCTACTGGGGGAGTCCGATACATAGCTCGGACTGAGAGGAGAACGCATAAGTTCTTTGACCCTTTGAACCTGATCTGGATGATACCAGCGTAGGGAAGTAGTACGGATGCGTTAGGTGTGTATTTTAGCGCATACTACTTTTTGACATGTCGGGTTCTGATTATTCAGAACCCTTTTTTGTGTCTTCATGTCCTTTTCTGATAAAGGGGAATGCCTGGCGAGGTTCCTTCCGGATCCAATCAAAAGGAGGAGAAGGTAAGTGGCAATCGAGTTGAAATCGCAATTTGCAAACAGTAAAAAAGTATATGTAAGAGGGTCAAGGCCGGATATCAAAGTACCGATGAGAGAAATCGAATTGAGCAGGACAAATAGTGCTCAGGGTGTTGAAGAAAATGAACCGGTGCGTGTATATGATACCAGTGGACCTTATACGGATGAACATTTTGAAGTCGATATAAATAAAGGATTGCCTCCTGTTCGCACAGAGTGGATCCTGGAACGTCAGGATGTCGGGGCATACCCGGGACGTGAAATCAAACCGGAAGATAACGGTTATAGGGGAGAGGATCCCCGTGCATCCGTAAAGTCGTTCCCTGCTATCAAACGTCCCCCAATCCGTGCAGTAACGGGTCGTAATGTGACTCAAATGCATTATGCGAAAAAAGGAATCATTACACCGGAAATGGAGTTCATCGCGATCCGGGAAAATGTCGACCCTTCCTTTGTAAGAGAAGAAGTAGCAAATGGCAGGGCCATCATTCCTGCTAATATTAATCACCCTGAATGTGAACCGATGATCATCGGGCGTTACTTCCATGTGAAAATAAACGCGAATATCGGGAATTCGGCCGTATCTTCTTCTGTTGAAGAAGAAGTGGAGAAAATGACGTGGGCAACTCGTTGGGGTGCTGATACCATTATGGACTTATCAACAGGAAAAAACATTCATACAACGAGGGAGTGGGTCATTCGAAACTCCCCTGTCCCTGTTGGAACGGTACCAATCTACCAAGCTCTTGAAAAGGTAAATGGAATTGCCGAGAACCTTACATGGGAGGTGTACAGGGATACATTGATCGAACAGGCGGAGCAGGGTGTTGACTATTTCACCATTCATGCAGGTGTATTACTGCGTTATATTCATCTGACGGCTGCCCGTACGACTGGCATCGTATCCCGTGGAGGTTCAATCTTGGCACAATGGTGCCTTGCTCATCATGAAGAGAACTTCCTCTATACACATTTTGAAGAGATTTGTAAGATTTTAAAAGCCTATGATATTTCGGTTTCCTTAGGTGATGGCTTAAGGCCCGGGTCAATAGCCGATGCCAATGATGAAGCACAGTTTGCAGAGCTTGAAACACTTGGTGAGTTAACCCAAATTGCTTGGAAGCATGATGTTCAGGTAATGATTGAAGGCCCGGGTCATGTACCCATGCATATGATTAAAGAAAATGTGGATAAGCAAATGGAAATTTGTCATGAAGCTCCATTTTATACATTGGGGCCATTAACGACAGATATTGCACCGGGGTATGATCACATTACTTCTGCCATAGGCGCTGCCATGATCGGCTGGTTTGGGACAGCCATGCTGTGCTATGTCACACCGAAAGAACATCTGGGATTACCGAATAAAGAGGATGTGAGAGAGGGTGTCATTGCTTATAAAATCGCGGCACATGCAGCGGACTTGGCGAAGGGACACCCAGGGGCTCAAATAAGAGATCATGCTGTGTCGAAGGCACGATTTGAATTTAGATGGAATGATCAATTTAATTTATCCCTTGACCCGGAACGTGCACGAGAGTATCATGATGAAACACTCCCGGCAGAAGGGGCAAAAACAGCCCATTTTTGTTCCATGTGCGGACCGAAATTCTGTTCAATGAGAATTTCACATGATATAAGAGGAATGAAGGAGAACAGTCTTGATAACGGTGAAGTAGATAAAGGAATGAAAGAAAAATCGAAGGAGTTTGTAGAAAATGGATCGAACCTCTATCGATGAACCAATCAGTCATGTACTGAAATTGAAGAATGATATCGTTTCCCTTAATCAAAGAATTCTCGAACTTGAAAAAGAAGTGAAGACCATACAGGAAAACTGCAGGCATATCTTCTATGAGACGAATGTCACAAGGTCTTGTATCAAATGTCATTTTGTAGAAAGTACCTACTATTAGATTTGAATAAATGTCGTTTGTCAGAGCATAGGTACCTCGTTGATTTAACAGGCCAAAGAAAAGAGAGACATTGTCAATGCACTTAAATGGAGAGAGAAAAAGAAGCTTCCCAAAGCCCTGTTATGTATGTTAACTTAAAGTTATATATAGTTTACATACATGAGGGGGATAAGAAAGTGAACGGAGAAAAATTAAGGATGATTATACACTGTGCCATTTTTGCAGCGATTACAGGGATATTCGCTCAAATTGAGATACCTCTGCCACTCGTTCCGATCAGTGGACAAACATTGGCAGTCGGAATGACAGCGACAATTCTCGGAAGTCGATATGGAGCGTTTGCCATGATCGGCTATGCAGCCTTGGGTGCAGTCGGTGCCCCAGTATTTGCAGGCTTCAGTGGAGGTGCCCAGGTACTTGTCGGGCCGACTGGCGGATATATATTCGGATTTATTGCAGCGGCATTCTTTACTGGATACATTCTTGAAAAGACGAAGTTTACGATTCCTATGGCGATGGTCGCCAACACAGTGGGAATGGTCATTACCTTGATCCTCGGATCCATCCAGTTAAAGGTTGTGGCTGACCTCAGCTGGAATCAGGCAATGGCAGCAGGGGTTTATCCGTTCATCGTTGTGGGGCTTATTAAGGCGTTCCTTGCAAGCTGGATCGGGATCACCGTTAGACAGCGTTTGATTCAAGCCCGTTTAATCGGGAACCGGAAAGTGGCTGCATAGTAGAAAAGTTGACTCTCGGGATGAGAGTCAACTTTTTTATGGCTAAAATTTATACATGGTCCAATATCCTATATCCTTGAATCCGATGCGCTTATAAATTTTTCCAGCTTCTGGATTATCGTAGAATAAGCACAATTCTTTTCCCTCGTTTAAAACATCCCGGCAAAGCTTTGTCATGCAATCCGTCGCAAAGCCCTTTCTCTTGTATTCCGGATGGGTGCATACCGCCACAATCATGGCTGACAGGCTGTTCTCAGCGGTTGTAGACGAGGAAGAAACAAACTGTCCATCCTCTTCAACGTAATAACTCCTGGATACTCCGGCTTCCATGCTATGTCTTCTCTTTTCTACAGTGAAATCTCCACCACTGAATTCAGGGATGCTGTTTAAAAGGTCTACAAGTTTTGGTAAATCGGTGATATCGGCTTGTTTCACATGTGGAAGATCATGTTTGTCCAGGAAAGCAGTGCTGTCACATTTCGCATAATGCATATGCCTTTTGGATGTTATGTCTTTTGCCAAATAAGGTTCAACCTCAGTGACGATCCTCTTTAAGCCTGAAACGATGCTGCAGTCCTCATGCTGATTGATGATGGCTGCGAATCCTTCTGCATCAAATTCATCCATAGAAAATGGAATGAAATTTTCACGATATTTAAGGAGGATCCCCCTTAGATTTCCCTCTGCATCAAAGTCGCCCCAAATCTTCTGAAAATCCTGCTCATATCCGAATGCTTCTATATCACCAATGATAAATAAATTCTCAGCCGGCTGCTGTTGAACCAATTTTTGACAAATGTCATGATCCTGTTCTGTAAGCTGTCTGATCATAATGACTCCCCCTGTGAAGTTTATTCATTATCATACCAATAGTAGGAATATTTAGTAAAGTAATTCATGACCGAATATTCTTTAAAATCATAGTAGGAATGATTGCTTGTTTTAAATGGTTGAAATCAGGGAAAGTTAGCATCAAACACATTTTCTAGGGAGGGTAACCTATGCTTTGGACCATTATCGGAATTCTGTTGGTACTTTGGTTGCTTGGATTGATCTTTAAAATCGGGGGAGCCATTATTCATGTTCTGCTTGTGATTGCCATCGTCGTATTTTTATTTAACAGAATCACAGGACGGAAAAAAGGACTGTAATTGCTATATCTACCTATGTAAGGAAAAGCATGACAAAGGTCCGTCCCTCGGTATGGAGGGACGGACCTTTTATTTTAGGTTATTTAACGGACGGTCCGCCATTACGTTCGATCTCGGCTGGAACGTTTGAGAATTTCCTGAAGTTTTCGTTGAATTTGTGGGCAAGTTCTCTTGCCTTCACGTCATAAGCTGCTTCATTGGACCAGGTTCTTTTTGGCTGCAGTACTTCATCGGGAACACCAGGGACGTGAACTGGGATGTTCAGGCCGAAGATATCGTCGGTTTCTGTTTCAACGTGTGTCAGTTCACCTTCAAGGGCTGCCTGGATCATAGCACGGGTGTAGGATAACTTCATGCGGTTCCCTACTCCGTACTCTCCACCGGTCCAACCTGTGTTCACTAAGAATACCTGAGCATTGTGCTCATCGATCTTTTTACCAAGCATCTCAGCATAGCGAGTTGCAGGGAGCGGAAGGAATGGTGAGCCGAAGCATGTTGAGAATGTCGCCTGGGGTGAAGTGATTCCTCGTTCTGTTCCTGCAAGCTTTGATGTATATCCGCTTAAGAAATGGTACATGGCCTGCTCTTTTGTCAGTTTGCTGATTGGAGGCAACACGCCGAAAGCATCTGCTGTTAAGAAGACGATTGTATTCGGGTGCCCTGCAATACTTGGTTCAACGATGTTTTCCATAGCCTGAAGAGGGTATGCAGCACGTGTGTTTTCTGTTAAAGTATTATCATCATAATCCGGGATGCGCGACATGTCATCAAGTACGACATTTTCAAGGACGGAACCAAATCGGATCGCATCGAAGATTTGTGGTTCCTTTTCCCGTGTCAAGCCGATGCATTTAGCGTAGCAGCCGCCTTCGATATTGAATACGCCGTTAGGGGACCAGCCGTGCTCATCATCCCCGATCAAGCGGCGGTTAGGATCTGCTGACAGAGTCGTTTTGCCTGTACCAGATAGCCCGAAGAACAATGCCACATCTCCTTCGCGTCCTACGTTTGAAGAGCAGTGCATGGAAAGGATATCGGATTCTGGAAGCACGTAATTCATAACAGAGAAAATGGATTTCTTCATTTCACCTGCATACTCTGTTCCACCAATCAGCACGATTCTTCTTTCAAAGGAAACGATGATGAATGTTTCTGAGTGAGTTCCGTCAACTTCTGGGTCTGCCTTGAAGTTAGGGGCTGAAATGACAGTGAATTCAGATTGGTGATCCTTTAACTCTTCGGATGTAGGTCGAATGAATAACTGATGAGCGAAAAGATTATGCCAGGCGAATTCATTGATTACTTGAATCGGCAGCCTATGCTTTGGATCGGCACCAGCAAACCCTTTGAATGAAAATACTTCTTCTTTTTCTTTTAAGTATTCTATTACTTTCGTATATAATTTATCGAATGACTCCGGCGAGATTGGTTGATTGACAGACCCCCATTCAATCTTATCCTTCGTCGATGGTTCTTCTACAATAAATTTATCCTTAGGAGAGCGTCCTGTGTATTTACCAGTTTCTGCTCTGACTGCACCTGATGATGTTAAAACGCCTTCATTTCGTTGAAGGACCTTTTCAACTAATTGGGAAACAGATAATTGTTCCTGAATGTTCTGACCGTTAAGTAATCCTGTTAATTCATTAGACATGCTCACTGAATTCATTAGAACCCTTCCTTTATATAAATTTAATGATCTCGTTTGCTTCACAAAAATAGTATAACACAATTAAACCATTAGTCTATACTATTTATTTAATTTTATAATGTGTCTCCAAATTGTCACATTTTTCTTCCAAATATAGCTTGTACCTTCTTATATATATGAAAGAAAAATCATAATGTTTAGCCTCATTACCCAATTAGGTTATGTTAAGAGATCAAGTTAGGTTGGAATCATGAAATGAGTAAGCCTGGATGGTTAAACATGTCACTCGAAAAAAGTTGACACCCTTTGTACGAAACGTTATCATTGTTCCTTGAACGGATACTCTTATCCTGAGCTGGTGGAGGGAGCAGACCCTATGAAACCCAGCAACCTGCTAAATAGTGAATGGATCCTTTCTGCCCGAAACGGTCCGATTGAGCGAAGGTGCTAAACTGAGGCAAGGTCTTCTAAGAACCTTGAACGATAAGAGAGAAAAGGCGCGGCTATGATCTGAAACCTTTCCTCTGAAGCTTAAACCTCGAGGAAGGGTTTTTTCTATTTATAGTGGACCATGTGCACATAAATCATGATTTTTTTATAAAAAATCCATGTTTACTTCATACTACTTAGGGAATGAGTACCGTATCTGTTTAATGTTTTGTCAGATCAACTTCTGACAAATATGCTTAAGGAGGAACCTTGATGTCAACTAAACGTCGTCTGTTTACATCTGAGTCCGTAACTGAAGGACATCCAGATAAAATTTGTGACCAAATTTCTGATTCAATTCTCGATGCAATTCTAACAAATGATCCCAATGCTCGTGTAGCATGTGAAACGTCTGTAACAACGGGTCTGGTTCTTGTTGCAGGTGAAATTACAACGAGTACGTATGTAGATATTCCGAAAATCGTTCGTGAAACGATCCGTGAAATTGGCTACACTCGTGCCAAATACGGATTTGATGCTGAAACATGTGCTGTTTTAACATCCATCGATGAGCAATCTGCCGATATCGCTCAAGGTGTCGATCAGGCACTTGAAGCCCGTGAAGGCCAAATGACCGATGAGGAAATCGAGGCAATCGGAGCAGGTGACCAGGGATTGATGTTCGGTTTCGCTTGTAATGAAACGAAAGAGCTTATGCCTCTTCCGATTTCCCTTGCTCACAAAATTTCACGTCGCCTGACTGAAGTACGTAAAGAAGAAATCCTTCCTTACCTGCGACCGGATGGGAAGACTCAAGTAACAGTTGAATACGATGAAAACGACAAGCCTGTGCGCATCGATACAATCGTCATTTCTACACAACATCATCCTGAAGTGACGTTGGAACAGATTCAGCGTAACCTTAAAGAATATGTCATCGATCCAGTTGTACCGAAAGAATTGATTGATGAAGAGACAAAATACTTCATCAATCCGACAGGACGTTTCGTTATCGGTGGACCTCAGGGTGATGCAGGTTTAACGGGCCGTAAAATCATCGTTGATACTTACGGCGGATATGCCCGTCACGGTGGTGGTGCATTCTCTGGTAAGGATGCGACGAAAGTGGACCGTTCAGCAGCATATGCAGCCCGTTATGTGGCGAAGAACATCGTAGCGGCAGGACTGGCTGAGAAATGTGAAGTTCAGCTGGCGTATGCGATTGGTGTTGCTCAACCGGTATCGATCTCTGTTGACACATTCGGAACAGGTAAAGTATCAGAGGACGTATTGATCGACGTTGTCCGCAACAACTTTGACCTGCGTCCTGCAGGAATCATCAAAATGTTAGACCTTCGTCGCCCGATCTACAAGCAGACGGCTGCTTACGGACACTTTGGCCGTAACGACATCGATCTTCCTTGGGAACGCACGAATAAAGCGGAAGCTTTAAAAGCAGAAGCGTTAGGCGAATAAGGAAAATGAAAGAGACCAACACTCTTCAAGGTGTTGGTCTCTTTTTGATTGTGGGAGAAAAGTCGCCTTTTTTTAGGCGATTGGAAAAAATCGCGACGGGTTATGCATATACATCTTTCACAGGACTTTGTCACTTGAAGATCCCGGATGAAAAAATTCCATGAGTAATCTACCGTTGGATGGGGTATCCCAAGTATAGGAAGTTATAGCGGTTTGATGCTTTTATAATATTGCCCTTTTTCAGCGTATTCTCTGGAGATGCGTTTCATTTCACTGATATCATGTTCATTCAGCTCTCGTACTACTTTAGCCGGCCGGCCGAATGCAAGAGTGTTGGGTGGGATGACTTTTCCTTGGGGAACAAGGCTCCCGGCCCCGATAAATGCGCCTTCACCAATTTCTGCGTTATCAAGGATGATCGACCCCATTCCGATTAACGCTTTCTTTCGGATCTTGCAGCTATGTAGGATGACGCCATGGCCGACGGTTACTTCATCTTCAAGTATAAGAGGGTTATTTGGACTCTGATGGAGAATGGAATGATCCTGTATATTTACTTTATGACCGATTCTGGTGGGAGCGACGTCCCCTCTGATGACAGTGTTGAACCATATACTTGACTCTTCTCCGATTTCCACATCCCCCGAGATGGTCACATAATCGGCAACGTAAGCCGTATCGGCAATGACCGGTTTTTTATCATGATAAGGATAGAGCATTTTTATTACCCCTTTCAATAATATTTACTATAATAAATGGTAGCAGAATTCGTTCGCTTAGAGAACTATAAAGGAGGATTTGCCATGTGGAAATGGGAAACAGATCAAGAAGCAAAGGCAGTCATCGTCATCATCCATGGAGCAATGGAGCATCATGGCAGGTACGGTTGGCTCATAGAAATGTGGCGTGCAGCAGGCTTCCATGTCATCATGGGGGATTTACCCGGTCAGGGGATGACTTCAAGAAGTAAAAGAGGACATATCGATTCTTTCGATGAATATATAGTAGAAGTGAAAGATTGGGTACAGGCAGCGTATCAATTTGAATTACCCGTATTTTTAATCGGCCATAGTATGGGTGGGCTGGTTGCGGTTCGCATGCTTCAGGAATCCCATGTAAACCTGGCTGGTGTCATATTGTCTTCACCTTGTCTCGGTTTGGTCAAGTCTCCGTCTAAACCGGTCGAGCTATTATCCCTCGGGTTGAATAAGATCGCTCCCATGGTGAAGTTTCCATCAGGGCTGACAATCGATATGGCAACTCGGAATGCAGATGTACGTGAAATTGACAGCAACGATTCACTTTATATTACCAAGGTGTCTGTCCGATGGTACAGGGAACTCGCCTACGCGATTAAACTGGCATTTATAAACCTGGAAAAAATGCCTGACGTTCCTCTCCTCGTGCTGCAGGCAGGTGACGACAAAATTGTCGATAAGAAATCCGTGAAAAAATGGTTCAACGAGCTGTCCCTCTCTGAAATGCATTATAAAGAATGGCCTAAATGCTATCATGAAATTTATAATGAACCTGAAAGAGAAGATGTGTTTGAGTATTCCAGGAATTTCATTGAAAGTCGTTTGAAAGCGTTAGGATACATTTTGTAAATGAGGTGGTAAAGGTGTCGATTCCAAGTGATCCTTTTTCGTTAATGACAAGAGTATACCGAAATGTTTTTCCGATGGTTCATAAGGAGTTAGATGAATGGAAGAAGCGTGCAGAAGCCATTCCCAATCATGAGCTAAGGAACCAGGCCCTTGCAAGTATCGAGCATAAGACCTTTCATTGTGAAGGCGGTTCGATCCTTTCCCTTCTGTCACTGGATAAAAAACACGATACCATCAGGTTTATCGTCGCGTATCAAACCATAAGCGATTACTTGGATAATCTGTGTGATCGCAGCGTATCCCTTGATCCGGACGATTTTGAACTCCTCCATCAGTCCATGAAGGATTCCTTAACGGTGGGAGCAGTGCCGGTCAATTACTACGCGTTAAGAGCCGATCAGGATGATGGTGGATATCTCAGGGATTTAGTGCTTACCTGTCAATCCGTCCTTTCAGCACTGAGCCACTACGACAGCATCAAAATGGATCTGGTTGAACTGTGTGAATACTATTGCGATCTGCAGATACATAAACATGTGAAGAAAGAGGAGAGGGAGGCAAGGCTGCAGGATTGGTTTGAAACACACCGCCACAACCTCCCCGACATGAATTGGTATGAGTTTTCCGCCTGTTCAGGATCCACACTCGGCATCTTCTGTCTTGTGGCATATGCATGTCGTGGAGATTTTCAGCCGTCTTACACAGAGAAGATCAAAAGCGGGTACTTCCCTTACATTCAGGGCCTTCATATTCTTCTTGATTACTTCATCGATCAGGATGAAGATATAGAAGGAGGGGACTTGAATTTCTGCTTCTATTATGAGGACGATGAGCACATGAAAAAACGGCTTCTTCATTTCCTTCAGAAAGCCGATGAACACACCCATGAATTGCCTCATGCCCACTTTCACCGCCTGATCAACAAAGGACTCATCGGCGTCTACCTGTCAGACGAAAAAGCAAGCAAACAGGAAAAGGTGCAATCCTTCTCCAAAGAATTCATCGGACAAGCCGGTTGGATCACCAGATTCTTCTATCTCAACGGCAAAATCTACCGCAAATGGAGAAACCGTAAAAAGATATCCTAAAGAAAAAAAGGGACGGACCTTCGGAGTAGCTTCCGAAGGTCCGCCCCTCTTTTTGTCTAGTTCATAGAAAACAGTCAGTTAGAAAGTAAGGAGTTGCGACTTTTATATGAGATGTAAACGATTTATTTAAGCTGCTTTTTCTTGAACTAAGGTAATTTACTCATATTTCAGGTCGGTGAATATATTACTATCTATCTATTATTCTAGTGTTTCGTGAGGCTAAATAACCAATGTATTCTGAAAATATTTACTTTTCAGACTAATAAAGTATATTTAGATGGTGTGTATATTTTGTACATAGAAAAAGGGGGACACGTACTTGAAATCTCGAAAAGTATTATCCATCGCCATGGCGGCAGCTTTAAGTGCAGGGGCATTTGCTTTACCTGGATCAGCTGCAACCACTGTGCCTGAAAATGTGTTAGCGAAGCAGACCGTGAAGAAAGCTCATTCACATACAGAAGGTCCATTCGACTTAGCCATCGCGAATGAAGAGAAGTTGATTGAAATGCTTCAAAAGAGCGGTAAATTACCTAAGAATGCTACAGCTGTCCAAGCGGAGAAAGCGGTTCAAAAGTTTTTGAAACAGAAATCAGAAGGATTAAAGGAACTTGAAGATGACGGCGAATTGAAAGAAGAGAAAGAGAAACTCGAAAAAGATATTCATAAGCATAAAAAGGGCGAGAAGCATAAAAAGAAAAAAAGAAATTTAGACCCGGTAGTCGAAGAGGAGTACACAGGTGAGAAGAGAACCGATAAAGTTCTGGTAGTATTAATGGAATTTCCTGATTTCCCTCATAATTCCATTCAACCGGAAGATACAGACATGTTTTATGCAGATTATGTAAAAGAACATTATGAGGATATGGTGTTTGGAGAAAACGGCTATACAGGTCCTAATGGGGAAAACCTTATTTCCATGAGACAATTTTATGAGCAGCAGACCGATGGGGCTTATTCTGTTGAGGGGGAGGTAGCTGGATGGTATCAAGCTTCGAAACCGGCAGCAGCTTATGGAGGGAATGATCCGGCTGCTGGAGATAACGATAAAGATGCCCGTGGACTTGTAAGGGAGGCGTTAGCGGCGGCAGCCAATGACCCGGGTGTAGACTTGTCCACCTATGATCAGGAAGATCGCTATGACCTTGATGGAGACGGAAATACCCGTGAACCTGATGGTCTTGTAGATCATCTGATGATCGTTCACTCAGCTGTAGGGGAAGAAGCTGGTGGAGGAAGCCTTGGAGAAGATGCGATCTGGTCCCACCGTTGGAATTTGGGAGACGTATTCCCTGTTGAAGGAACGGAAACCGAAGTGCCATATTGGGGTGGCCAAATGGCTGCATATGATTACACTGTACAACCAGCGGATGGTGCAGCAGGAGTGTTTTCTCATGAATATGGACATGACCTGGGATTACCTGATGAATATGATACTCAATACACAGGTGCCGGTGAAGCGGTAGCGTATTGGTCCCTCATGTCAAGCGGAAGCTGGGCTGGTAAAGTTCCCGGTACAGAGCCTACAGGGTTCAGTGCCTGGTCAAAGGAATTCTTACAAGCTGCACATGGCGGAAACTGGCTGAAACATGAAGAGATTAACCTGGAAGATATCGATAAAAAGGGGATGGAAGTTTACCTGGACCAGGCGAATACAAAAGGATCCAATCCTGATGCCCTCAGAATCAATCTTCCAGATAAAGAAACTGTGGTGAATACTCCGTTTAGTGGAAACTATGAGTATTTCAGCGGGAGCGGAAATGACCTGGATCATTCGGTTCTCATGAAGGCAGATCTGAGATCTTATCAAGGCGCAGAGCTTACCTTTAAAGCATGGTATGATATTGAAGAGGATTGGGATTATGGTTCAGTTCAAGTAAGTGAAGACGGTGAAAATTGGACGAGCATCCCAGGGAGTATTACTACAGATACCAATCCACATGATCAGAGTCCTGGTCACGGAATTACCGGAAAATCAAATGGATGGGTTGATGCCACGTTCGATTTAAGTCAGTTTGCCGGAAAAGATATGATAGTGAAAATAAACTATTGGACAGATGCTGCAGTAGTCAATCTAGGCTTATATATAGATGATATTAAAGTAACTGCAGACGGAAATGAAGTGTTCTTTGATAATGCTGAAGGTGCTGAAGGGAACGTTTCATTTGACGGGTTCACTAAAAATACAGGAGTGAAGACCTCTAAGCATTATTACTTATTAGAATGGAGAAACCATCAAGGTGTAGATGAAGGATTGGCACATATACGTCGTGGCAGCAGTCTAATGACATATGATCCAGGCCTGGTGATTTGGTATGCGGATGAAAAGTACGGGGATAACTGGACCGGGATTCATCCGGGAGAAGGATTCCTCGGGGTAGTTGATGCTGACCAGCGCGAGCTGAAGTGGAGTGATAACTCAATGGCCCCTTCCAGATATCAAATTCATGACGCAGCATTCAGCATGCATAAATCAGAGAAGATGTTCCTGGATTATTCTGAATTACTGGGTCTGACACTTCAAGACAATCATACGAAGAAAAATAAAGAGTTTAACGACAAACGCAGTTATTTAAATGAAAAAATCCCTGATGCTGGACGGAACGTTCCCCAGTACGGATTAAAGATCAAAGTGACTGGTCAAAGTAAGGACCTTTCTGTAGGAAGAATTGAAATCAGTAAAAAATAGCTTGATTTAAAGGGTGACTGCCTATTCGGCTGTCACCCTTTAAGCATGTGAGTGGACATTTTTTACTGGGGAATTGATAATAATACTCACATCAATTAAAGGAGATGTCCATTTTGAAGCTAAGTGTTTTAGACCAGTCACCTATTTCAGAAGGAATGAGCCCCCAAGAGGCTTTACAACATACAGTGCAATTGGCACAGCATACAGAAAGATTGGGATTCCAGCGCTTCTGGGTTTCAGAGCATCATGATTCCACAGGGCTTGCAGGCTCGTCTCCAGAGGTATTGATCGCCCACCTGGCCCAGAACACTTCAAAAATCCGTGTAGGTTCAGGGGGAGTGATGCTCCCACATTATTCTTCATACAAGGTGGCGGAAAATTTTCGCTTGCTTGAAGGGTTGAATCCGAACCGGATCGACTTAGGACTCGGAAGGGCGCCTGGGGGCATGCCTATGGCCACGATGGCCCTGCATGACGGCAAGCCGAGGGACGTGAACCGCTATCCTGAGCAAATTGATGATCTCCTCGGTTATTTAACGGATTCATTACCGGATACCCATCCCTACCAAGGATTGACGGCGGCACCAAAGATTCAAACGATGCCGGAAGTATGGATGCTCGGTTCAAGTCCATCAAGCGCTATGCTGGCAGCGCAAAAAGGGCTGCCGTATACGTTTGCCCAGTTTATCAATGGAGAAGGCGGCCCTCAATATACCCAGGCTTACAGGAATCATTTTGTTCCTTCCGACTATTTGAAGGAGCCTCAAAACATCGTGGCTGTATTCGCCATCTGTGCCGAAACCGATGAAGAAGCAGAGAGAATCGCATCAAGCCTCGACCTGTCCATCCTGATGATCGAGCAGGGGATGCGCTCTAACGGAACCCCGAGCCCGGAAAAAGCAGCGGCTTATCAGTACACGCCATTTGAAGAGATGAGGGTGCGTGAAAACCGTAAACGGATGGTCGTCGGAAATCCTAAAAAAGTGAAGCAACAGCTGCTTTCCCTGAGTGAACAATATCAAACGGATGAAATCATGCTCGTCACCATCACCTACGACTTCCAGGACAAACTCAAATCCTTCGAACTGATCGCGAACGAATGGTTATAGAAAATGAGGGACGGACCTTTGAAAGGTCCGTCCCTCACTTTTTATCTCTTCTCCAGCGCCACAATGAATGGAGGGTTATTAAGCTGGTTCATGAACTGATAGCGAAGGACATGGACATAGGTTTGATCCAATTTTTCCACGTAGCGGAGGATGTAGTCCCGTTCCACTGCTCCTTCGGGGTGTCCGTGATAAATGACAAGAACGAGTATCCCTTCAGGCGCCATCATTTCTAAAATTTGATTTAATGCAAGGATCGTCGTTTTTGGACGAGTGACGATCTCCTTGTCCCCTCCAGGCAAGTATCCGAGGTTGAAGACTGCCCCTGTCACTTTCCCGTGATGCACCGGGGGAATGACGTTCATGACCGTCTCATGTCCCTGGTGAAAGAGTGTCACCCGGTGAGAAAGATCGTGGGTCATGAGCTGTTCTTTTGTGTTCTCTATGGCTTCTTCCTGAATATCAAATCCATAGACCCGGCCGTTTTCACCTACAAGTTGAGCGAGAAATAAGGTGTCGTGTCCGTTCCCGAGCGTTGCATCTATTGTAATATCCCCTGGTGAGACAGCACGTTCCAACAGCTGTCTTGCAAAAGGTAAGATTCGATCTAATTTCATGCTTTCACATCCACTTTATAAAATTTTCCCTGCCAGCTGTCCCGGCGTTTTAGTTCATCGTCGATGGCGTTCAATACGTTCCATTTGTTCACGCTCCACATAGGTCCGATCATGAGGTCGATAGGTCCGTCCCCCGTGATGCGGTGAACGATCATTTCAGGAGGGATGATTTCGAGCTGATCGCAAACCAGCTTAACGTAATGATCGAATTCCATGAAGTCCACGAGCCCTTTTTCATATTGCTTGACCATGGGTGTTCCCTTCAGTAAGTGCAAGAGGTGAATCTTGATTCCCTGTACGTCGAGCTTAGCGACTTCCCTTGCCGTCTCCATCATCATTTGCTCATCTTCCTGGGGCAGACCGTTAATGATATGAGAGCATACCCGAATGCCGTGTTTTCTTAATTTATTGACGCCGTCCACATAACATTGGTAGTCATGGGCGCGATTGATCAAGCCTGCCGTTTTTTCATGAACGGTCTGCAGTCCAAGCTCTACCCATAAATACGTTCGTTCGTTTAATTCAGCCAGGTATTCCACGACGTCGTCAGGAAGGCAGTCGGGACGGGTTGCGATGGAAATGCCCACGACCCCTTCTTGCTTGAGTACGGATTCATACTTTTCCCTAAGCACTTCTACAGGTGCGTGTGTGTTGGTGAACGCCTGAAAGTACGCCATATACTTTCCATCTTTCCACTTCCTGTGCATCTTGTCCTTCACATCGTTAAATTGCTTTTCTAAAGAGTCGACCCTGCTTCCTGCAAAGTCACCGGAGCCTGCCGCACTGCAGAACGTACAGCCGCCGTGTGCGACGGTGCCATCCCGGTTCGGGCAGTCGAAGCCTCCGTCAAGGGCAACCTTAAAAACTTTATGACCAAAATGGTTTCGTAAATGATAATTCCACGTGTGGTATCGTTTTAAATCTGTGGCATATGGAAATGGGTTTGTCCCGATGACAAACACCTCCTACTTTTCAATCTATATGTTTGTATGTATGACGCTCAAAAAGATTTTAACATGAACACGGGGGCAAATGTATCCTGCAAGTTGAAATAGGCGAAGATTACCACTTCTGAAATGGGGGAAACCGTTCAAACTAAAGGGGAGGAGAGTAAGGATACTCACCTTCCTCTGCTTTATTCCATATGTTAAGGAGGTAGTCGCAATGGCAACAAGAAATTCGATTGATGAATGCATTCAAAAGTGTGAAGATGCCATTCGTTACGCTCAAGAACAATATAAATCAGGAACACAGCAGGAGCATTACCATGATGTTGAATATACTCAAGCTATGCAGCAATTGGAGAAAGCGGTGAATGATGTCGCACATTTAGCCAATAGTGCGAACTCCCAGCAGCGTGAACAATTGCATCGCATGAGACTTCAGCTTCAAAACCTGCAGAATGAAATGATTTTGTTGGATCATGATCCAAATGTAGTGGGAGGGAAATTACATTGACCACGCGTTCCGACCAAAACAATCCCGAACAAAAGACCAGAAGTGATTTCAGGAATCTTGATACTGAATTCGGGGCTGAAAATAACCCCGTGAAAACAGCAAAAAAACGGTATGAAAAACAGGCGCAGCCTGTCAAATCCAACCATCATAATGGAAAATGATCTTATTAAGCGAGGTGTGCTCCTTCCAGGGCACCTCGTTTTTTGGTTTGTGTAAAAAGGGACAGCGGTAACAAGAAATATTTCTTGCCCCCTCTCTCAAAAAAGAGTAAAATCCTTTTGGGACTCGAAATAAGTTAGTGGAAAGGGGGCGGAAACTATGCCCAAATCTTTATGGCTGCTTGTCATTGGCATGATGGTGAATGTGACAGGTGCCTCTTTTTTATGGCCGCTTAATACGATTTATCTTCACGAGAATTTAGGGAAATCACTGTCTGTTGCGGGAATCGTACTGATGATGAACGCCGGTGCAAGTGTCATCGGAAACCTGGTCGGGGGGACGTTATTTGATAGGATTGGCGGCTATCGTTCCATTCTGTCAGGGATATCCATCACTCTGGCTGCATTGGTGGGAATGAATATTTGGCACGGGTGGCCACACTACGTAGTATTGTTGACGATTGTCGGATTTGGCTCAGGGATCGTGTTTCCATCCATGTATGCCATGGCAGGTTCGGTGTGGCCTGAAGGCGGACGCAAAGCATTCAATTCTGTCTACGTTGCCCAAAACATTGGTGTCGCCGTCGGGGCTGCATCAGGCGGATTGATCGCCTCATTTTCGTTCAATTATATATTTTTAGCGAATTTATGTATGTATATCGTCTTTTTTTTCATCGCCTTCTTTGGTTATCGGAACATTACGGTCTCCGGTCATTCACCATCTGTATTGAGTGAATCGAAGGTGATCAGGGATAAATCGAAGTTGAAGGCCTTGCTCTTCATCTGTACAGCCTATTTATTATGCTGGATGGGATATGTTCAGTGGCAGTCCACCATCGCGACCTATACTCAGGAAATCAACATCAGCTTGAAGCAGTATAGCTTTTTATGGACCATCAATGGCGCGATGATTGTTCTGGCCCAGCCGATATTATCAAAAGCCATTAAGCGTTTTGAACATAATTTAAAGCTTCAAATTATGATCGGGACGATCATTTTCATGGTTTCATTTGCGGTTGCTTCGATTGCCGATCAATTCCAATGGTTTGCCATTGCGATGATCATTTTGACCGTCGGGGAAATGCTCATCTGGCCTGCTGTTCCTACGATAGCCAACTCCCTTGCCCCAAAAGGAAGAGAGGGGTTCTATCAGGGGATTGTAAATAGTACGGCAACGGGAGGAAGAATGATCGGACCGTTCATCGGTGGGGTATTAGTGGACGTATTCAGCATGCAGGTGCTGTTTATGACATTGATTGCATTCTTTCTGGTTTCTTTAGTCATTACAAGTCAATATGACCGACCGCTGAAAAAAGCAGTATCCGTATCGGTCCAATCATAATAGAAGCCCCAATGAAATCATTGGGGCTTTTTTCCCATATAAAAAGGGCTCCCGTTTCCTACGGAAGCCCACTTGCAAAAAATTGAGGCGAGAGATCAGCAAACGCCACATCGTTTGTTGTCACAAGGACGTGATCCCCGACTTACACAATTCAGCTCATCGCTTTATTAGAATAGCACAGGACAGGTAAGAAAACAATCCTTTTTTTATAAAAACAATATGCAGAGATTTACGGAGTCTTATGAGCTGTTTCTGGGACGCTCTGCACTGGAGATACAGGAACAGCAGGCAAATCCTTGGTTTAGCCCTATTTCTTAAGCCAATATTTAATAAGAGGCCCCTTTTCTCCAAACACGGGATCTAATGAAGGGCACGGCACGTTCTTGATCTCTATCAAAACGCTTGGACGCTCCCGTAATAACCCTTTTTTTAAGTTGTATTCGTCCCCGTTCGGATAGGCCCCTGCGACCTTAAAGTCGGGACTGGAGGATACTTTCTTATGCCCGGTTCCAGCTGGAAGGATGATCACATCACTTTTATGGATGGTCACTTCTTCGCCCAGTTCACCGCCCAGCTGCACCTTTGCTTCTCCTTCCATGACTCCCAATACTTCATGAGCGTTGCTGTGGTAATGGTGGTAATCATAAATGCCATTTGTCCAACTGTTAAGCCATTGATTCCGGTTGAAAAGTTCTTCGGCACCATGGGAATGATCAAGTGCACTCCGGTAAATGAGTACGGGCAGGTCCGGGTTATTAGGGATGATTCCATCGTCTTCGAAATATAATAGCTTCAGCTCTGCGATTTTCATCCTTTCATTCCTCCATTCATTGTTAAAAACTTTCCCTTTTCCACCGTGAATTAAACCGAATTCGTGATGATAATTGAAATTATTGGAAATGTGAAATGGTTTTAGCAATGCGTATGAATGGATGTGCTAATATAAGGTTATATGTTCTCTTGCAAGAAAGAGGAGGCAATGAAAAATGAGCAGCTTATTAAAAAAGGTATCCGTGGAAATGATTGAAATTATTCTTGAGAACGCTTTCGAATGGTTGGTCGTAGTCGATGGTGAAGGGACGATCATTTATATAAATGACAACTACTGCCGTTTCCTTGAGGTTGATCGTGAGAAAGCGATTGGGTCACATGTGACCAATGTCATTGAAAACACCCGTATGCATATTGTCGCAGGCAGCGGCAAGGAAGAAGTGGCGGACCTTCAATATATAAAGGGAAACTATATGATTGCCAATCGAATCCCCATCCGGGTGGATGGAAAGGTCATCGGTGCATTTGGATCTGTCATCTTTAGGGATACAAGTGAATGGATGCAAATGAGTTCTCACGTAAAAAACATGATGTCCAAAATCCAAAGCTACATACAGGATATTAACTCGGGTGTGAAATACTCACTGAACGATATAATCGGGGAATCCCCAGGCATGAATGAACTGAAGGATAAAGCCCAAATGATTGCTCCAAGTGATATCTCAGTCCTGATCAGAGGGGAGAGCGGGACTGGTAAGGAACTCTTCGCCCACAGTATACACCAGCTGAGCGAAAGAAGCGGGCAGCCTTTTATCAAGGTGAACTGTGCAGCGATACCGGAACAGCTATTAGAATCCGAGTTGTTCGGTTATGAAGAAGGAGCCTTTACGGGAGCGAAAAAAGGCGGTAAGAAAGGGAAGTTTCAGCTGGCCCATAAGGGAACGCTCTTTCTGGATGAGATTGGGGACATGCCCCTCAATATGCAGGCGAAGCTCCTCAGGGTATTACAGGAAGGGGAAATCGAGGCGGTCGGTTCCACAAGGATTCAACATGTGGATGTCCGCATCATTGCCGCCACCAACCGCCCACTGGAGAAAATGATGGAAGAAAAGCGGTTCCGCAGCGATCTGTATTACCGGATCAATGTCGTTCCATTTCAAATCCCTTCTTTACGGGAGCGGAAGGAAGATATCGGAACGCTGGCCAGATTTTTTCTGGAGAAATCCACTAAATCATCGGGGAAACGAATCCAAGGCTTTGAAAATGAAGTCATGCAGATTTTCCTTTCCTACAGCTGGCCTGGGAATCTCCGTGAATTAGAAAATGTCATTAACGCTTCCACCTATTTGTCAAATGGAAGCATGATTTCCCTTCAATCGCTCCCTTCCTATATGAAGGCTGGAAATGTATACGATGTAGGATCAAAAACTTTAAAGGAGATCCTTGAGGAAACCGAGAAATCCGTGTTGGCTCAAAGCCTACAGACTCACCATCATGATAAACGGAAAGTGGCAGAGTCTTTAGGGATAAGTAAATCAAGCATGTATGAGAAGTTAAATAAATATCAGCTTCTGTGATTGAATACGCAGTCCGGAAATATGGAAAGTCGTCCATATTTCCGGACTGTTTTACGTTTGAAGCAGATGTGTACATTTCATGACAGAAATGGTGCCGTTTTGTCCAGAAATCCGGAATCCACATCCCTGTAAACAGAAAGAATGATTTCATTGTCAGTAATCTGAAAGTTGGCACAATTTTTGCAAGTATGTATTGTGAAAGGATTTCACGGGAAGGAGAGAAGAAGCTTTTTCGCTGGATGAAAATGTAAACGATTTCATATTAAGTGATCAACTTCAGAGAATAAAGGGGGAAATACCATGTTAAGCATGATCGGTCTAATTGGAGGACTCATTTTATTAATCTTTTTAACGATGAGGGGAATGAACATATTAGTCGTTGGTCCCATTTCGGCATTGTTCGTAGCGGTGTTGAGCGGGATGCCGCTCTTTCCGCAGTTGGCCGCTGAAGGGGAAGCCAACCTGGTATCCAATTATATGTCAGGGTTCACAGGCTTTGTCGCGGCCTGGTATCTTATGTTCTTATTGGGTGCCGTTTTCGGGAAAGTGATGGAAGACAGTGGGGCAGCGGATAGTGTCTCCCGATTTGTAGTAGAGAAATTAGGGATGAAATACGCCGTATTCGCCATTGTCCTTGCCTGTGCCGTTTTAACGTACGGGGGCGTGAGTCTCTTCGTTGTGGCATTTTCCGTTTATCCTATGGCGGTGAGTTTATTTAAACAGGCTGACCTTCCACGAAGATTCATTCCTGCGGCATTGGCATTCGGTTCTGTCACATTTACCATGACATCCGCAGGTTCACCGGAGATCCAAAACTGGATCCCCATCGAATACTTAGGGACCACGCCTTATGCAGGCTGGGAAGTCAGCTTGATTGTGGCTGTGTTTATGGCGGTATTCGGTTATTGGTGGTTAAAACGGATGATCACAAAGGCAGTCAATAAAGGAGAGAAGTTCCATTCACGTGAAGAAGATCCGGTCATCGATGAAGGAAGACCTCTTCCGAATCCGTTCATGGGGCTGATTCCATTGCTGGTTGTGCTGATTCTTTCGTTCATTTTCCATGATTCATTAAAACAATCAGCCCTTATCATTGCCCTTTTAGGAGGGGTGATTTCAGCGTATGTGCTGAATCGTAAATATTTCAAAGGCTTCTGGGGTGCTGTTTCTGAAGGAACGGTCGGGGCACTGATCGCGATCGGGAATACTGCGGCAGTCGTTGGATTCGGAGGCGTGGCAAAAGCCGTTCCCGCTTTCAGTACAGCCGTTGATGTCATGACCAGTATCCCGGGTTCTCCATTGATAGGTGGGGCCATTGCCGTCAGTGTGATCGCAGGTATGACAGGTTCTGCTTCCGGTGGTCAGGCGATTGCCCTGCCGATCCTCGCCCCTCACTATGTTGATATGGGCGTGAATCCAGAAGCCCTGCACAGGGTAGTGGCGATTTCGTCAGGAGCACTGGATTCTTTACCGCATAATGGGTATGTGGTCACGACAATCCGTTCCATCTGTAATGAAACACATGGAGAAGCCTATGGGGCTGTCGGTGCCCTTACAGTCATCGTCCCTCTCATCGGTTTAGCCATTGCGATTGCATTATTCTCATTCGGCGTAGGGATCTAAGAAAGGAGTATCAGGATGGTTGGAAATAAAGTTGTATTCATAACAGGGGCAGCCCGGGGAATCGGGTTTGAAATCGGAAGGGAATTCGCTGCGAATGGAGCAAAAGTCGTCCTCACCGATTTGCATGAAGACTCCGTTCAAGAAGCAGCGGAGACTATTAGGAGAGAAGGATATGAGGCCCTTGGCTTACGGTGTGATGTGACATCTGAAACGGAATTAAAGGAAGCGATCCATCATACAGTCGATCGCTTCGGGAAATTGGATGTCTTGATCAACAACGCGGGACTGCAATACGTTTCTCATATCGAAGAGTTTCCTGTTGGAAAATTTGAGCTGCTGCTGAAAGTCATGCTGACAGCCCCGTTCGTAGCAATCAAGCATGCTATGCCCCACATGAAAAAACAGGGATCAGGGCGAATCATCAACATGGCTTCCATTAATGGATTGGTCGGATTCTCAGGAAAGGCAGCCTATAATTCGGCGAAACATGGAGTCATTGGACTGACAAAGGTTGCGGCTCTGGAGACCGCTGAGCACGGCATTACGGTAAATGCGGTCTGCCCGGGGTACGTGGATACACCCCTAGTCAGGAATCAACTGGGGGACCTGGCCAAGACCAGAAACATCCCCCTTGAGAATGTGCTTGAAGAAGTCATCTATCCGCTGGTGCCACAAAGAAGACTGTTGGACGTGAAAGAAATAGCCGACTACACGATGTTTTTGTGCAGTGATGCAGCAAAAGGAATCACGGGTCAGGCTGTCGTACTGGACGGCGGATATACAGTTCAATAGGTGAGTTGATGGAGAAACGATCTTTTAGGAGGTCGTTTCCTTCTCTATGTTGGGCCCGCTTCCTCTCGGATTCACTACTTCTGTATAGAACTGTGCCGTCTTCAATGACAAAAATTGTCCCGCCCATCAACAATGGGCTTGCGCTTCTGAATATTTTTCACTAAAATAGTGAATACATATAATGTTTACCATATTGAAACGTTGATCAGGAGTAGTAGTGAAGGTTTTCTGACGTAGAGAGTTGACGGGTGGTGAAAGTCAACCAGAAGCATCATGAACTCGCCTGCTGAGTTGCAAGTGTGAACCTAAGTAAGACTTGCCGTTTTCCGCGTTAAGGATGAATGAAGCTGAGTGCGCGTACACTAATGTGGGTGGTACCGCGGGAGAATGTAAATACAAACTCTCGTCCCAAATATTTATTTGGGATGAGGGTTTTTTTATTTTATTTTGAATGACAAGTAAAGGAGGATCTCAATATGAGTTTTAATCATAAAAGTGTTGAGACAAAATGGCAGCAGTATTGGGAAGAAAACAAAACGTTCAAAGCAACGGAAGAGGAAGGGAAATCGAATTTCTACGCATTGGATATGTTTCCGTATCCATCAGGAGCAGGACTTCACGTGGGACATCCGGAAGGGTTCACCGCAACGGACATCCTTTCACGCATGAAGCGTATGCAGGGGTACAATGTCCTTCACCCGATGGGGTGGGATGCATTCGGTTTACCGGCTGAGCAGTACGCACTGGATACGGGAAATGACCCGGCAGAATTCACTGAGAAAAATATCAATACGTTCCGCCGTCAAATCAAATCACTAGGTTTCTCTTATGATTGGGACCGCGAAGTGAATACAACAGATCCTGGCTACTACAAATGGACGCAGTGGATCTTCATCCAGCTATATAAAAAAGGATTGGCTTATGTAGACGAGGTGGCTGTGAACTGGTGCCCGGCACTTGGAACGGTCCTTGCGAACGAAGAAGTCATCGACGGGAAAAGTGAGCGCGGGGGGCATCCGGTAGAACGCCGCCCGATGAAGCAGTGGATGCTGAAGATTACGGCTTATGCAGATCGTCTTGTGGAAGATCTTGAAGAAGTCGACTGGCCGGAAAGCATCAAAGATATGCAGCGTAACTGGATCGGTCGTTCTGAAGGGGCAGAAGTGAATTTTGCCATCGATGGTCATGACAAATCATTCGAAGTGTTCACGACACGCCCTGATACGATCTTTGGTGCGACATACGCGGTACTTGCCCCTGAGCATCCGTTTGTAGCAGACATCACAACCGACGAACAACGCTCGAAAGTGGAAGAGTACATCGACAAGATCAAGTCGAAAAGTGACCTTGAACGTACCGATCTTGCGAAAGAAAAAACCGGTGTATTCACGGGGGCATATGCGATCAATCCTGCAAATGGTGAGAAAATGCCAATCTGGATTGCCGATTATGTTCTGATGAGCTACGGTTCCGGTGCCATCATGGCCGTTCCAGCACATGACGAAAGAGACTATGAATTCGCAAAAGAGTTCGATCTTCCAATCGTCGAAGTCGTTGCTGGCGGCAACATCGAGAAGGAAGCATACACTGGTGACGGTGATCATGTGAATTCAGGCTTCCTTGACGGATTAGGGAAGGAAGAGGCGATTGCGAAAGCCATTTCCTGGTTAGAGGAGAAAAACATCGGTACGAAGAAAGTGACCTACCGTCTTCGCGACTGGTTATTCAGCCGCCAGCGTTACTGGGGTGAGCCGATCCCTGTCATCCATTGGGAAGATGGTACGACATCGACCGTTCCTGAAAGTGAACTTCCACTTGTCCTTCCGAAGACGACGGAAATCAAACCGTCCGGTACAGGTGAATCACCCCTTGCGAACATCAGTGAATGGGTGAACGTCGAAGATCCTGAAACAGGTAAAAAAGGCCGTCGTGAAACGAATACGATGCCACAATGGGCGGGAAGCTGCTGGTACTACCTTCGTTATATCGATCCACATAACGAAGAAGCCCTTGCCGATGCAAAGAAAATGGACGACTGGCTGCCGGTGGATACGTATATCGGAGGAGCAGAGCATGCGGTCCTTCACTTACTGTACGCGCGTTTCTGGCATAAGTTCCTTTACGATATCGGCGTAGTACCGACGAAAGAGCCGTTCCAGAAGCTGTTCAACCAAGGAATGATCTTAGGGGAAAACAATGAAAAAATGAGTAAATCCAAAGGGAATGTCGTCAATCCGGATGAAGTGGTAGAATCTCATGGTGCAGACACACTTCGCCTGTACGAAATGTTCATGGGACCACTTGAAGCGTCCATCGCATGGAGCACGAACGGTCTTGACGGAGCGCGCCGCTTCCTTGACCGTGTATGGCGCCTGCTTGTGGAAGAGGACGGTTCACTGTCTTCCAAAGTGACGGATGCACCGAACAGTACCCTTGACAAAACGTATAACCAAACTGTCAAGAAAGTGACTGAAGACTACGAAGCCCTTCGTTTCAATACAGGGATTTCACAGCTGATGGTATTCATCAATGATGCCTACAAAGCGGAAACCCTTCCTAAAGAATATGTAGAAGGTTTCATCAAACTCCTGTCTCCGATCGCTCCTCATATGACGGAGGAACTTTGGAGCAAGTTAGGTCACGAAGGAACGATTTCCTACGAAGCATGGCCGACATTCGATGAATCAAAGCTTGTGGACAACGAAGTCGAAATCGTCCTTCAAGTGAACGGCAAAGTAAAAGCCAAGGTCATGATCCCACGGGACATGAACAAAGAAGACCTGGAAAAAACAGCCATGGAAAACGATGAAATCAAAAGCCAAATCGAAGGCAAAACCATCCGCAAAGTCATCGCCGTACCAGGCAAACTAGTCAACATCGTAGCCAACTAATAGGTAATCTTTTTTGAGGGACGGACCTTGAAGCTGAATCTGATTGATAGGGAATGCTGTCAATTGAGGATTCTGTGTTTCGCTAAGGTCCGTCCCTCTTTTCCATTTGGAGGAACAGGCCTCAAAATGGGCTGTCTTTTTAATATGAATCGCTTTAGATCAGTGTTTCGTTGAGGTCCGTCCCCCTTTTGGAGTCTGATGTTTTTGATTGGCTGTCGGGCTTTGGTATAATCATGGGGAATGAATGATGAAAGGAAGATGAAATTGGATACGATTAAGACGATTACGACGGATGAGTTAGAGCAGAAGTTGAAGAATGGTGAGGACCTGCTTTTAGTGGATGTTCGTGAAGATGAGGAAGTGGCCGGGGGAATGATCCCTGGAGCGAAGCATATCAAAATGGGGGAAATCCCAGAGTCATTGGATCAATTTGATAAAGAGAAAGAGTACATCTTTATCTGCCGTTCAGGAAATCGCAGCGGAAATGTTGCCCACTACATGCAGGAGCAGGGATACAAAGTGGTGAACATGGAAGGCGGCATGATGAACTGGTCTGGTGAGACTGCAGCTAAGTAATGTTGAAAGAGGGCACATTCTTTTTAAAAAAGGGTGTGCTTTTTTTTATGTATGTTGTGGGAAACCTGAGAAAGTGGCTTTGCGGTAGAGGTGAATTTGGAGTGGAAGGCGGTATATCGGGGGAATCCGGGATATATCAGCGAAGTGGTGATTTTATCAGCGAAATCAGGGATATATCAGCGAGATGATCATTTTATCAGCGAAATCCTGGATAAATCATCGAAGTGATCATTTTAACAGCGAAATCCTGGATACATCAGGGAAGTGATCATTTTAATAGCGAAATCCTGGATAAATCAGCGAAATAATCATTTTATCAGCGAAATCCACAATATATCAGCGAAAACCACACAACACCTCACCATCCGCAAGCTTCCAACCAACATGTATATCCCCATCAATTGTTTGAAAATGAACTATTCTGACAATACTACTATCAAACAAAGAATGGGGAGGGTGCTCTATGATTCAAGTGAAAGTATTTGATTACGAGCATGAAAAAGATTTAGAGAAAGATATGAACCAGTTTCTCAGTAAGATGGATGATAAAAAAATTGTGGATATCAAATACCATGTCGCAGCGATGTCTGAAGAAGTAGAGGAGCAAATCTATTGTTTTTCCGCCATGGTCATATACAGAAAATAAAAAGGTTGATCACCCTGCAGATGCAGATGGAGATCAACCCATTTTTTTTAGAACTCAAACCTTTGCTGCATTATAGCCAGCAAGTCTGCCGGTCACTAGGGCAGAGGTGATATTGTAGCCTCCTGTGTATCCGTGGATGTCGAGCACTTCCCCACAGAAAAAAAGGCCGTTCATCTTTTTCGAAGCCATCGTTTTCGGTTCGATTTCTTTAATGGAAACGCCCCCGCCCGTGACGAAGGCTTTATCAATGGACAACGTTCCGTTCACATTGAAGGTGAATTGTTTCAAGAGGTTCGTAAATTGACGGATTTTTTCGGATGAGATGTGATCTCCTTTTTCATCTTGATCGATTTCGGCACGATCAAGTAAAAAGAGAAGATATCTTTCGGGAACCAATCCTTTGAAGATGTTTTTGGCTGCTTTCTTACCGTCTTCCTTCACTTGTTTATGAAGGGATTGAAAAAGCTGCTCCTCATTTTGATCCGGGATGGAATCGATTTGCATGGCGACGTGGGTCAGATTCCACTTTTTCATGGCTTTTACCACGTATTGACTGCAGCGGAGAACGGCCGGTCCTGAAATCCCGAGATGGGTGAAAATCATATCCATCCGGTGTGTGATGATTTTCTTCCCTTTTGGGTTCAATACGCTCAGGTCTATGCTTCGCAGGGACAATCCCTGTAGCTCTTTCTTTTTCACGAAGCGCTCGTCTGATGTAAGGGGAACCTCTGTTGGGAATAAATCCGTGATCGTATGTCCAGCCTTCGTTGCCCACGGGTAGCCGTCTCCCGTTGATCCCGTGTGAGGGACGGACTTTCCACCGACTGCAATGATGACGGCATTTGCCGCGATGGTTTCCCCGTCTTTCAGAAGGATGCCCACTGTCTCGCCGTTTTCATACAGGACTTCTTCCACGCTTGTGCTTGTCCGGGTTTCCACCTTCAATTCCTTCATCCGGTTCAATAAGGCTTCCACCACGTCCAGTGCCCGGTTCGATACGGGAAACATTCGGCCGTGATCTTCTTCTTTTAATTTTATCCCCAGCTTTTCAAAGAAAGCGATGATATCTTCATTACTAAACTCGGAAAAGGCACTGTATAGAAACCGGCCATTTCCTGGAATATGCTTGATGATTTCCTCAACAGGAAGCCGATTGGTCACATTGCAGCGACCGCCGCCTGAAATGGCGAGCTTTCTTCCTAGTTTTGTTCCTTTATCGACAAGAAGGACTTTCGCACCGTTCTCACCGGCTGCGATACTGGCCATTAAGCCTGACGGTCCCCCGCCTATTACGATGACATCGTATCTTTTTACCATTTTTCCACCAACTTTTAATATTCGCTTCTCAAAAGAAGTTTCACCTTATTTTAAATGGGATAGTGTTTAAATACAACTTTCGAAAAAAATTGTCATTCGAATCGGACAGTAGTAAACTACTGATAGTGTGTTAAATGAGTAAGCCGGATTTTATTATGGTTGTGTAACGGGCAACAAGATATATAGAGAGGGATACTATGTCATCTAAATTAATAAGAGGAACGTTTATCTTGACGTTAGGGACCTTTATTTCAAAGTTTTTAGGTCTTTTTTATGTTATACCGTTTGATGATTTGTTAAAAGGTCATGAAGAGGGGGCTTCCCTTTATCAATATGGTTATGTACCGTATACCATATTCCTGACGATCGCGACGGCAGGGGTGCCCCTGGCTGTCTCGAAATTCATTTCGAAATACAATGCCATTGGGGAATATGCTGTAGGACGAAGGTTATTTAAATCAGGTTTGGTGCTGATGACGCTGACGGGGGTTGTTTCCTTCCTCATTATGTATGCCTTCGCACCGTTATTCGCTGAAATGACGATTAAAAGTGATGAGCAGGTCATCTCCGCTGCACAGGTGACCACCGTCATTCGGGCAGTGAGCTTTGCCCTGATCATCATCCCGTTCATGAGCTTGATCCGTGGTTTCTTCCAGGGACATCAATCCATGGGACCGACGGCGGTTTCCCAGGTGATTGAACAGATTGTCCGGATTGTATTCCTGTTAGGCGGGATTTATGTTGTATTAAACATTTTAGACGGCTCGGTCACCACCGCGATTTCTGTGGCTACGTTTGCTGCCTTTGTTGGTGGACTGGCAAGCCTTGGGGCATTGATCTGGTATTGGTTCAAGAGAAAGCCTCATTTAGATGAGCTTTTAAAGGAAGACCGCGGTCAGGAAGAAATTTCTTTACGTTCCATGTATAAGGAAATCATTGCTTATTCTATCCCGTTCATTTTTGTGGGGCTCGCGAATCCATTGTTTCAACTGGTGGATCAAATCACGTTCAATACTGCCATGGCGGATATAGGAAATGCGAAAATCTCTGACCATGCCTTTGCCGTCTTGAACTTTTATACTCATAAGCTTGTGATCATACCAGTATCATTGGCAACGGCCTTTTCCATGACGCTGATCCCGTTGATTACGACTTCTTATACGAGCGGTGACAGGAAAACGATGCGCAGGAACATTGATCAAACCTTTCAGATCCTGTTGTTCCTGACAGTGCCGGCTGCTCTGGGGATTGCCCTGCTAGCGGAGCCGACGTATACGATGTTCTATCATAGCGATGCGTTGGGAACGTCCATCTTGAGATCTTATGCCCCTGTTGCGATTCTGTTTGCCCTGTTTGCTGTGACAGCAGCGATCCTTCAAGGAATCGATGAGCAGAAATTCACGATTTTCAGCTTGCTGGTCGGACTGCTTCTGAAGCTTGTCCTGAATATTCCGTTGATACGACTGTTCGAAACACAGGGGGCAGTGATCGCCACCACGATTGGATATGCTGTGGCCATTCTGATCAATTTATATGTCATCAAAAAATATGCGAGATACCAATTCCGTCTGATCATGAGAAGGACCATGTTCATCGGGGCATTGAATGCCATCATGGCAGTGGTTGTACTGGTTCTATACGGAGTGCTCGTTCAATTTCTTAATCCCGAGTCGGGCTTCCAGTCTATCCTTCTCGTCGCGATTTGCGGCGGAGTGGGAGCCCTCGTTTACTTCTACTTAAGCTTAAGAAGTAAACTGGCAGATCGATTATTTGGGGAAAAGATAACGAGGATCCGCAGTAAATTGCGGATAGGTTAAAAGGAAAAGGGATGATGCATGCAGATCATCCCTTTTTTTATTGAAGATCCACCATGGATCAAGCTGTGAATGGGTATAGGCCGTAGCATCATCAGTCTGAGATGAAGGGCTAATAGTTATAATAGCCGAGCTGACTTTCTAGTCTCTCTACCTTTCGTTCCAGCCTGTTGACTTTTCGATTGAGACGCCGATATTGCCTTTCAAGGCGGTCCAGGCGTTCATCTACGCCGCCATATCCTTGCCCTGGATAATCGGGATAACCCTGGCCTCCGCCTCCAGGAAAAGGAATCGGTATTAAAATTCCGCCTGTCCCTTGCTGCCTGTATGGATACATATGCTCACCTCATTTATTTTCTTCATAGTTGCTTACCTATAGTAGCCTATGTTAAGAATAGAAACATGAACTGGGTAAATGCCCATAGACAAGTGATAACAAGAAAACGGATGGATCTTATAAATAAATGAATACGACATTAATGGAGTGTGAACACGATGAGAATAGATAAAATGCTGGCCAATATGGGGTACGGCAGCCGAAAAGAAGTAAAGAAATTATTGAAGGATGGCGGTCTTCAGGTCAATGGAGAGGTCATAAAGGATGGAAAAGTACATATCGATACAGAAAAGGATACCGTGATGCTGTATGGGGAGCAGGTTGAGTATCGTGAATTCATTTATCTGCTCATGAATAAACCGCCGGGTGTTATCTCTGCGACGGAAGATGGGCAGGAAGAAACCGTGATTGATTTACTTGAGTTGGAGGACCGAATCTTCAATCCATTCCCTGTAGGAAGACTCGACAAAGATACAGAAGGATTTCTTCTCATCACCAATGATGGTCAATTATCACACCAGCTTCTTTCACCGAAACGCCATGTCCCGAAAACGTATTTTGCCGTGATTGACGGGGAAGTGACTGAAGAGGATGTAAAAGCCTTCAAACAAGGCGTCACCCTGGACGATGGGTACGAAACCAAGCCGGGTGAACTGACCATTTTAAAATCCGGTTTAACATCCGACATCGAACTGACGATCACAGAAGGGAAATTCCATCAAGTGAAAAGAATGTTTGAAAGTGTCGGGAAACGGGTCATGTATCTGAAGCGGATCACAATGGGACCGCTGGAGCTGGATAAAGATCTGGAGCTCGGGGAGTACCGTGAGCTGACGGAAGAGGAAGTTACGCTTCTGAAAGAATATAAGCCTGAATAAGATAAGAGAGCGGGCAGCCCCTTACATATGCAAGGGGCTGCCCGCTCTTTTTGTGCCGGAAAGGCAGTTCTTGGCTAATGCTTGTCTCCTCTGAACGAGCCGCCTCCGCTTTTCATGATCCAGCTCCGGCGGCTAGAGGCTCGAGGTCATAAGGTAAACCTACCAAAAAGGCAAAAAACGCCTTTCCGGTAGGTTCACCTTATGCTTGTCGCCTCTGAAC
>NZ_JAAXCV010000005.1 GCF_012911895.1 Bacillus sp. RO3
GCTTTGTATGATTATGACGACAATAAAGATGTCATAGACTTGAATCACTTTGCTTGGGATTTCGCAGAATGGTTTGATGGGGAAGAATTTTTCACACAAGCACCACAGTAACTGTTGCACAGTCCGATGATGGAATGAAGGAGTGAATAAATGTGCTCGATGAAAAGACATTATATTCTCTAGTTGAAAAAGCTAAGAAATACGATGAATTAGTAAAACTCGAAAACAGAGTAGGCGAATTCCTGCATTGTTCGTTTTGTGGAAAGGATCAAAGTGATGTAGATAAATTGATCGCAGGTCCCGGTGTTTATATTTGCAATGCATGTGTCGGCCTTTGTAATGAAATTCTTGAGGAAGTTCGAAAATGAGAACACAGATATAAGGGAGAAAACCATAGCAATACTCTCTGGAAAAGGATATGGAAACAGGTAGTAAGTACGGGTTCTCCAATAATAATAAAGCTTGTCAAATCAACCTTTGTTTCAAAGAAACTATGTTTCTGTCAGAAACATATCCAAAGAAACATAGTCTGTGTGTTTCTTTGGGGGTGTTTCATTGAGTATGTTTCTTTGGAAGATCGACCGTGTAGTTTAGGAGGAAAAAGAATGTTTGAATTGTTCGCAATGATTACAGCCATCATGTTCATTCCATGTATGATAGCTGCTTACAATTTAGGAAGGTGGAGTAAATAATGAAAAAAGAAAAAACGCCAAACAAAGAAAGTAAGCTAATCAATGAAAGACTGTTAAAACTTGAGGCTGCTGTGACCCGGTTAACAGGGGAAGTTGAAAAACTAAAAGACGCCAGGTCATAACTTAGGGGTTATGACTGGCAGATGTGTATTACCTGAATCGCAAATAATGGTTGTATTCCTCAGTTACGGTGTAGCCTTGGCTCTCAGCCTCGGTTACAATTTCCTCTTTGGTTAGACTGAACTGTCGAAGGTCAATAACAGCCGTTTTTTCTCCGGGTTGTTTGAAAGCAGTTTGAAGAGTGCTGTTTAAAACATCCCAAGAATACAATTCCTTTATGTCGCTTGGCCTTGGATCTAATTTAGACAATATATTCACCACCCCTCTATGGAGGATTATACCAAATACAAAGGAACATATGTTGTATATCAAAAGGGTCTAATTAAAAAATAAACATTGTTTACTCTTTCACAAGTCTGTAGAATCAAGGTATATAGACTATCAATAGACTTGTGTCAGAAATGAGGAGTAAATAATGAGAAAAATAGGATACGTTCGGGTAAGTTCTGTTGACCAAAACCCAGCTAGACAATTAAAGCAACTCAATGAAATTGGAATGGACCTCATCTTCCAGGAGAAGATTTCGGGGGCAACCAAAGAAAGACCTGAGCTTCAAAAGATGATCAATAATCTCGAAGAAGGAGATACCATTTTTGTAACAGACCTTACCCGAATAACAAGAAGCACAATACACCTCTTTCAGTTGGTCGAAGAAATCCGACAAAAGAAGGCTGGACTAAAGTCGCTTAAAGACACCTGGTTAGATATCGAGTCTGATAATCCTTACAGCGAATTTCTAATGACTGTGATCGGCGGGGTCAACCAACTAGAAAGGGATTTAATCAGGATGAGGCAGCGCGAAGGCATTGATCTCGCTAAGAAAGAAGGGAAATATAAAGGACGAGTTAAAAAATATCACAATAACCATGCTGGTATGAAGCACGCCGTCCAATTGTATGAAGAAGGCAGAAAAACAGTTAAACAAATATGTGAGATAACTAACATTTCTCAGGCTTCACTTTATAGAAGATTAAGGGAAATCAAGGAGGAGTCAAAATTATGAGTAATGTACCTCCTGGATTTTTAAAATGGCTTGAAAAGCAAAAAGATTATTCATTGAAAGAACGAACGCAGCTGATGGAAGAAATGGATGATTACTTTCTAAAAAGGAAGAACAGGATAGATAAGAAAAAGGAGAATGAAAATTGGAAAAACACACAAAAGAAGAATTAGAAGATTTTAGCATCAATGGGCTAATCAGTCTTGTAATGGAAAGTGAAGATAATCAAGAAAGCCTTGGTGATGCTTATGTAAAGACACTTAACTCTTATCAGAAAAAGCTTGAGGATATGGAAAGAATAGCTAAAAAGCAAAGCGAGTGCGTGAAAAACCTTCACAAATATATTTTCATGAATGAAAGCATCCCTGAAGATGAAAGAGAACTTATTATTGCGAATTTAGACACTGTTATTCGCTTGTATTGATATTTCTGACAACAAATTCAAATAGAGATAAACGCCAAAAAAGCCGAAACATCCCATTTGACCTTGGCATCAAAATTTACATGCTGGGTAGAGGAGTGAATCCGCCTTTTCACGCTATTAAGTTTCAATATTGAGTTGTCACGTTATAGTTTAACCAAAAAATATAAATTTATTCGCTAATGAACAATCCGGAGAAAAAGCAAAATCACGGCTTAGAAAGCCGTGATGATTGCTGCCAAAAGTGAGCACAAGCCTCCGAAGAAGCTCATAGCCTCACCGGAAATCTTTACTTTAATCTTGATTTCCATGGCGATCACCCTTTGAAGAGGGCAGGTTTTGTCTTTGGCGCCACTTATTTAAGACGCGTGGATGACAACCCACTTCTAGCTGATACAAATTATACCAGTTAAATAATCTTATTACTATATAAATATTTGGAGGGATATTATGGACATCAAGGACAAATTAGAAGATTGGAAGCGTCAGTTAGAACAGGCCGAAGAGTACGGTATGTACTTTGATAGAAATACAGTAAAGGAAATGATTGAAACCATCAAGAACCAGCAAAACCAGATTGATGTCCTTTCAGTAAATAAAAAAGGAGCCATGGGCCTTCTGGATGAATCCATCATTACAGCTGAGTCCTTAGGAAAAAAATACACTGAGTGTAAAAAGGCATTGGAATTTTACGCTAATGAAAACAGTTATGTAACAAACATAGGAAACGGAGTAGAAATAGAAGCTACTGTAATGATTGATAATGGCGATCGAGCGAAAAAAGTGTTGTCTAATTTTGTTTAGTAAGAAAAGGTACATTTTCATACATTAGGAGGTTGCTATGAAGGAATTAGTTGAAATAAAAGAAAATACAAAGCACGCAGATGAATTTTATTTAGAGAGTGCTATTGGAATGAATAAAGAGGAGTTAGCATGGCTAATCGAACAATCTGGGAAGATTGAGGAAATAACTGAAATTCTTCACAAACCTGACCTCTGCAATGCGGATAAGTTTGATCTTATAGAAGAAATAGTCTTGGGAGGTAAACATGGTTAAATTTTTATACGTATGTGGATCATGTGATTACAGGTTCCCCTTCAACTGGAGGGATAGCAAACCATTTTGTCCTTTATGTGGCCAAAAGGAATCTTCAATGGTCACGGAATACGTTAAGAGAAAGTGATTGTGAGGAATTTACAAACTAATAGCAAGGTAACCATCCATCTAAATTCAATAGAGAGACAATCTCAGACATAACTGAGGGTGCAAAAGTGAGCTGTTCATTCTTGCGCCCTCTTTTTGTTTACAAAAAAGGAGAAATTCAAGTGGGAAAAGACAAGGTAATGGTTTATCAAATCAAGTTTGTGGTCAATAAGTATCGCCAGGATAAACGAACAGGACCGATTGATCCGATACCAAGAAGCAAGTATATGCAAAAATTATTTAAAGAAGAAGAAGAAAGAATGAAATAGGGGTGAGTGTGATGATGGCAACATTAAATGAGAAAGAAGTGCATAACGAAGTGATCCGGCAGCTTCGGGAATATAGAGCCTTGAAAGTCAAATTGGTAAATATGAAAGAACGTGAGGATGCCGGAGCAGAAGAACTGTTTCCATCTCTGGTTCAAGGATCAAGCTTATCTGAATTAAAGGTTAAACAAATCAATCGAGCGCTTAGTGAGGCCTTGGACAGTATTGAAAGAGCCATTGTTGAAAGAAAATATCTCCATGTGAAGGAATTGAATGATGAAGAAATCTACCTGGAGCTTGGAGTGAAGAGAGGGAAGTTTTACGAAAAGAAGAAAGATGCTCTTCTAAATCTAGCTAGAGCAATGGGGATCATATGATATCGTACAAATTCCGGACAAAAAGGGAACTTTTCGGGTACCTTTTGGGGAACTAAATGGGGAACTTTTCGGGTACCAAATTGGGCACTGTTTGAAGAAGGGAAAGTTAGTACGCTTTTCTTAGGAAGAAATTCCTGGGTGAAGCGTCTAATCCCTTATCATTGACGTACTCGGGTGTATCGAATGACTGAGAAGGTTGCCAGCTGTACAAGGGGAGCAACTGGAGTCTAGCTGTATTGCGCACGATAGCTACGGGGAAGCAAAGCGAAATTCTTTGCAAAGCTTTTGAGTGTATCCAGTAATGTAATGGGTCTCAATTGTGACTGACTTTAATCCTAGCTATTCCTCTTGGGTGATTGAAGATAGTCAAATACTTATTTTAAATGGCTGCATATAGTTCCGTGGCTCTCTACGTCCTCCTTTAAAAAATAAAACTGTAGAGAAAGTTGCGTTGTTGATTCAAACGTTCATTACTCACATAATAACGGATTAATCTTCTTCTCAACGAATGTCACGGCACTATATGGAGTCATTTATTTTTTTATGTTCCAAAGGAGGACTGAAATGATGTGGTCAAAACATGAATTTAGTCGAGCCCATTAGAGACAAAGAGTTAATCCAAGACATCAAAGATTATTTGAAGCAGAAGAACAGGCGGAACTATATCCTGTTTCTATTAGGAATTAATACTGGAATGGCCATCGCTGATCTTCTTAAGCTTAAAGTAAGAGATGTAGAAGGGTGGCACATTGTTTATAAGAGGCAGAAGACATTAAAGAAAAGAAGGCCAGCACAAAGAATTAAATTGTCCAACGCAGTGAAAAAAGAACTGAGGGAATACACCAAAGATAAGCCAAAAGATGAATTTCTTTTTAAGAGCAGAAATGGGAAGAACAAGCCGATCACAAGAGCAATGGCTTATGTGATATTAAGAGAAGCAGCTGAAGAGTTTGGACTGGAAGCCATCGGGACGCATTCAATGCGTAAAACCTGGGGCTATTTTTATTATAAAAAATTCAATGATGTCGCTGACCTGCAAGGGCAAATGGGGCATGCGGATCCAAGTTATACATTACGCTATATTGGCATAAGCCAGGATGAAAAAGACAAGCGTAGAAGCAACTTGGTGTTATAGTTCTTTTTTTTATGACTTCTTTAATTGTCTTCATTTTACCCATATCAAGCTCAAACAGGGAATAGGACTTAAACATTGGTATGACTGGAATAAATAGCACCATAGCAATTTAACAGTCTGTATAACGAAGATAATTCAAGAGGGTCAGATAAGCGCAAATAAGTGGGCCATATTTACTCGAAATCATCTAATTTCGTTGTAGGGCAAATCTCAGCATAAAAAGGATTACTTTCTCTTTTGTCGAATAGTGTAGACAGAAGGAGGTTGATAGAATGGGATTACTCAGCCCTAAGGGTAAAAAACTTACTGCTGAAGAATATATTGAGAGATATGATTTATCGGGATTAAGTCAGCAGGATTTAATACGAAGTATTGCAAAAGACATATCTGAAAGCGGGTTGACTAAGTCTGGTCTTTCAGGAAAAACCAATGTGCATCTTGAAGCGCAGATTCTATACTTGGAAACATTGGTGGAACAGAATTGGCTCATTTTAAAACAACTTGAAAAATTAAATAGCGAAAAGTAAGGCATCCATTCAGGGATGCTTTTTTTATTGGAGTGATTCAGATGACTGCTGATGAAATAAGGCAGCTGATCATAGCAGGAACAATCGAGAAGTTTTATAACAATCGTAAGTGGAGGAACCTCAGCAAGAAGATAAAGAAGAGGGATAACAATGAATGTCAAATGTGTAAGCGCAGGGGAAGATATTCAAAGGCTCAGAATGTTCACCATATCAAAGAGCTGAAGGATTATCCTAAGCTAGCATATGAAGAGGACAACCTGGAATCACTTTGTATCAGCTGCCATAACGAAGAGCATCCAGAGAAGCTGGAGAAGTTCAAGAAGAAGGAATCGAAGTTCTTTAACGAGGAGAGGTGGTAATTATGAAAACACATAAGATACAAATGAACTGCATGGATGAATTCTGTGGTTCGAGGATAATCACCAGGAAAAGTGAATATGGACTGGACGGGATTAGTTGTCCTGTGTGTGATGGCTTAGTAATGCCGAGACCTTATAACGAAGAAGATGAGCACACTTATTACGAAGATCAGAAGAAGCCCAAGCTATACCGACAGATGCATGAATGTTTGAACTGTGGACACGATGGAATGGTCGAGGGTAGAAGAGAGGAACACTCTCAAGTTAAAGTATGTCCTCAATGTACAAGAGGAGCGTTTGTTGATAAATGGTTTGTTCATCATTACAGGGGAGAAGCAATTATTCCAAACAATGTATTTGAGAGACTCAAAAACTTTATAAAAAGAAATCTTTAACACCCCCCGGTCAAAAATTTCGGCGAATTATTTGGGAACCCGTACAACGGGGGAGGGTGACGATTAAATATATTTTTCAGCTGTCCTTATGCTTAATTACATTTATTGGAAAATAAGTGGAAGGGAGGGAGGATGTTTGGGGAGAAAAACGAGTGCAGCGCAAAGGAAAAGAATTGAAACAGATTTAACCAATCAACTTAAGGATAAAGAAATCAAAGGTACTCATTATGAAGATTTGGTTCAAGATTATCTTGCTATGTGGGATTTGAAAAATAAGCTCATTGAAGACATCGAGGAGTTGGGAGTCAAGGTTCTTTCCTCACAAGGATATAAATCGAACCCAGCTATTAATGACTTGAACAAAACAAATGGACAGATGTTGAAAGTCTTATCCGAGTTAGGTTTGAAAGCTGCACCAGATGATGATGGTGATGACGGTGAATGGTAAAGTAAAATATAATAAGCACATCGATTTCTATTTTGAACAAGTTGAAAGTGGAAAGATCATTGTTTCAAAAGAAGTACAGCAACTGATTGATTACCTAAAAAAGAAACTGGAAGATGAGAGAGACCTGATCCACATTGACCATGATGAAATTGAGGAAGCAATCAGTAGTATTGAAAAGTATTTCCCTTTTAAATTGATAGTCTGGCAAAAATTTGTTACTGCTTTTGTGGTGGGACTCACATATAAATCAGATGGCTCATTGGTATTCAATGAGTTTTTTTTAATGATGGGACGGGGCGCCGGAAAGAATGGGTTTATTGCTGCTCTTGCGTTTTATCTCATAAGCAGGCAAAAGATTCGTAACTATGATGTCGCCATCGTCGCTACAAGCGAAAAGCAAGCCAAGACTTCTTTTATGGATGTTTGGGAAGCGTTAGATAACCATTGGAAAAGGCTAGAGAAGAAATTCAGAAGAACGCTCAAAGTGATAGGCTTTAAGAAGACCAAATCAAAACTTGAGTATTTCACTAATAATGCCAAGACAAAGGATGGTCTCCGACCTGGTTGTATTATCTTCGATGAGGTCCACGCCTATGAAGACGAGGAAAACATTAAGGTATTTACTTCTGCTTTAGGTAAGGTTCCCCGACCAAGGCGTTTTTACATTACGACCGACGGAAACATACGAGGTGGATTCTTAGATCAGATGAAGGAAGAAGCAAAAATGGTCCTTACAGGTGAGATCAAGAACAGTCGGCTTTTCCCTTTCATTTGCAAATTGGATGACCCTGAAGAAGTCCACGAATTTTCAATGTGGGAGAAAGCTAACCCTTCCATTAATTCATTTCCGCATTTGAAATTAGAGATGGAAACGGAATATAACAATATCGAGCATCGAAAATCAGCAAAGCTTGAATTTATGACGAAACGGATGAACATACCATCCCAGGACACTTATGATCTGGTTGCGGCTTGGGAGAAGATTGATGCAGCAACAAAGCATCAATTTCCTGATTTCAAACGGGCAGCTTGTATCGGGTCCATCGATTATTCAGATACTCAAGATTTCGCGGTAGTCGGGTTGTTCTTCAAACAAGGAAAGAAACGCTTTTTCAAGCAGCATACATTCATTAATCATAAATCTTTGTTACTAAACAACTATAAAGTTGATATTGAATTAGCCATTGAAAAAGGCCTTGTTACAATCATTAAAGAAGAAACCAATAAGCCCGAGTATTTGGTTAAATGGTTTGCTGAGCAGGCGCAATTCCATGACATTAAATTTATAACAGCTGATATGTACCGAATCAATTATTTGAGAGAAGAGTTTGAGAAAGCCGGTTTTGATAACTTGGTCATTGCCAGGAGCGGAAGTAAAACTCATACTCAACTCCAACCAATTGTAGAGGATCTATTCGCATATGAAAATGTGGTATTTGCTGAAGACGATTTGATGATGCGATGGTTTACAAACAACGTTTATATTAAACGTGACGGTAAAGGGAATATAACGTATGAAAAAATTGAGCCACGTCTAAGAAAGACAGATGGCTTTTTTGCATTTCTACATGCTTTGCAATTTGATTCTGAACTTAAGGATTCCACTCCTCTCAGCGAAGAGAACATCAAGAGAATCTTCAAGTCTTATAGCTACTAGAAGGAGGTGAGACATTGGGGACGTTAGTTGATTGGATTAATTCTTTTTTTGGAGATAAGAAGGTTGTCAGACTAGATGAAGAACTACTCTACACTTTGAATGCTAAGGTCTATTACAAAAAACTTGCTATTGAGGCTTGTACAGATTTGATTGCGAACGCCCTGGTAAGATGCGAATTTAAAACGTTCGAAAAAGGGAAAGAGGTTCGAGGAGAAAATCATTATTTGCTAAACGTGCAGCCAAACCAAAACCAAAACGCTTCTGAATTTATTCACAAGTTAGTTACTCAATTAATATCTGAAAATGAGTGCTTAGTCATTATGCAAGAAGACCAGTTGTACATTGCTGATAGTTTTAACAGAATCACGTATGCCTTTAAGGAAAATATCTACAAAGAGATCATAGTGGATGGATTTGAAATGAAGAAATCTTTCCTTGAATCTCAAGTGTTGTATTTTCGGCTCAATGACAAGAACATAATGGACGTCATCAATAGCCTTTATAGTGACTATGGAAAACTTCTGGCATCAGCAATGAACTTTTACAAAAGAAAAAATAATAAAAGATACTTGGTTAAAGGTGAATTTTTAAGAGCTCAAGATAATGATACACAAGCGGCTATAGATGAACTTTTTAAAACGCAGATGGGGAATTGGTTCGATCCTGATAAAGAAGGAGCCCTCTTTCAATTGCAAGACGGTTTTGTAATGGAGGATATGAGTGACGGTCAGAAAGGAACAGAGAAAAACGGAACCAGCAGAGACATACGAGCACTCGTTGATGACGTTATTGATTTTGTAGCAACAGGGCTTCATGTTCCAAGGGGACTGATCAAGGGAGATGTGGCTGATGTAGAAAGGCAGGTTGATAGCTTTCTCATGTTCTGTATTCTTCCCATAGTTAAAATCATTGCTCCAGAGTTTAACAGAAAGATGTACACGAAAGAAGATTACAAAGAACGTACTTATCTGAAAATTGATGCTTCACAAATTAAAGTTGTCGACATCGTGCAGTTGGCCAGTGCAATAGACAAGCTGTTTGCTGTTGGTGGCTTGTGTATTGATGACATATTAGAAATGCTTGGTAAGGAACCGTTAAATACAGAGTGGTCAAGAAAACGTTATGTGACAAAGAACTATCAACCAGCGGATGATTTGAGGGGAGGTGAAGTTAGTTGACGAAGCGATTTAAAAACAAACGTTTTAAAAATGAACACTATAACAATCTTCCTGAAATTGAAAAAGTGTTCAAAGCAGAAGCCAAAGATGATGATACCCATAAGCTAACCATTTATGGTGATATCGGGGAATCTTGGTGGGGAGATTACATCACAGCCAGTGATGTCGAAAAAGCTTTAAAAGAAGTAACATCAAATAATATCGAAGTCCACATTAACAGTTATGGTGGTGATGTATTTGATGGCATTTCAATTTATAATCAATTGAAAAATCACAAAGCAAAAGTCACCATCTATGTCGATGGGGTTGCGGCATCAGCTGCATCATTAATTGCTATGGCAGCGGATGAGCTCGTTATGAATACAGGCTCATCGCTGATGATTCATGAAGGTTCTACATTCGCCTGGGGAACAAAAACGGATATCAAGAAAACAATCAATGCTCTTGAAAGCATTGATAAGTCCATCGCTGATATCTATATGACTCGTTATGCAGGAGAACGTTCTGAGATTGATACCATGATAGTAAACGAAACTTGGTTTACTTCCTCAGAGGCAGTTGATGTAGGTCTTGCCGATCGGGTTAACGAAACAGGAGAAGATGGTGGAGCAACGGATCCAGAAGAATTTAAAAATTCCATTCTTGCAAAGTTTAGGGCCAGAAAAGAAAACACCCAAGACCAAACACCAACTGAACCACCAACAAACAATCTATTGAATAAATTTAAGAAACGCCAGGCGAACTAGGCGTTTTTTATTTTGAATTAAAAATTGGAGGTAACAAAATGAAAGTCGAAAACAAACCGAAATTACTAACATTAGATATTCAGTATTTCAACGGTATTAAAAACCTCGATAACCAAAAGCCAGCAATCAACAATAAAGATGAAAGAATTAAGGCCATGCAAGAAGCATTCGAGAGTGGAGACGCTTCAGAAGTTGCAGCCAATATCATGGAAAACTTCGAAAATAACATGATTCATTTCCAGACAATGATGAACACGGTTATGAAAGAAGCAAAGCAAGCAGATGCCGAACAGTGGGATGATCAAGTTTTGGCTTCCCGAGGAGTGCGAATTTTAACAACTGAAGAGAAAAAATTCTATAATGCTGCCATCGAGGCACAATCTTTTAATGACGTGATTCAATTAATGCCTCCGACCGTTTTCGAGCGGGTATTTGAGGACTTGGAGAAGGAGCATCCTTTACTTTCACTAGTCAATTTCCAGCAGACAGGTGCAACTACTAAATGGGTGGTTAGGAAGCCAGGAAACCCAGCAGCATTCTGGGGAGATGTAACAGCCGCGATCCAGGAAATGTTGGATGAGGGATTCCAAACAATTGAGCAAGGTATGTTCAAGCTGAGTGGTTTCTTGGTTGTTTCAAAGGCGATGTTTGAGCTTGGCCCGAAATGGTTGGATAAATATGTTCGAGCTTTCATGAAAGAAGTCGTATCCGACGAAATGGAAAACGCTATTGTCAACGGAGATGGAGATAAGAAACCAATCGGGATGACCCGGGATCTTAATGGCGCCATTGTAAATAACAAATACCCTTTAAAAGAGAAAAAGGTATTAACGGAATTCACTCCAAAAGTGATTGGGAAGGAGATCCTGGCCCCTACTACAAAAAATGGGACACGCCGTTATACAGGAGTTACTTTAATGGTAAATCCGTTTGATTATGCAATGAAGTTCTTCGCTCTTGGTGCAAAACAAAAAGATGATGGTACGTGGACATTCGATAATTACGCTGTGCCGGGTCTAACTATTGTGCAGTCTCCTGCTGTCGAGTTAAATACAATGATTGTTGGTAAACCAAAAGATTATTTCATGGGGGTAGCAAGCCAACAAACACTTGAGACAACAGATGTCCTGCGAATGATTGAAGATCAGCGCTTATACTTAATTCGTCAGTTGGCTAATGGTCGACCTTTGGACGCGGATTCATTCGAGGTATTCGACATTACAAACCTCAATGTTCTAAATCCGAATGCACCAATGAATTTGACAGCATCTAATATCACAAGCACTGGATTAACTGTTTCTTGGAGCCAAGTTACTTATGACAACGGTATTTCAAATTATGAAATCTTCCGTAATGGAATTTCTGTTGGTACGAGCAAGACATTGTCCTTCACTGACAGTGGCCTGACAGCTGATACAACTTATGAATATGCAGTGAAAGTAATCGGGGCAGACGGCCAGCAATCTAAGCTTAGCGAAAAATTAGCGGTAGCAACGTTACCATCTGTCTAAATCTAAATGAAATGGAGGCTATTTAAATGGATTTTATTGTTGTAAACGAGTTTCAAGATCTGGAAGATGACAAAAAGGTTTACAAAGTCGGTGAAGCTTATCCGAAAGGGGACTACAAACCGTCCGAGGAGCGTGTGAAGGAGTTATCTTCTGAGCATCCAAAATACAAGCGAGTGTTCATTGAAGCTAAAGCTCAAGATCTTAATGAGTTATCTGATGCAGAGCTGAAGAAAGTAAAGAATGATGACATGAAAGCTTATTTGGATAAAGAGGGCATTGAATATAAATCAGATGATACTAAGGATGAGCTGATTGCCCGTATCTTAAAAAAATCTGATCAGGAGTAACCCTTATGGATGAATCGACTTTATCTTCGCTGCTGAATGAGTACAAGGAAAAGTTCCAGATTACCTGGTCAGAAGATGATTCTACCTTAAAAAAACATATCAAAGGCTCGGAGGCGTACTTGTTGCATTTAACAGGTGCGTCTTCTTTTGATTTTTCAACTGAAGACTGGCCCAAAGATTTAGTTTTGGAACGCTGCCGTTATGCGTACAATAACGCAGTCGATGAATTTGAAAAGAACTTCAGGGAGGAATTGAGCCGACTCATCCTCTATGTAGCGTTAGGGAAAGTGGGTGTTCTTCCGAGTGATGAAACAGTATAGGGAAACATTTAACGACGGTTATCTTCAGTATGGATATACAGAGACGGCTCGCTCAGATAGAGGGAAAAGAATTGGGTCTTCATTCTCTCCAAAAGGGAAACTGTCCTTTAAAGAGATGTCATGCAGGAATGAAGATTATGAATTGGCTTCAACCATGAATGCCAATCTAGATCGAAAAGTAAAAACCATGTTTCCACCTTCTTTCCGGAATATCTCTAAAAATCTTCTGAAGGTGGTCATCAATCAAGTCGAATATGATGTGATTGAAGTGGACAGTGATCCAGGAAAGCGTTACTTGTTCTTTCACTTGCAAAAGGTTGGTGGGTTAAGTGAACGATCGAGCTAAGGAACATATGAAGGAAACCAGTCAAGCGTTGTATGACAAAATCAAGCAGCACTTCTCCCTACCTACTTTCGAGGATGATATTGCTGAAGATGAATTACCTGCTGATTTCAATTACTTTTTGATTGTTTATGGGGATATGCAAAGAGAGTCAGAGTCTCGGCGTTTTTTTAACCAGGATGTATTTGTTGTCTATCTCTCAGAAAATAATGACCAAGTCAACGAAGATACTCTTGATATCATTTCCATCGGGGAGAGTATCAAAACAGTCACTTGCCAAGGCACGGTGAAGGAACGGATCAAAAAGAACGATTCTGACCAACACATCGATCGTGTGACTATAAACTTTGTTAGGAAGATCAAATATGACAGCGGTCAAGTTTGAAATTTATGATGGTCAAATAGAAAAATTCTTAAAAAAGTTAAAGGGACTACCAGGAAATGTGGAGGAAGTTATTAACGGCATCCTCCATAAGCAAGGGATTGATATAGCAACAGCCGAAATCACTCGTTTCATGCCCGTATCGGGGGCTAATAAAAAGCACGCCAAAAAAAGCAATTGGTCCAAAAGTACAAAAGGAAATCTGGAATTCACCATAAAAGCCCGAGGTGGAGCTGCAAATAAAAGGGGGAGCTTCGGATATCTTGTGTTTCCAAACGAAGGAAGAGGACCTCACAATCCACTCGAGCAGAGGTTTATGGAAAGAGGAGCCAAATCAGCTACTTCTCCCATTTTAAATAAATTAAACAAAGCGGTCGATGAAAGGCTGCGAAAGGAGCTAATTTAATGGCTATTATTGTAGAGGAATTTGACGCAATATCCATTAAAAATTCAAGTGCGCAATTTTTTGATGAGACTGGCACGCAACAACCGGGAACAAAGTTCGGAAGTGTTGGATCGATTGAAGGAGAAACTCAACTCAAAGAACTTGTTAAGCGGATAGAAGGTCGAGAGGCAAAGAAACGATCCAAGCCGGAAAAAATGACGATGACAATTTCGGCTCATGTGCCAGTAAAGGTCGTCAGGGATTTATTTGGCATTAGTTCTGAAGGGTTAAAGCCGGGGATATATAAATACTCAGAAAATGCCAAAGGAAAAGAATTCGTATATACAGCAGATGTGATAGATGAGTTTGAAGATGTTGTCAAACTTATTGCGTTTCCAAGGTGCATTAGTAGCACTGGGTTCAAGTTTTCCATTGAAAACGGTGCTGACGAAGTTGCTCTAATGGAAGTAGAAGTGACAGCATACCCAGACGAACAAGGGAACATTATGTATGATACATTTGTTTCCGAATTGAACGATACTACAGTCGAGAATCAATGGCACACTCAGTTTAATTACGCATTAGTTGAAGAAGTACCAACAGTCTAAGAGCGGGTGATACCCTGCTCTTTTTTATTTATATCTAGGAGGTTTATTTATGGGAATTAAAGTTCATTCGATTGAATTGAAGGATTACGAAGTGGTTGAAGTTGAGGGCGATTTCGAAAAGCGATATATAAACCCAAAAAAACACCCAGCTTTTTTAACGCACAGGGCATTGGCGAAAGGTAGGAACCAGGGCATTACCAACTCTTCGTTGATCAGCGAATTATTGAAGCTTAATAGTTTGAGTGGAAAGGATGGGAAAATTAACGCAGAAAGCATTTCACCAGAACAAGCTGAGTTGCTTGATAACGAAAAATACTTACCAGTTATCTATCTAGGAATTATCGGAGCAAACAAGAGCTCTGAACTGACATATGAAGATTTTTTAGATAAATATCATGGCGATATTGAACAAACCATCAATGATTATGTTGCCCTAATCCAGCCATACATTCAGGAAAACCCCAACCAATTCAAAGCAGCACTGGAAGCTTCCACAAAAAAGTAAAGAAGGGTGAAAAGGTCACTCCTCCCAAGCTTAAAATCGAGTGCGTGGAAGACCTTTATACCCTTTATGTATTGGTTTACGAAATAGACTCTGAAGTGTTTTGGGACTTTCCTATTTGGGACGTTGAAAGGATTTATGAAAACAAATCAGCCTTTGACGCTTGGAGTAACAATCCAAAGTAGGGAGGTGAAGTTCGTTGGCGAGACAGCCCGAAACTAAAGTTAAGTTTAGTATTTTCAATAAGGAATTCAATCAAGGCATAGATGAAATGAGTAAGCATTCAACCACCCTTCGTAAAGAATTCAAACTTCAAGAAGAACAGTTGAAAGCAAACGGTACAGAGACTGAAAAATTTGATGCTAAACTCAGTCATCTATCGAAGCAGTATGAAATTGCAGAGCAAAAAACAAAATCGGCAGCTGATCAGTTGGCAAAAGCAAAAGAGTATTACGGAGATAATTCAGAAGAAGTCCGTAAACTCAATGATTTGCTACTTGGCTATAAAACCTCTCAACAAAAGCTTGAAAATCAAATAGCATCGACCACTAAACAGCAAGAAAAATATCAAAGGTCTCTAAATGACATCGAACAGTTGTTAAAGGTTACCGGAACAAAAGCGGAGGACTTTGCAAAATCTATTGGTCCAGAGTTAACGGAAGCCATTGTGAAAGGTACAGCGTCTACCAAGCAACTTAACATTGCATTCGGAAAATTATCCAAAGAAGCATTGGGAACTGAAGCGGACGTTCAAAAAGTTAAAAAGGCTCTTTCTAAACTGGATGATGGGTCCTCAATTAAATCTGTACGTAAAGACCTGGGTAAACTCGCTAAGGACGCAGACGAAGCCAAGAATGCGGTTAATGATCTAGGGTCTGAAATTGGAGGGCTTGCAGGGGGGATTGTTGCAGGAGGCGGAATTGCTGGAGCAGTAGACCAGTCTCTTGATTTATCATCTCTTAAAACAAAGATCGATCTTACTTTTGAAGTGCCAGAAAAATCAAAGCAAGAAGTGTTAGAGCTGGTAAAGAACGTGGTGGCTTATGGGGTTGATGCCGAAGCTGCTCTTGAAGGAGTTCGCAGGCAGTGGGCCATGAACAAGGATGTTAGTGACCAGGTAAATGCATCGGTAGCCAAAGGAGCAGCCGCCATTGTAGCTTCTTATGAAGGTATCGACTTCAACGAGCTTATTCAAGAGACAAATGAAGTAGCATCCGCATTAGGAATAAGTAACCAAGAATCTTTGGGACTTTTCAACACTCTCTTGAAGACAGGATTCCCGCCTGAGCAATTGGACATTATAGCCGAATATGGAACTCAGCTTTCTTTGGCCGGGTATTCGGCTGAAGAGATCCAAAATATCTTTGCTGCCGGAGTCGATACGAAAAGCTGGAATATTGACAACTTGCTTGATGGTCTAAAAGAAGGAAGGATAGGACTAGCTGAATTTGGGTTGGAAGTACCGAAGGCATTATCTGAGGTTATTTCCAAAACAGATATTTCAGAAACCCAGCTAAAAAAGTGGGGGAAAGCGGTGGCAGATGGCGGAGAAAAAGGAAAGACCGCCATGTTTGAAGCCTCCAAAGCTCTTGCAAAAGTTGAGGACGGCACCCTAAGAAATGAAATTGGCGTCCAAATGTTTGGGACGATGTGGGAAGACCAAGGCTCTAAAATCATCGAAACGCTGGTCAACGCAGAAAAAGGGACAGCGGATTTATCAGAAGGTGTAAAAGGAGTTAGTGAAGCTTCCTCTACACTAGATGCTTCTCCCACAGTACAACTTAAAGACGCTTTAAACGATTTACAAATTGCACTTGAACCGGTACTCTCTAACGTTTCAAGTCTAATCACCAAAATAGCTTCATGGGTATCGAATAACCCTCAACTGGCAGCTACAATACTCGCAGTCGTTTCGGCTGTCGGAATCTTGGTTGGTATTTTCATGGCTCTGTCGCCAATAATAACCGCCTTAGTGGGTTTAGCCGGTTTTTTCAGTGTAGGATTAGGAACCGTTTCGTTAGTTGTTGTTGGTGTTATTGCGGCCATTGCCGCATTGATAGCGATTGGTATAGCCTTATGGAAAAACTGGGATACGATCATGATATGGTTAACAACCATTTGGACGGCAATCAAAGCAACAGCCGTCATTATTTGGGATGGAATAAAAGCATACTTTGTTTTTGCCCTGACCTTTTATCAAACTTTATTCAGTTCTATATGGACTGGGATTAAAGTTGCAATTATCACTGTATGGACAGCGATTAAAAATTCAGCTATAGCAATTTGGAGCGGAATAAAGAACTACTTTATCACCATGCTCCAAATCTATGAAACATTATTCAGAGTTGCTTGGGAGACAATCAAGACAATTATCTCAACTGTTTTGAATGTTATTAAGTCCGTTATAGTAAGTGTCTGGACCGGAATTGAATCAACCATCACCGGTATTTTACATGGAATAGAGTCAGTATTATCGAGTGTGTGGAATGGTATAAAGTCCACGACCTCTTCCGTATTTAACGGTATAAAATCAACAGCACAGTCAGTTTGGAATGGAATCAAAGATGCCATTATTACCCCTGTTCAGAAAGCAAAAGATAAAGTGATTACCCTGATTGAAACAATCAAAGGGGCATTTAACTTTAGCTGGAAGTTACCGAAGTTGAAAGTGCCTTCTGTCTCTGTTGATATGAAAAAGAACTCCTGGGGAATTCCCTATCCTGACTTTGACATTACGTGGCACAAAACAGGTGGTGTATTTACTCAACCAGTCGTGGCAGGTAATGCTGGATTTGGAGATGTAGAGGAAGGCATTGTTCCATTTGAGGGACCACATGCTATGAAAATTGCGAAACTGATTGCTGCAGCACAAAACAAACTGCAAGATGTTTCAAGTAGATTGGCTGATAAAATTATACAAAATGTGGTCAAAGTCTATGTTGAAGCAGGAGATGTAATCATGGACGGCAAAACTGTGGGTAAAGTCGTATGGCGACCTGTCAAACAAGAGATTGATAGTTACGAGGCGCGTCCATAAAGAAGGTGAAAGTCTTGAAAAGTATACAAAATTTTATAATTGAATATGAAGACGGGACGAGGGTTGATATGGATGAAGCGGGATTGTGGGTGGAATCCTTTCATATCTATTCTCCAAATGTAGAGCGTAAATATTCTCAAATCCAAGGACGAGATGGAGCGGTTCAGACTTCCAGTAGGTTAACCACAAGGAAAATAGACATCTCTTTTCAGGTTGAAACCGAGAGTCCTGAAGAATTAGATGCCTTAAAGCACACCATCTTCAACACATTCTATCGAAAAAAACAATACAAAATCATTCGGGATTTGACCCCAACCAAGTTTTTATTTGCTGTACAAGAAGGCGAATACGATTTTGATAACATTACAGAGAGTGATGCGGACTTTTCCATCACTCTCACGATGTTGGACCCATTCATTTATGGACAAAAAAGAACGGCGATTATTGAAAATCCTTACGCCCCCTTCGTACTAAGAAACTACGGAATGGAGGAAACCCCTCCAGACTTTACAATAGAATTATCAGGTCCAACACCTCTCCTAGATATCATAGGAGATGAGGATTACATGAGAATTGGCCGACCGGCTACTGTTGACGATGTCACCTTCAAAGAATATGAAAATATATTCAATGAAGACGGCTTCAATCTAACTGGTTGGACAACTGCTTTATTCACACCCGACGGAGGAACTAAATCCGGTACTATGGGGGTTGATAGCGGAAACTTTATAGCAACCAGTTTTGGATCAGGTACCAATTGGCACGGTCCCACCTTGGCAAAATCATTAAATGGGAGTGTGGTCATTCCGGACTTTAAAGTGAGAGCGTACTTTAATGTAGGCTCCAATCCAAGTCAAAGGGCTAGAACAGAAGTCTATTTATTAGATACTGCCTCAAATGTTATAGGGAAAGTGGCAGCTGTTCTTCGAAAGTCCTCTGGGGAAGTCGATGTAGAAATCGCTCTCCGTAATGGATCAAATGTTCATTATGTTGTATCAATGGATTGGATCTATAAAGAATTTTTCGGATACATGGATATTATCAAGAAAGGGAAAGAATTCACCTTTTATATTGCACAGCAAGGCTATAGACCGGACGGAAGAATTTATACAAGGCAGAAGCCTAAATTCACTTTTGATGACGATAATAGCGAGTTTCAAAAGAGCTTGGCTGCTATTGGTATGCATATTGGAACTCACAGTAATTACCCTACACCTTCAAAAGCTAATATACGGAAGATAGAAGTTGAAAAAATTAATAGCCAGCCTGAAGGAATCCCCTTAATTGGCACAACCGGGGATATTTTTGAGTTTTTCCACGGGAAATCCGAAATCTATAAGAACGGTGATATTTTTTATGGTAAGGACTTCGGAGCCCGTTTTTTCCACCTAAGGCCAGGAGAGAATGTATATCTCGCAAATCCCCCAGAAGTCATTCGTGAGATCCGTGCAGAATGGAGGGATAAAGGTACATGAGTTCAAGAAATCTAATACACATTCTTCACCACCAAAGGGATGAAATTATTGGGTGGGTTGATGAAGTTTACACAGATAGTCATCATCAGCATTTGGGATTTGACGAGAAGGAAAAATACGACTTTGAAGTATCGGCGTTTGCAAGACATGTTGAAAAAATCCAAAGTCGAAGTCGATTCATTATCCCTGGTGAAGGTAAAGGAATCTACCATGAATTCATATTGTGGGAATCAAGGGACGACACAGAGAAAAACATAAAAGAGTTTCGCACCTATCCATCATATAAGGACTTAAATAATTTAAAGTCTATCCCTTCTCAAGTATTAGAAGGACAAACCATTAGGAGTGCAGCCAATTACGTTCTTGAAGGTTTAATTTGGGAAATCGGTACAGTTGAATATAGCGGTATCCGGAAGTGGGTAATTGAAAAACAGTTAGGTGGATTTGATGCCCTGGTTGCTCTTTCTACACTGTTCGGATGTGAGCTTCGTTTTCGCATTGAGATAAATGGAAACAAGGTAACAGGGCGTTATGTTGATTTTCTAAAAAGACAGGGAGAAGACCGAGGGAACGAAATTGAATTTCATAAGGACCTTATTGGAATCAGAAGAACCGTCAATAACGATAAGCTTGTGACAGCTCTTCTTTGTATTGGACCCAAACAAGAAAATGGAGAAAACTTAACCGTTATAGTCAAAGATGAGGAAGCCTTTCAAAATTGGAACTGGAGAGGTCAACATTTGATTCAGACGTATGAACCTCAATCTAATGATGAAGATATGACTGAAGAGGAACTAAGACAGTTAGGTGAGACTGAGTTAAAGAAACGAATCAGTGCAGCTGTTCAATATGAAGTTTCAGCAGAATCTTTACAAAAGTGGCGCCTAGGAGATACCGCGAGAATAAAAGATGAACGCTTTAACCCTCCGATGTATTTAGAATCGAGGGTTATTTCCATCTTTAGATCCATATTTGATGACTCTCAAAAGGATTTTACTCTAGGTGAGGTAATTGAGCATAAAAAAGAAGATATTTTCAGAGTATGGAAAGATCTCCAAGCACTTTATGCCACCAAGGTCATAAAATCTCCTACACCGCCTGAAGGGAGAATTAATATCTTGTGGGTGAAAACAGGTGGGAAAATCGATGTTGTCTACACCTGGGATTCAGCTCAAGGGAAATGGGTTAAGGCATCAGCTGAAATTCCTGAAGATATAGGGACGTATAGCCAGGAGGACATCGATAATAAAGACCAGGCGACATTTGAAGACGGAACTTATTACGCTGATCAAGTAGCTCAGAATGCTGAGGACAATGCGAAGCAACATACTGAGACGTATGCGATTGATAGGACCACATACACCCAGAAGATTCAGGATATCGAAAATGAGCTTACCGAAAAGGTGAGCAAGCTGTTATACGATAACAATCTCGCTACCCTTCAACAGGACATAGCAGCCAAAGCCGGTCTTGAATATGTGAATGGTCAGTTAGTATCCAAGGCAGATAAAAGCAATACCTTTACGAAAACTGAAGTGGAGAATCAGTTAAACAGTAAAGTGTCCACCACAAAGTACACGACTGATCAGGACGGTGTCGTTACGCAGCTGACGAACCATGAGAGCAGGATTAATCAAACTGAAGATGGTTTGACCTCTAAGGTCTCTCAGACATCCTATAATCAAAAGGTTTCTACACTAGAAACTCAAATCAGCCAGGCTAACACATTGATTCAACAGAACAGTAATCAGATTCAATTGAAAGCCTCCAAGTCAGAATTAGATACTTTGAAAGGAAGGGTGTCTGGTACAGAATCATCGCTATCTGTGCAGGCAGAGTTGATTGAGAGCAAGGTCTCGCAAGTTGAATTTGATGGATTGGAAATAGGTGGTCGTAATTTACTTTTAGATAGTGCGAAGGACAGAAACACAACAAGGTTTGTAGAAGTTAGAGTAAATGACATTCTATCTCCATACGTTGGGGAAGATATTGCTGTTTCATTTGAGATCAAGGCGCAATATGCAAGGAATATACAAGTATATCCTTATCAAAATAACGGTATCACGATTCAAGATACAGTAGTGTTTATGCCATCAACAACAGAGTTTAAAAGGTGTAGTTTCGTAACAAAAGTTGTGCAAGCTGGAAGCAATCCTTCTTATACTCCAGGTGGAATAGGATTTTACGACTATGCAGGGAATAATAACTACACAATTCGAAACATAAAAATTGAACGGGGGAATAAACCGACATCGTATACAGAAGCTCCCGAAGATATTCAAAGCAAAATCGATACCATTAATGGTCGTATGAGTAGTGCAGAAACTAAAATAACTCAAAACACGGCGGCCATTAATCTCAAAGCTTCTCAGTCCACTGTTGATTCTTTAGCAGGAAGGGTCTCAAATACAGAGGCATCGATTCAAGTTCAATCAGGATTGATTGAAAGTAAAGTCTCAAAGACTGAATTTCAATCTTTAGAATACGGGATAAGAAACCTCATACGCAACAGTAAAGGGGATACTTTAGAAGGGTTCAAATGGTGGGGTAGTACCGTCACAACCTTAACGAACTTCAACAATGCTACGTGGATTAGAGTCAATAAGTCAAGCGTCAACAATCAAGTAGGGATTCATACTACTCCATTTAATATGAAAGCTAATAAAACGTACATCATTAGCTTCGATATTAAGAGCATGTACAACGTAGGGTATGACCTGAATTATTTGTTCCTTAGGTATATTGACTCAAATGGTAATGTAATAACTGTAAAATCCATACCTGGTGTCAATATGAGGACAGGATTTACCGGTGACATATCTGGAAATGGTTTAAGAGTATGGTTCCCGGTCTCTCACACCTCCGACATTTCTAATGCAACTATCTTAATTGCTGTGTCAGGGGTTTCTGAGGGTGCAGGGTTTGCGTTAAAAGAGATTAAAGTCGAAGAAGGAACAAGGCCGACTAGTTGGACACCTGCGCCAGAAGATACTCAAGAACAAATCAATAATGCTGAAGAAAGAGTAACTTCAGCAGAGTCATCTATTACTCAATTGTCAAATCAAATTCAAACAAAAGTTTCAGAAAATGGTGTTATATCCTCTATCAATCAGACGGCTGAGATTATTAAGATTGCAGCATCGAAAATTCAATTCGAGGGTGCCATTTTTGGGCAAAATGCCAGGTTTGCAGGATCAATTGTTTCAACAGACGGCAGCAACACATTAAAGATTGATGGCGACTCAATATCTATAAATGACCGTGATATTTTTGATTCCGAGAGTACATTGCCAAGTATGTATGATGGTAATCTTTCCTTTCCAATAGTTTCGGCATACGGGAAGATGTACTTGCAAGAAATTACGTTTTCAATACCTTCCGGAACGCACTCTCCGGGGGCCTATATAGAGAAGACGTTGAACATATCCAATTACACGAGAGTAGCCATCCCGAAGGTGTTAGGGTTCTTTTGTCATGCGGTAGCAAAAGAATGGTATGCATATGAAAATGACAGTACCCGTGTTTATGGAGGGACGGACATCATGAGCACGAAAATCCGAATTTCTCCTCATTACCAATATACGAGTGGTGGATCCAGTGTAAAGGTGTATATCATGATTGTCGGATACAGATAAGGAGGTGAACAGAATGAGCAATCAAAATATTGACCTGGTATTAAAAAGCTTGAAAGAAACTGTGGGAAAGCTTGCTGAAGAGAAGGCAATATATGAGGCTATGGCCATCGAGAAAACGTCATTGATTCAGCAACACCAAGAACAAATTAATCAGCTAAAGAGTCGCATTTCAGACTTGGAAGGTTCTGTAGTGATCGAGGAAGCCGAATAAGGCTTTTTTATTTTACCCAAAAAAAGGAGAGACATTAAATGAATTTTCGAATTTCAAACGTTCAAATCAAATACTCTGATGATGGCCAATTGGAAGCTGTGCAGGTCTATTTCATTGCGAATGAGCAGGATAACTCAATCAACATGAGTGGGAACATTCCCCTAACAGCTGAAGAGTATTCAGGAAATGAAAGTGTGGCAGCACTTGCGGGTATTATTAAAGGGCGAGTCATTGAACGACTGCAAGCTTAATGCAATATCACATTTTATAAAAGATTTATGAAAGGTCTTTAAGGAGGTGATCCCACTCATGATAAATAGAGAAGGGGGAAATGAACATGTCAAATACGGTGGAGGGACATCATGAAATGAACCATTACGAGAAGGATATAGTGGAAATGAAGAGTGACATTAAAATCCTTGAAAAAGAAGTAAGCGACCTGAAAAGTACGACTACCCGACATGAGGAACAGATCACTACACTCAACAAAACTCTTAACAAAATTGATGAAAATACAACTTGGATTAAACGGAAAATAACTGGCGCGATCATAACGGCAATTAGCTCTGGAGTTATAGGAGGAGCAATTGCTATTTTTTATGGTTTTTTTCAAAAATAGAAGGGAGATTTTCAAATGAAAAAAGATATCTTTACATTACTCGGAGGTTTTTTGACTTCCGTATTTTTATTTCTAGGAACAATCGGTGTTAGCTTTGACTGGTTTAATCAAACAAGCATCGATGCTTTTGTGTTTATGGCAGCAGCTGCCGTTACTTTCGTTGTAAACCTATACGCTGTTTGGAAAAACACTCATGTGAGAGATCGATTAAAAGAGAATGCTCTTAAAAAACAAAAATTGATGAGGAAATAAGAGCTGCCTTTAAGGTGGTTCTTTTAATTTGAAAGGAGAGATTCTTATGATTTATGTAGTGTTAAGGGACGCAGGACATGGATTACGGGATACACCTGGAAAACGCACACCATACATTCCCTCGTTGGGAAGAGCCATTAGAGAAAATGAATTCAATGAACCTACAGCTCAATATTTTGAAGATGAATTGAAAAGGCATGGAGTCATTGTTCATGACATTTCTCCAGGTACAAAAGACATTCCACTTACACAAAGAACAGATGAAGCGAATCGATTGCTCAATCATTACATTCGTAAATACGGAGCAGCCAACGTGAGAGTAGTATTAGTCAGCTTTCACTTCAATGCATTCGATGGATCTTTTTCCGGATCCAATCCTAGCGGAATTTCAGTCCATATTCAACCGAGGAGTAATTACGCCCGGGAGCTTGCGGAGTGTGTAGGCAAGTATTTAAGACAGGGAACCAAGCAAGTATGGAGAGGGATTGTCGAACAAAACCTTCACATCACGAGGGAATTTGATGGTGTAGGGATTTTGTTAGAACTCGGTTTCATGGATCATCCTGAAGAGGCCATGCTCATGTTAAATAAAGCATTTCAAAAGGAGCAAGGAACTGAGGCAGCCAAAGGAGTGCTTGAGTACTTTGGTCTTCAGTACAAACCATTAAAGAATCCAGTTGCTAAACCACAACAAAAGGAGGAAGAAGAAGTGATTAAAATGGCAGTAGTAGTTTATTCAGATGCAGATCTAAGCGTGGGTTATGATTTAGCAAACGAAAAGAAGTGCGGACTCTATAACCGAAAATCCTTAGCAAATGAACAGCTGAAGATCAACGAACTCATGGTAGTGGGCGGACCGACTGAAGGGTTGGAGAAAAAGACGAACCGTGTGATTAATCTGTCTGGAGCGAATCGTTGGGATACTCGTAAAAAGGTTATTAGCTATTTAGGAAAATGATGCGAATATGGAATGGTGTGGTAATGGCTTCATAAGTAAAGCCCTCTTCTTTTACAAGAAGGGGGCTTTTAAAACGGAATCCATGAGTCATCGATAACTACCTTATAATTCCTCACCGTCTCTGCTATATCATATTCCTCATTTACGATTACTTTTTCTATGCTAGTCTCCCTATATCCTGTTTCCATCTTGATCTTACGAATCCAGGAATGGATTTTTAGAACCAAATCTCCTTTACGACAGTGAAATTCATTCGTTTGTAGCGTCTTATTACCATCAATGGAATAGTACAGATTTACAACATACCTCATTTTATTACCTCGTATATTTCCTGAATTTGATTCTTCGATAACAAGTTTAATTCCAAAAGTCTTTGCAATATCATCTCTACTTCAATAGGATCTTCTGGATCGTGAGGAAATCTTATATAACTGAATAAAGTTAAGAGTGATTGATTTAATGAGTCCATAATGCCAGTCTCCTTACTTTGGTCATTTGCTCCTATTTTATACGAAAGTATGTTCGAATTAAAGGTTTAATAGAACGTGTGTTCGTGTATAATAAAAATAAATCGAACATTTGGAGGTTAATCACAATGAAAGGGATGCTCTTGAATGCTGCTGAAACAAAAGAAACTTTAGTTATGTTTTATATAGACAAAAAGGGAAATGTAACAGAAAGGTTTATTAAAGTGTTAGGTATAGAATCCGGCCAAATTAGAGCTTACTGTTTCTTTAGAAAGCAGAAAAGAACATTCTCATTGGAAAATGTCCTTTCATTGGGGCGAGTTCAGAATAGGAATCAGGGGGCTTAATCATGAATGACATCAAAGAGTATTATGTATCGAGAGAAGATCGAATTCTGGAAACAGAGAGAGAAATTTATGATTTAATCGTAAATTTCATGGAAGCGAATCGCTATGCACCTTCATCGAAGGAATTAAAGACACTATCCGGATTAGGATCAACCAGTACCGTACATTCTTATCTGAAAAGATTGAGGGAAAAAGGGCTCATTGATTGGATAGATAAGCGACCGAGATCGTTGAGAGTAATTAAATGAGTGAAAGGCCTTCCTGTTCGGAGGGCCTTTCACTCATTTTAGCATCCGTTCTACGATGTTTTTTAAAATATCGTAATTTCCGGATTTGATTTGTAGGATGATGTCTTTAAAACGAAGAGATAGAAACTCCTCTACGTCCAGCTGCAGGTCCGGATATAGCTCGTTTAGATCGTGAAGTAAGATTTCTCCCTTAAGGATGTGCTGTTTATCAATTTTCACACTGACGTAAGTAAACTCTTCTGTTTTCTTGTGCCGGTTCTTCAATTGTCTCTTAATATCCTCAATATTAATCTGCTGGTCTTCATTTAGATAATGATGGATAGATAGGTGTTGCTCCTGGCTTTCGTCTACACTTATGCTCCTAATCCATTTAGAGAGCATATCCAATGTTGTACCTTCATCAATCGAGCGAAGAAAATCTTTGTAAAGCATTTCGGTTAACAGTTCCACCGTCAGCACCATGTCTGTTTCATCTTCAACAATCTCGTTAATCGTCCCTACAAAGACCTGAGCGCGTTTTAAATGATATGTTGATACTTTTATATTCAGACGAGCGTGACGGCTTTCAAATAGACGGTTTATAAGCCCTCCTGCGTTATCCATAACGGCACTACTCATTAGGTCGAAACGGCTGTACTTTTTCATATACAAGACTTCCCCCTTTATCCAGGTAACTTATAACGGAAAATATAATCCCATGAAGCGCTCTTCTCTCCGATACATTCCATTCGATCGCTAGATCCTCGATCATTCTCTTCTCAAGCTGGTTCGGCTTCACGGTTTTCTTAGTATCAGTATTTTGATATTCTTCGGCCAGCTGCAGCATTTCAGGATGTCTCAACCCGAAACGAACAAGCATTATAAACAGTTCCGTTATGCTGGCCGGCCTCACCCCTTTATCATTCCGCATAAATGATTTAAAAAGACGTCTTAGCTTCGCATTCTCTTCTTCAGTCACCGGGAATTTCATTGGAGAGGTTTTATCAAAACGTACCTTTCGATTGGCAGAAGGACGAGCTTGTGGACGCTTCTCTTCACAGGCGTTTAAAAAAATTGGTGCGATCGGTTTGTGTTTCATCCTCTCTCCCCCACTTTCATAAGTGTGATAGGTCGGTATTATCCGAGAGTCACAATATCATAATGTCATTTGATATAAGTTTATGAGGTAGGGAGGGGGGATAGACCAGGTATAAAAAAATTATGAGATGGCCATACTTGTAGTAAATCAATATCTGGAGGAGATCAACGTGGCCAAGAAACAGGAACTAACGAAAGAGTTTGCTATGAAGATTGTGAAGGCAGCCAATAAGGCGTCAAAAGAGTTGGGGTCAGTTAAGAATAAGAAAGCCCATAAATAGGCATTATCTCAGGGTCATAAGTACATAATGTCATAGAAAAAAGCACCTTAAAGGGAGGTGCTTTCGGGTTCGGAGTTATTTGGATTCATTTCCACGTTTCACAAAATAGTCTTGTAATGCTTCATTAATGATTTTGGTCTTTTCCCCACGTGCAGTACAAATTTCATTTAAAGCTTTGTGCAAGTCGTTTCTCACCCAGAAATTAGCTTTGCTATGAGTTTCTTCGAATTTAGGCTTCTTTTTCTGGGCCTTCTTAATCTTCTTAGTTATACTTCCAATGTCAAAAGTGTTTTCGTTATCGCTTTCACTATTGCTTCCGTTTTCAATTACACTTTCGTTTCCGTTTGTGTTTTCGGAAGTGTTTTTGTCATTCATCATTAATTCACGGGCACTTGGGGCTTTGTTCGCTTGCTGGATTAACACTTTCACTTGCATCTTCTCAGTGCTATTTAAGTGTTTGTAATCTTTTTCAGTAAGAAGTAATCGTTCCTCTATATCCATTTTAACAATGTCATCTAAGGTTAGTTTAGTTGATGCCGACACGTTTTTTCATCTCCTCGTAGAATGGTAAATATTCTTCTAATGCTGTGGTTAATTCATCGTTTCCTTCAAACCCATTTAAAGAAATCCTTCCGGTAGCAGCCTTTCGTTTTATTAAAGTCGAAAATACAATATCCCTATATTGAGATTCGATTAAATTAGCAAATGCTTTCGAGTCAGTTCTCCTGGAGTCAATCAAATTCCTGAGAACCCCTGTTATATTAAGGCTTGGATTGTAATTCATTTTGGCGTGTATGGCCGTTTCTAGAAATCGCTCGATTGCAGTGAATGCCCATTTTGAACTTTCACATAATACTACCACTTCATCACTTGCACATATGGCGTTGATCATAGGTTCCGATAACGAAGGCGGGGTGTCGATAATAACGAAATCATACTCTTCTTTAATATGATCCAGTGTTTCTTTCAAGAGGAAGTTCACGTCTTTTTTTTGCTTCCTTTCATAATCTCTATATAGAAACTTAGCCAATGTTGCAAGATAATCATCTGAAGGAAGCAAGTGAATATTTTCAGACACCTCGTATATGTATTTCTTAGGATTATTTTCTTTAAAAGCTTCTAAAATGGTCTTGCCTTCAAAGAAACTTAAATCTTTCTGAGTTAGTAAATCAGTCAGGTTCCCCTGGCTATCCATATCAACAGCTAAGACCTTATATCCGTCTTTAGCAAGCAGATATGAGACGATTCCAGAGGTAGTTGTCTTTGATGACCCGCCTTTTTGAATTCCAAAAGTAATTGTTTTAGCCACGATTAGCACCTCATTAATTTGGTTTTATTTCTGTAAACAAAAGTGTATACATTTACGGAAGTGTATTCGGAAACGTTTGTGGAAGTGTATCCATAATTAAACCATATAGGACAAGCATTATAAAGTCAATTACTTTATGGAAGTGTTTTCGTAAGTGTAATTTTATTTTTGAATGTCTGACAAGTAATTTTTATACCTTCTCAAATAATTAGGATAGGTAATACCAAAAACATTCATGACTTTTTTATCGTCGACCTCTGCCTCAATCGCATCCAATATAGCTCTATTTCGGAATTGAGTAGAAGACACCTGGCGAATGGCAGCTCGTCTGATCTCGACCTGCAGCAACTTCATAATAGATCGTTCGGCCAGTCGTTGTGGCTGTTGTTTTTCTTCATCTACTTGAAAGCTCATCGAGGTATTATTGTAAGCGACAAAGAGCGGGTCCTTGGATTTGTTTCTTGGCCGTCGATCCCGGGGGACCTCCTTAAGATATAAATAGATTTGTCGTTTATGCTTCAGCAATAATTTCAGTGTGGTGATGTGGCCATCATGATCAACCTGCAGCTCATTGTGAGTAAAGTTGATGTCTTTCATGTTTATTCTTGAAATTTGAGCCGGTGTGAGCCCGTAGAAGCGCATTAGGTACAATATTGATACATTCCTATTAGATAATTCCTTATGAGCTGTCTTGTACAAATCTGGAACGTTCTGACTTGATCTAAAGGATTTCAACAGAGATTTATATTCTTGATCTGATACAAAGTCCTTCTTTTTTAGTGGAAAAGACTTCGGTGCATCCACGAGATCCTTAATATTAAAGTCATTTTTCACTTCCAAGTGTTCAAGAAGCTTTGCGATTACCGTACAAATTCGGTTCTTAGATGCGTCAGAGTATTTCTTGTCTAACCAGGATATAAATTTTAAGTAATCTTCTTTATGTAGCTGATGGATCCATTCAATAGAAACAGTTTGGCCTTTAGTGACACCATCAATCCACTTCTGGAACACACGTAAATCCGAGCGAGAGCGTTTAATATAGGAATCTTTCTTATCATCCTTGGCCATGCTATCGAGGTATGGAAGCATAAAGCAAGGGAGTTCTATGTTCTTCAAAAAAACCACTCCTTATCAATCTTACTGACCGAGAATTCTTTGTTGTAGGATGAGTATATATAGGGTCTTAATTATTCGTGGCCAGGAAGGAAAAAGAACTGGCCGGGCGCCTCTGCGCCCAGGCGCCATTATATTGAATATCACGCACCCAACTTCTTTTATATATCACTATATGCCAAATGTTTCTTTATAACAAGGTTTTTAAGATTGGTTTGAGGTTGTGGTATTATGAATAAAAATGCCAGGAAGGAGAACGCATTTCGTGAAAGTACTAGAACATATTGAGGAACAAGACCTGGAGCATATAGATCTGCATGAAAATCTTGCTGGATTGTCTGTTGAACAGCTTAACGACTTAATCGATAGATACTATTCCGGAGAAAAGCTAAAATCTATTGCAAACGACTATAAAGTCCCTATAAGTAATGCTGCTATAGCTGATATGTTGCCACCAGTATTAACAGATAAGATTTGTCCTAACTGCAATAGTCGGATGGCCTTCCCAAGGCCAAGAAGGACTTTTCTAGACAAAGACCCGATAGCAACTTGCATACATTGTTCCCATGTAGAAGCAAGATATTGCTGGTGTAAAGCCTGTGAGGAAAATAGTAAATTGGAGAAAATCCGTTTAGAGCAAGAGAAAGCGGAAAAAGAAAAAATGAAACGGGTGATTATTGAAGAGTCGTACAAGTTATCTGTGTATGCACCTGTTTCAGAATCTGATTTAACATTCAAAGACATTTTATTTTTATCAACTCTGCTTAGGGCTGGTCTTGATGAAAAAATGGAACGAATTCAGCCACCTGTAGACTATGCTTCAAGCTTGACACCTACTACGGAGCTTACGGTAGAATTACTACAATACTTAACTAATAGGAAACTCGTTGTTCCTAGTCCCGATTCGGACTTAGAAGCATTTCCCGAAAAGGATGAAGAATACTTCCCATTTAAGTATTATATATATCATGTTATATACCGACTAAATATTGATCCAATTGACGGTGATCATAAAGCTTTGATACAAAGGCTTCTTTATCCAAATGGCAATCGGTTATTGGAGTGCAGAGATATAGCGCTTGAAATGTGGAAAACCGTTTCACTACATGAGTGCTTATCTTACTTAGTACATAGCCTAAATAAAGTGGGGTACCCATTTTCTCCAGGAGAAAAAACAGTAGCTGTGTTTGAAGAATTATTAAATCACTTTTCAGTCGCTCAGATATATGGAATTATATACAAAAGCATCGCAAATGCGACCAAGTACGAAAAGGAAACGGGTATTAATAAAAAACACGCTGCTAATCTGGTGGTAAACAACTGTGAACGATACGGAGAAAAAGCAGTTGCTGAAAATTGGCGTATCACTAATTATCGCAGGGATTTCAATCTTCCTGAGACAATTATAAGCAAAGTGTTGTTTGATAGGATCCTAAAGATTTCTAGTTTAGGTTTTTCAGAAGTACCAACGAATAATTATTAATATATTAAAAGGATCTTATATTCTTAAACAATATTAATACCATAATAATAGATAAAGAATCTTAAAAATCAAATAATAAAAATACAATAGGACAAGGAACCCGATTGATCTGGAGACTTATTAGACCAGTGATAGCAAGGGTTTCTTTTTTTGTGGGATTTTACGGAAATCATGGAATGTCAAAATGACAGAAGGATTTTAGGAAAACAAAACAGATTTCATTAATAGAATACGTTATTCCAGAGATAACTTATAAATTTTATCCATATATTAGTAGATATTTGTATTAAAATGATCAATTCAACTGTCGGAGAAGCTGCTGATTAAGAATGAGACGGTCTTAGAACTGCGGAGAAGAGGAGATAAAATAAAGAGAGCACGACAAATAGCCGTCCGATAATAGTTCGAAACGGCAGGATTTTTTATCCAATTTTTAAATTTTATTTCTTAACTTGCGAGCATGTAGTAATGGATTTAATCTCATCCCAGTGTATCTGGATTAAATCCAAGTTGTTGTGCAAACTCTTCAATTACACCAGGCCTAGATTTCCGGTTAGCTGTTGATTGATCAGGGACTGCCTTTCCATTCGCTTGCTGTTCCAGTTCATAGGCAGCTTTCTTCATTTGATACTTGCGAACCTTTGTAATTAGTGCTTTAAAAGAATCTGATGTAGTCTTTGCGTATTCAAATAAACCTTCAAAGTCATGTGAAATCTGACTTAAAAGAGACTGGGTTTTATCAGGATAATTCTCCAAGTAATGCTTTGAATATTTGTTTAGTGTGTTAATGAAATTTTCTTGGATAGGTCCAGTTGACGTTTCTGCTTTAACATTTTTAAACCACTGCTGAATGTATTCTCCAATAGCAGGCATGATATAGATGTCTTCAATGATTTGAGTAAATTTACCGTTATGGCAATCTTCATAAAATGCAAATCCTCTTTCAGGAAAGTATTTATCCTTGATAACACTGCGATACAACTCTGTTCCTGCTGTTCCATAAGTCTTAATCAACTTCATTTTCAGCTTATGTATTTTTTTGACTTCTTCGGTTGGAACTTCTGAAATATCATGGCCATACTGAGCAGCAATCTTTTCTAAATCGTAAAGTGGAGCGCGGCGATCATAGACATCAGAAAACTTTGTGAACTCCTTGCGGAGCTTAAAAGTCAATTTATGTTTATCAAACTTGTCTTTAATACGCGTCTTTCTTTCGTTTTGATAATCACGGGTGCAAAAACGTTGGAGTCCGTCCATCACGCGATTATAGCAATCTTGGGAACTTTCTTTAGCACCGAGATAAAAACGGCTAGTCCCAAGTGTAAGTTCCCAGCGACCAACAGCAATAGTCTTTGCGATATGATGAGCTGCATCGCGGAAGTGTTGAAAATAATCCGTCTTTATGGAACTTTCGTTTGTTTTATTGTAATAAAGTTCTTCCATAAAGAAATGTAGGGGACTGTTATATGGATTTTGAGTTAATAAACGCATTTCGAAACGAAATCCACGTTGCGTGTTTTTCAAGAACTCTTCCGTATCAAAGAAATTGAAGTGTTTTAGATAATGGAACCCTTTATCTTTTTCCGAGTTAATAAAGAAATTGTTAAATAACGAACCGTTTCTGGTAGTCACTACTCCGATCACTTCGAGTAGATCCCACGCACGTTCCGCACTTTTTTTAGCCATTATCTTCATGGTTTGAGTGTAATTAATGAAGCGGTCTTTATTAATGGTGATACGACCGTCAGCAGGGTCAGTAAAATTATCAAGACAAAACACTGACTGCTGTACTATGCGAGGTAATGAATTGAATGTGGATTTAATAGTATCTAAGTTTAAGGCCATAATAAAAGACTCCTTTCTTATTTTAAGAAAAAAGCCTGCCGGACACCTAAATATGTAGATTTTACTTGCAACGGATACACGTATACAGTAAAATAGAGGTATCTAATAGTTGTGTCTGCTCCTTACACTTTGGTCGGTGGAAGCGGGGCAGGCTTTTTTATTTGATTTGATTGTTTTTAGTATAATATAAAATATTGGCGAAACGCAAATGTTTTTTGAGCTCTCCAGACTCTGGAGAGCTCTTATTTTATGTATTTATAGATATTATTTATGTCAAATTCGATATTTAGTTCTTTTTCAAGAGCTATTTCATTCATGGCGTCAAGAATTTTTTCTAGTGTGTCCCGAGGGGGACGATCAGCTTTATTATTTAATATATCGTAAATTGTGGAATGTCGGACTCCGGAATACTTTGAGAGTTGGTTGGCATTAATATTTAATTGTTTAATTGAATCATCTAATACGTATATTAAATTCCCCATATATCCCCCAAATGCGTATATTATTTATTTCATATTATCATATTCACATAATTAATCGACAAAAAATTGGTATATTAGGAACGATTCGTTTTATATATTGTAAAATTGAACGAGAAACGTTAAAATTGTATTATTAAGTAATTTTTTCAAGAAGGAGGTAGAACATTGGAAAAGCTGTTGCTCACAATTATTGAGGATATAAAGAAAAGGAAGCTTAATAAGAAAAGTATTTCAGCATCTCTCCCCATTTCTGCAGCTGCTTTAGGCAAAAATTTGAATGGAGTTTCTGCCTTCGATTTTTTTAACTATATATTAATGATTAAAGTTATATATAAGGATGAGGTAGACATCCAGAAGAAAAGGATTAGGGAATTCTTCTTGAAAAATAAAAAGCCTCAAAACTTCAAATATATGTTAGAGTGGGCATCGAATAACGGGGAAGACGAATTGCTTACTTTGTTAAACAAGAGGCTTGAAAAAGATACATACTATTCCGGATCAGCTGAAATGTACTCACTTTTACAATTAAGGAAGTCAGAAGAAATATCAAGTATGGACTTTTTAATGCGTGTTAAGTCATTAAAGCTTGGAAGCGAGGAAGTTGTAGAGTCGAGATCATTAAAGAACATTTTAGACATTTATGCACTATGGGATTTAAAAGCCTATACTGCCATTGAACCCCACTCGAATTTAGCTTTGCAATATTTGAAAGATAATGTGAGTCCAAGCTACTCAAGGGATTCTCATGAGCTACGTATCCTGGAAATGAGACTAAGCGGTATGATAAAAAGAAACAATCAACTTGGTGTTGAAAAAACAATTGAGGATATTTTTGCAAAGAAGAATCTGTCTGAATTTCCGATACAGTTAAACTCAATTTATCTAACCATTGCCGAGTTCTACTCTCCTTCAGATTTTGATTTAAGTAAGAAGTTTTTAGAAAAAGCTTTCCAAATAGATAATGAATTGCTAAAAAAGCATAAAAGAAGGTTAAGATCTTTAGAAGCTACCCATGATCATATTCATATATCTAATGGTAGCTATGATAATCTATTTATGACTGACCAATCTGAGGTAGCGCATTATTTTGCAAAAACGGGTGAAGTCAATCATGCAATTGAAATATTGGATTATATGGAGCTTAAGCACAATGGTTTATCCCCATACCAAAAATTTTATAAGGCTATTGCCCTGAATGATAAACAACTATTTAAGGAAGCATTCGATGATTTTATTTACTCTGGAGATATATTTTACTCACAAGTTGTAGCCAAGCAACTGTTCTGAATATGCCTAAAAGAATAATCCAAAATAGTATTTTTATGGTACTATTACAACAAGTGGCAATGAAATATGGCTTTTCGCCTATGTTTTGATGTATAATTTTTGTGTATGTTAATTTACACAAAAGGAGTGCTTTGGAATGAAGAAAGCATGCAAGGTTTTATTAGCAATAGGATTTTTATCCGGCTTCATATTAACAGGTGCTATTGTGTCAGATCAAAAGACAACTGAAGATGCAAGTACAGTTCAACCTCTAGCGATTACAGATCCAGGGGGCGGACAAGGTCATTAAGTTTGATAGACATCATCCATTTGGATGATGTCTTTATTAATTTAATGAGAAATTAACCAAAATCAAAAAATAGTAAACGGTTTATTTTCGAGGGGGAAAACAGATGTGCTTTGAGAGAAAAACAAGTAATGAGAGCTTGATAGATTTCATTAACCAAATTATTTCTGTAACAAATATAACTGAAGAGGAAATTTTAACAGATGGGGCCATTGATTTAGTGAAGCTGATTACTCTTGTGAAAGAAAAAGGAATTATTGATTCGAATCAACTTTCCGCCCTCTCGAATTTAATACAAGAAAAAAAAGAACAAGTCTCTAATTGAAACTTGTTCTTTAGTCTTCTTTTGTTAAATCATCTACAAAAGCCTTAAAAAGCTTACGTTGTTCATCTGTTAACTCAACACCATTTATTGTTACTGGAGTATTTTCATCTATAAATAACTCTTTTTCTGTTCTAGGGGAATCATCGTCTGTATTACCTACTATGTAGTCAACGGTGGTATCAAAGTATTTTGCAACGTCTAATAATAGTTTGCCTCTAGGACTTCTTCTACCTTGCTCCCAATCTGCATAGGTCGACCTACTAATTCCTAAAGAGTTAGATATTTGTTCCATCGTGAGAAGTTTTTCACCATTATTCTTCATAGCCTTCTTCTTTTTCAATCTGAGAATTTTTAATCTTTCTCCAATTGACTCCCTGTGTTCGTGGCTGGCAACACTAATAACCAACACCCCCTAAAACAAATCTTTTGACTATAGTCTATGATATACATTATCTGAAAAAAGTAGGCATAATGCAACCATTTTATTTTAGGTAATCATTAAAAATGTGTTGAAATGTAGGCGAAAAGCCTTTATTATTAAAAACAAGAAAAGTATGGTATTAAAAATGAAAGGAGTGTACTTGCTAATGCCAATAATGGCAAATAATAAGTTGAAATCCCAACGACAAAAAATGAAAGTGAAACAACAAGAAGCAGCACAACGACTAGGGATAAGTTATCCATATTATAAGCAGCTAGAGCTTGGAAAATGCACACCAGGGCTACAATTGGCAATTAAAATCCAAAAAGAGTTCCTGGTAGAAGTGATGTTATGGGAAAAGTGATTTTTTTTGCCTTTTAAAAATATAGGCGAAAAGACTATAAAATTAGAGGGGTGATATCCATGATCGATAAGGAAGAGATTATACGTAGAAAAGAGTTTGGGAATAGTATCCGCTCGGAGAGGTTGAAGATGAAACTTTCAATTAAAGAAGTATCTAATCACTCTAATATATCCGAATACGCTATAGCAAATATCGAGCATGGACTAGTGTCTCCAGACATCTCAGGAATGAACAAGCGACTTATGAGAGCAATTCACCAGGAGAAAATGGTGATTAAATGAACCAGGTGAAATTCCCGTTATGGTTCACCATCAAGTATTTTGTAGATTCAGTTACTCCAATGGATCAGAAGATAATGGGGCATCGTTTTTTAGCAGCAAACGAAAAAGCTGTTGTTGAGAAGTTCAGAGAAAACAAATGGAGCCCGGATAATATCTCGGTATTGGAAGTAAACAATGTGGTGCTGGCCCCGGATCGCCGGGATAAATTCTTTCAATGGTTATTCGAAATTACTGAAAAGGTGCGTGAGGAAGATGAAGCAAGGAAAAAAACCGACAAGGAATCAAAGGAAAGCAATAACTCAGGCTGGGATCAACCCAAATAATTGGTACGTATCAAAGGATTTGAAGCAAGAGGGACGGATGCTTCTTATCCATAAAGAAACGAACCAATCAAGGGAAATCCCATGCAATTAAGAAGAGCAGTAGAGAAAAAATTAAATATTAAAGTAGTTGAATTGAACGTAGAAGTACCTAAAGAAGAGCCTTACCATCAATATTATTGCAAACGCTGTACCTTAGATTTCTTAGTCAGTCAGAAGTTTGAAGATCAATCGATTATCGCATGTAACAGCTGCAAGAAAGATGACCAGATAGAGGATAAAGGACAAGCGATTCTATACAAGGGAGTGCTCTTACATGGATAAGAAGGTTAGAAGAATTTCACTGTACAATTTTCGGAAAGCTACTACGCAGCAACTTCTCCAAATCATCCAGGATGAGAAATGTCCAAAGTACGAAAAGTGCCGCGCTCATGTAGAGATTGTCAGACGAAATAAAGAAGGGATTCTTTCATTCTCTTCTGGAGAAACGGCCTAAGTCATGAATACGAAGAAAAGTATCGGAAAGCTAAGTCAATGCGCTCATTGTGGAAAGACATTCAAAGTGAAAAATGAGAATGAGGTCATGTACTGTAAGAAGTCCTGCGAGCGAGCCCATGACCTCTTTTACGGAACGGGGGAACGATACGTTGCAATTAATTGAAAGCAGTCCAGTCTATTGCGAGTCTACTATGTTCAGTGGGTCCGGAGTGATCGATAGCATCTTTCCAGAAGAGTATTTTGGTATCCAAGTGCTCATGAACGAACCGGACCCGGACGGACATCGATTAAAACGATTTTCCGTTCAGGAGGTTAAGCCGTTAGAAAGTCACCAACCCAAACAACCGGTTCTTGCTCCAGGAGTGAAGATGATCGCAAGAGCTAAAGGCTTACCGATAGGCAGTGTAAAGGCCGGAGAAAAATACCTCATCCAAGTATCTACATATTCTAAAAATCCTCATCAAGTGAACATCTATGATCCTCACACGGAAAGGCACCTTGGAGGGTGCAGCAAGATCCATTTTCAAGACATTAGAGAATACAACAAAAAAGAATTCGTACCGAAGACCCGGACGAAACCGGACAAAAAGAAAAAAGTACAGCTGGAACAATTGAGCTTTGATTTTTAAAAAGGAGAGATGACCATGAGTGCGGTCTATCAATATTACGTATATGAAGGACATAAAAAGCATCGATCATGGAATCCACTTCATAAAGAAAAATTTAACGCATTGATCAAGTGCTTTGTCATGACAAATGGCAAGCTGAAAACAATAGAAAAGCCATCAACAGAACCTGCAACGTTCCACCAGTGCTGTAGAAAAGCTGAAGTACTAAAGCATTCGTATGGATCTGCTCTTCAGCAACTATATATCTGGGATATGGATGAAATCAATGAAATGAAAAGACGGCATGATGAAGGAGAGGAATGGAATGAAGAACAAGGCAAAAAGAAAGAGAAGGCTGGCGAAGTCGCTCGTACGAAGGTCTAAAGAAATGGAACGTGACTTGTTAAAGAGATGCTGGCGTAATATCTGGGTACGTCGGGGTGTTCTTAAATAGGCAGTGGACACATGTGGCGCAATAAAAAAAGGAGTGGAAACGATGAAAATATCAGTAAATGAACAAACTCAAACTTTTTACCTTGCTTGCTTGGAGTGGGTGCCTACAGTAGGTCATGAAATAAGAGTAGGTGATTATAGATTCTGTGCTCTTCCTTTAGAATCGGGAATTAACATTTCTGAAGTCACTTCTGGAATGAGAGTACTCAAGCTGCCGATGTCTGAAGAGGTTCACGCGATCACCGAGACCAAAGAAGGATCAATGATTTATTTCTTGAAAGTTGGCGAGCGAATAAAAAGACTCATTGAAGGAATGAACGACTTCGATAAACACCTTTCAGAAATGGTGAAAACATCGGTCGAAAGATTGGGAGAAATGCCGCCAATTGAAGACTATGATTCCGATTGGATATTCGCTGAACAAAGCGACATTTTAAATTAGATTAAAATGAACAATCCGACGACATAGCTTAATAGATTTTTGACAAAAATTACGCAATAGAAAGGATGGTAAAAAATGAGTGGTATTAACACTAAATTTTCTTATAAGCAGTTACAAACATTGAAACACGCTTTGATGGTGCATATGCAGAGAAACCATATCACAGAAGAAGAAAAAGCTAGTGAAGAAGCGTTGTTAGCCAAAATTAAAAATCAAATTGAAACAATGAAAGAACGCTACAACATTTAGTGCGTACTTCGAGAAAAGAGTTTAAGAGCCTCTTGACAAATGTAGTGACATAAAGGAGGGCGATAATATGAACGATCCTCAGAAGCGACAAGACATGGTAAACAAACAAATTTACGTGAATAAGATTGGTGGCAGCCTTGAAAATCATATTAAAAATTCAATTCATCTTAAACAGCTAATGCAACATGAAGCAGATGGATTAGGACATATAACAATAAGCCAGTTACTCGACACTTTACAGGACTTATATATGTCAGGTCAGGTGGATAGCTACGATGCTCTAGAAGGAAGGAAAAAGTCAGTTTGACTCATGCGGTTTAGCAGAAAGGATGAATAAATTGAACGACCATTTAGAATGGATACTCAATTACATCAATCTTGCCATTAAATATAAATGGACTGTCTTTGCTCACGCAGGTCCGTATTCAGTTGAAAAGAAAAAAGGCGAAATCATTTTAACTTTAAACAATAAAAGAATTGATATTCCATCAAATCAGACAACAATTTTTGATTTCATTTAATCGACCCTTACTGTGACACAAACTAAAGGAGGAAAATTGAATGAAAAATGAACTTATCACATTGTTGGCTTTTGATGCTTTGTTATTAGAACTGGATGAAAATTATCAAGGAATTAATGAGACCGAACTAACTCT
>NZ_JAAXCV010000006.1 GCF_012911895.1 Bacillus sp. RO3
AACGTATTGTTTTTTCACATCTTCCATTGGTCCATTTCGTTTACTCATTTGGACTCCTCCTTTGATACATCTATCTTAAGGCTTTTAGATTATGGTGTCCAAATGAGTTAGGGGGCTAAATAGAATCGATCCGGTTTTCAGATTATTAATCCCCCTTTTTAAAAATTAATCCTCAATCAACTTTATTCATCCTCATTTCGAATATTTGATCCTCCGTGTCGAATTTCCTTTACTTATGTTATCTTCACCAACACTGAACGCCCCTGTCCATGCATCAGTCTACGCGATTGGAGAAATAGAAAAGACAGGAATCGGATCCAGCTGACCCATCCTGCCCTTCCCATTATCTAAACAGTTCCATCAACAAATCCCAAAACCCCTTCTCTTTCTCAGGCTTTGCTTTCTTTTCTTCTTCTGCTTCCTTTTCGATGCTTTCGGTCTTTATGACAAATTGGACCGAAGAGACCTTCTCATTTTTAGAAGACACAAACGATACCGGTTTAAAATCTGACTTGTCATATTCCTGAATCATCTTATTGATTTCCTGCTCCATTTTATCCGGCAAGTTTTTCGTTTCCTGCTGCAATTCCCGGGTTCCTTTGTGGAGCTCGTCGACACCGGAAGCCAGTTCATCTGCTCCACCCGTCAACTTAACGATGCCTGAATGAAGGTTCATGTAGGAAGTGGATAGTTCTTCCACTCCAGCTGTATAGCCTGCCAACTCGGAATGGAACTCACCGTATTGAGCGGACAGATCACTCAGCCCTTTTTGCAGCCTTGCGAGTCCGCTCAAATCCATTTCCTCCAATGATGCAGACAGGTTGGTGGAGATTGAAGCGAGCTGTCCGCTCATTCCGCTTACGGACCCGCTCACCTGTATCAAGGCCGGTGATACAGAAGTGAAGGCTTCCTTGACGCTTGCATAAGTCGCCTTCACGTTCTGGGAGGCTTTATAGGACTTCACAAGTTGATCCACCACCTGGGGATCTGCCCCGCTTTCATACAATGCGGCGATGTCTGCTTCCGTCACCTGGGATGCAGGCATTTCCTCCATCGCCCCATCGAGTGCAGCAAAAGCCTGGGAATAGTTCTTCTCCAGGGTCGTAAGTCCACCCGTGGCTTGCTGCAGTCCGTCTGCCAATCCCCTCAGAGCTGCAGGAAGCTCGCTCAATGCTGATAGATCCATATGAGCAGGATTCTCGGACAGGGACTGGTTGATGGTGGCGAGTGCGTCTCCAATGGTTGAGGAGGCCCCGACAATTTGAGAAGAAGATCCGCTTAATTCACGAACCCCATTCTTATATTGTAAGGAACCATCACGCAGGCTCGCTGCCCCGGTATTCAGGCGGGACACACCCTCTTTCAGGTCTGCCACACCATTATTCAATGTCCCGATGGCTTTGGACAAATCGGACATATCATCGGTCAAGTTCTCTGTTCCTGCATCGTCGATGGGAAGGGATGATGGTACGGCGGCTATTTCCACACCTGAGAACTCAAAATCCTCCACATCCGCCTCTACGCTTAGATCTTTTTCTTTGCCTGGAAGGACAGTGAATGTGACCTGCTTATTCTTCCCTGCGCTCGCCACCATACCGTCTGCCGCTTCGATGTTTTCATACGTATTCGGCAGGCTCAATGAAACCTGTAATAAATAATTCTCATAGAATGCAGATTCTGCACGTTTATTCTCCGTCGTTTTCATGGTGATTTCGAGATGGCCGGTTTTCCCTGCCAGTTCTTCAGGCTCCACTTCCCGACCGTCCAGCACGTACGATACTTCGACGTTCCAAGGCAGTTGTGCATGTTCCATCATATTTCCCTGATAAGTGAATTTCCCTTCAGGGGCTTCCATTTCAATCTTTTGCCCCTCCTGCTCAAGCTTCTTCAAATCAGTCAGGTTCTTGACACTCTTGAAATCCCCGTAATCGAGGATTCTCCCGGCTTTCTCTACATCGAATGTGTTCACCACGTAAATATGATCCAGGTCCCCACGGGCGTTCAATGTCGCATACACCACTTCATCCTTCGAATTGACCTCCCCAGCCGTTTCCGCCACGGCTGGAACACTTAGAAATGAAGGCAGGAAGAGCATCAAAGCGAGGGCAGAATAACGCATTTGTTTTTTTCTCATCATCACTTCTCCTCATACACATTGGCTTTATAGGTTGTTTTCTTTATGACTTTATCAAGCACCAGGAGCATCGCCGGCAGGACAAACAGAACCATGATAAAGGCAAGAAGTGCCCCTCTGCCCATCAATAAGCCGATGGATCCCACGATCGGATTGGAGGAGGTGATCCATAAGATAAATCCGACACTTGAAAGGATTGCAGCCGAAATGGAAATGGAGAACGTCTTTTCATCAAGGGTCCTCACCATCGCCTCACGGGCAGGCATTTCCTTGCGATAATGGGTATACGCCTCGGTGAACAGGATCCCGTAATCCACCGTGGCTGCCAGCTGTACCGTACTGACGATCAAGTAGCCTACAAACACAAGGGGCGTATTCGTAAAGTACGGGATCGACAGATTGATCCAGACTGCCGCTTCAATCGTGATGAGCAGCACAACCGGAATCGAAATCGACCTGAAGCTGAATAACAGGACCAGGGCAATCGTCACGACCGTGAGGATATTCACAACCTTGTTATCCTGGTTGACGGTATTTTTAATATCATACAGAGTCACGCTTTCGCCGAGGGCAAGGGCATCATCCCCGTAATAACCCTGGGCTGCCGTTTCCACCTTTTCTACAATGGAAAAAGGGATTTTCCCTTCCGTCCCCTGATTGGTGTTGATGACCATTCGGCTGTAGTTGTCAGAGTAAAATTCCCCGGTGATGGATGGGTCCAAATAATCAGGGGGGATCTCTGCCCCAACCTGATTCACATACGCAATGACCCCTGTCACATAGTCGAGGCGTTCAATCTCCTCAACGAGGCCGGCTTCTTTCACCACGTCTCCTTTAGGGACAAGGAGGACGATGGGAGTCGTTTCACCGAATTCTTGTTCCACTTTCTTGAAGTCACTCCCGACACGGGTGTTTTCCGGCTGCTCTCCGGTTCCGTATATGAATGACGTGTTGCTTTGCCCAAGAAAGGCAGGCACGAGAATGGCCAGCACAAAGATCAGGCTGGGAACTTTCAGTTTTAACACCTTTTCCCCGGTGCCCTTAAAGCTCGGAACAAAACTCTTATGCTTCGTCTTATCCATCCATTTATAGAATACAAGGGTCAAGGCAGGCAGGAACACCATCACACTGATGAAGCTGAGGACGATTCCCTTCACCAGGTTCACCCCAAGATCGGACCCAATTTGAAACTCCATGAAGGTCAGGGCGATAAACCCGAAGAACGTCGTCGCCGCACTGGCTGTGATTGCCGGGAACGACTTCTTCATGGCAAGCTTCATCGCTTCTTCCGGATCCTCGGTCTCCTTCCGGTAATCGGAGAAGCTATGAAGGAGAAACACCGCATAATCCAGTGAAACGGCCAGCTGGAGAATCGGCGCAACCGACTGGGTCACAAAGGAAACCTCTCCGAGAAAGATGTTCGTCCCCAGATTGATCAGTACCGACACACCGATGGCCGTCAGGAAAAACAGGGGCTCCACCCATGAAGTCGTCGAGATGACCAGGATCACGATGATGAGGGGGACCAGTAACATTCCGGCATACATTGATTCACTGCCGGCCATCTTCTGGGAGCTTGCTGTATTGGCCGCCTCCCCTGCAATCGCGCCGTCTTCACCGATCAGTTCATAAATTTCATCTGTGATCCGGACCTCATCGCCTGTACGGACACTGATGGAGAATAAGGCATGACGGTCCTTGTAGTAGTTCTCCACCGTCTCTTGATCCGCCACTTCAAGTGGTGTCTTCAGATCGACCATATCGTCGAGCCAAAATACATCGGATATCCCGTCAATGACCTCAAGCTTTTCTTTATATGCGAGGGCCTCCTGGATGGAGACATCCGTCACCATGACCCGGGTATCAGGGACGGCACCCGTAAATTCCTTTTCCATGATGTCCACAGCCTGTGTGGACTGGGCATCATCAGGCAAATAATCGACCATATTATAATTGACCTTCACAAAAAGCTGAGCCACAGCTGACAGGATCGTCACCAGTGTAAACACTGCCAATACAGACTTTTTATGCTTTAAGATCCAAGATGCACTTTTAATCATCTTTCATCCTCTCTTGTTTCCGTCACATATTCACCTTATTATTATAATAAACACGGTGTTGGATATTCAACAAACAGTTGCCTAGCGAATGTCCATTCCCCAACACATCTCCCACATATGTTGGAAAACGCTGAAAAGAAAGGAACGTTGATCTTTGAATTCCAAAATGGACCGACGAAAACAATATACGCGCATGGTTTTGAAAGACAGCCTTTTACAACTGCTGCAGAATAAATCGATCTCAAACATCACCATTAAAGAAATCTGCGAACAGGCAGATATCAACCGATCCACCTATTATGCCCACTACTCAAACCAATACGAGCTCCTCGATTCCATCGAAGAAGAGTTCATCCAGGACCTGGTGGGAACATTGGGGCAATACAACTTCTCCAAAGAAGAAGAAGCCCTGCAGATGACAGAGAAGCTGTTCGAATACATTGCAGAAAAGAACCACATCTGCCAAATCCTCCTCAGCGAGAACACCGATATGTACTTTTTGAAAAAGGGCATGATGATCACCCATGAGTTCATCTTTAAAAACTGGCTGACGGACAGCAGGATTGACGAGGAGACTTATGAATCCATCAATATTTTCATGGTGAGCGGAAGCATTCATGTGATTAAGAACTGGGTGGAAAACGGAATGAATAAGACGCCCGGGGAGATGGCGGGCATTCTTCACCGCTTCATTAATCGTGGCTTATCCGGTGTCCTTTAGTCCCGAAACATGAAGAAAGCCCCTGGCAATTGTTCTGCCAGGGGCTTTCTGCTTTTATTTCAGGATAAGTTGTGCAACCACTTCCACGTGCGCCGTCTGCGGGAACATATCCACAGGCTGCAAATACTCCACTTTATACTGCTTCTTCAAATACTCGATATCTTTCGCGAGAGTGGAAGGATTACAGCTTACATAGACAAATGTCTTCGGCTTGACCTCCTTGATCGTATCAAGGAATTTCCGGTCACAGCCCGTCCGGGGAGGATCGACGACGACCACGTCCGGTCTCCAGCCTTCTTTCTTCCACTGAGGCATAAGTTCCTCTGCACTTCCGACAAAGTATTCTGCATGTTTGACTCCGAATCGATCTGCATTTTTCTTTGCGTCTTCGATGCCTTCTTTGATGACGTCCATGCCGCGGATTTCTTTGGCCCCGTCGGCAAGCCATAACCCGATGGTGCCGACTCCGCAATAGGCATCGACGACCTTTTCTTCTCCCGTCAGACCCGCTGCTTTCTTCGCTTCGTTATAGAGCTTGGTGGTCTGGATCGGATTCAACTGGAAGAAGGCCCGCGCTGAGAGTTCGTACGTGAATTCCTCGAGGCGTTCTTCGATGCTTTCTTTTCCCGAAAGATGGATGGTTTCATCCCCAAAAATGATCCCGGTTTTCTTCGGGTTGATATTTTGGGCGATGGATACGACTTCAGGCAGGCGCTTCTGAATTTCTGAGATGAGCAATTCCTTGCGAGGAATTTTTTTCTCGGAGGTCACCAGGACGACCTGGACCTGTCCCGTTTCGAATCCGACCCGGGTCACGATAGTACGGAGGATCGGCTTTTTCTTCTTCTCATCGAACACAGGGATGTTGAAATCGTTGATGATGCGCTTGATTTCCGTTGTCACCTTATTCGTTGCCGAGTGCTGAACGATGCATTCATCGATGTTGATCAGCTTATTGGAGTTCATGCTGTACAGGCCGGCGAAGGCTTTTCCTTTATGGGACTCCACTTGGAATTGGCTCTTATTCCGGTAGTGCCAAGGCTTCTCCATGCCCATCGCCGGACGGACATCTAGCTCGTCCAGGTTCAGTTTCGTATGTCGTTCAAGGGACTGAAGGACAATATCCCGCTTGGCTTCAAGCTGGCCTTCATAGGTCATATGCTGAAGCTGGCAGCCTCCGCACTCTTCATAAACAAGGCAGGGTGCCTTCGTGCGCTGAGATGACTTTTTCCGGATCTTCTTGATTCTTGCTTCCGTGAATTTCGGGTGCACCTTGGTGACTTCGACGACGACTTCTTCACCAGGCAGGGCCCCCGGTACGAAAACAATCTTTCGTTTGAAGAAACCGATGCCCTCCCCGTTGATTCCGATCTTTTTGATTGTAAGAGGGAACTGCTGTTTCAGCTCGATCTTCACTTCATTCTGGCTGCCTTGTCTTTTCGTGTATTGCTTTTTCATTGGTTCACGTCCGTTCTATTCGATACTTCTCCATAAATACAGGGATGCATAGCTTAAATAAGGATGCCACGGCGAGCTGAATTGTTCAAGCTCTTCCTGTGTGGGCTTCCGGTCCATGTTAAATAAATGTTTGATGGCATTCTGAATACCGATGTCGGCTGTCGGGAACAGATTTGGCCGGCCGAGTCCGAACATCAGAAAGCTCTGTGCCGTCCATGGTCCGATGCCGCGGATTTTCGTCAGCTCTTTGATGATGGCCGCGTCCGTTTCCTCTGCAAGAGCGTCAAGATCCAGTTCCCCGCTCTTTACCTTCTGTCCGATCCCGATGACATACTCTGCTTTCCGCTGGGAAAATTGCAGATTTCTAAGCTCTTCCACCGTTAGATCCGCCACTTTTTCAGGGGATGGATAGAACCAGACCCCGTCCTTCTGCCAGCCGTATGTCGTCACGAACCGGTGAGTGAGGGTAAATGCAAATTTCAGGTTGAGCTGCTGGTGAATGATGCTTTTGACGATGGTGGCAAACGGATCGAATTCAAGGATGATGGGGGTGCCCATATGCTCTTCAAAAATGGGCTTCAGTTCGGTCTGCAGGAAATGCTCGTGCACCTCATGAAGGCCCTTCCCCCACTGAAAAATATGCGAAATATGATCCTGCTTATCCTGCACATTCTCTTCATGCTCAAATCGGATCCTGAAGCCGGGCTCATCTGTTGTCCCGATGGCCTGTACCTTAATGACCTCGCCTTCCCCGCTTCCAAGATAATAAGGCACCTTTACACTTCGGTCTTCCTTATCCACTGCATTCAGCGGATCCAGAGATAACCTGTCCAGCACCCGGTCAAAATCATACGGGCCTTCCACCCTCAACGTCCTCTCACACATACGCCTCTTCCTTCCGCTTCATTCTTGTATGTGTATTATAGCACAAGAGGGACGGACCTCTACAAGTAGAGGCCCGTCCCTTTTAGTGTTGCTACATGAAGGCATGCCCCCCTGATTCCTAGTACCTGGTCCTAGGAATGAAGGTCCGTCCCTCTATTTTTTCATCATAGGATGGTCGTCCAGGCTTTTGAAGGTGTAGCCTCTTTTTTTGAGGTCTTTGATGGCTTTATCCATGGCGTCTGCGTTGTCTTTTGAGACGGAGTGCAGGAGGATGATGGCTCCTGGATGGGCTTGGGCCATGATGTTGTCATAGGAATACTTCCATCCTTTTTGTTGATCTGTTTTCCAATCAATGAAGGCTAGGGACCAGAAGACATGAGTGTAGCCTTCTTCCTTTGCGATCTGGAGCGTGCGTTCCGAGAATACACCTCTTGGCGGACGCAGGTATTTCATGTCTTTCTGACCCGTCAACTCCTCGGTTTTCACCTTTACTTTATTCAATTCTTCCTTGATTTTTTCATCTGAACTTACGGTAAAATCCGGATGATGCCAGGAGTGGTTACCGACGATATGCCCTTCCTTCACCATTCGCTTCACCATCTCTTCCGCGCTTAACAAATAGTGGCCGGTTACGAAGAAGGTGGCCGGTACGTTTTCCTCCTTCAACACATCCAGGATCTGACCTGTATAGCCGTTTTCATATCCATTATCGAAGGTGAGGTAGAGGATTTTTTTATCCCCGGGACCCTTATAAAACGCTTCGTATTTCGCAAGGAGTTGATCGTACTGGGCTCCGGCTTCGGCAGGAACTTCATTTTGACTCTTTTTGAACCCCCAGCCGATCGGGTTATTGGAAACGGCATAAGCTTCGGCAGGTATGGCTAACACCAGGATTAAGGCGATGATGAGCACTTTCAGTAATTTACGCAACGTTGAACCCTTCTTTCCATTCCATTTTCCTTAGTTTTTGAGAACGGGAAGGATTCATGTGTACTAAAAGTATCCAATATATAGTTAATTAATTTTGCAAATTCGATTCAAAAAGATCAATGATCTCAAGGAATCGTTCCGCTTCTCTAAAGGTGTGATCAGCAAGCAGTGGATGGATATTGCTTTTGATCCTGCACTCTTCGATTAATTCCCTGGCTGTTTTTTTGAAATCCCGTAAGGACGCCACAGACACCTTATTTTGATTCAGGAAGTGGCCCAGCAGCGGTTTTGTTTCAGATTGTGGACGCATGGAGTCTAAATCGATGGCTTGAAAAACGAGCTGATCGAAATCGTGGCTGAACTCTCTTGCCTGTTCCACTAATTTACGTTCAGACGGATCCAATAAGTGCCCGATGAACTTCGCATGATCGGCCATGATCTTCAGGAAGAATACATTTTCCTGAATGATGGAATCTTCTTCCGGTACTAGCTTCCCCTCATTCAGCTCCTGAAGGCGCTTGGCAAAAAACGCAGCTTCCCTGCTGATATGATCCACCAACAAAGGGTAATTATTAGACCGGATTTCACAACGTAATGTTAAACCTAAGATTTTTCGCTTATAATTCCAAATCGCAGCCGCCCCTTGATACACTTCACTGTTAAAAGCCTGTATTTGCCTGACATCTGAATGGACGGAGTATTGACTCAGTTTCTCCTCGATTCTTTCGAAAAGAGTAATGAACTGATTGGCTTCTTCAATCAATTGTTTCTGGTCGTATGTGAACCCAAGACTCAGAAACAGCGCATGCTCCTTCATAATTCTTGACCAGAACTGAATCTCATCTAACGATCGGGCCACGATTGGATTTGACATAGACTTATCCCCTCCACGATTCTTATTCATCTTTATTTCTATGTAGATGGATTTCAGATATTACTTATAGAAAGAAGATTGCAAAGCAGGTCAGAAGAAAAAAAAGAGACTCCCTGATATAAGTAAGTAGGTCGGTTAGGGATAGAAAATGTAAAATAAAAAGTGTTTTAGCAATCAAACGAAATAACATTTGTATGCTTTTTTCTTATTGTTTTGACAAGGATTATTACGTTTTAACATAGAAAATAGCAACGCTTTAGCATATTAACAAAAGGATAGTACGACTGGTCCTAGTGCGAAACATGTGTTAAAAGCAATGTCAAAACGGTGTTAAATGTGTAATCAATTCTTATCTAGGAGTACAAAGGATTATGTTAAACTATACATGTATACTTTGTGAAATGTTGTACTTAAACGAAGGGGCGGTTTAATTGAATAATTAAAGGGGTTTTTTTATTGCATCCAATAACAGCAACAGAAATAACATTTGCGCTCATTTTTGTAATGGTTATTTTGGTTATTTCATTATTAAGACCCAGTAATATAAGGAAACTTGGTTTAATTGTTTCCATTGCATTTACTACAATATTACTGATATTTTTTGCTGTGCGTCCCTTTTGGATTGGCTATCAAGTTTCTAAAAAAACCGAACAACTTAATCAATACCTAGAAGAAAAATTCCCACAACAAGATTGGGAGATGAGGGGACAGGAAGGAAGACAATATAGCCCTTATCACTTCATAGTTCAATTTAAAAACGAAAAGGGTTGGTATTATACCTATTCGGTAGGAAATGATACAAACATTTGCCAAAATGCTTGGTCAACACCAGAAGGTAATACACCTGAAGAGGGGAAACACTTTGATAACCCTTGTGAATAAATAGTTGTTTTATTAAACAAACGGGGTGTTGGTCATAAAACCAGTCATTACATTATAAAACGCAGAGGATTGCTAAAACCTCTGCGTTTTTCTGTGTAATTTTATTGTCTAACATTATGGTAATCGGCTCATTATTTAACGTGTATATTTGACATTTCTACTTCACAACGTCACTACTACTATTATAAGGAATCTCTTTTTTATGATTCAAAAAACGTTTGATATTTTGTCGCCATCTCGGTTAATTTCCCATTATGTTTACCGATGAATAGGGATACGGCTTTTCCATCCCAAACAGCCTCATCTGTTGGGAAATCTTTAAACTCATGCCGGAGATTTGTGACCATTCTTTCTCTTGAGACGGTGAGTTCGGAATCATCTACGCTGAAGTGAAATTCTTTTGCATTTGGAACAAGCAGTGTGAGATATATCGCGTTGTAATAAAAGTACTTACGATCCACATGATTGCCGTCAAACCAGAATTCATTGACTTCCCCTTCTGAGAGGTTCCCTTCTTCATGGCCATATGTTACTTTCACCATTTCATGGGAAAGATCGATTTCCTTTATCGTTTCTCCACCTGGCAATTCTTCGAGGATCGAACTCACCTTCGAGCTGTCACCGACGTAGGTCCCGGTTTTTTGTTGTAACGTATCTACCTGAACATCCTCAATGGATGTGATATTCGATTGATTGTTAAATGCGCCACATCCTGTCAAGGACAATAAGATGCACAGAAAACATATGGCCCGTCCTTTAAAGACTTTCATTGTATCCCTCCAACTCATGGGTATGTCATACGGATCGACTGTCATCACTTCATATTTTAACATAAATACCCAACAAAAAAACCACCCCGCAACTTGTACGGGGTGGTCCCTATTCTTATTTAAAAACAGGCTCTTTAAACTGCGCTAATTTCTCCAACGACGATTTATCCACTTCTTCATGAAGGCTGTTACCGTGTGAATCCATCGTCACCACTGCGGTGAAGCCTTCCACATTCAAGTGCCACATCGCTTCAGGAATACCGAACTGCATCAGGTCCACTCCGTCTACGCCTTTAATACAATCAGCGTAGTATTGAGCCGCTCCACCGATGGCATTCAAGTAAACTCCACCATGCTCCATTAAAGCAGCCAGTGTTTTTGGACCCATTCCGCCTTTCCCGATAACAGCGCGGATGCCGAACCGCTTCATGATGTCTCCTTGGTAAGGCTCCTCACGAATCGATGTCGTCGGACCAGCGGCCTTCACGTGCCAGTTGCCTGCATCGTCCTTCAGCATAACTGGTCCGCAGTGATAGATGATCTGACCATCAAGATCCACTGGTGCATCGTTGTCGCTCAGATGCTTGTGAATCGCGTCACGACCCGTGTACATGCGGCCGTTGATTTGAACCACGTCCCCTACTTTCAGTTCACGGATTTTTTCTTCCGTGATCGGCGCTTCCAGGACCACTACGTTCGGCTGCTCCCCGGATGAAGCCGCTGCTGTTTCTAATTCAGCCTCGGATCCTTGAGTCAAGTCGATTTTATCCCCTTCTTGATAGAACCATTCGTCGATGCTGCCAGAATTCACATCAAGCTTCACGCCCAGACGGCGGAATGCCCAGCAGTTATACGCAACAGATACGAAGAAGCTTGCAGGGATACGGTTCATCACACCAACCTTGCAACCAAGAAGCGTCGTTTCACCGCCGAATCCCATCGTTCCGATTCCAAGCTCATTGGCATTGTCCATCACGTAGTCTTCCAATTTAAGAAGATCTTCATTAGGATTCACGTCATCAACAGAACGGAATAATTGTTCTTTTGCAAGATCATACCCTGAAGAGCGGTCCCCGCCGATTCCGACACCGATGAAACCTGCGCTGCAGCCTTGTCCCTGTGCCTGATAGACCGAATGCATCACGCATTTACGGATCCCGTCCAGATCGCGTCCGGCTCTTCCAAGCCCTTCAAGCTCACATGGAAGGCTGTACTGAATGTTCTTATTTTCACAACCTCCGCCTTTTAAGATCAAGCGGGCATCGATATAATCCTTTTCCCACTGCTCGAACTTGATGACCGGTGTCCCAAGGCCGAGATTGTCCCCAGAGTTGGCGCCGGTCAATGAGTCAACGGAGTTCGGACGAAGCTTCCCATCCTTCGTCGCCTCTACCATGGCAGCATAAATCGCTTCCTTGATTTCAAGCTGATTCACGCCGATGGGTGTTTTTATTTTAAAAGTAGGAAGACCTGTATCCTGACAGATCGGGGATACATTGTCATCCGCCATCTTTACGTTATTTGAAATCGTGTCCAGGCTCATGGCCGCGCGGGTACCGGCGTTCTCCCGGGCTTTCGCCGAGCGGATTGCACGCCGCACATCCTTCGGCAGGTTCGTGGACGTTTCCACAATCAAATCATACATACTTTGCTGTAATGTCTCTTTATTCATCGTTCTCCCCCTCTAAAGATCTCAATAACAGTCATAATTTTCATACATCATTATACTCCTATAAGATTGAGATTGAAAGGGATTTCACGATGGAATTTCCTTCTCGAAATAACAGGAAACCTCGTCTTCTTCCTTATATATATACCCGTTGCTTTGATAAAACCGGATGGCATCGGACCAGTGTTTGTTTGTTTCAAGGATGAGGGTGCGGGCACCCAGGGAGAATGCTTTCTCTTCCAGGAATTTAAGCATGAGGCGTCCGAGTCCACGCTTCCTGCAGGAAGACCGGACCGACATTCTCACAATTTGATAGGTATCGGGGGACTCTCTTCTGATCGCACCTGTGCAGATGATGTCTCCGTGCTCTTTCCCTACAAAAAAATGATGCTTCATTCCGTCATACTCAGCCCATATGTCATGGATATCCTGATTCAGCGTGTGATCGATGAAACCGAATCGCTCAAGGAAGCCCGACAGGATGATGTCTTTAGCCTGTTCACACTGATGTGTTTCGATGGGGGTGATGTTCATGTGGTATCTCTCCTTTCCTTTCATAAAGTTAGACCTATCGGGGAGTAAATCCTGCCTGTCATTCTTGTCTTTTGGACGGCATAGAATGGGGAATGAGGATGATCAGTGGCGTGATCAGCACCTGTCAATTTTAGTATGATCTGCCGTAATCACCGATTCACCGACCTGTGTGCCCCTATCAGCAGCAGACACGTTCAAGGTCTGTCCCTTAAAAAAAGAAGAGCCCTATCCAGGACTCCTACTCGTTCTTTTTAAATTGCTCGCATTTCACTTCTATGTCATCGATCATGGCGATCAGGCGATCGATATCCTCAATGTCAGCTTGTTCAGGGTCGATTGAGTCCAGAACGTCGACGAAAAGGTTCAGGCGTTGCTTCAAATAGCTCACTTGTGAGTCTTTATCATTGATTGCTTTACCCAAGAGTTCTCTCTCCTTTCAATACGTTTACTATGGTAACCAATAACTTACCGATTGACAAGGGCCGACCCTTTCTCAATAATGAATAGATGACCCAATCATAAAGGAGCTTTTACGAATGAAAACTGAAACTCTCTCCAAGAAAATGTCCATTGACCATGATCCTTGGGAGGCTTACCTGGATGTGGATGAGCATGGTGACATCACGCTTTCCAATATAGAATTCACCACTACGACACTTTGTAACATGAGATGTGAACACTGCGCTGTCGGATACACCCTGTCGCCCAAGGACCCGAGCGCCCTTCCCATCGAATTGATTCTCCAGAAGCTCGACGATATCAAAACGCTCCGTTCCCTTAGTATTACCGGCGGGGAGCCGATGATGTCAAAGAAATCCGTCGAGAATTATGTCCTGCCCTTACTCAAGTATGCACATTCCAGAGGGGTACATACCCAAATCAACTCGAACCTGACCCTGGACCTGGACCGCTACTTATTGATCGCCCCTTATCTCGATGTCCTTCACATCTCCCATAACTGGGGAACGATCGATGAATTCATCGACGTGGGATTCGCGAATATGGAGCGGAAACCAACAAGGGAACAGCGCCGGAAGCTGTTCGACCGCATGATTGAAAACAGCCGTGCCCTCTCGGAAAGAGGAGTCCTTGTATCGGCGGAAACCATGTTAAATAAGAACACTCTTCCATACCTGGAAAAAATCCATCGTCAGATTGTGGATGAAATGAAGTGCGGACGCCATGAAATCCATCCTATGTACCCCTCTGACTTCGCATCCAGCTTAGAGACACTTTCACTGGAAGAAACACGCGGTGCGATCAGGGATATCCTTTCGTTCCGTAATGAGAATGTGTGGATGCTGTTCGGGACGCTTCCATTTTATCCATGCAGTTCTTCCCAGGAAGACCTTGACTTGCTTACGGAGCTTTATGCGGCTAAAAATGTCAGCGTCAGAAACGACCCTGATGGACGTTCCCGCCTGAACGTCAATATTTTCACAGGGGATGTGATCGTCACTGACTTCGGTGACACACCTCCACTGGGGAATATCACCAAGGATACCCTTCCTGACATCTTCGACAGGTGGAAAGAACAGCCACTTGCAAGAGAACTCAATTGCCACTGCCCTATGGCCCGCTGCCTTGGACCGAATGTCCTCGTCAAGTCTATGTACTATGGCGATGTTGACTTTTCAAAACGGAAGGCAAAGATTTCCCGTTTGTAAAAATGAAAAAGCTCAAATCTGTCATGGATTTGGGCTTTTTTTATGCCTACCCTTCACACAGGTCCGTCCCTCACACGTACATGCAAAAAAAGAAGCACAGCAGAAGTTCATTCCGCGTGCTTCTTATCCGATGGAACTGCGTTCATTGCTTTTAACTGGTTGAGCTATTTTTTCCGGGGATGGATCTATGACATAATATTTTTGTTTTTTAATCTCGGCATAGACTCTTGCCCTTCTCGCCCCAACCCATAGTCGTAATGTGATGAACGCAATTAACAGTCCTCCAAATATAAGGAGATCCTCCATAATACCCCTCCTCTAGTTTAATTCTGAATATTCTAATTATTATAACACATCAAAGAAAATAATAAAAGAGTGAAAGTAGGTTTACCCTGTTTCACTCTTTCTTAAACATTTATCTTGGGTTTTCGCTTGCCATAAAGCCGAAGTGGACGTGATCCTGAACCGGTATAAAGGCTCCGACTCCTTGTGATGTAACGTTTTTCACAACAATGGTGCGTTTTGTCCCCTTCATCACAAGGAACACTTCACCATATGTTACTTTTCCTTTTTCGTTGATTGCCGGAGCGTATGCATACAGGTATCCAAGACGTTTAGGTGAAATATTGTACACCTGATCTTTTTTCGTCCCTGCTCCAATAATCGTCTGGAAGGCTAGTGGAAGCTTTGATTTATCCATTGCTTTAATAAGCATCATTTTCTCCACATCATCTGCATGGGGTACCTTTGCCGTGAGTCCGCCCTTCACTACCTTTTGAGCTTCTTGAACGTAGTGAATCTGATAGTTGGATTTCCCGCCACGGTTATCAAAGTAATTTGTATTGATCTTTTGATACTCCCAATTAGGAGAAGTCTCCGTTGAAGCATAATTCAATGGCCATTCCCCTAAGTAGATAGTCGCCCGTAATCCGATGGTCGGTGCTTTGTTCATGGTTGATTCGTTCAGCATACGGATCAGATTGGGGTTTTCAATTTTCACATTTGATGTTTCAATCAATTCCTGTGACCACTCGCTTGGCTGAAGGTACGGTTGATCCTGTGTTGAATTTGGATACGTATTTTCCTTCGCCACGTTTAAAACAGAATTCGGAATCTTTATGCTGTAATCTTCACTTGATTTTGGGGCCTTCTCCGTTGTCTTTGGAGGTTTATCAGCTTTTTTGGAATTCGTTTCTGCATGTATAGCCGTTGTAGCAACGAAAAATGCGAGGATGACCATAAGAACAGTACGCATGATTTTCATGTAATTGACTCCTTTCAAAGCTTTAGGTTTGCCGTTAGTTTTTCCTAGTTGGAATAGCTTATCCAAAAAACTTTATATGAAAGGATATTTTTCAATACTACTGGGAGTTGAAGGGCTGTTCCTATGGCGTGAAGTCCCCAGAAGATTCAGTCCTCACATCTTTTACGGTGACAAATGCATTTCACACGCAGAGGTAAAGGTTCGGTTTCGATTTTGCTACCTTCCCAAAGAATGTATGCCCTGATGGTAGGCTTTTCTGTCATTCCATGCTTTGGGGTGATGTCTGCTGAAAACTGTCCGTCTTCACCCGTTATTGCCGGATTAGGGTTGATTGGAAGTGGCTGTTCCATGACGTCAAAATGAACCTCCATGTCTTGGATTGGCTTTTCATCGCAAATGACTTCACCTGTGAGGGATCCCCCTTTACAATCTATTAAGGCAGGGACATATAAGAACAATTCGGGATTCTTGCACTTCTCACATCCACCTGAAAGGGTGGCTTCGTCTGAGATAATCTTCCCCTGCACATACGCCTCAGCTTCATAAGGGATTTTCTGAGGCGGAGTATCGTGAGGCACTGTAACGTTACTAGAAAACGTACCCTTTCCATCTGTTGTCACTTTCTCCTTTTCAAATTTAAGAATGGGACTTTTTAAAGAAACCTCCACACCCTTTAGAGGCTCGCTGTCACAGTGTACGATGCCGCTGATCTCCCCACAGCAATCAACCCTTTTCATTTCATGAAGTTTGATGATAGGTTCTGTGCATGTGCAGGAAAGTTTGACGGTACGGGATTGAGACACTACATCCTTTCCATCTGTCAGCGCCTTCACCTCAAACACGACTTCATCCGATACGTGAGAATATGGGGTAAACTCAGCCGTATATTCACCCTTCCTATTCGTTTTGATCACATCTGGTGAAATCTCCCCCGCATCAGGTGTCACCTTCACCTCAATACGTGCGTTTTCTACTGGATTCTTGTTACAGGTGTAAGTTCCTTTTAACACGGCTCCTTCACAATCAATACATTCTGGAACCGATAGGGTCAATTTAGGACTTTCACATTTCAGACAGCCTGCATAGACAAATGCCCGTTCCGACACCTCCTTCCCCTCAACCCTCGCAGTCGCTTTATAAGGTACCTCACTGAAAGGTGTATTCGGGGGGACGAAGGCAATGACTGAGAACTCCCCTCCCTCATCTGTGGTCACCACCTGTGGCTTGAAGGTGATCACGGGACTTGAAAGAGTGACTTCTTTATCAGCCAAAGGGATTCCTTCACAGGAAAGCTTTCCTGAAATGACTCCTTTGCAATCCAGGCGTTTGACTTTTTCAAGATGAATGTCAGGATGACAGCACGGACAATCGATGGTGATTTTCTTCGATACCGTCACCTGCTCCGTTCCAATGAAACCCACGGCCTTCACTAGAATGGTTTCCGACACTCCAAGTCGTGGTCGGATCTTGGTGGTATACCTTCCATCTTTATCAGTAACAGCAGGGTTGGGATCCACCTTCACTGCATTCGGTGTCGAGGCGGTTATAGTGAATGATATGTTTACATGGGGAACTGGAAGGCCGTCACAAGTGAACCGTCCTTTCAATTCCGCACCTTTACAGGTGACGGGCTCACAAGGAATTTCAAGGGTCAACTCAGGTTTTCTGCACTTTTTGCATCCTGCTTTCACCGTATCTCCGTCACTGATGGTTTTTCCATCAATCACTGCAGTTGCTGAATACGAAGCTGTTTGAAATGGTGTGCCTTTCTTCACCGTCACTATAGAAGAAAAATTCCCATTCTCATCTGTTACAGGATTGGAAGGGTCAAAATTCAAAATGGATGAGCCGTTCAACTTCACTGACACATTCTCCTGCGGCTTGCCGTCACAGGTGACAGTGCCTGAGACAATGGCTCGGCAGTCAATGACTTTCAATTTCTTTAATTTTATAACCGGGTTCTTGCATTTCACACAAGTCACTTTCACTGCCCTCTTTTCAGAGGATACATGAATACCTCCTATTTTAGTCCTTGCCGTAATATAAACAGTTTCATTCACATCGGGAAAAGGGACGAGTGTTGCTGTGAACCTTCCATCTTTTTGTGTAATGGCAGGATTGGGGGTGATAACGACACGGTTAGAACCGGATTCAATGGTGAATAGAATCCCTGTATTCCCTATCGCCCTCCCATCGCAGATGAGCCTTCCTGTGATCTGTGTCCCTTTACAGGTGACGGGACTCTTAATGGGATCAAGCGTCAACACTGGGTTTTTGCATGGGATGCAATCAACCCTTACTGAAATGGCATCACGGATGGCCTTATTTATGACTACAGCTTCTGCAGTGATGATGACGTTGTTGATGATCGGAGTGCCCGGATCAACGGTTACCACCGTTGAGAACCTTCCATCACTGTCCGTGACGGGCTCATCATTTTCGAAGAACAGTCCCTTAAATGATGACGAAAGTGTAACCAGCACACCTTGAAGCGGCTTAAAATCACAAAGCACTCTTCCCGAGACGATCCCTTTACAGCTGATGATATCTATATCATCTAAGTGTACGGTTGGATTTTTGCATCCGTCATAAGGGAAAATACCAGGACATCCAAAGGGAGGTAAATCCATCTTGCAATCAATGATTGTTGCTGGAATCGCTTTTTTCTTTCTTCTCACCATACTCATTCCTTTACGTAAAAACTCTGCTGTTAGTTTATTCCAGAATGGGCGGACGGTTCTCACAGATCACAAACCAGGAAAAAAGACCCAACAGATATCTGTTGGGCCTTACATATTGGTTTATAATAGATAAAATCCAATTCCCATGATGAGATAGGCTGCCAGGAGGGTGAGGCCTTCAAACCAGTTTGTCTCACCGTCATTGGAGATGACGATGGTCACAAGGACTGCTGATACCATGGCCACCAGTTCCGGCAGCGTAAACACCAGGGGCATGCTCGTTTCGAAGAAAAGTGAAATCAAGACAAGGACCGGTGCTACGAACATGGCGATCTGCAGGGTCGAACCAATGGCAATCTCTACAGCGATATCCATTTTATTTTTATACGCCATAATGATCGCCGATGCGTGCTCAGCTGCATTGCCGACGATGGCTACGATGATGACCCCGATGAACAGTTCACTCCAGCCGAATGTGTTGCCGACCTCTTCAAACGTATGGACAAGGCGTTCCGATACATAGGCTACGGCTGCCGTGGAAGCGGCAAGGATCAGTAATGCTTTCCCTTTACTCCACTCCGGTTCTTCATGGGAGTGATTACTCTCTCCTTCTTCATGCTGATACACTCCGCGGTGAGTCACCAACTTAAAGAATAAGGCAAAAAGATAAAGGGCAATCAATATGACTGATACGCCGATGGACAGGGTCATGGTCTTCGCTTCGATCATATCCTGCGCGAATACTTCAGGGATGACGAACGCAACGATGACCGCAAACATGAGAAGCCCTGAATTGTGGCGGGCATCAAACACATTGAACTTCTGACGCTTGAACTTGATCCCCCCTACAAAAAAGGACAAACCGGCAACCAAAAGCAGGTTTCCCAGGACAGATCCCGTTAAGGATGCCAGTACGACCCCGATCAAACCGGCCTTCAGGGCAAAAATAGAAATAATGAGTTCAACAGCGTTTCCAAAGGTGGCGTTCAATAATCCACCGATCCGTGGACCCGACACAACGGCCAGGCTTTCTGTCGACCTCCCCATAAACGCTGCGAGGGCAATAATCGTGACACAGTAAATGCCGAACATGAGGACATTCGGCCAATGAAGGAGTGAGCCGATGACCGAGATGGGAACTCCTGCAAATACAAGCAGTGCAAATACTTTATTCATGTGCGTGATCCTTCTTTCTCAATAAAATTTGTTTAAATCCACCGAGATTAGACACATTAAAGATAGAACCCAAATAGGAGGTACACCCCATGGCACAAAGCTTGAAAGAAAAAATCATTGAGCTGTTTTCCCATCATAAAATCGGCACACTTGCCACGATCCGTGACAACAGGCCGTATTCACGCTTTATGATGTTCTATCATGAAGACCTTACACTCTACACCGCAACCAACGAGCATGCACACAAAGCAGAAGACATTGCACAGAATCCCCATGTTCATATTCTTCTTGGTCATGACCGTGATTCCGATCATGAGCACTATGTAGAAATTGAAGCAGAGGCATCTGTAGAAGAATCCAAAGAGCTCAAGGAGAAATTCTGGAACGAACAACTCAAATCCTGGATCGCAAGCCCGGATGACCCGGAATACCTGCTCCTCAAACTCACACCCAAAACCATCCTCTACTACGAAAAAACAGGCAAAGAACCCGAGGAGCTAAGCTTTTAAGAGAGGGACGGACCTCCAAATGAATAAAATCGTTGATAAATAAACGTTTTGTATTCATTAGAGGTCCGTCCCTTCTTATCCCTTCTTATCCCTTTCACTGCACGCCCACAGTGTCACTGCCCATCCTCTTCTGTCTTGAATGAACAGAGGCCATACCTCTCGCAGTAATCAGAGGCTCTTGTTCCATCACCGCTCTACTGTAGTGAAGGACGGACCTTCACATTGATAAGACCATCCCCAATCAGCGAGAATCTATCCCTTTGAGGTCCGTCCCTCACCCCATCACCGCTTTACTTCACCAACTCAAACGTTTCTTCAATCTTAATGCTGTCCTGTACGGACTGCACCATGGAGCAGTTTTTACGCGTGAGCTTCATGGCTTTTTCGATTTTGGTCTCATCCAGGTCCGTCCCTTTGATGGTGAAGTGGAGTGAGATGGCTTCGACGCGGTTTGCTTCTGATTCGTTGCGGGTTACGTCGGCTTTGATGTGGATGTCGTCGAATTCGATGCGCATTTTCTCCAGGACTTTTCGGAGCACTCCTCCGCTGCATACTGCCACAGATGATACCAGTAATTGGAATGGGCGAAATCCATACTCTTCGTTACCCGAAACCTCCAGCTTCCCAAACCCTAGATCTGTGTAAAATCCACCTTCCTGCATGTTAAATTCCATTATGAATTCATTCCTTCCTTATGATAATTAATAGCTGGTTTGATTTTACTCTATTCATTTCGTATTGCCAAACATTGAAATTGGGAGTACCATCAAAGGAGCTATTAACAATGATTGGGAGTTTTTCATAATGAATCAAACATTATCCTTCCGTTTCCGGGTCCTGGTTGGAATCGTCGCGATTTCAGGCTTCTCGCAAGGTATGCTTCTGCCTTTGATCGCCATTATATTCGAACAGGACGGCATTTCTTCCTCCCTTAACGGATTAAATGCGACCGCTCTATATATCGGTATTTTACTTGCATCGCCCCTGATGGAAAGGCCTCTTCAGAAAATCGGATACAAACCGATGATCATCATCGGTGGGATCGTCGTGGCGACGTCCCTGCTCCTATTCCCGGTCTGGAAATCTTTCTGGTTCTGGTTCATCCTTCGTCTCTGCATCGGAGTCGGTGACCACATGCTCCACTTTGCCACTCAAACATGGATCACCTCATTCTCTCCGAAAGAACACCGGGGACGGAATATATCCATCTATGGGGTTTCATTTGGAATAGGATTCGCCGTGGGACCCATGATGACACAGCTCATCACCATTCACCAGGCACTGCCTTTTGTCATTTCTTCCTTATTAAGCCTGGGTGTCTGGGTGTTCGTTTTTAAATTACAAAATGAATTCCCCGAGCAGCATAACATAGGCAGTGCCTCGTTCCTCGGATCGTTCCAACGCTTCGGCAAGGTCCTGCAATATGCTTGGGTCGCTTTACTGCCGCCACTGGGTTATGGATTTCTTGAAGCTTCCTTAAATGGGAACTTCCCCGTTTTCGCCCTGCGGAACGGACTTTCCATTGAAGCGGTTGCCATCCTTCTCCCTGCCTTCGCGGTGGGAAGCATCATCTCCCAGGTCCCCCTTGGGATTCTGAGTGATCGATACGGGAGGCAAAATGTCCTGCTCATCGTCATGATAATCGGATTCCTCTGTTTTTCAGGGGCAGGAATCGTGTCGGAATCCACCATTGGCTTATTCATCTGCTTCACTCTCGCCGGGATGGCTGTCGGATCGACGTTCTCCCTAGGGATCAGTTATATGACCGACCTCCTGCCAAAAGAATTACTTCCTGCCGGGAACATCATGTGCGGTATTTTCTTCAGTTTTGGAAGCATGATCGGACCTTTCATAGGCGGCGTCACCATCGACTGGTTCAAAGGTTCAAGCTTTTTCTATCTGATCGCCTTCATGATGCTGATGATTTTTGTGTGCTTGCTCGTCTTTTCCCTTCAAACTAGACGTAGAGAAATAACCCAAAAAAACTAGCACAAATTTCTTTCCATCCTCATATACATGTGGTAGGATTAGATTATAATAATTATAAATTACTAGCTTCATATAAAATACAGCTAAGAGCACGTGCAGTTTTGCTGTCACCTTCCATCGGTGGCAGCTTTCGTCGTTTTATAGGGGTAATGACGTTGATTATTATTCTCAATAAGAATCCCGGATTTTCATTTAACAAAAGGAGGAATACGTTATGAGCTCGCAATCCAAAGCCCTTTCCATGGGTACACCGAATGATAAACTTAATTTCTTGGATAAAGTCAGGCCTCATGCAGAATTAATGGCAGCCCTTGTCAGCGGGGTGTTTATTTTACTGGGCTGGCTGACATCCAACACTGACTCCACCTTAAGCATCATCTTCTATCTTCTCGCCTTTGCCATTGGAGGATTCGCCAAGGCCAAAGAAGGAATTGAAGAAACCATTGAAAACAAAGAATTAAATGTAGAAATGTTGATGATTTTCGCCGCAGTGGGGTCTGCCATCATCGGCTATTGGACGGAAGGTGCCATCCTGATCTTCATCTTCGCAGTCAGCGGTGCACTTGAAACCTATACCATGAACAAAAGTCAGAAGGAAATCTCGGCACTTATGCAGCTACAGCCTGAAGAAGCTTGGCTTGTGACGGGATCGGGTGAAAAGAAGGTCCACGTCTCTACCCTTGAAATCGGAGATCATATCCTGATCAAACCGGGTGAGCGCGTACCCACAGACGGTGTCGTGGTGAAGGGAACGTCCTCCATCGATGAAGCAGCCATTTCAGGTGAAGCCGTACCCGTCACCAAGGGTCTGAGGGATGAAGTGTTTGCCGGTACCGTCAACATCAATGGCGCCATCACCATTGAAATGACGAAGCCGAGCAGCGAAACCCTGTTCCAGAAAATCATCGATCTCGTCCAATCGGCACAAAGTGAAAAATCCCCTTCACAGCAGTTCATCGAACGCTTTGAAGGCACCTATGTAAAAGTCGTCCTTGCGGTTGTATTCCTGATGATGTTCCTGCCTCACTTCCTTCTTGGATGGAGCTGGACGGAAACATTCTACCGGGCGATGGTCCTTCTCGTCGTGGCTTCACCTTGTGCCCTGGTCGCCGCGATCATGCCGGCTAGTTTATCGGCCATTTCAAACGGTGCCCGTCACGGAATTCTATTCAAAGGCGGCGCCCACTTAGAAAACTTAAGTAATATCAAAGCGATTGCCTTTGATAAAACGGGTACGTTGACAAAAGGGAAACCGGTCGTTACGGATATCATGGTAGCGGATCATTTGGATGAACGTGAAGTCATGGCTACCATTGCTTCCATTGAAAATCAGTCGAATCATCCACTCGCCCAGGCCATCGTCCGCCACGCCACCCGGGAACTACATTTGGAACTCAGTCAGCCCGACTCCCTTGAAGATGTATCAGGCTGGGGAGTCAAAGCACTGGTCTCAGGGGATGAATGGAAGATTGGTAAAGCCGATTTTGTGGATAAAGCGTCAGCAGAGCAATTTATGAATGGTGTCTTTGCCAACATTGCATCTGAAGGAAAGACAACGGTTTTCGTATCAAAGAATTCTGAAATCGTCGCGTTGATCGCCCTGAAGGACGTCGTACGCAATGAAACCATCAAAGCCCTGGAACTACTGAAACAAGAAGGCGTCCAAACGATCATGCTGACGGGAGACAATGAAAAGACCGCCCGTGCCATTGCAGAAGAAGCCAAGGTCGCTTCCTTCATAGCCGAATGCCTGCCGGAAACGAAGGTAGACGAATTGAAGAGGTTGAAGCGTCAATTCGGAACAGTCGGGATGGTTGGTGACGGGATCAACGATGCACCGGCACTGGCAACCGCCAACGTCGGGATCGCCATGGGGGAAGGAACCGATGTCGCCCTGGAAACCGCAGATGTTGTGTTGATGAAGAATGATCTTACCCGTATTGCTGAAGCCATCAAGCTGTCGAAAAAAATGAAGCGGATCGTCCAGCAAAATGTCGTGTTTTCCATCGCCGTCATCATGCTCCTCATCGCTTCCAACTTCCTGCAGATCCTTGACCTCCCATATGGAGTCATCGGGCATGAAGGCAGCACGATTCTCGTGATACTGAATGGACTGCGATTGTTGAAATAATGTTGATAAACATCCGATCTTAAGGGATTGGATGTTTTTTTGTGGATAAAAGACGGACAACCTCACCATTTTCACCATGCTGCCTGCACAAGCAGCGATTTGCGCTTTTTCCTCGTTCCTCCCCCTCTCCTACAAAGGTCCGTCCCTCCTCTGATAAAATTTTACTAAAATAATATTTTGTTGTTGCTTTCTTGAAAGGGATATCATAGAATGTGTTTAGTTAGTGCAAACGGTTGCATCTTATTTCGTCGTACAAAGTACAATTTCGTACATACCCTGCAACCCACATTTCACTTTAACCTGAAATGTAAACGCACACATGTCATCCCATGTAAGAAATATAGTCCAATAGATTGATATTAAAGGAGGAAACGGGTTTATGAAGAATGTATTGTCATTTGATTTCTGGCAGAAATTCGGGAAAGCATTGCTTGTCGTTGTGGCCGTCATGCCGGCAGCAGGGATCATGATTTCCATCGGTAAGCTGATTGCCATGATGGGTGGAGACATCACTTTAGTGCAAACGATTGCAAGAGTGATGGAAGATATAGGTTGGGGCATTATCACCAATCTTCACATCCTGTTCGCAGTAGCCATCGGGGGCTCATGGGCAAAGGAACGTGCAGGAGGTGCCTTCGCCGCACTGATCGCTTTCGTCCTCATCAACCGCATTACAGGAGCGATTTTCGGAGTGAACGGAGATATGCTCGGAGATCCTGAAGCAACGGTCTCTTCACTTTTCGGACAAACGTTAGTCGTTTCAGATTATTTCACTTCGGTCCTTGGTGCACCTGCCCTTAATATGGGTGTATTCGTCGGGATCATCTCAGGTTTCCTGGGAGCGAATCTTTTCAACAAATATTATAACTACAGTAAATTACCGGATGCCCTTTCCTTCTTCAACGGAAAACGCTTCGTTCCGTTCGTCGTGATTGTAGGCTCCGTTGTCATCGGGATTGTCATGTCCATCGTATGGCCGTTCATTCAAGGGTTACTCAATGACTTCGGTCAATGGATCGCCACTTCCCGTAACACGGCACCTATCGTTGCACCATTCGTATTTGGTGCATTAGAACGTTTACTATTACCATTCGGGCTGCATCATATGTTAACCGTTCCGATCAACTATACAGAACTTGGCGGTACGTACAAAATTCTGACGGGATCAGGTGCGGGTTCAACGGTGGCCGGTCAAGATCCACTTTGGCTCGCCTGGATTGCCGATCTGAACAACTTCCTGGCTGCAGGAGATATGGAAAGCTACAAACAGCTTCTAAATGATGTCACTCCTGCCCGCTTCAAAGTAGGCCAAATGATTTTATCCACAGCGGCCCTGATTGGTATTGCCTATGCCATGTACCGCAATGTGGATAATGATAAGAAGAAAAAATACAAATCCATGTTCCTTTCAGCTGGATTGGCTGTATTCTTAACAGGTGTTACAGAGCCTATCGAGTTCATGTTCATGTTCGCTGCCCCACTTCTATATGTGGTATATGCCATCATGACGGGTCTTGCTTTCGCGATTGTGGATATCGTTAATATCAGGGTTCACTCATTCGGTTCCATTGAGCTTCTGACACGTGTACCGATGATCCTTAAAGCCGGACTTTGGGTAGACCTTGTAAACTTTGTGGTTGCCTGTATCGTATTCTTCGGCCTTAACTTCACGGTTGCCAACTTCTTGATCAAGAAGTTCAACTTCCCGACGCCTGGCCGTAACGGAAACTATATTGAAGATGAAGCATCTCCAAAAGGCGGAACCGTAAGCGCCGATTCCATTGCTCCGAAAGTCGTTGCCATGCTTGGCGGTAAAGAAAATATCGTAGACGTGGATGCCTGCATGACCCGCCTCCGTGTAACGGTTAAAGACACCAGTCTTGTAGGTACGGAACAGGAATGGAAGAAAAACGGGGCTCTCGGCCTCATCCTGAAGGATAAAGGCGTACAAGCCATCTATGGTCCGAAAGCTGACGTCATCAAGTCTGACATTCAAGATCTACTGGGAGCGTAAATGATGAAATTACTCACGTTGAACTGTCACTCCTGGCAGGAAGACAACCAGCTTGAAAAAATCTCGATTTTATCCGATGACATCGCAGACAAATCCTACGATGTCATCGCCCTTCAGGAAGTCAGTCAACTCATCGAAAGTGAAGCCGTCCAGGGCATCGTCAAAAGAGACAATTTTGCCCTCGTCCTTCTTGAAGAACTGGCGAAACGAGACGTGACAGGCTACTCACTCATATGGGACTTCGCTCATATAGGATACGACGTGTACGAAGAAGGAGTAGCAATCTTAACAAAGCACCCGGTCACTGAAGAACACCGCTTCTTCATATCGAAAAGTCATGACCAATCCTACTGGAAGACCCGCAAGATTGTGGGGGCGACCATTTCCTATGGCGGAAGGCCCCTCACCTTCTACTCCTGCCACCTCGGCTGGTGGACGGACGAAGAAGAGCCGTTCAAATTTCAGGTCGACTCCTTGATGGAGCAGGTCACTCCTGAATCCCCCTTCTTTCTGATGGGAGACTTCAATAACAATGCCCAGGTCCGCGAAGAAGGATACGATTATCTTCTTTCCAAGGGACTGCTGGATACATTTGATGGAGCCGTTGAACGGGACAGCGGGGTCACCGTTGAAGGGAAGATCGCGGGCTGGGATGAGAATAAGGTCGATTTACGGATCGACCTTGTACTCTCCAGCAAAAAAATGGATGTTCATTCGTCCCGGGTCATCTTTAATGATGTGAATAAACCTGTTGTCTCGGATCACTTCGGGGTGGAAGTGGTGTTGGGTGACGGGAAAAGCAGCTGATCTTGGATCGGCTGCTTTTTTTAGTTAAATGAACGGAGTTGGTTGTTTTCATTCACAAATGAAACCACCGCCCCCTCTCATCCGTATATACACTATATACAGATCATCAAACCTGGAAAGGGGAATACTATGGGAAATATATTACTATTTTCATTGATCGTCGGATTGGTCATGGCACTTCTGATCGTACCGATGACCTTCATGAAAAAGCAGAATAAAAAAGAGGGCTACCCATCATTTGCAGCCCTGTTCGGAGCAGCTTTCATTATAACGACTGTGATTGTATTCGTGTTCTATTACATGACGAATCTTGATCAAAACTTTACTGGCTTGTGGATTTTACTCATCGTCGCTTCAGGATTCGGAGCCACCCTTGCAGCCGGAACCGAACGGATGGTGAAAGGGGTCCTTTTCCTTGGAAGCTTGCTCGTCGGGGCCTATTTCATGACTGCGTTTGTGTTCAATGCCGATGAGAAATATGAATCGGCGAAAATGGACGTGAAAACGGAAATTGAGGCCTTTGATGAAAGTGAAACGCCTGCAAGCGTGCCGCCGCAGTTCGCAAGGAACAAAATGAAGAAGGCGTTCGGCCAAGTACCGAATACGAGTTACTATGAGCTTGGCCGCCTGCAGATCCAGAAGGTGGACGGGGAGTATGTATACATTGCACCGGTTGAATTCTCCGGTTTCTTTAAATGGTTCAAAGGGGATGAAACGCCAGGTTATTTCACATTGAGTGCCACGGATTCATCGTCGAACCCCAAGTTCGTCAAGGAATCTATGATTTACACTCCTTCCGCCTTCTTTAATAAGAAGATCGAGCGTCACATCCGCTTGAACTATCCGAAGCAGATCTTCAATGGAGATGTTCAGCTTGAGATCGACGACGAAGGAAAACCGTTCTATATCCGTACGTACGGCGAATTCATTTCAGCACGCAACGGATTCGAAGCAAAAGGAATTGTCCTGGTCGATCCAAAGACCGGTAAAACCAAATCTTATACGATCGGGGAAGTGCCCTCATTCATCGACGGGGCGATTTCACCTGAAACCATCAGCCTCCAGAACAGTTATTTCGGTAACTACGTTCAGGGATTCTGGAACAGCCGCTTCGGTAAATCGGACGTGAAACTTCCTTCTGACGAAGGAACGGAGGCGAACGTAAGCCCGATTTTTGACGAAAATGGTGACATGTACTACTTCACCGACTTCACGTCGCCGAAAGAAGGAGTCGACTCTATGCTGGGCTATTCCTTAACCAATTCACGAACAGGTGAAGCGACCTTCTACACAGGGAATCTGGAAGAATCGTATATGGATTCTCAAGGAGCCCTCCAGATCATCCAGAAGAAATTCATTGAGAAGAAATGGGACGGCGAAATGCCCGTTCTGTATAATTTCTACGGTGAAGCAAGCTGGCTGACACCGGTCCTTGATGCAAATGGTTTCTTACAGAACTACTTCATCGTTTCGGCAGCGAATCCTGAAATATCAGCCTATGCGAACACGCCTAATCAGGCATTGAAACAATACAAAACCGCTCTCCAACGGGGTGGCGGCAGTGTGGACGGAAGTTCGAAAGCAGAGGAAAAGCAGACAAATGGTACAGTCGTGCGTGTTTACAAAGAAAAGAACGGTGATTATACGGTCGTTTCTTTCTTACTGGACAACGGTAAAAACTACATCGTTTCCTCAGAAAACAGCCTGCTTGCGATCTACCTGAAGGAAAATGATAAAGTGAACGTGAAATACATGGATACAGGAGAAGAATTCCTTCCTGTAAAAGAACTGTCAATTGAGGGATTATAAGAAAAAAGATGAGGGCTCATACGCTCTCATCTTTCTTTATTCCCCGGCATTCACATAATACACCAGATTATCCGTCCACTTCCCGTTCTCATAAATGAATCCCTTCCTCGTACACTCATACTTCATGCCGACACTTTCTGCGAGACGGATGGAAGGGGTATTATCCAGATTGATATGGGCTTCGATCCGGTGATAACTCAACTTAACCATAGCCAATTGAAGAGCCGCCTTCACCGCTTCCTTCCCATAGCCCCGATTCCAGTAGCGGTTATGTAACGTGTAGCCGACCCTTCCCCAGTTAAAGTTGTACCGCATCAGAGTAGAAAAATCGATCGTTCCGATATTCGCTCCGCCCTCTTTGAGAAATATCCCCAATATATACACCTGATCCCCATCGATCATGTCATCATGTTTCAAAAGCATCTCCCGAAACCAAAACTCCGTACACTCGCTCATATCTTGATAGCCTACGTCGTATTTATGCTGTGATGGCAACCTGTTCAAATGTTCCCTTAACCAGTTATGATAGTCCCTGTTAACAAAAGGCCTGATGACCAAACGGGGTGTTTCAATGGTTAAGTCCTTGTGCTGCATCCCTGATCCTCCCTTTTAATGTGAAGCTCTTTTTCTTCTAATTTAGTTTGTATCTTCTTTAACACTTCCATCTGCTCACGCCCGTTTTCTACGAGCCTGTCAGTCTGCTTTTCGATGGTGACCGTGATGGACAATAATGACAGCACAACCACAATGATGATTAGAAAAACCTTTTAGGTTAATAGTATCAACCGGCCGGGGGGAATGGTAGGACTTTTTCAAAAAACAGAAGGCGCTCCTCCCACGAGAAACGCCTTAACGACTAGCTGTCATTCTTCCATTCTTCTTCTAACTCCTTTTCGATTTCTTCATCCGACAAATACTCTTCATCCATCTGCTGCACATGTTCGGTGATCCGGTTGAGCTTGGAATGCACGACCCAAAGGCTGATGACCACGAATGCCATAAATAGAACAAAGATGAGTTCGAATTCCATCTAATCGATGCCTCCTTTACCTATGTTTATTAATCAAACACCGGAAAAAGAAGGCTTCAGGCAGAAAAAGGACGGAAGAACTGTTTTTTGTCTCTTAATACGCTTTCGCCCAATACACCAGGTGCTTTGCTTCCTTCCCGCAGCACACACATGTATCCGCGACCTGCTCCTGTTCAAACGGCATGCACCGTGATGTGGCACTTGTCTCTTCCTTGATCTTGTCTTCACAAGCCCTGTCTCCGCACCACATGGCTTTGACGAATCCGCCTTTTTCTTTCACAACTGATTTGAACTCGTCAAAAGTGCTTACTACCGTTGTTTTTTCATCGCGATGGGCTCTCGCTTTATTTAATAGATTCTGTTGAATGTCCTTAAGGAGTTCGGAAACTTTCACTTCAAGATCGGCCATTTGAACCGTGATCTTCTCACCCGTATCACGCCTTGCTATGATTACCTGAGCGTTTTCGATGTCCCTTGGCCCCACCTCCAGGCGAAGTGGGATGCCCTTCATTTCATATTCGTTAAACTTCCAGCCCGGCTTTTTATCACTCGCATCGATGTCAACCCGGGCCACGGATTGAAGCGTATCTTTCAAGTCATAAGCGAAGTCAAGAACGCCTTCCTTGTGCTGGGCAATCGGCACGATCATCAGCTGGGTCGGCGCGATCCTTGGCGGAACCACCAGTCCCCGGTCATCTCCGTGGACCATGATCATGGCACCGATGATGCGGGTCGTGAACCCCCATGAGGTCTGCTGGACATGCTGGAGTTTCCCTTCACGGTCGGTGAATTGAATGCCGAATGCTTTCGCGAATCCATCTCCCAAATGGTGGGATGTCCCGGATTGCAGGGCTTTCCCGTCATGCATCAAGCTTTCGATCGTATACGTATACTTGGCACCGGCAAACTTTTCTTTCTCCGTTTTTTGACCCTTGATGACCGGAATGGCAAGGAGTTCTTCACAAAGCTTAGCATAGACCTCAAGCATCTGCACCGTTTCATCATGGGCATCCTGATCGGTTTCATGACATGTATGCCCTTCCTGCCACAGGAATTCAAGGGTTCTGAGGAATGGACGGGTCGTCTTTTCCCAGCGGACCACATTCGCCCACTGATTGTAGAGCTTAGGCAGATCTCGATAGGAATGGATGATGTTTTTATAATGCTCGCCGAACAATACTTCTGACGTCGGACGCACACATAATCGTTCCGTCAGCTCTTCTTCCCCTCCATGGGTGACCCAGGCGACTTCAGGTGCGAATCCTTCGATGTGATCCTTCTCCCGCTGCAGCAGGCTTTCAGGTATGAAAAGGGGCATATACACATTTTCATGACCGGTTTCCTTGATCTTTGCATCAAGGGCATCCTTGATGTTTTCCCATAAAGCATATCCGTAAGGCCTGATGATCATCGATCCCCGGACGCTGGAGTAATCGATGAGCTCCGCCTTCGTGACAACATCCGTATACCATTGGGCGAAGTCTTCCTCCATGCCCGTTACATCTTTTACAAATTCTTTTGCCATGTTGAGCACCTCATTTTTTAGTTGGATTGGTATTTATCGTCGAAAAATGTGTTTTATCAGCGATTTACCCGATCTATCCGTATAAACAAAAAAAGCCCTGCTTCTCATCAGGGACCATTTCTGGCGGTACCACCCTGATTCAAAGCAAAGCTTTACACTCATTCCATGATAACGGTATCGGACCGCTGATATCTTCATTCGATACAGAACTTAGAGGCAGGTTCAAAGGTTCATCCATGGGGGCTTCTCACCAAACCGCTCCCTCTCTGAAAAGACAAGATCCCTTTACTGATCCTCGGCATTGTTTCAGTTATTTTAGATGATTATATAGAGATTTCATGAGAGTGTCAATATCGGGTACAGGGAATAATCCTTTTCCATCTTCCCGTAAATGACTTCATTCACACTCCCCCGCATCAACCTCCCATCCAGTCACATCCTCAATACCTCCCGGCCGGTGTCCTTTTTCCAAGTCACCTTCATGGAGCATACACAAAGAATCAGCGCTATCCCAAGCATGATTACTGAACCCGAAGCCACAACAAACCGGATAGACACTATCTCAGCCCCGACTCCGATCACGACGGTGGACAGGATGACCAGCATCCCTTCCAGCAATCCATATATACTCCCTACCCGACCCATGATTTCAAGGGGGATATGTTCTTGATAAAAGGTTTCAAACCCCGTCGTCGCAAAGGCCAAAGCAAAGGATAGAATGGCAAATCCGATTGCTGCACCTTCGAAGCCTTGAGAGAAGGAATACATCAGATATCCCAATGATACGGCGACGGCTCCAATTCCCATAAGGTACATGTGATGGAGCTTATGAGAGAGGGCCGTATTCAGGATCGACCCCACTACAAAGCCTCCCCCTGCAATACTCACGAGAAATCCATACGTACTGTTGGATAGATTCAGCACCTCTTTCGAAAAGGCTGCTTCAAGGGAATCAATCGCCGCCGTCATCACCAGGATGCTGCTGAACATCACATAGAGTACCATCACATAAGCGGCACGGCGGCTGAATCTCCAAACCACCAGCCAATCCCCCTTGATGACCTGCCAATTTGTCTCACCGGTCACAACGGGAAGCTCCATTTCTAGCTTCGGTAAAAAGAGCGTGATGACACCTGAAAAGACCAGTGCGGCTGCATTCATATAAAGGGCAAACTCAGGTGTCCCCATCATGAACATCAGACCGGCAATCCCTGGCCCGATGAGAAAGGCACCCGATCCGATCAGCCCCTTTAGAGCATTGAAGCGCTGCCTGTTCTCCCTGGGAATGAAAGAGGTGATGTACGACATGGATGCCGGATAAAACATGGCACTTCCCATATTGATGATCAATACGACGGCATACATCCACCAGCCCGTCGCTAGAAAAGGCAATGCCCCGATCAACACACCCCTGAAAAAATCGAGGGCCGCCATCAGATTCCGCTTGTCGACGCGGTCAATGACGCTCCCCGCCCACGCATTCGTCAACAGGGCCGCAAAGGGCTTCAACACATATAACATCACCACTGCTAAAGGTGATCCCCATTCCTCCAATACAATCAAATTCAAGGCGATTAAATAAATCCAGCCTCCAATATTCGAAATCCCTATTCCAGTTAGCAACAATAACGGATACTTCCACTTTCCCATTGATGATTCCTCCCCGCGATCTGTTTAGAAAAACAAAAAAAATCCCACCCCCAAGACGTTGGTCTTGGGGGCGAGATTTGATATCGCGGTGCCACCCCAGTTCGCTGATATGTCACCATACCTGCCTTTTCAGGTACGGCCAAAAGACGTATACCCTAGCCCGATAACGGGAGCTCCCGTCACACCATCCCCCGGTAGGGTTCCGATGCACTGCTCAGAGTCTTGGTTCAATATCTTCCTTCTTGCCCCTTTTCAGCTGCCGGAGCTCTCTATAAAGAATTCTGGATATCTACTCTTCTCTTCATGGCATTTAGTTGAAATTTCCATTATGATAGCATAATCTGTGTAAGGAAGTAAATGACAAATTACATCGTCCGTTTTGATTTGAGCATCTCTTCATACCTTGGCTTTCGTTCGATCATGGTGAGGATGAGGTGTTGAAGATCGTCGAGTGCCCTTCTGTCTGCCGTCGTTCCACAATCTGAATAATAGTACTGATAAACTTCGTCGTTCATTCTTATTATCATCTCGTAATTCCAAAGGGAGTGGATGGAGCAATCTTCACGCTTAGACAACTTTTCGATTCCCTTCAGATCCAAACTCTCCACCCTGTTGTATATCTCACTCATTTCGGCACGAGTGAAGGTTAACGGTTTTTCGTTTCCTTCTCCGTTTTTAATCGTTTCCGTAAACGTACTGATTGTCGTTCCCTCATCGTAACGGATTTCCACATCAAAGTTCGATTTGTTCGTAAAGAACCCGCTCAGCTGCTCACTCCCCAAATATCCCCATTGTTCCCCTTTAACCACGGCGTAAATAAATACAAAGAGGAGAATGAGACCAAAACTGATCAGAGGGGCATACCATCTGCGCCGATACGTTTTCTTCGGTTTTTCCCCAGTAACCCTTTTCCAAACATGATCCTTCATTCTGCTGGTGAAATCGAACCCTTCCAACCCTTCATCCGTCATCTTCCTAACTTGTCGCTGAAGCTCCCTATCCATCCTGATGCACCTCTTTTGGAACCATTTTCTGCAGTTTCTCTTTACCAGCTTTCAATCGGGTTTTAACCGTGTTGATGTTGATTTGCAGACACTCGGCGATTTCTGAGATCTTCAGTTCTTCATAGTAATATAAGAATAGAACTTCCCGGTATTTGATTGGCAAGGAAAACAAATTTGAATGCAGTTCTCTGCCCGCTTCCTTATGTATGGCTTGAGACTCCGGACCATTCCTCAGGCTTTCCTGAATGAATTCACTCAGCTTATTAGTAAAAAGCAGCTTTCTCGTCTCCCACTTTTTTAGATGGTCCTTACTCTGATTGATGGTTATCCGGATGATCCACGTTTTCAAAGAGGCATCTCCCCGGAACGAATCCATTCTTTGATAGAACTTTACAAACACTTCCTGGGCTACATCTTCAGCCAGACTGTGATCCTTCACATAAGAATAAGCGATATACAACACCTCTTTACCATATTTATTCATCGCGTTTTCCAAAAGATCTTCCTTCGACGTGATGAATTCGTATGCATGATCGTCATTCAAGGGATGTTCACCTCTTTTCTGATACTTAGACGACTTTGTGGAAGAAAAAGTTTGATTTTTTTTCTTTGCTAGAAGAAACCTACAAAAAAAAGAGCACTCTGCCCGAGCGCTCTCCTCCATTAGCTTCCCATCTTACGACGTGTGTTGCTTGGCTTTTTCGTTTGCTGACTTTGCATGCGTTGGTTAGAAGCCAATCCCCCTGTTGCTTGTCTGCCGCCGGCTTGTGCTTCTTTCTTCTTAGCAAGCTGCTGCTTCATGGCTTCCTGCAGGCTGATTTTCTTCTTTTCTGGCTGTATTTGCTGATCATTATTCGACATAATGGGATCTCCTTTTTGGACCTACTAAATTTTTGAAACTATCCCTATTATAATACATCCCATCGAATAAAGACATCTGCCAAACGAATAAAAAGAGCCAACCCCATGAAGGATTGGCGATTGTTTCCTAGTGATATCCGTTCTGGCCGTTTGCAGAACCGGATGTTTTATGCTTTGGTTTGTGTTTGCTGTTTTGTTTTGTTCCGCCGTCTTTTTTCGTTTTCTTTGTCATGCTGAATCACTCCTAAACATTTAGTCGTCATCAAGAAAACTGGTGGTTATGAACCATTCTTATTTTGTGCCGAAAGTGAAAAGAGTTTCCCGGTAAATACCGGAAAACTCTTCATTCTTTTATGCTGCAGTTTGTGGTGCCTCTTCGTCCACCTGAATGACGGTACCATCGTTTAAGCGCTTTCTTAATGTGTAGATGAAAGCTAAGATGGCAGCGATGGTTACAACTGCTGCACCCAGATACGCCGTACTCATGGATAAACCGAAACCGATCGGTGCGCTCAGGATGTACGTAAATGTCACCATTGTCATGAAAATCGCCGGAATCGTTGCAACCCAGTGAGGTTTCTTTTGCAGTGCCAGATACATGGCACCTACCCATAAGGCAATCATCGCTGTGGATTGATTGGCCCATGAGAAATATCTCCAGAGAAGATTGAAATCAATGCGTGTCAGTACGACGGAAATGACGAATAATGGAATCGCAATCCAAAGACGGCTGGAGATCTTCACCTGGCCCACCTTGATATAATCGGCAATGATCATACGCGCACTTCGGAATGATGTATCACCTGATGTGATTGGAAGAATGATTACTCCAAGGATGGCAAGGGTTCCGCCGATTGAACCGAGCATAAGGATCGATACTTCACTCACGACCGCTGCAGGCCCGCCTTCTTTCAGGATGGCATTCAATTCACCAGGCTGGAATAAGCTCATGGCCGCTGCCGCCCAGATCATGGCAATGATCGCTTCCAGGATCATCATGCCGTAGAAGATTTTACGTCCGTTCTTTTCATTTTGAGTCGTTCTTGAGATGATCGGTGACTGAGTGGCATGGAAACCTGAAAGTGCCCCGCACGAAATCGTCAAGAATAATAAAGGGAAAATGGCTATGTTATCAGGGTGCATGTTCGTAAAAGAAATCTCAGGAATATCCGCCCCTGTGATGACTAACCCGGCTCCGATTCCTACGGCACTGATGACCAGAAGAGCTCCGAAAAGGGGGTATACTTTTCCGATGACTTTATCTATCGGCAGCAATGTCGCCACAATATAATAAATAAAAATAGCTGCAATGATGACACCCAGGGAAATCCACGCAGGGGTCAGATTCGCGATCAATGCGGCAGGTGCTGTAACGAAGACCGTCCCGACCAGGACGAGTAAAAGGATCGAGAATGCGTTCACCACGTGCTTCATCGTTTTACCAAGGAAACGTCCGGCAAGCTCCGGTAAATGAGCTCCACCGTTTCGAATCGAAATCATCCCCGTTAAATAATCATGGACCGCGCCGGCAAAAATAGCTCCAAGTACAATCCAAAGGAAAGCAACGGGTCCGTACAACGCTCCCATGATCGGACCGAAAATCGGACCGACACCGGCAATATTCAATAGCTGGATCATGGAGTTCCGTTTCGTGTCCATTGGTACGTAATCCACACCATCCGCTTTTGCATAGGCTGGGGTCGAGCGTTTCTCGTTGATACCAAAAATCTTTTCAATTACCTTTCCGTATGTGAAATAACCGATGATTAATACAACAATCGAGACCAGAAATGTGACCATGTCTAGGATCCCCCTTCGTTCATTTATGAATACGCTTTCATTATAACAATCGTATTCACCATTTCGTCACATTTCCGTTTAAGATGTACAAAAACCGGCTTGACATGTCCTGAGTGGGGGTTAACATGCGGGGAGGAAGTGGGTGCCTCGTACCCAAAATGTACACGGTTCACACATTCTACAACTCCAACCGTTCCCGCAGCTCCTTGACATAATTCCTGCTTACCGGAATCGCTTCGTCGGCCCCTTGTACCTTCAACTGATAGACACCGCTTCCCCAGGGGATCAGTTCTTCCACATAAGGCAATTGCACGAGATAGCTTTTGTGGACCCGGAAGAAAGGGTAAGTCATGAGCTTCGCTTCCAGATCCTTGATGGGGAGCCTGCACGTATATTTCTTCTTAAGGGTACAAATGATCGTTTCCCGCTCTTCACGGAATATATACAGAATTTCTTGAGGAGGGATAAACACAATCTTATCTTCATCCTGCACTGAAAGTTTCCCCATGGATGAATTTTCACGGACCTCTTTGTCTCCGACCTTCAATAGATGCTTCAGCCTCTCCATCGTCCGGGCAAGCTGCGACTCTTCAAATGGCTTCAGTAAGTAGTCGACGGCTTCCACACGGAACGCTTTCAGGGCATAATCGGGATACGCAGTGGCAAAGACGATTTGGGGTTTCTCCTTCATTTTCTGTAAGGCTTCCGCCAAATCCACTCCGCTCATTCCAGGCATTTCAATATCCAGAAATAACACATCAGGCTCCATCGTTAAAATGATTTCCAATCCTTTCTCCCCGGAGCTTGCCTCTCCGACAACCTCCACCCATGGGTAATGACCCAACAGATGCTTCATTTCCTCCCGGCTATACGGTTCGTCATCAATGATCGCGACTCTCATTTTCTCCACTCCTTACCGTAAATTCAACTCTGGTTCCGTTTCCTGGTGATGATGTGATGGAGAGTCCCGCTTCTTTCCCCATCATCATTTCCAATCGCTTATTTACGTTATACAGGCCGATCCCTGTACCCGACCGGGACTCGACAGGGGACATCAGAAGCTTTTCCACACTGCTTTCATTCATTCCCGCTCCGTTGTCCTCTACACAGACTTTGACGGTTTCTCCAAAACGCTTTATCCCGATCCTCAACACAAATCCTTCTTCTACATGCTTCATTCCATGCTTGATCGCATTTTCAACGAGAGGCTGCAGGGTGATGGAAGGAACGTTTATGTGAAGAGCTACTTCTTCTATATCAAACAGTACTTCCAACCGGTCGAAAAAGCGGGCTTCTTCAATGGCGAGATAGGATTTCACGTGCTGACATTCTTCCTTAAGGCTTGAAGTGGACTTCGTACTGCCGGTCAGGTTCTGGCGTATAAATTGAGACAGTGAAATGAGCAGTGTCCTTGCCTTATCTGGATTGATCCTCGTCAACGACACAATCACATTGATTGTATTGAACAAAAAATGGGGATTGATCTGGGCCTGTAATGCCTTTACTTCTGATTCCTTAGCCAGCTCTTTATGGGTATCGATCTCAGCAAGTTCAAGCTGATGGCTGAGAAGGGTGGCAATCCCCTTCGTGAGTTCCATCTGGATCGGCGAGATCTCCTTTTCTGTATGAAAATAGAACTTAAGGGTGCCGACAATTTCGTCTCCTTTCATGAGAGGGGCCATGATTGCCGCGCCCAATGGACAGCCTTCCCTGTCACATTGGATCTCTTCTCTCCCCACCTTCATGATCTCCCCCGTTCCGATGACCCGTTTCGTTGCTTCCGTTTGAATCGGACGGCCCTGCTGATGATGATCGGAAGCGAGACCGACATGAGCAAGGATATGGGACGTATTCGTAATAGAAACCGCTAGAGCGTTCACGTCCCTCATCAAAATCCCGCAGGTTGCCAGTGCAGAGTCTCTGTTTAAACCCTTTCGCATATATTTCACCGTGCTGTCGGCGAGTCTGAGCGCTTTTTGAGATTGAGCGGCCCCCATCCTTTCTTCTTCATAGAAAACACTCTTGATAATAAGCAGGAATATTCCAGCTCCGACTCCGTTTGCCATGATCATCGGCCACCCGATATCAGAAACAAGCAAAGAGGCATCGTCAAATGGTTTCGCAAGAAGAAGGATCAGGAGCATCTGCATCCCTTCGGCAATCAGTCCTACCAGAAATGCTTTTTGAGGGGAAACGAGCCTGTTCTTCTTTTCCCGTTTGCCTACCCAGCCAGCAAGCAATCCTGCCAAAACCGTCGAGACCCCGCAGGCGAATGCCGTAAACCCGCCAAGAAAATACCGGTGAACCCCTGCCACGAGTCCCGCTCCAAGACCGATCCATGGACCGCCCAGTAATCCGGCCACCACTACTCCGATCACCCTGGAGTTGGCGATGGCTTCATTCTGCTGAAGATGCCACTGCCATTTCGTATATTCTTCCTGAAATGGATTGACGATCAATCCTGTATATGTACCAACGATTCCGAAGAAACCAAACAGCAATATAAGAAAAAGCGTCTGGGTTTTCTTTACATGGGTCCGCTGCTCGATCAAATGACGGAAGAAACTGATCCTGGTCATCACAAAGGCTATTGTAACAATGATGCCAAGCCGTTCAATCATTGCGGCTATCAACATGAGTACCGCCTCACTTTCCATTTTCACAAAAAAAGAAGACCCACTAAACGCACTGTTTAATAGAATCTTCCCCTGGTTATGCTTATCCTATGTCTTGAGGGGATTTCCCCCTATTTTAACATGAATCATGTTCTTTGATTGTGACCAATGCATTGATTTCCCCGCCGATCATGATGATGATTCCCGTTAGGTAGAACCAGATCATAAGAACGATGATTCCCCCTATGCTTCCATAAGTGGCTGAATAGTTCCCAAAGCTTCCTACGTAATAAGAGAAAGCAAGTGATACCAACACCCAGCCAAGTGTCGCAAAGATCGCCCCGGGGAATGCACTGAGGCATTTGATCCGTTTACTTGGGGCAAAGTAATACAGCCCAACGAATATGATGAACAAAATGATCGGACTGATCGCCCAGCGGATACCGTTCCAGATCGCGAGAAATTGTTCGGAAAATCCGAATTGAGAAAATAATAAAAGTCCGATCTGCTTTCCGAAAACAGGGAGCAACAGGGCCACGACGAAGACCAGAATCATGGCAAATGTCAATAAAACAGACATAAGGCGCGTGACAATGAAAGACCTTGTTTCTTCTACATCATACGCACGATTTAAACTTTTCACGATGGCATTCATCCCATTGGATGCGGACCAGATGGTGGCAATGATACTGACAGAAAGCAGTCCGGAATTGCGATTGGACATGACATCCTGAAGGGTTTCTTCAATCATGGACATCGTTTCACCTGGCGCAAAATCCCTGACCAGACCCAGGATGTCACCCTGCTCCACAGGCAGATAGGGCAGGAGTGTGACGATAAAGATCAACAGTGGAAAGAGAGATAAAAGAAAGTAATAGGCAATTTGGGCTGCCAGTCCCGTAACATCATTCGTACTGATATTCGAGAAGAGATTCTTCGAAAATCCTTTCCATCCTCCTTTGACCGTTTCTTCCGGCATATCCTCACCTCGTTTAATTTAGTAACCTTTGAATGAAGAAGCGATCGGCTGATTTTCTTCATCCTGTGTCGACAGTTCATTTGAAGTTTCCCGATCTGAAAATGTTTCTTTATAGGCTTCTGAAGAGTCCTCAAAGGTTTCTTTTGTCTCTTCGATGATTTCTTTCACCTGCGGGGTCATGCCCTTGATTTCTTCTACTTTTTCATTGATGAATTGAATATCCCTGCTGACCTGATCGGCAGTTGTGCGCAGTTTCTCATACACTTCCTTGCCGGACTCCACAAGCGCCTGGGGATTTTTGGTATAGGATGCGATATAGTTCCCGCTGTTCTTTAAAGATGTCCCCACCTCCTGCCGGGTCGTTCTGTCCAACAGGGAAAGAAGACCCCCTGCAACAGCACCTAAGAAAATCCCTTTGTAAAATTTATTGCTTCCCATATGTAATACCCTCCTTCAAATGATGATTCTTTTTTAATAATGTTCATTCATAATGGCTGCTCCTAGATTCTAAAAGGGTGTCATACGGATCTGGACCGTATTCAAGAAATATGTATCTCCACCAGGTCCCGGAGCCCGAACACACCCCATGATGATTCAGCACCTCTTCACATTCCATTCGTTTCGTCACCCTGCTATTGACAGGACCTCTTTTATTAGTTTCTCTAAGGATGGCTAAAGTTCCTTCATGAGGTTCTTCAAACTCGATCAGACCTGTTCGAGGATCTCTCCTGCCTTATTATTACCTACCTCTTTCCCATTCCTTTCTAGTGTAAAACATTCCACGAAAAAAATCCCACTCGATGTGATGTTGACAGGGTGGACGAATCATGGAAAGATAAATGTAATGAATGCAAGCCGGAAAGGACGGTTCAAGATGGATTTATCAAAAAACACAACAGAAAATATCGAATACATGGTTACAGCCATTAAGGAAAAATTGAAGATCGTCAATGCAGGTGCTGTAAAGCCGGAAGATTTCAACGAAGAAATGTATGAAGATCTTCACGATTTATATGTAATGGTAGAACGCAAGGAGCGATTCAGTCCAAGTGAGATGACGGCAATCATTGAAGAAATGGGTAATCTTCGCAAGTAAGCATGTAAAAAAGGGACATTCCCTCAAAGGTACACATACCTTGGGGAATGTCCCCTTCCATTTATTTAGACAAGAGCGCCAGTGATTCCCTGTTGAAAGCCGGGATATCATCCGGCGTCCTGCTCGTCACCAGCTGGTTTCCGCAAACGACGACTTCTTTGTCCTCGTAAGTTACACCTGCATATTCCATATCAACTTTAATGGACTTGAAACCCGTCGCTTTGCGTCCTTCCAGGGCTTTAGCCGTGATCAACAGCTGCGGGCCGTGACAGATCGCGAAGACCGGTTTCTTCTCATCCATGAAATGCTTGGTGAACTTCACAAAACGGTCGTCTCCCCGAAGCTGGTCAGGAGAGAATCCCCCCGGTAACAAAAGGGCATCAAAATCTGAAGGATTCACGTTATCGATGCTCTCATCGATGATCACCTTTGCTTCTCCCTGCTTCCCTTTCACTGTCTTCCCTTTTTCTTTCTCAATCGTCACAACGAAGTGACCTGCTTCTTTAAACGCCTTCTCAGGATCTGTAAATTCTACGTCTTCAAACATGTCCGTCAATAACGTCGCTATTTTAGCCATAAAATGAAACACTCCCAATGTTTGTTTTGATCACACTTGTACTTTACCCGGCCTTACAAAAACAAAACCCTTATTTATCCATCGTAAATTGGGAGAAGATCGTATTTCTTTGCACTTCATACACGGTTTCCCCAGCTATATGATTGATGATCTGAATGTTTCGGTCCACAGCCAGTCCCAGATTCGTCGCCCCTGCCCCGTGAGAATGCTCGAGATTCGTCACCGTAAAGAAGTGATGATCACGGTCCGGCTTTTCTTTAAATTCCAGCTTATACTCCCGGGTGACTTTATACTTCTTGTCATCTTCCCACACAATATTATCCTCGAACTCCTCAAAGAACCAGTCGGGGATATTCGGCTTATAGCCGGTCGCCAGGATGACCTTATCCGAATGGTATGAAAAATCACGGTCTTCCTGCCATTGCCGGCAGCTTAAGACGTAGCCGTCATCCTCTTTCCGGATCTCATCCACTTCCGTTAGTGGCTGGATCGTGATGTCTGGCGAGTGTTCACTGACTGAATGATTGTAAAGAATGTTGTAAATATGATTGAGGGTGTCAGGATCGATTCCGTTTCTGAGCTGATCCAGGGTTTTAAGGGCATCCATCCTCTTTTCATATGTCAGCCCATGAAAATAGTCCACATAATCAGGGGCGAAGAATTCCTGGCCGAGCTTTGACGATTCGAGCTGCAGAATCCCTTCCGAACGGGTCAGCCATGTCAATTGATATGGATGATCCTTCTGTTCCTTTAATAAATCGAAGAATACTTCTGCTGCACTCTGTCCTGATCCGACAATTGTGATGGAAGCCGCCTCCATCGTCGTGTCCTTATGAAAGAGATACTTGCTCGTATGATATACATCCTGATCAGGGAGGCCTTCCATTCCATCTAAAATCAGAGGCTTACTTCCCGTCCCCATCACCACGTGTTTCGTGTAATACATCTCCCTTTCGTCGGTCAATCGGTTATCGACCACCACTTTATAGCAGTCGCCTTCATCTGTGACGCCTATCACTTCACTGTGAAATTGGCAGCTTGAAAGCTGAGCCACCACCCAGCGGGCATAATCATTGTACTCCTGCCTCGGCATCTCAAACTTTTGAAAAAAGAAAAACTTATATAAACGATTATGGGTATGTAAGTAATTTAAATAACTGTAACGGCTTTGTGGATTGGCAAACGTCACCAAATCGGCAATGAATGGTACCTGCAGATCGGTAAGGTTGATTAACATGCCGGGATGCCACTGGAACTCGGGTGTCATGTCAAAAAACTTTACCCTTAAGTCTGTCTTCTCCTCCATCAACGCTGCCAAACTTAAATTGTATGGACCAATCCCAATCCCGATACAATCATATACATCCTGTCTTTTCAATTGGCTCTCCTCCACATCTGTATTCATTTTTCTATTTTTACCCTAAAACGATGGGTGATTACCCTCTTTCGTGTAAATAATTGTGCTGCTTTCATGATCAATCTGTTCAAGAAAGGAGAATTTGAGATAGGGGGTGCAGGTTTTTTATCGGGTTTCATGGATATTTTATCGACTTTGGGATTTATTTTATCGACCTTGGGCTCTATTTTATCGACTTTGGGATTATTCTATCGACTTTAGTGGCTATTCTATCGACTTTGGGATTTATTCTATTTAGCCCCCTAACTCATTTGGACACCATAATCTAAAAGCCTTAAGATAGATGTATCAAAGGAGGAGTCCAAATGAGTAAACGAAATGGACCAATGGAAGATGTGAAAAAACAATACGTTC
>NZ_JAAXCV010000007.1 GCF_012911895.1 Bacillus sp. RO3
TATTAGGCACGCCGCCAGCGTTCGTCCTGAGCCAGGATCAAACTCTCCGATAAAAGTTTGAATAGCTCTTAAAATAAATCTAGAATTAACGTTGACGTATTGTCTTGTTTTGTTCAGTTTTCAAGGATCAATGTTTTGTGCTTCTGTTTGAAGCGACTTGACCATCATACCAAGAATGCGGTGTATTTGTCAACAACTTTTTTAAGATGTTTTTGTTTCTTATATTATGTTGTTGTTGTGTAACCGCTGTTCTCTTTCGACGGTTTTTAAAGTATATCAATCTATGAGACTCACGTCAATAGTTTTAGTAGATTTATTTTTAAATTATTCAGTCCACCTGTAAAACCAATGAATTAGAGGCATGAAAATAACCTTCACCCTTGAGTTTCTTCTATTAAAGCCTTTCTTTTTAGTATGAAAGTCAATAGAACCAAAAAATCGGCCCGCTCTCATCCAGAGAACCGGCCGATTTCTATTTTATTAATCGATCGTAATGATGTTTTCGTCGTTACGATTTACGTTACCTGACTTCTCGACTGTCACCTGCTGACCTTCTTTAAGGTTTGTGAATACAATCGGCGTCATGACAGAAGGTGCATTTGCTTTGATGTAATCAAGATCCACTTCCAGTAATGGTTGACCCGCTTCAACTTGGTCCCCTTCTTTTACCAGAGCTTCGAATCCTTTACCTTCTAATTTCACCGTATCGATCCCAACGTGGATCAGAACTTCACGGCCTGCTTTGGACTCCAGTCCAATGGCATGCTTCGTCGGGAATACGTTTACGACTTTACCTGTAACCGGAGAAACGATTGTTCCTTCCGTCGGTATGATCGCGAAACCGTCACCCATCATTTTTCCTGAGAATACTTGATCAGGAACTTCTGTGATGTCTTTGATCTCACCTGTAATCGGCGCAACGAATTTTTCGTTCTTTTGTTCAGTTTGAAGTGCTTCCGGGTTTACTTCTTCAATTTGTTGCTCTACTTCTTCATTTGCGCTTGTTTCTGCTTTACGTGGAGCTTTTCCACGGATGATGTCTTGCATTTGTGATTTGATCGTATCCGACTTAGGTCCGAAGATCGCTTGAATGTTGTCTCCCACTTCAAGTACTCCTGAAGCACCTAATTTTTTCAGACGGTTTTTGTCTACATTTTTCACATCATTAACAGAAACGCGGAGACGAGTGATACATGCATCTAAATGCGCAATGTTCTCTTGTCCACCCATGGCTTCCAGGATGTTGTATGGAAGGTCTCCTGCCGAGCTTGCCGGCGCATCATCTTCTTCGTCAACTTCTTCACGACCAGGAGTCATAAGATTGAACTTACGGATGGCGAAACGGAATCCGAAGTAGTAAACGACAGCGAAGACTGCCCCTACCGGAATAACGATCCAAGCGTTTGTTTGTGGGTTGATCAGACCAAATAAGATGTAGTCAATCAGACCACCCGAGAACGTCATACCGATCTTTACATCTAATAGATGCATGGTTAAGAAAGATAAACCTGCAAAGATTGTATGAATACCGAAAAGAACCGGTGCTACGAATAAGAATGAAAACTCGATTGGTTCAGTAATACCTGTCAAGAAGGATGTCAGTGCTGCCGAGCCCATGATACCGGCTACAACTGCTTTTCTTTCAGGTTTTGCTTCATGGTAAATCGCTAAAGCCGCTGCCGGAAGACCGAACATCATGAATGGGAATTTACCAGTCATGAAGGTACCTGCAGTCAGATCTTGGACACCATCTTGAATTTGTTTCATGAAGATCGCCTGATCCCCACGAATGATATTTCCTGCTTCGGACGTGTACGTACCAAACTCAAACCAGAATGGCGAGTAGAAAATATGGTGAAGTCCAAATGGTATAAGGGCACGTTCGATTACACCAAATACGAAAGCTGCGAAAGCTCTGTTTTCATTTAGCATAAAGTTAGAGAATGTATTAAGGCCGTTTTGGACCGGAGGCCAGATGACAAGCATCAACAGACCTAGTACAACAGCAGAAGCTGCCGTTGCGATCGGAACGAATCGTTTACCAGCGAAGAATCCCAGGTAGGAAGGAAGTTCGATTTGGAAGAAACGATTGTACATATAAGCTGCGAGAATCCCGACGATAATACCACCGAAGACCCCGGTTTGAAGAGTAGGAATTCCTAATACAAGGGCGTATGCAGGATCTACACCTTCACCTGTAACATCGCCGATTCCCAGTCCTTCAACTGTTCCCATCGTGATGTTCATGATCAAGAAACCAACGATAGCCGCTAAACCAGCTACTCCTTCACCACCGGCTAACCCGATGGCTACACCCACTGCGAATAACAGGGCTAAGTTTCCAAAAATGATGCCACCCGCTTGTTCCATAACGCTTGCGACCATTTCCACGCCGCCGTTTGCAAGGAATGGAGCGATTTCTAGTAATGTCGGATTTTGCAGTGCGTTACCGAACGCAAGCAGAAGACCAGCCGCAGGCAGGATTGCCACAGGCAGCATGAGGGCTTTACCGACTTTTTGTAAAACGCCAAAAGCCTTTTTAAACATGAAGTTTCCTCCTTTAATATGGTTCTTTATTTCAACTAATTAGATGATGAAAACAAACAAAAAAGGCATGAGAAAAGAGGATAATGAACGTATAAGGATAGACTACCCCAAAAAATACGTTTCAATCATCTTCTTCACTCATGCCTGATCGTATCAGTAACACGTAAGAAAGATAAGTGCTTTATTTAACTTTACTCTGGATACGCTGCAAATGCATGGTTAAGTAAACAGCTTCTGCATCGTAAACAGGTTTTTGTAATGTTTGCTGCATCATCTTGATCAGCTTCCACGATAAATTATAGCAGAGTGGGTATTCCTCTTTCAAGAGTTTTGCGATTTTTTCTGGTTCTTCTACACGCTCTTCTCTAAGGACACGTTCGATTGTATATCGAATGTGACGGACGAGTCTCATATAATCGACACTCTCCTTATTGATCTTCACATCCAGCTGTTGTTCGATCATCCCCGTCAGGCGACCAATCAATTGGGAGTGTTGATTTACTTCAGAGAGATCCTTGTTCATCATGGCACTATGGATATGAAGGGCGATAAACCCAACCTCTCCTTCAGGCAGATGAACATCCGTCATTTCGTTGATCATACCCACGACTTCTCTGGCAATCTCATATTCGAACGGATATAACGTTCTTGTTTCCACCAGGAAAGGGTTGCGGATTTCCATCCCTCTCATCAATCGGTTAATCGCAAAAAGGATATGGTCAGTGAGGGCGATGTGAATATGTTCATTCAGGAAAGAGTTCGTTCTTTTTCTGATTAACTCAATGGCAGAGATGATGACGTTGGACATGTCGTCATTCAGGAAAGGAAGGAGATTTTTGTACTGCTCCTGCTCTTTTTCCCCTTTCAGGACAAACATCTTTTCCGCAATATCATTCTGGATGGGGTCTCCTTTTTTACGATTGAACCCTATTCCTTTACCGATGAGAACGACTTCACCGTAGCTGACATGATCAGCTATTAATACATTGTTATTCAAGGCTTTCTTCACAGTTAAAGTAGACATCTTCATTCTCCCCATATATTCGACCATTTTCGACACTTTCCGATTCCATGATTTTAACGAATATCCCGTTTTTTTTCAATTACTAGTTACTCTTTACCTATATCTTCTCCTTTCATTCATCCCTTCCCTCTATTTCATCCCAATTCCTTTGACAATTAGATCATTCCCCAGACACCGATGAACGTAAACACAGCTCTCTTTGAACTTTCCTTGAGGACGGGACTCACCATCTACCACTCACTGATAAACACATCTCAGAATGGTTCCTGCCAATAAAGCCTTCTAATAAAGAAAAAGCTGATCTGCGAAAGATCAGCTTCATCCTGTTTAAACCAAGAATATGAAATACATCACGAATATTACAAACAGGAAGTACATGATTGGGTGGATTTCCTTTACGCGCCCTTTCATGATCATCGTAATGGGATAAAAGATAAACCCAATCGCAATACCTGTCGCGATGCTGTACGTTAACGGCATGGCCACAATAGTTAAGAATGCCGGAACAGCCACTTCGAATTTCTTCCACCCGATCTCACCGAGTGATGAAACCATCAATACACCCACAATAATAAGTGCCGGTGCTGTCACAGCAGATGTGATGACGGCTAACAGCGGGAAGAAGAAAATGGACAACAGGAACAAGAGTGCAGTTACCACTGAGGCAAATCCTGTTCGCGCACCCGCCGCAACACCTGCAGAAGATTCGATATAAGAGGTTGTCGTCGATGTACCTAAGATGGCCCCCACCACTGTTGCACAAGAATCAGCAAACAAAGCTTTACCAGCGCGAGGAAGTTTATTCTCCTTCATTAACCCCGCTTGATTCGCAACCGCTACAAGAGTACCGGCTGTGTCAAAGAAATCAACGAATAAGAATGTAAGGATTACTACAAGCATCTGGATCGTGAAAATACTGGCCGGATCATTGAACAAAGGATCTAAAGCCGCCCCAAATGTAGGAGCCAGACTCGGTGCAGCATCTACCACTTTTTCCGGTGTGTCGATCAAGCCAACGATCATACCGACGATGGCGGTTACGACCATACCGATGAATATGCCGCCTTTGACTCCCCTTGTCATCAAAATGACGGTAATGATGATGCCGAAGATCGCCAGCAGGGTCGGGCCATTCGTTAAATCACCAAGACCTACTAATACAGCATCGTTGTTCACTATGATTCCAGCGTTTTGAAACCCGATAAATGTAATGAAAAGTCCAATCCCCGCTCCAACTGCATATTTCAAATCCGCAGGAATGGAGTTAATGATTTTCTCCCTGATACCTGATAATGTGAGTACAATGAAAATCAACCCTGAAATTAACACGCCTGTCAGAGCAGATTGCCAAGGTACACCCATCGTTAATACCACTGTGTATGCGAAGAAAGCGTTCAATCCCATACCTGGAGCCAAAGCGATGGGATATTTCGCTATCAGCCCCATGATCAAGGAACCTATTGCAGCAGCCAATGCCGTTGCAACGAATACTGCTCCATAGTCCATTCTCATGCTGTCCGGGAGATCCGGTACAGACTGGAGAGTCAACGTAAGGGGATTGACGATCAGGATATATGCCATTGAAAGGAACGTGGTTAATCCCCCGATGATTTCCCTCCTATACGTAGTACCCAACTGGTCAAACTGAAAGAAATTCTTCATTCCTGTACTCCTCCTATAGAGTCGCCGTAGAAAACATTTCAATTACAAAAAGCCTCGAACTACCAGAGTTCGAGGCTTTGACTGTTAAGATCAAGATCAATAGGACATCTTACATCGGCCCCATCATCCATCACCTCGTAGTCAAGCCATTTACGGTAGCTTGGTAGAAACGCTCGGGCCCTATTCCCGAAATTATACGACGCAATACTTTTATAATGTTTTATGATTACAGTACTATTGTACCAAGCTGCAAAGGGGGCGTCAACAAAAACACGAACATTATTATTAATTTATTTTATAAATGTTCGTTTAATACAAAAAGTGACAAGTTCCTTCCGTCTTTGTCGAATTCGAATCGACCCATGACGGAAGGGACCTGTCACCCCTCATACAAACATCTGTATGCTATTATTCCCACTCGATCGTTGCCGGTGGCTTACTTGTCACATCATACACGACGCGGTTGATATGATCGACCTCATTTACGATACGTGTAGAGATTTTCTCCAATACATCCCAAGGGATACGAGCCCAGTCGGATGTCATACCGTCGATGGACGTCACAGCACGGATTCCGATTGTATAGTCGTAAGTTCTGGCATCCCCCATCACTCCGACACTTCGGATGTCGGGAAGCACAGTGAAGTATTGCCAAATGTCCCGGTCAAGTCCAGCCTTTTTGATTTCATCACGAAGGATGTAATCAGACTCACGAACGATCTCAAGCTTCTGTTCCGAAATTTCACCAAGAACGCGGATGCCAAGACCCGGGCCAGGGAATGGCTGACGCCAGACAATTTCATCAGGAATGCCAAGTTCAGACCCAAGAGCACGGACTTCGTCTTTGAATAGAGTGTTCAAAGGCTCAATGAGAGTGAACTGCATATCTTCAGGAAGCCCGCCTACATTGTGGTGAGATTTAATCGTTTGAGCAGTAGCCGTTCCACTTTCTATGATGTCTGTATATAAAGTACCTTGAGCAAGATATTCAATCCCTTCAAGCTTCGTCGCTTCATCATCAAATACGTAAATAAATTCGTTCCCGATGATTTTACGCTTCTGCTCAGGATCGGATACCCCTTTTAATTTATCCAGGAAACGATCCTGTGCATCCACTTTAATGACATTCATATTGAACCCATCAGCAAATGTCTTCATGACGCTGTCCGCCTCGCCTTTTCGAAGAAGACCGTGGTCTACGAAGATGCATGTTAATTGATCTCCGATTGCTTTATGGATCAAAACGGCAACGACGGAAGAATCCACTCCACCACTTAAGGCACAAAGAACTTTTTTGTCCCCTACCGTTTGACGGATCTTCTCCATTTCTATCTCGATGAAGTTTTCCATTGACCAATCACCTGCGCAGCCACACACTTCAAATACGAAGTTTCGCAGCATTTCATTTCCATGTACAGAGTGACGCACCTCTGGATGGAATTGAACGGCATACAGTCCTTGCTCCTCGTTACTCATGGATGCAATCGGGCAGGAAGGATTGGTGGCATTCACCTCAAAGCCTGCAGGAGCTTCCACAACAAGATCTCCATGACTCATCCACACCACTTGCTCTTCAGGCAGGTTGGAGAATAACTTAGACTGTTTCTCGATGGTGATCGCCGCTTTTCCATACTCACGGTGCTTTGCCCGTTCTACCTTGCCTCCAAAGTGCATGGTCATAAGCTGCATACCATAGCAGATTCCGAGAATGGGAATGTCCAGGTCAAAGATGCGTTCATCACATCTAAAGGCGTCTTCACCGTAAACACTATTAGGACCACCTGAAAAGATGATTCCAGTAGGATTCAGTTCCTTTATTTCTTCAAGGGTCACTGTATGCGGGTGGAGCTCACTATAGACACCAAACTCACGAATTCTTCTTGTGATCAATTGATTGTATTGACTTCCAAAGTCCAAAACGACGATCATTTCTTGATTGTGCAATTCTTCTTTACCAAGCATTCAGTTCACCTCATCAGTTTTTATAGGACAGGATGTACTCCATCCTTCAATTACCTGTTGTTGTTAGCATTCCTAAAAAAATAAAAAAAACCAGACTCCGCCTTATAAAAAGGCAGAATTCCAGTTTTTTGCATACAAGGATGTCAAATTAGAACACTGCCTTCATAGTCCAGTCATTTAAGGTGACCGGGTAGATACTTTCGAACCGTATTATCGAGGATATACGAAGGATGCTAACGAACGCTATTATGAATTTGACATCATTTTATACCTTGTTTTCAAAAGGGTCAACCAGTTGTCCTTTTAATTAAATTTTCCCATAATTCCCTCATCTTTGTCCATTCATCTTCTGTCGCCCTCTGACCATATAAAATACGTTCATAATGATTGGTCAGGCTTGTCATTTCATGGGTCCCGAAGAATGAATCAATATAACGTGAATAGTCCCGTAACGTCTGCCCTTCATCCATTTTCAATCCATATCTGTCCAATTGCTTGATCAGAGACAGATAGGCTTCAGAAAACACACCGACTGATGATTTCCTCCGGTAATAGAAGATCAGGACATACGGAAGCCACCGCCTTCTAATCATATACATTCCGACTGCCACGATGAACATTAGTATGAATCCCATGACCAGTTTTCCCCAGTTCTCCACAAAGAAGGTCTGGATATCATCCCAAAGCTTCGACAGGGAGAATCCGCTTCCATCCGCAGAGGATGCATCCTCATCCGGTTGGACAGGCTGTTTCGGTGTTTCCTCCCTTTCAGGAACAGGGACTTCACTGTTATCCCTGTCAGGTACATCCAGATCGTATTGGTACGAAACATTATTACTGAATCCGACTGTAGGCTCAAAGGGCACCCATCCTACCTCAGGGAAGAACACCTCCACCCAGGAATGTGCGTTATTATTGGATACTTCATAAAGCTTATAGTTTGAGTCGACTTGCCGGCTGTATTCACCCTCTGTATACCCTTTTGCCCATCTGGCCGGGATTCCCAGGGTACGAACCAATACAACCATGGAAGTCGAGAAGTTATCACAGTAACCCCTCTGTGTTTCAAACAGGAACTGGTCCACATAATCCTGTCCCTCTTCAGGCACCGGAACGTCAAATTGGTCATATACATACGCTTTTTCAGAGAAATAACCTTCAATAGCCCTTACTTTGTCATACCAATTCTCCTCTTCCGACGTAATATCCACAGCGAGATCCCTCACACGCTGGGGAGTCGTTTCCGGAAGTTGGGTATAGCGCTCAACAAATTCAACCCGATCCTTAAGTCCCTGATCATTCTCCGCTGCTTTCATCTTCTTCTGGGAATAAGATGGTGAACGATAAGCCAGTTCGTAGTCTGTAAGCTTCACGGTCCGATCCTGCCCCTGATAGCTTGTGACCTTTTCTGTGATGGGGTTAAAGGAAAAGAAGCCTTCTTCATTGCCGGTTATCGTCTCTATCCCATATGGATAAACGACATGGGAATAGGTCCGTTCCACCATCACCTTTTCCGTTTCCACTTCACTTTCATCATCCGGCTCGCTTGTGGTGAAAGGAACCATTTCTTCTGAATCAAAAAGCAGGGCACCCTGCTGGTCATCCGGTATGGACTGTTCCCATCCCTTACCCGTATACAAATCCTTCGTTTCGATTTTCCAGTAATGCTCCCTCGTCACTTCGGCATTAAAAACGACCGTAGGGTCTCCAACAAATGGTCCCCCAAGCTTTGAATCATCCGTATCATACCCGATCCTGTTCACCCCGCTGCCCCCTGCCCCTTCAGAAAAGGATTGTAGATAGGGAACGGGATCAGGCCAAATCGGATCCGCCTTAGGGGCGGCAAACGCAACCACCGAACTCACCCCTAGCATAACGGCAAGGGGGACGATCCAGCGGTGACGGCTCATCCTCGAACCACGGAGGTTTTCCTTTTGCACCAATCGTTCAAGAGCCAACAGCCCCATTAAGAGAAACCCGAAGACGACGATCCTGATGATGGCACGATCTCCTTCATATATCGTAAACGTATCAATCAGACAAATATACGTTACAGTCATCACATAAAAGAGGAGGATAGTCTTCCGGACCGATAACCAGTAATACAATAAATACGTCATCAACCATAATAATACGAAGAACAATAAACTTCTATATTCGTAAGACAGGCTCGGCCATTCACGCCCAACAGTCAACCCGATATTCATCCACAGATCTTTAAGGAATGCACCAGGCCACGTAACAGTAAAGAAGGACCCTGAATAGTACAACCCATGAATGGCGAATAAAATAAAGACGAGTTTAACCGCCGCCGTAATAAAATAGTGTATTCTGAAGTAGGACAGGACGAGAGATAAGGCGATAAAAACAATGAAGTACGTCAAGCTTCCGGTATCCGTCACCACCTGAAGAGGCCTCAACCATTCCCAAAGCAGCAGAAACCCAAACAAGTAAATCATCATCGTAACGATATTGTGTTTCGGTGTTTCACGACTCATGCCCGTTTCACCTCCATAAAGGCAGAAGAGAAATCACCTTCGAAGCATACCCTCAATGAAATGCCCCGGGAAGAAGCATAAGCCTTCAATGATTTTTCTTCAGCTGTGTAGACCTCTCCTTGACGCTTGACCAAGAAGATCACAACGGAGCTGTTCCGTTTGGCATATTGGTTCACGCTCACGATCATCTTTTTTGAAATGGATGAGGTCACAAATAAAACAGCCGCAGACTGGGAATAGTTCAAACCTTCCCCCTGCAAGACTTTCCCTAGTGGATGAGGACTGTCATGCCTCACCTTCGCCAAGTGGTACAATAGCTGACTCTGATGTTCCTCCCCGCCGCGAATCGGAAAAGATACGTGATCCTCACCTATGGAGACCAACCCTACCTGTGCTCCCTTTTTCAGGATCGAACGGATCATCGAAGCCGTAAACGTCACCATCCCCTCAAAAGCACGCGACGCCTCCCGATCGAGAACGATTAATACATCATGGGATTGACGCTCCTCAAACTCCTTTGTCATCAGTTCATTGGTCCTCGCAAACGTCTTCCAATGGATCCATGAGAAGCGGTCACCCGGTTGATAGTCCCGTATTCCCGTTGCCATGGTGGTGTCCTTCTGAATTTTCACATTCGAGGTGGTCATCCCCTGGTCATAACGATTTTCAAGGGGGCGATAAGGAACATCGACAAACGACGGGTACACAAGGAGCTTATTGTGGCACGCAACGACCGCTTCTTTTTCAAAGATCCCGAAGAAATCGCCTGTTCGGATCCTGACAGCAGAGAAAATATGTTCTCCACGAGGCAATTCCTCTACATAATAGGTAAGCTTGATATGTCTTCTGAATCCCGGGTGGATCATCGCTTTTGCCTTTTGAAAACCTGACTGGTAAAACACGGAATCCGTCACTACATCCTCTAGCACCATGTAAAAAAGGGGAAATGGGATTTTTCGAGAAAGGGATATCGTCACCTTCAACTCATCCCCTGCTTTATATTCATGTGATTCGAAACGTCTCTCTACGTAAAACTCAGAAAGAGGATAAAAGAATACAAGAATTGAATATAGAGCAAACGGCAGGAAGCTGTAAAATAAAAACCAGCTGACAAATCCCCCCTGAAACATGGCATAGGAAAAGGTTACCCCCATCAAGATGAGCAGAAGCAGAAACTTCCCCAGTGGTTTTAACTTCTGAAAAATATTCTTCATCCTATCTCACAAGCCTTTGGACGGGTACGGGGATACGGGCCATGACTCTCTCCACCACTTCTTCCGGTGTGATGCCTTCATATCGCGCTTCGGATTTCATAATGATCCGGTGTGAGAACACAAAAGGAGCCAAGTATTGAACATCATCCGGGACAACATAGTCCCTCCCCCTCAAATAGGCGTAAGCCTGACAAGCTTTCATCAGGGCAATCGACCCTCGGGGGCTTGCCCCCAGATAAACATTGGCATGAATCCTCGTTCGGTTGGCAATGTCGACAATGTATTTTTTGATCGTATCATCGACTAACACTTCTTTCACATCGTCTTGAATATATCTTAATTCCTCCAAGGTCATCACCGGCTCCAGCTCATCGATGGGCTGGTTTTTTTGGGCTCGGTGAAGAACCTCCATCTCCTCCTCAGGTTCCGGATAACCCATTTTCATTTTTAACAGAAACCGGTCAAGCTGTGCTTCCGGCAGCGGGTATGTCCCTTCGTACTCAATCGGATTCTGGGTTGCCATCACGAAAAAGGGTTTATCAAGCTTCCTCGTCGTTCCGTCAATCGTCACACTGCCCTCTTCCATTCCCTCAAGCAGAGCAGATTGGGTCTTCGGTGATGTACGATTGATTTCATCTGCGAGAATGATGTTCCCCATAATCGGTCCCGGCCTGAATCTGAATTCCATTTCCTTCGGGTTATACATTGAAACACCAATCACATCTGAAGGTAATAGGTCCGGTGTAAACTGGATGCGCTTAAAGCTCGCTCCCACAGATCGCGCCAACGCACGGACCATCATTGTCTTCCCCACGCCAGGAACATCCTCAAGCAGTACATGTCCCCCTGCAAGGAGCGAAACAATACTCAATTCTGCTACCTTTCTTTTTCCGATCATCACTTTCTCTATATTATCAATGATACTTTGTAGCTTCGGGTTTACCATTTCGTATGACATCTTACCCCTCCTGAATACATCAATTTCGTCCTTAACTATTACTACTTTCGTGTTAAAAGTCGAAATCCCTCTATAATTTGGTAAATATCTAGAGGAATTTTAGGGAATTTGTAGGAGGTCCGTATTCTGAAACAAGATAAAGTACGCATTTTGTCGAATAATCAATCAACAAACAAAAAAAACCAACTCTCACAGACCGAGAGCCGGCTTCATTCCATTCTTATTTCCAAAAATCATCAAACACCGTAACAGGCAGATGACGCTTATGCTTTGTTTTCAGGTAATGACCTTCAATGGTTTTCTTCACTTCAGGAGGCACTTCTTTTCCTTCCAGGTAATCGTCCAGCTGATCATATGTAACCCCAAGGGCTTCTTCATCAGGCAGCTGTGGACGATCCTCTTCAAGATCTGCTGTCGGCTTCTTATTATACAAGTGTTCCGGACAGCCAAGCTCCATCAAGAGCATCTTCCCCTGACGTTTGTTCAGACGGAAAAGAGGCACGAGATCTGCCGCTCCATCTCCAAATTTCGTATAGAAACCGGTGACTGCTTCCGCAGAATGATCGGTACCAAGGACAACCCCATTCTTCATGGCCGCGATGGCGAATTGAACCTTCATCCGTTCACGGGCCTTTTCATTTCCTTTGACAAAGTCGGAAAGCTCAATGCCGTTCTCCTTCAATGTTTCAACGCTTGCATCGACTGCCGGCTGCACATTCACGGTCAATGAAACGGTTGGACTGATGAATTCAACTGCATCAATGGCGTCCTGGGCATCTCCCTGCTTCCCGTAAGGAAGTCTGACTGCGTAAAAAGCATAATCCGATGACCCGGTTTCTTCATTCATTTCATCGATGGCCATTTGGGCGAGCTTCCCCAATAAAGTGGAATCCTGACCACCTGAAATACCGAGAACAAGACTTTTCATAAATGAATGCTTCTTTAAGTAAGCCTTCATAAAGTCCACACTGCGACGGATTTCCTCCCGAGGATCGATTACCGGTGATACCATCATTTCTTCTATAATCTGCTTTTGAAGAGCATCCATGTTTTCACACCCCATGTTAGATTTTATCACACCATATTATATCTACTTATCTTACCCTATCAAAGGAAAACTTACCAACTCCCGCTGTGTCTTTCTTTCACATCGGCTTTCACTTGCTGAATCAGGTTCATTTTATTGTTCCAGCACTCTTCACTTAAGTCTACAGGGTACTCTTCCGGGTTCATCGACCGCTTATACTCATCCCACAGCAATTCAAGATTTTCATTCACAAACGTTCTCATTTCCTCTAAAGGTGGAGTTTCATACACAAGGTTTCCGCCCGTGAAGACATCCACGTGAAGCTCCCGCGCTTCAAAATTCGTCACGAATTTACTGATATAGGTATGAACGGGATGAAACATCTTCAATCGTTCCTGGCTTTGCGGGTCCTCATGATCCAAAGCGATGTATTCACCCTCTGACTTATGATTAACCGTATTCACGATGCGGTAAACCCTTTTCATACCAGGAGTCGAAACTTTCTCGGCATTGCTGGAGATTTTAATGGTGTCTTCCATCTCTCCGGCTTCGTTTTCAATAGAGACGATTTTGTACACCGCCCCTAAGGCAGGTTGATCATAGGCAGTGATCAGCTTCGTCCCGACACCCCAGACATCGATCTGTGCCCCTTGAGCCTTCAGGTTCAGGATCGTATACTCGTCCAGGTCGTTGGAAGCAATGATCTTCGTATCCGTAAAGCCTGCTTCATCCAGCATCTTGCGGGCCTTCTTCGATTGATAGGCCATGTCCCCGCTATCCAGGCGAATGCCCTTGAAATGGATCTTGTCCCCCAGCTCCTTCGCCACCTGAATCGCCGTCGGTACACCAGACTTCAACGTGTCGTATGTATCCACCAGGAACACGCAATCCTTATGGCTTTCCGCATATTTATGGAATGCCCGGTATTCATCACGGTAAGCCTGCACCATGGCATGGGCATGGGTGCCGGAAACCGGCATCCCGAATAACTTCCCTGCCCGGACATTGCTTGTCGCATCGAAACCGCCAATATAAGCAGCACGGGTTCCCCAAATCGCTGCATCCAGCTCATGGGCACGCCTCGTCCCAAACTCCATGACTACCTCATCCTGCACCACTTGCTTGATCCGGTTCGCCTTCGTGGCAATCAGCGTCTGATAATTCACGATATTCAAGATCGCCGTCTCCAACAGCTGAGCTTGAGCCAAGGGTGCTTCCACACGGATGAGAGGAACATTACCGAAGGCAAGCTCCCCTTCCTTCATGGAACGAATCGTTCCAGTGAAACGAAGATCCGCCAGATAGTCCAGGAACGCCTCCTCATAGCCCAACTCCCGCAAATACTCGATGTCACTCTCGGAAAAATGAAAGTTTTTCACATATTCAATGATCCGTTCAAGCCCGGCAAACACCGCATATCCATTGCCAAAAGGCAGCTTTCGAAAGAACACTTCAAAAACAGCCTTTCGATTATGGAAATCATCATCCCAATACGCCTTCGTCATGTTTATCTGATATAAATCTGTATGTAAAGCAAGGCTGTCATCTGTAAAATGTGTCATGATTTCTCTCCTTCTGCATTCCAACCGTTATTCAATCAAACCATTGTTACTATTCTACCCAATTCTGGCCGTTTTTCCGAATGTTTTGGTCGGGGAAGTTCCCGTATGCAGGTTACAGCTTGATGAATACCGCTGAAAAAAGCTCGAAGACGGGCTTCAAGCTTTTTAAACAAACGTTTGATTACACTCTTAACTCTTTCGGTACTTCTGTATTCTCCAAGAGTGCCATCAGCTTCGTTTTGATGTTCTCTGGATTCTCGAGTTCTGCTTTGGTGAAAGAGAGCTTATGGATCTGTTCATCTCGGTCGCTTTCACTTAAGGCGGCACGCTTGAAGTATCCACCGCTTTCCTTCGGGATGACAAATTGAAGTTCTACGTAAAAATCCATGCTATCTTCTTTCATATCATAAATAAATTCGATTTCGCGATATTTATTCTTGAACTCTTCAGGAGGGAAATATTCAATTTCATGAGCTACCGGCACCTGTCTGCTTGAAAGCATTGGATAAAGCGGATGATTCAGCACCTTTTGATCAATGACCCATTTAGGTTGGAATTGCGGGTAATGAATGACTTCTTCTCTATTTGTTTTTACAAATCCCAACTCTTCTGTCACGATTTTATTTACATATGGAAGAATCGGATGCTCATTAACTTCGATGAAATCCATATCCCTCGGATCCAACTTATAAGGAAGGTCAATGTCAGTCTGGATCCAGCACTTTCTCTTCACTGCACTTTTCGGCGTAAAATAAGGTATTTTTAATTCAAATGGCAATGTTAATTCATGAAGTTCTTTCTGCTCATCTGATAATCTCATTTCGCAAGTAAGCAAAGAGAGGTTAGCAACCGTCTCATCCGAAATAGGAAACTGCTGCATAAGAGAAACACTCACCTTCTATATCTCTTTAAACCCTTTCTTACTAGAAATCCGGACTTCACCGATAAGCGTATCACCAGGCGTAACCTGCTCTTCAGTCAGAACAGTGTCTACATGGACGTGTCCGATGGTTCTGGTTATCAGTTTTTTAAATTTAGCGTTGCGCATGGCTTTTTTGTGTTTATTGAACATATGATCTCTCTCCTTCTAATCAAACATTAAATGGTAATAAAAATTAATATAAATGCTCTTTTCAGCAATGATTGTTGCTTTAAACATAATCTCTGCAATGCTGTGTCAGTTAGTAGGTGCTTGAGAACTACTCCGCTTACAGCAGACGTTCCGCGGATCCTCCTAAGCTTAGCCAAACAGATTCTCAGCACGTCTGTACATACTCAGGAGTCTACGCAGTCCCCCTCTCCATCTTTAAGAAATTATAGAGATGAGGCTAAATGTGTCAGTGACCAATGAAATAAAAAGCAACATTTTACTTCTTTAATAAAAAGGAAATCTTTTAATAAATTTAAATATGATTGTTTCTAACATTATTGATACCGGCTCAGAAAGTTGATTGGAGCGGAAGGATGCTCGACTCCTGCGGGAGTAGCTGGACAGGTGAGACCCCGGAGGCTTGCCGAGGAGGCTCACCGCCAGCCCCGCGGAAAGCGAGCATCCTGCAGCGGAAATCAACTTCTACTTTCTTCTTTAGGATAGCAACAATGTTTACGAAATGAGGCAATAAAAAAGAGCCTGAAGACATTATTCAAGCTCCCATATTTTCCTGAATCTGAATCTGATGTGATTGTTTCTTTCTCATATATGGCAATGCTATTCCCACTAAAATTGCTGTCAGAGGAAGGCCATCTCCCGCCAGCCATTCAATTACTAACACCGTCACATAAATTTAGTAGAAGATCATCAAAAATAAGTAAAATCTTCTCCAACGTTTTTCTTTTTTTGGCACCTTAGAGCCGCCTTTGTTCAGTTATAGATGTTTTCTAAATACTTCAATTTGGGCCCATACCCTCTTTGAGGAATTTTTCGTTCAAAGTACTCCATGAATTTATTATCATTTATACTTTCGAAGGTAGCAGTAGATTTCACTTCCACTCTCCAATCTTCCTCTGATAGTTTTACTTCTGTGTCTTCAGTATTAGCCCCGTTGGCATTAATCATTGCTTGAGCTGCACTTTTCACTTTGTCATCTATAGAAATCATCCAAAATCGATCTTTAAATGTCCTTTTCAGTAGTGGGTGTTCTTCTATTTCCTCAGTTAACACTTCATTTAAAGCATTCAGATAGGCTATATCCGAAGACTGACCGGAATCTTCAAACTCTGTCTGTTTCTCCGCCACTTGTTCTTCAACGGTTTTCCCTCCATCCAAGACCTTCTGGGCAGCAGATAATGCCAGATTACGATCAAACTCTTCAATAATCTTGGTGGTTTCAGTAATATAAACCGATGTTCCTGCAAATGCAGCTTGTTCAACTGAATGATCAGCCTGCGCCTGGACGATATATATCTTCGAAACATTCGCTACAATTAGAAATACGATTGCCACGATTCCAAACAGCCATAAAATAAAGAAGATTGAATTGCCTTTTTCATTATTGATATAGTTCTTCATTTCACCAGAACCTGACCAACAGCTGACTGATCAAACGAAAGCGCTGTTTGATCTTTCCATTGCTTCGGGATGAATACGAGTGGATGGTCAACGGATACACTCATTTCAAATTTTCCGTTAGCATCCATGGGGGAGATGGTTACCCCTTTATATGAGATTACTGAACTTGATCCTAGAGCATTTTTCACCGTATTTTCTGCTTCTATACTATCTTTAGTGGCTGAATAAGTCTTGGCTCCTTCATTTACAGCTGTTTTAACAGTATATACAGCATAACCCGTGGCTACGACTTGCCATAAAAGGAGGAAGAACATAAAGAAGAAAGGCAGAATACCTAAAAACTCAAACGTGAGCGCACCATTTTCGTTTTTTATTCTATTAACGAATTTACTCATTACAATTCTCTCCTCATTCCTTCTAACCTATTGATTTTGAATTGGAGGTACCAAACATTAAAAAGAACTAATAACCAAGGTTTAAAAACTCTTTCCTCTACATGTTCTTCTATCATCTCCCTTGCTCTAAATATTGAATAATAAAGGCACCCAACAAAATAAAAGGAGATAATCAGATCATAACTATCAAGAACAGCTATTCCATATCCAGTGAACAACGATTCCTTTATAAGGTCATAAAGCAATGAAATAATTGTGAATACCAAGAAAAACTTCCACCATCTACTTGGGATTCTATTTTTGGGATTTATCTTATTAAAGGAGTTTTTTCTTGAAATAAACCAATAGGCATAATAGATTCCAAACGTCATAATAGATATAGGAATAAGGAAAAATAAATTGGTTTTCTTAAATAAATTAGTATGTGTATGATGCATCTTTTCACTCCTTTCATATAATCGTTTTATTCTTTATGGTATTTAACAGTTAAGAAAATATAGATCAAAGGAGAAAACATGGTATAGATCAAGACCTTCAATGTTAAATAAACCAATAGGTTATTTTCCATGTTCTCGACGAAAAGTGTGAATAAAAACCAAAGAGCAATGTTTAACGAGATGACAAGAACGAGGTCTCCTAAAATTCCGATGTTTTCACGCTTGATCACAGACCAGGTTTTTTTGATTTTAACACCCACCGGGAGCTCTTCAGAAGCGATCATCGGAAATACGAGTAAAAATGCTAAGGAAAGTAACGTAGGTATAAGAATGAACGGTGCTCCAAATATCATGATTACAAATGAGACAACCGTCACAATCAAGATGAGGAAAAAATTATCTATAAAACTTATTATGGACGTTTTCATGTTATAGTCCTCATCATTCAGATGTTTCTTCGCCAAAACAAAGAACGGTGGAAATACAACCGTAAAATTGAATAGAATCATACACATCCCATACAAATTAGGAGTCGAAAGATACTCAGCATTTAAAAAGTAAACAATGAAAGACTGAATCAAATAACTTACAGGCAAGACTATTAATAAGCTTAAAGTAAGGATCTTGACCATATTATGATTCAATATATAAAACGATTCTTTAAGCATAGTTTTCACCTTTTCGTACTTTTATCTTCAAGTAGACTCCCGTAATCACAAGTGCAAAAATCGTACTTAATACCATACTTCGATTGACCGAATCAGGTGATTCCAAAATATAAAACTCAAACACATATGTTCCAGCCAAATAGTTAATAAAATTAAATGTGACTGTAGCGATATAACAAGAGAAATACGGTGTATCAGGATTAAACATTGGCGCTGTCAGTCCAATTAATAAATGGCTTATAAGGAACAATAAAATGAATAGTAAACCGATATTGCCTCCATCAAATAACCCAAACAAAAAACCCACTATCATATTTATCATTAAGGGGTAACTGACGGTCTTTAATATTCCATTTACATTAACCAAAAAACCACTTCTTTCTTAAATAAAGTTCCAGGTCACGAATTAGGGTATAATGACCTGGAAATTGCTTTATATATCTTTTGGATGCTTCAAAAAAGCAGGGAGGGTTATTTGTAAAAGAGCTGAGAATAAATACAACACCAAGCCATAAGAAATGTTCTTGTTGAAATCACTTGCGTTCCCAAAAATGATTAGCATAGGGCCAACGGTTATACATATAAAAACTACAATATGAAAAGCAACACTAAATCGATTTTCAAATGTTCTTGAAAAAGCTTGAAAAATATTTTCCTTTAAGAAGGTGGTAAGGGCAAAGCCACCCAACCATATTCCTAATAAAAAAAGCCATAAACTATTTCCTTCTTGCCAAAAATATTTAATTAATGGCTGAGCAAATAGAAATGAAAGACTAAAAATCAAACAATAACTTTGAATCGAAAAGTATCTTACTTTAAGTTCAACCGACTTCCAAGCTGCCACAATTATACAGAGTAATATAATGGAAACCACACTGTTCATAATAAACTGTGGAGTATGCCATTCTGGGAGGGCACTAAACAAAAATGTTACGATGATAATAGAAACTGCTACATGTGTAATTCTGCTTTCTTTAAAAGAAAGATTGTTCTTTTCATCCAAAAATACCACCCAATCCCGACTTCAGTTTGTCACCAAGTTCACTAACTTTATTTCTGATTTTCTTTCCGGTACTTCCTATAAAACGATATGCTTTCTTATATCCCTTTCTAATGCCTCGTTTGAGAGCTTTACCAGCTTTGGAATCCATAAAGAAATAGGAGCCTATACCAACACCTATACCAGCAATTGCTCCGACAGCAGTTCCCAATCCAGGTACTATAGATCCTCCAACAGCTCCTGCAGCAGCAGAACCAACGATTGAACCAACGAGAGTCGTTCCAGCTCCTATTGTTACATCTGTAGAAAGATCGGCATAAAAATCAGAAGTATTAAACATGCTCTTCTTCGAACCGACAGTATAGTCAATAAATGTTTGACCTGTGGTAAGAGCAAAGTTAACAGGGGCACTTCCTTTAATCATCTGCAAAGGCTTAAAGACGGATTTATTAAAGATCCATTTTGAAGCATACTGCGGCTTCATCCAACCTTTCTTTTTTATTTCTTCAGTCTTTTTATAAAATGGAACCCATTTATCTCTGACACTCTTTTTCAAGCTAGACACAAATCCGTTTAACTTTTTCCCGTCTAAAAACTCATTCCTATTAAAATGATTAAAGTTTCTCTTTCCAGGATGAATATCCTTGTTGAATCGATCAAGAAACCATTGGCTTACTTTATTATCTACCTTCCTGTCTCCTTGGAGTTTCCAATTCTTTTTGCCATCTTGAACAAATTTGTACCCTGCAGAGTGAGCCACCAGACCTTGCACGATGTCATCTGCTGCAAAAAGCATATCAGTTCCCCATCTTTTAGCACCTTTTATAAAAGCCAAACCTGTTGATAAAATTGATTCTGCACTGTAATCTCCTGCACTGCTCTTTCCATTAACATCAGAGTTCCCGCTTTCAATTCCGTTCCCGCTATTGCCTGGATCTCCGCCTTCAATTCCATTACCGTTTCCGTCCGGATCCCCACCTTCTACAGCATTTCCGTTACTGCTTGGATCTCCGCCATCCACAGCCTTACCGTTTCCATCAGGATTACCACCTTCAATAGCTCTACCATCTCCATTGGGGTCTCCTCCCTCAACGGCTTTACCGTTACTTCCTGGATCCCCGCCTTCTATAGCTTTCCCATTTCCATCCACATTTCCTGAGCTGGTTTCACCGGCTCCCGGTGGATCTCCAGGGGAAATCGGATCCCCAGGGGTAAAGCTATCTCCAACAAAAACAAAGTTGGGAGGAAGCGGAGGAGCATTTGGAATGATGAAAGTTCCGTTAGTCAAAGGAAAATTTTCTAAAATCGGCGTCCCGGAGCTGATGTTCTTTCCATCATTATATGAATCTCCCGGAACTATCGCATCTCCCGGCTGGAAGACATCACCTGGTATAAGAAAGCCTCCGCCACTAATAGGGTTCCCTGGACTGATTGCCTGGCCTGGTTTGATGGGTGTTCCTGGGGTGATAAACGAACCAGCCAAACTGACGGCAGGGAATACATTCCAGAATAATAAAATACTAAGTATCATCAGACTGAGAAGCTTTGTTTTGTTTATTTTTTTCATGAACTCACCCCAGTTCTATTGACTATTGAGTTGATATTTCTCTTCCAGTGCTTTTTTCGCTTCTTGATAATTCTTTTGATTCAACTCTTTTAATTGCGCTTTGAATTCATCAATCTGTTCACCAATCCACTTATGATACTCATTGTTCTTATTTTCTAAATAAACCCTATGATCATTACTCATATAACCGAACTCTTTAAAAGTTGAAAGAAGTAAGTTAATCTGAACTCTTTCATCGGTTGCCTTTACATCTTCCTTGGTTATATATTCGAAGATATCCAAACTGTTTTGGACTTCTTTCAGTTCGATTGATTGTTCTCCTTTTTCTTTCCAATTATCCCATGCTTCAGCAACATTATTTATTTTTTCAAGTTCTGATTTTAGCCCTGCTTGATCTTCAACATTGGAATAAATCCCCTCGGTAGTATCAGCAATCTCCTTTAGCTGCCTTTGACCTTCATCGTCAACATCAAAACCGATTACATTGATGATCGGGTTTAAATTGGAATCATACAGATTCTTTGCTGCCTCTACCGGGTCCTGGTCACACGTTTCAATCCCATCACTTACAAGATAGACAATATTTGTATTGTTCTCTCCATTAAACTTTGATAAATCTTTTTGAGCTTCTTTTAGTGCAAGGGATATCGGTGTCCACCCTGTCGGCTTCACTTTGTCCAGAGCAGATTGAAATTTGGCAGATTCATAGGTGTTTATTGGATATACGATTTCCGAACTTTTGCAAGAGAGTTCTTTATCAGAATCTGCATTGCTTCCCTTATGTCCGTATACTCTCATACCTACTTTTGTACCTTCGGGAAGCTCTTTTACAAAATTCAGGATTTCTTCTTTGGCTGAATCCATTTTTGTATTATTTCCTGCGGTTTGAGCCATGCTTCCTGAAGCATCGAGAATAATTTCAACATTAAGATTTTCTTTGAATTGATAACGGGAGTCTTCGATTTCTGGATTCCCGAATGATTGAAATTTTAGTTGTTTCATCATTGCTTCTGGACCATTAAAGTCTCTTTGAACCATACTTAGTAGTTCCTGATAATAATAATCAAGTTCCTCTTGTGACGGGTTTCCTTTAATATCAGGCAAACCTTTAAATCGTTCCACTGCTTTTTCTTTATCTTCTTTCGTTAATAGAGGAATATGTTCGGATTCTTCACCAACAGGCAGTTCTTCCAATTCTTCATAAGAAGACGGCAGTGGTTTGATATCCAACTTAACGTCTTCCTTTTTTTCATCCTCTTCTTTTTCTTTATTTTTCTCCTTAGAAGACTCTTTACTTGTTTCTACTGTCTCCTGAGAAATAGTATCTGCTTTTTCTTGATCCTCATTTCCACAACCGATAATAAATATCGATACCCCTAGTATTACAGGCAGTATTCTCTTTAAGTACATTTGTCTGCCTCCTAAAAATTATGAATTAGCCTACCATGTCTGTGATTTTCTGGAATATATTACTAATTATTGTTGTAATACTTCCTTTGCTATCACTTACTGCAGTAGAAACAATCCCTAATACTAAGATCAGTAATGCAGCGAGTCCAAGCCACTCAAGTGACTGTGCTCCTCTTTCATTTTTCACCGGCATCGTTAATTTAACGTAAAGCTCTGTTAATTTGTTCATCATGATCTTTTCTCTCCTTAAGTTGTTTTATTTTGTTTACTGAAACATCTGTAGAATATTTCGGTTTTCACTAAACATATTTATAATCATTAAACCGCCAATAAGGATCAAGGCTGAGGGAAGAACGAGAAAGGTAGTTATAAGCGTTACCTTCGGTGATGCTTTCGCCGCTTTTTCTTTGATCATTTCTTTCTTGATTTTTCTCATTTCCTCAGCTTGCAGTTTAAATGTTTTTGAAATTGGAACACCAAGGCGTTCGCCTTGAATCAATGATTTAATAAGTAGCTGGAACTCCCTGCTGTCGTTCCGTTCTAAGAGAGTTTGATACGCTTCCCCCCTCGGAACCCCTACACTTAATTCTTGGATGAACCGACCAAATTCTTCTTTGATCGGTCCTTCAAAATAGGGTACGATATCTTGCAGAGCTTGGTTAAGCCCCACTCCCGCTTGAAGAGTGACACTCATGGTGTCAAGGAAGTCTGGAAGCTGGAACGATAAATCTTCCTGCCTCTTCTTGGCTTTACCATTTAACCAGAGAATGGCCCCTCCATAACCTGCAATGGGATATAGGATAACAGCAACTTGTGAAAACGGCAGCTGTAAAACCAGGCATATTCCACCTATTATCATTCCGATTACCAGAAAGAACATCTTTAATCCTTGGAATCTCTCAACAGTCAAGCCGTATGGATGTCCCGCTTTGATTAATAGCTTATTCACTTCGTGATCTTCACTGAAAAAATTAACCCGCTGGCCGATTGCTGTGAAATCATCTGCATATCCGAAGATTTTGGTTAGGATCTTTTCTTTTCTCGTAGCCTTTTTTTCGAAAGAATCATAGATAAAGGTTTTTTGTGCTACCTCTATTATTAATTCGTTTTTTGTCACTATATAAGAATAGAAGCTTCTTAAGCTTAGCCCTAAGAATAATAGAGTCAGTATTAAAAAAATTACGATTAATCCATCCACGCCATCACACCCTAATGTTGGTAACCTTTCGAACTAAGAAGAATGTCAAAAAGGTCCCTCCTATGAATAGGAGCAAAAGAATAACACCCAGACCTGTAAATAAAGGATCAAGGAAACCATCAATGATGTTGTTCATCATTAAGACAAGAAAGATTGGAATGACAGGGACGATATATGCTACATATCTTTGTTCCGCAGTCATGGTCTTGATTTCCTGCATCAGGATCTTCCTTTCTTCCAGTGTCTGACCCATTTCATCCAGTACGGAATACAGATTACCCCCTGCCTTCTTTTGAATGAGTATGGTAGCGACAAATAACTTGAATTCTCGATTATCGACCCTTTTCTCCATCGATCGGATGGCAGTGTTAAAATCAATACCTAATGAAATTTCCTGGGCCAGTCGTTTAAATTCACTCTTTGCAGGTTCACTTATTTCTTGAGCCGCAAGCTGGACCCCCTGATTAAGAGTCATCCCTGACCTCGTTGCGTTTGCAAGAAGCCTGCATATCTCAGGCAATTGCTGGGCAAGACGCTGTTTAACGATATTTTTCCTCAACAAGAACATAAGTCTCTTTCCACCTTCAAGAAACATAAGGGATACAAAAATGCTAATAAGAAAATGAAGGTTAAAGAAATTGCCAAGTACAACAACAAATCCCATAAGGGCTACCACCTGTGCTCCAAAGTACTCAGATGGCGTCAATGGAATGTTGGCAGCTCTAAGCTTTTCATAAATAGGCTGCGCTGTCTCTGTACGGTCAAACCGGTTCCCCAGAAGTACAATATAGCTTTTTCTCTTTTCGCCATTGCTATAGAAGTCGTGAACTTTCCTTCTCCACTCCCTCTTTTCTTTCCTGTATTCGAGGAAAAAATTCAATGCGATCATCAATACCAAAGTAGCCAGTGTAGTGACAATAGCTGCAATCAAGTGCTCACCTCCTCATATAGGGGGGTAAAAGCGGCTTCTGATATCTCATTCCCGAATACCTTCAATCGCCCCAGGCATTTAGGAACATAACCGGTAGCTGTATAGTATCCTTCAATCGTGCCATCTTGTTTCATGGCTGTCCGTTTAAACGTAAAGATTTCTTTCATTTCGTGACTTCCATCGGCATTCTTCATCACTTCTGAGATAGAAACTATCTTCCTGGTACCATCCGTTAGACGAGTTGCTTGCACGATGATATCCAAAGCACCGACTATATACTCCCTGACAATATGAGAGGGTAAATCCATACCTGCCATCACGACCATGGCTTCTACACGCCGAAGCGCATCTTCCGGTGAGTTGGCATGAACAGTAGTAATGGAACCCTCGTGTCCAGTATTCATTGCCTGCAGCATATCAAATGCCTCTCCGCTTCGGACCTCACCTACAATAATTCGGTCCGGTCTCATACGAAGAGCATTCTTCACCAAGTTTCGTATGGAGACCTCTCCTCTTCCCTCTACATTCTCCGGCCTTGCCTCCATCCCTACTACATTCGGTCTATCCAACCTTAACTCTGCAGAATCCTCTATCGTTATGACACGTTCTCCAAATGGAATGGAAGCAGCCAATACATTAAGAATGGTTGTTTTACCTGATCCTGTCCCTCCGGATATCAGAGTATTTAGTTTGGATTTGACTACTGCATCAAGAAAATTCGACATATTGGAATTCAGCGTGTTGAAATTTAGCAGGTCATCCATTTTAAACGGTTCTGCTCTGAATTTCCTAATTGAAACCAACGTACCATTTAAGCTTATTGGAGGTATGACAGCATTCACGCGGCTTCCATCCGGTAATCTGGCATCTACCATAGGCGAGCTTTCGTCGATTCTTCTGCCAAGAGGTGCTACAATACGGTCTACCACGTGCCTCACGTGTTCATCATCCCTGAACTTCACATGACTGATTTCTAGCTTCCCCAGCCTCTCCACATAGATTTCTTCGTATCCGTTGATTAAGATTTCAGTAATCGTTTCATCATTAATCAAAGGTTCAAGTGGCCCGTATCCCACAGACTCATCTAGTATTCTAGAGATGAGTAGCTCTTTGTCATTCCGTGAAATAATCACTCTTTCTTCCGACATGAACTGTGAAACAAGTTGTTCAATCTTTAATCTCATCTCACCTTGAGTGAGTTGTGTAAGGGCTTCGAGGTTGGTATCTCTTAATAACCTGGCTTTATAGTGCTCTACAAGATCATCCACCAGGTGATTCTCATATTCATAGGAAGTCCGCCGATTCTTACTCATTTTTTCTTTTCGTTTATCAAATAGAGACGACATCGTTTCCCTCCTAACTTAAGACTGACTTAGCAAACTTTCTGACATCCTTAGCAAAAGGAATAAGCCGCTTCTCCCTAGAAGACTTTCTGATTGGTTCTCCTTTATTTACGTAAGGCTGCAGCCCTTTTAGATCTCTGCGAATGGATGCTGTGATTGGGAATCTCAAGATATCCTTTAAATCACCCTGTTGAAGTTCGTTTTCTTTAGAAACTTCATTCAGAATAATTTCCATTCGCGACTGCAGATCGATTCCCAGCCTGTTACATAATTCTTCATAGTGCTTTAACACCTTTAATGAGGATGTTTCCGGATAAAGAACATAATATATTTTGTCTGATTCTTCTAAAGTGGTGACCATCAAATTATTCACTTCGGATGGTAGATCGATAATGACATAATCAAACGATCTTCGGCATGTTCTTAATAACTTGGCAATAAATTGTTCATCCAGCGTTTCCCCTACTTCCGCATCACAAGGGCTGACCAGGATTTCCATTTGAGAGTGAGATTCAGTTTGAGAAACATTTCTTACATGGTTCTCATTCAGCTCATTTATTACTGGTGTTAAATCCGCTATTGAGCGGTTTGATTCGATGGACATGATAGTCTCTATACCGCCATATTGAAAATTAAAATCAAGCAAAATGACCTCTGCCGCTGACTCAAGCTTTAACGTTTGCGCAAATGTCGAGGAGATAACAGATTTCCCACTACCACCTTTAGCACTATAGAAGGAAAAGATTTGACCCCTTCCTTTTCCAAAGACCACTTGCTTATCTTCTTGACTGCTTTGTTTCAATGCGTAATTTTTCTTTATGGTCGGAAACCTGCTCAAGAATAGAGACATCTCATCCGGTAAGACGAAGAAATCCTCCGCTCCTGCTCTTGTTACATTTCTCAGAACGGTAATTTCTGAACTGACAGCCAGAAAGATGACGTACGTAGACGGATTAACCGTTTTAATATATTGAACCAACTCTACTGAATTATCATGATCGGACTGAACAAACACGATGATATTCCTGCTTTGTCTGTTCACTTCCCTAACAGTATCTTCCGGACTGATGACTGTTACAGTGCTCTCTTCCTGGTCCAGTATATTGAGTATTTGGTTTGTAATCATTTCATCTTCACTAACTAGTAGAATATCAAGATTCTTTTCCATTTGATGTGTCTCCTTGATTTGATTCTTTTGGTTTATCCTGACTAGCTGGTTGATCTTCTTTCATTGTTTCCTCTTTTGGTTTTTCCTCAGGTTTGGCTTCAGAAGTAGTTTCTGTCTGAACCGGTACTGACTCTTTTCCTACATTTGCTTTTAGAATCCTTATATGTTCTGCATAGTTTTGTACATGAATTAACTCTGATGCCTTTTCTTTTGGAACTACTACGGCAACCCCTGCGAAACTTTTTTCATCCCCTTCAGCGTAAGAGACGGGAACATCCTCCATAAATAATTCTGTTTTTCTTTCCCCATTAACCTCGCGGGATACGATGATGTCAATTCTATCTAAGGCTGCAATCACTTGATCAAATTGAATTTTATCATTCCTATAAATGGCTACTACTCTATCATTTTCATTGTTCAGGTTGGATACAGGTTTAATCATGTTTGATGTAATAATATCTCCATCACTTAGAGGAACAACAGAAACCCTGTCTTTCAACTCAAGCTTTCCGGTAATATGTGATTCAGTTACAAACTTATTGGGTATTTCCATTGCCTGTATTTGACTTTCCTTAATTAATGTTCTTGAAGGGATATCTCCTTTTGCGACATACACTTTCGTCATTCCACCCAGCTCGGAATTCAGATCTTTTACTTTGTCATAAACCAAGTAGCCAGCTACAAGCGCTAATAGAAATGCCAAAAACAAAAAAATAAATGCTCTTTTTTTGGACTCAATCATTACCCTGTCACTCCATTACAAAATAAATTAGGAATAAATAAATCTTATGATGTACTTGTTATTTTTCTAATCTCCTTCAGTTTTTCAGTCAATACTGTCACACCACTTACAACATGATTCAATAGTCTTGTTTTTGAATATATTGGAATTATTTCCATTCTTAATTACCACCAATTTCAAGTTTAAAAACCTGAATGTCATATTTTGTTCATGATTTTTTCCTATATATTAATTATCACCGGATGTGACTAACGTCAATGAGTGCAGGGGTTTGTCGAAATCTGTCTGTTAGTTTAGGACTAGAAGTCCTTTTTTGGATGTGCGCTTACATGGGCATTAGGTTCTGAATACAAAGTTTGAATGATGAAAAATCAACCGCTGAAGAAGTTGCAAACGTGGTAATTTTTAGGTGGTATATTACAAATGTTAAATTTAGTAGGTAATTGTAATTATTTGTGAGGATAGGACGTTCAAAATACCCCACACCATACAGAAAGCTCCCCGTCATTGATCGGGGAGCTCTCTTCATATATATATTTTGTTTGTCCACTTGAACACATTGCGTTCAAGGTCAAATGCGCTGTTTTCTTCGAATGTTCTACCACTTCACAGCAGCCCATCTTTCACGTTAAAATAGTTTCAATTTCGTCCAATAGCTTTTCCGGTGAAACGACCGGCTCTCCTCCACCCTGAATGAAATCTTCTTTTCCTCCGCCTTTTCCGTTGATGACGGCGAAAATTTCTGGGGCGAGATCTTTTAAATTTTGGTCTGCACTTTTTCCTTTCGCTCCGACAACTTGAAGCTTGTCACCATTTTGGACTGTAAAAAAGACAACAGCCTCTTTATTGTCAGCTACGATCTGTCGGGCCAGCTGTTGAAGCTCCTGGACAGGACGATTTTGGTAGGCACCTTTGATAAAGCAGCCGCCTTTTGCAAGAGGGATTGCATTCTGACTGAATTCTTTCGCTTCATACTTTATAAGCTTCTGCTTCACTTCATCCATCTGTTTTTCTTGGATTTTAACTTTATCAACCAGCTGACGGGCTGCTTCTTTCATTTTTTCCTGAGGGGATTGAAGCAGGACTGTCAGTTCCTTCAACACTTCATTCTTTTGATGAAGCTGCGCGAGCACCCGGTCCCCACACACAAACTGCAATCGGATATGACCTTTATGCTTCACCCAATCAAGGATCTTGATAGCCCCGACTTCACTCGTGTAACGGGGATGGGTTCCCCCGCATCCGTTGTAATCAAAGTCCGGGATGATGACCAGCCGGATCGCGTCTGTGACGGAAGGCTGCTTTCGAAGTGGATAGTCGGACAGTTCTGCTTCGGTCATCCATTTCGTTTCGATGGGTCTCGCTTCCCGAATGATTCCGTTGGCCAGGGCCTCCGCTTTCTCAGCGTCTGCCTCATCGATATCACTTACATTCAAGTCGATGGTCAAGATCTCTTTCCCAAGGTGAAAGCTGATCGTCTCATATTGAAAGGCTTCTGCAAAGGCAGCAGATAGGACATGTTGACCCGCATGCTGCTGCATATGATCGAATCGGCGTTCCCAATCAATTCTCCCCTCAAAGACCCCTGAAATATCGCTGAACGGCTCTTCTATGTAATGACGGATGTCCCCGTCCACTTCTTCCACATTGATAATCTCCTTGCCCTTTAATGTTCCTGTATCATGGGGCTGGCCTCCGCCTGTTGGATAAAAGGCTGTTTGTTCTAATACCACATACCAGCCTGATTCATCCTGCTTTTGATCCTGGATGGAGGTTTGGAAGGCTTTCATATAAGCGTCTTGATAGTATTGTTTGACTGTCATCAGTAACCCTCTTTCTGAAAAATATCTATCCATACTTTATCATATGAGAGATGGAAAGAACCATTTCAGTCCCTTTGGTTCTTCTCCATGGATATGGGTACCGTTCCGACTTGCTCCCATGGAATCTCCCATCGTCTTTCGAATTCTTCCTTTGCCTGTTCATCTCCTTTTATGATCCGTTCCACCAGTGTTCTTAGTTTCATGGTTGAATCATCCACGTTATCACCTGCTTTGATTTAGTTTGAAAGTAGAAGGTACACGGAGTATACGTCAATAGTTTCAGAATGGATGTCTTTCCATCATACTTTTCACCTATAAACTCATGGTTTAAACGCTTCAACTCTCTCTAAACGCTAAAAAGGTGGTCACTTCATAAGAAATGACCACCAAAAACAGTATTAGTAACTGTCAAAAGTATTGAATTTAAGGCAAAGGTACAATATGCGGCTAAAAAGTTGGATGAAAAGACGTTTTTTCTTGCAACAGAGATCAGCCCAAGTGCTTTATAAAGCCCTCCACACACGGTTCGTGATTATTTAATCAAAATTGGACCATTATTTTCAAAATTGTCTAACATACTTTCAAAAATCAGAGTTTATTTTCAAAAACCCTATATTTGTTTTCAAATCTATGAAATCGTCACACATGTTGAGATAAAGGATTTGAACCTTTCTTTTGCGAGCGCCACGAGCAGAGCCAGATACTGATTTCGTAGAGCAAGAACATGGGAATAAGTACGAATAGTTGGGATACGAAGTCTGGTGGCGTGATGACGGCGGATAGGACGACGAGCCCGAAATAGACGTACTTCCGATATTTCTTCATAAATTCCGGAGTCAGTATCCCGATTTCCGTTAGAAATAAAACGACAGCCGGTAATTCAAAGAGTAACCCTAAAGGAAAGACGATCTGAAATAAAAACCGGAAATATTTCTCCGCTGTGAACATCGTCGCAAACATCCCTTCCGACAGGGATACGATAAACTCAAACACCATCGGGAAGACCATGAAATAGCCAAACGCCATTCCGCTCACAAATAATATGAATAATAAGGGAATAAACAGCATGGTTGCCCTTCGTTCCTCGGGTTTCAATGCCGGTTTTACAAACGCCCACACCTGATAGGTCAGCAACGGGATCAGAAACGCAAATGCACACATACTGGAAAGGGTAAAATATACCCATAGGATATCCGAAGGACCCAACACCGTAAGCTTAAGCTCCGCGTCATTCAGGATCCAGCGATAAATGTGTTTTACGCTTAAAAAGCCACCAATCAATAGAACAGCATAAGTCACCACCACAGTAAGAATCCGTTGCCGCAATTCAACTAAGTGGTTCTGGATAAATTCCTGTTGTGTCATGTTCACTCCTCCATCTTAGAAAAAAGAGGAACCTGCCCCTCAGCCAAGTCCCTCCCTTCTCTCTAGTCCTACGATTCCTTTTGTACCGCAGCTGTATCTTCTGTCTTGGCTTTTTTCGGATCCTCATCTGACATCAATTCTTTGGTACCCTTCTTGAATTCACGCAGGGTGATCCCGAAGGAACGCCCGATTTCTGGAAGTTTCGAAGGTCCGAATACAATCAATGCAATGATAAGAATTAAGATTAATCCTGGAATTCCAATACTTTGTAGCATAGTAAGCCCTCCTGCTGGATTATAGTAAGCTGCCTTCGAGAACATTGATTTTCACTTCACCGTTCGGCACTTCACATTGCCATAACAGCTTTTTCGTTGCTTGTGGTTTTTCAATATTATCTACTGAATAGGCCGTCCATTTTGCTTTTGTCTTCGTCAACTGCAACACTGCATATCCGTGTGTGGTACTGTCGAACAAGTCAATCCAGGGATTTTCCACTTTAACGATATTTTGAAGTTCTTTAAACAGTAACTCTGCCGTAAGTGTTGTCCCCTCACTAAATTTCCCCTTCAGGACCTTTACCAGCTCATCCGCTGCGTCCATAGGGATCGGACTGGAAGCATCCGGTGCTGCATTCAGGGAGTTGCGAAGTGTTTCTCTTAGGTTACTGGATGTGACGGAACCAACCATTAGCTCCACTCCGAATTTCTCACCGTTGGCTACATACTCATTTTGCATATACGACGCTTCGAATGTGTGGAAATCACCAGTCAACGCAAGGAAATTGTTAATGCCATTGTTTAACACTGTCTGGGCAATCTGCTGTCTTTCATAGGCGTAGCCATCCCATGCATCAAGGTTTAAATAATTCCCCTGCACCTTCAATTGTGTCACCTGCACTTCATTGCCCCAAATTTTCCAAGTCCCCTTGGCATTTTTCAACTCATTTAAGAACCAATCTTTTTGCGTTTTACCAAGCATCGTCCGACTGGAAAGGTTGATATCCTCACATCCCGCCGCCAGGTATCGGTCCAGGGTTTCTTGTCCGCATGGGTGTGCACTGCGGTAAAGCCGCTCATCGGTCATGATGATAGAAGCAAGGTTCCCTAACGTAATGGAACGATAAATTTTAATAGAATCCTCAAACGTCCCATTTGCATTGTACGGGACACGCGCCGGAATATACTCAAACCATACCTGGTTCGCAATAAGGCGGCGGGCAGGATCGGATTCCGGATTATCATCTGGTGCCACCGCCGGATAATACGTGTCGTTGGCAAATTCGTGGTCATCCCAAATCCCGATCATCGCATGATTTTCATGAAGCTTTTGCAGGTCCTTATCGGAACGGTACGTCTGATAAAGCTTACGGTAGTCCTGAATGGTAAACGCCTTACCTTGACCACTCGGGAGTTTAATTTGGCGGTCTTCCAGGTTCCCCTGGTAGGCAGCGTCGCCCACGGACTCATAAATGTAGTCCCCAAGATGCAGGAAAAAGTCCATTTCCTCATCCGCCATATAGCCTAGGGCGTTAAAATATCCATTGGTGTAATCCTGACAGGACACATAACCGATGGATGCAGACTGAACATCTGTCCCTTCTGCCGGCAATGTTTTGAAACGGCCTGTCTTACTTACTAGGCCACTTTTCGTAATGAACCGATAGTAGTAAGCCTGTTGGGAAGCTAGCTTACCATCCAAGTCAACACGCACGACATGGTCATGGTCCTTCCAGATTGGAGAGAATCCTCTCATTTCCACCGTAGAAAAATCCGCCTTCTTACTTATCTCAAACATAATGAACTTACCTTGATTAATTCCCTCTTCTAAAGAAGAGTCGTTAGCCGATTTATTTTCAAGCCAATAAATGACTTCACTTGAGAATTCTTTATTCGTCAAACCAGTCTCCTCAGAAGGATCGACCCTTGTCCAAAGCATGGCACCAGTCGGCGTAGGATCTCCTGATGCAATAGACTGTGGGAATCCTTTCCCAATTGCTTGTGCAGGAGCATAAGGCTCTACCGCTGTTGCTGCTTCCGCACGGGAAACCATCGACGTCAAACGGGAGATTCCCGACGTCTCCAATGCCATTACCGCAGATCCTGCCAAGAAATACTTCAAGAACGTTCTGCGTGATTTATCGTAGTTGTTACTTGATTGATGCAACTCATGATTCTGACCCAAGGTTATTCCTCCTTCAAGATGTGATCACCCATTATGTTACTGTCAGAATTTAAAGGCAATACTAAGGAGCTATTACAAAGAGATAATAAAAAGGTTAAAGGAAGGTAACAAAGGCTGAAGGATTTGTCTATTTATGAAAATAAATACAAACGAGGAAATAAGTATAATAAAGAGAAAAAAAGAGGCTTCCCAAAGATTGATGGGAAACCTCTATTCTCGGACCTTGTTTTGAAACGGTCCCTGGTTGGCAGTATGATTGCCATCCAGGACCGACTCAGAAACTCATATCCTGGTTATTACTGGGGGTTGAGGGCTGATATTACATCATGCCGCCCATTCCACCCATGCCGCCCATGCCAGACATATCCGGCATGCCGCCGCCTTCTTCAGGAATGTCCGCTACTACTGCTTCAGTAGTCAGGAACATTGCTGCAACAGACGCTGCGTTTTGAAGGGCAGAACGAGTCACTTTAGTAGGATCTACGATACCTTTTTCGATCATGTTGACCCACTCACCAGTAGCTGCGTTGAATCCTACACCTACTTCTTCCTTCTTCAGGCGTTCTACGATGATAGAACCTTCAAGGCCTGCGTTGTGAGCGATTTGACGGATCGGCTCTTCAAGAGCACGCAGTACGATGTTGATACCCGTTGCTACATCTGCATCCGCTTCGATTGATGCTACTTTGTTGTATACGTTCACAAGTGCCGTTCCACCACCGGATACGATCCCTTCTTCTACTGCTGCACGAGTAGAGTTCAGGGCATCTTCGATACGTAGTTTACGCTCTTTAAGCTCAGTTTCAGTTGCAGCTCCGACTTTCACGACTGCCACTCCACCTGCAAGCTTAGCAAGGCGCTCTTGTAATTTTTCTTTATCGAACTCAGAAGTTGATTCTTCTAATTGAGCACGGATTTGGTTTACGCGGGCTGCGATTTTTTCTGGATCTCCAGAGCCTTCTACGACAGTCGTGTTCTCTTTCGTTACGACTACTTTCGCAGCGCGGCCAAGTTGAGTGATGTTCGCAGATTTAAGGTCCAGGCCTAGATCTTCTGTGATCACTTCTCCACCAGTAAGAACCGCTAAGTCTTCTAGCATCGCTTTACGGCGGTCACCGAAGCCAGGAGCTTTAACCGCTACAGCGTTGAATGTTCCGCGAAGTTTGTTCACAACAAGTGTTGCTAGTGCTTCACCTTCAACATCTTCCGCTACCATTAGTAATGGCTTACCTTGTTGTACAACTTGCTCAAGAACAGGAAGTACTTCCTGGATATTGCCGATTTTCTTGTCAGTGATTAAGATGTATGGATTCTCAAGAACAGCTTCCATTTTATCAGAATCAGTCACCATGTATGGAGAGGCATATCCACGGTCGAACTGCATTCCTTCCACTACGTCAAGCTCTGTAGTGAACCCTTTGGATTCTTCGATCGTGATAACACCGTCGTTTCCAACACGTTCCATTGCTTCTGCAATCAGTTGACCGACTTCTTCGTCAGCAGCTGAGATTGAAGCAACTTGAGCGATGGAATCTTTGCCTTCGATTGGCTTAGAGATCACTTTTAATTCTTCGATTGCAGCTTGAACCGCTTTTTCGATTCCTTTACGGACGCCGACAGGGTTCGCACCAGCTGTTACGTTTTTAAGACCTTCACGGATCATCGCTTGGGCAAGGACCGTTGCAGTCGTAGTACCGTCACCGGCGATTTCGTTTGTTTTGCTTGCTACTTCAGCAACCAGTTTCGCACCCATGTTTTCGAATGCATCTTCTAGTTCGATTTCTTTTGCGATTGTCACACCGTCATTTGTGATAAGTGGTGAACCGAATTTCTTCTCAAGCACCACGTTACGTCCTTTTGGTCCAAGAGTTACTTTTACTGCGTTTGCTAATTGATCGACACCGCGAAGCATGGAACGGCGTGCTTCTTCGCTGAATTTAATATCTTTAGCCATTGATAAAGTCCTCCTCTTATTTAAAGTAAGTAATGTTTATATACGAAGTTTAAATTATTCGCCAACTACAGCCAGAATGTCGCTGTCACGTAGGATCAGGTATTCTGTGCCTTGGTATTTCACTTCTGTACCAGCGTATTTAGAGAAAATGATCCGATCGCCGACAGCTACCTCAAGAGCAACGCGCTCACCGTTGTCAAGAATGCGACCAGTACCTACAGCCAACACTTTACCTTCTTGTGGCTTTTCCTTTGCGGAATCCGGTAGCACAATACCGCTTGCTGTTTTTTCTTCAGACTCAACTAGCTCGATAACGACGCGATCACCTAGTGGTTTTAACAAGTGAAACAACCTCCTTGAAATTATGTAAATGATATTTATTAGCACTCGCTCACAGTGAGTGCTAACACAACTATTATATTAATTAATTCGTTTTCATTTTGCAAGAGTCCTGCTTAAATTTTTTTTCGTCATTTTTCTCTTTTTTTCACACTGTCCTATCCTATGCGCCGTTTCTTGAATTTATACGATAAACGGGAAGCTGATTTCCGTTCAAGGTCACCCTGCTACCATTCAGGCGGCGGGGATGGATTCCTTGGCTGGTTTCCGTTTATTTAACGCAGCAGCCACTTCACGATAAAGCCATGTGATTCCTTAGATTTGAACACTTCCCTTTTTCTTAGTAGAATTGTACAAGAGTAAGTTCAGGACGAATCCTATTTCGTCCTTATCCAACAGGTGTTAAAGGAGATCAAACGTTGAAAAAACATTTCGGATATATCTTAATGGCCTATATTGTCATGCAGCTTTCAAGTATCGTGGGGATACCGCTCTTATTCAAGATTGGTGTCGATGTTCTTGGGCAACCTGAAGGTACAGTCAGAAATGTTGTGCTGGGATATTGGTTGGTAATCAGCTTTACGCTGACTCTGCTCGTTGTCTGGGGGATTCTCAGGAAGAGTGAAACAAGCACCGGACTTGAACGAAGCACCCCCATGAATGCGGGGAGCTCCACCGTATGGGCCGTAGTCGGAATCTTCATGGCGTTCATTGCACAATCAGTCGCCATCCAAGTCGAGTATGCCCTTGGGATCGAAATGGGATCTGAAAACACACAGATGATCATTGGTATTATTGAGAAGGTGCCCCTTTCCATGATGGTCGCGGCCATCATTGGCCCTATCCTTGAAGAGATTGTATTCAGAAAGATCATCTTCGGGGTCCTGTATGAGAAGATGAACTTCTTCTTCGCCGGCTTAATAAGTTCGGTCATCTTTGCCCTCGCACACTTTGAGCCTGAGCATGTGATCCTTTACTCGGCAATGGGCTTTACGTTTGCGTTTTTATACGTCAAGACGAAGCGCATCCTGGTACCAATATTTGCCCACGTGGCCATGAATACAACGGTCGTTCTAATGCAATCTATTTATAAGGATGAAATTGAAAAGATGATCAATGAAGCTGAACAAATACAAGGATTTATTGGAGGATTATTTCTATGAGGAGATCACCGCTTTTCTCAGGCGTGATCTATCTCCTTCTCGGTGTGCTCTTCACATACTTTGCTGTGCAAAATGTACAAGATGATGGTTGGGGATTTTTCACGTATATGCTCGTCTTTCTGGCAACTCTTGACTTCGGTTCAGGGCTGCGCATGGTGATGCTGCATTTCAAAATCAAAAAGAAAATAGAGAATAAAAAATAAGGATTGATCTTTTGATCAATCCTTATTTTTATCTTCGAACTGTTCCATTTCAAGCATTTGTTCTGCTTCTAATACCTTTTTATATCCCATTTTGGATATCCAGATACTGATTTCATAAAGAAGCAGTAACGGAACGGTCACCATTAGATGGGAAACGATGTCCGGCGGTGTGATGAAGGCGGCGATGACCAGCAATACGAAATACGCCACTTTTCTCATTTGCGCCAGGAGCATCGGCGTCACGATCCCCAAACGGGTCAAAAACAGCATAATGACCGGAAGTTGAAACAAAAATCCAAATGGTATGGTTATTTGAAACAGAAAATGAAAGTACTCGTTGATTCCGATCACTTGTTGGATATTCAGATTGGTTGATAACCCCATCATGAATTTCACGACGTATGGAAACAAAATAAAATATGAAAATGACAATCCACCCAGAAAAAGAAGGACAGAAATCGGTATATAACTCAGCGTTACCTTTCTCTCTTTCTCATATAAGCCTGGACTTACGAACGACCATACTTGAAAAAGAATAATGGGCGATGTCATGATGATCGCAATAAACATGATCATTTCCATATAGATTTTGAGAGGATCTGTAATCCGAAAGGCATTCATCGTTAATTCTTTCGCTTCATCCGCATGCTGCAAGTATCGAATCAGCGGCTCCGCAAGGAAAAAACTCGCGATGACCGCTAACAAGAAGAAAACGACTACAAACATGAGTCGTTTCTGCAATTCCCCTATATGTTCATAGACTGTCATGTCTCTTTGACTTTGACTCATGGCGTTCATCCTACCCTACTTAGCTTTTTTACTATTATCGTCCTCATCATCTGCTAAGCCCTTTGTTGCATTCTTGAATTCACGTAAAGTATTCCCGGCCGCTTTTCCTAACTCCGGCAATTTCTTCGGTCCAAAGATCAGTAGAGCAACAACCGTTATCAGTACAATACTACCTGCACCCAACATAATGAGACACCTCCTCTTTTACCATTCTATCATAACGTAAATATGAAAGACTTTCTATTCAGTTATGATTCCATCTTGTGACATTTCCGTGTCTTCCTCTGAATAGTGCTTCAAGAAGTAAACCAAAGACTGAAGTTCTACAGCCAGGTCGATATGATGGACCCTGATATGATCCGGTACCGTCAATCTGGCAGGTGTGAAATTAAGGATTCCCTTAATATTGGAGGAGACCAGGCGATCTGTGATGTTCTGAGCAGAAGAAGCCGGAACAGTAAGAATCGCTACTTCAATATCATGCCCTTCAAGCTTCTCTTCTAAATCATCCAGGTGAAAGACGGGAACATCGCTTATTTGTGAACCAACCTTTTGTTCATCTACTTCAAAGGCCATTTCGATCTTCGTATTATTATTTTTGATGAAATTATAATGAAGAAACGCTGTGCCCAGATTCCCTACCCCGATCAGCACCACCTTCGTGATGGCATCCTGATCCAAGGTTTTCCGGAAAAAAGAAAGAAGATAGTTGACATTGTATCCGTATCCCTTTTTACCCAGTGCCCCAAAATAAGAAAAATCTCTGCGAATCGTTGCAGAATCAACCTTCACCGCTTCACTCAGTTCTTTCGATGAAACTCTCTGCTTACCCGATGAGTACAGATTTTTTATAAACCGATAATATAGCGGAAGGCGCTTTGCCGTTGCCTGTGGAATTTTCGTTGTATCCTGATTCATATTGCATTCCCCCACATCTAATCAAAAACCTCTGATACCGCTTCCAAAATAAGAAGTGTTCAGTATTTATATCTTTCCTACACATCATACACTATATTTTATCCTAAGTGTGTGAAGATTAGTAGTCATTCTTCCACCCGATTGATTGCCGTTCCCCTCCTAAATACGGTACACTAACACTATGAAATAGAGGTGAAACGTCATGATTCTACTACAGGTGAATCAATTAACGAAAAACTTTGGTGCAGATAATATCCTATCAAATATCAAGCTTGAAATACAGACAAGAGATCGTGTCGCCCTCGTTGGCCGCAACGGAGCAGGGAAATCGACTCTTCTAAAAATAATCGCAGGTCAGCTCTCCTATGATTCCGGCGATATTACGAAGCCGAAAGGGGTTTCCATTGGATACCTTGCTCAAAACACGGGATTGGAATCTGAGCTTTCGATTTGGTCAGAAATGTTAACTGTTTTCAAAGAATTGCAAACCCAGGAAATGCAATTAAGAAAACTGGAGAAAGATATGGCCGATCCTTCTGTGTATGAACAAGAAGAGATTTATCAACGCGTATTAAAAGAATATGATGAGCTTCAAGTTCGATTCAAAGATTCCGGAGGCTACCAATATGAAGCGGATATCCGATCCGTTCTGCACGGATTGAATTTTGCCGATTTCGATTACGAAACGAAGATTTCTACATTGAGTGGCGGCCAAAAGACACGCTTGGCCCTTGGTAAGCTCCTGTTAACCAAGCCTGACATCCTGATTCTTGATGAGCCCACCAACCATCTGGATATCGAAACGCTGTCGTGGCTGGAAACGTACCTTCAAAGTTATGAAGGGGCTGTCCTCATCGTTTCACATGATCGCTATTTCCTGGATAGTGTCGTCAATCAAGTGTATGAAATCTCCCGGAACCGGAGTAAGAAATACCTGGGGAACTACAGTAAATACCTTGAACAGAAAGCGGAAGATTACGAGAAGGATTTAAAAATGTTCGAGCGCCAGCAGCAAGAGGTTGCCAAGCTTGAAGATTTCATCCAACGAAATATCGCCCGTGCCTCCACAACGAAGATGGCACAGAGCCGAAGAAAGAAATTAGAACGAATGGATATGATGGATAAACCCCTTGGAGATGAGAAATCGGCTACCTTCACTTTCCAAATTGACCGTCCCAGCGGCAATGATGTCCTTCACGTACAAGACCTTGCCATCGGTTATGGTAGAGATGAACAGATTTCTTCCCATATCGACTTTACGGTTAAAAAAGGGGACAGCATTGCCCTGGTGGGACCCAACGGTATCGGTAAGTCCACCCTGTTGAAGACGCTTGTGAATAAGCTTCTCCCTCTAGACGGCACGTATAAATTTGGATCCAATGTTTCCATTAGTTATTATGATCAAGAACAAGCTGACCTCTCTTCCAATAAATCGGTCCTAAATGAACTGTGGGACGGATACCCGATGAAAATGGAAAAAGAAATCAGGACCGTACTTGGAAACTTCTTATTCTCAGGAGAAGATGTCCTTAAGCCCGTTTCCACCCTCAGTGGCGGAGAGAAAGCAAGGCTTGCACTCTCCAAACTAATGATGGAAAAGGGAAATGTCCTTATCCTGGACGAGCCCACGAACCATCTCGATTTAGACAGCAAGGAAGTATTGGAGAATGCCTTGATTGACTATCCGGGGACCATCCTCTTTGTATCCCATGACCGGTATTTCATCAATCGCATCGCTACCAAGGTTGTGGAACTCTCAAGGAAGGGATCAACTGAGTACCTTGGAGATTATGACTACTATGTAGAGAAATTATCGCAGCTGGAAGAGCTGGCAGCACTCGAAAGACTGGAGCAAGGACAAGCTGTTTCACAAGAAACCACCCAAAAGCAGTCTCATAAGATTGATAAGGAAGCGAAAAAGCTTGAACGGCAAAGGAAACGAAGGGTTGAAGAAATCGAGAAGCAGATGGAAGCCCTTGAAGAAAGCGTTCAAGAGAAGGAAGAACTGCTCTGCGATCCGGATATCTTTCAAGATCATGAAAAAGTCCATGACATCAACGAATCTCTTATCAAAGAAAAGGAAGAACTTGATTCACTGCTGGAGGAATGGACCGAGCTTGAAGAACTTCTTCAAGGAGAACAATAATCCACAGGGGTGGGGATAAGTGGCCACTACACTTATTCTTCACCCTTTTTTTATTCCACATCATTATCCACAACGGAAATCCCCCAATTTCCTTATTCACATTACTTTTCCACATTATCCACAACAAAAAGTTATGTTATCCACAAGACATTCCAAATAATGGGGAGTTGGTTCATAGGTTTTTTCACACAAAGTACACAACTTATACAAAGTTACTCACAATTTATCCACAAACTGTTGATAAAACATATGTTCGTTCTACTATTATAAGTATCGGCACCAAGTATTGCTCGTTACTCACATGATATTCACATGAGCCGTTTATTCACTCTTTCTCTCAATGAAGATATTCACATTCCGCTCTCTTTTATCAACAGCCTCGTTGAAAATTAAATAAGAAAAAGCTTAAACGCTGTTCACGTCTAAGCTTTCACAATTAGAAGTTCTCAATATCAAGTCCTGGATTTGCATTCATATCCATTCCGCCTCTTTTTCCTTGTTCAAACAGCACAGTGCCTGCCGCTGCAATCATGGCCGCATTATCTGTACAGAGAGACAAGGGAGGAATGATCAATTCTGCTTCCAAACCTTCAAATGCTTCCTGAAGGGCACTGCGCAGCCCTTTATTGGCTGCAACCCCGCCGGCCAGTAATACCTGCTCGACTTTATATTCCTTTACTGCTTTAACCGTCTTTGTGACCAATACATCAATCACGCTAGCCTGAAAGCTTGCTGCCAGATCCTCTGGAGGGATGGCAACTCCTTTCTGCTTCGCATTATGAAGGGTGTTAATCACGGCTGATTTCAACCCGCTAAAGCTGAAATCGTACGAATCGTCTTCCAGCCACGCCCTCGGTAAATCAATGGCAGCTTCCCCTTCCTGAGCGAGCCGGTCTATATGTGGGCCACCCGGATAAGGTAGGCCCAACGTTCTCGCTACTTTATCATATGCCTCCCCTGCAGCATCGTCCCGGGTTTCGCCTATCACTTTAAACGAACCGTGTTCTTCCATGAATACAAGCTCTGTATGCCCCCCTGAAACAACCAATGAAAGGAGGGGAAATTTCATCTCTTTCACTAACCGATTGGCATAGATATGTCCTGCTATGTGATGGACACCCACTAAAGGCTTGTTATGAGCGAAAGCCAGTGCTTTGGCTGCGTTAACCCCGATAAGAAGAGCACCAACTAAACCTGGACCTTCCGTGACGGCAACACAATCGATTTCATCCATGGTCATGCCTGCTTGTTGAAGGGCTTCCTCCAATACAAAGGTAACCTGCTCCACATGATGCCGGGATGCGATTTCAGGTACGACCCCGCCAAATCGCTTATGACTCTCAATTTGAGAAGAAACAATATTTGTTACGATCTCCGTACCATTTTTAATTATAGCCACAGCTGTTTCATCACAGCTCGTCTCAATTCCCAATACAAACGTATCTTTTTTCATAAATTCACCCACATTACTAAAGCATCTTCTTGATTATCGGAATAATACCGTTTCCGAATTCCACCATCTTGAAATCCAAGCTTCCTATATAAATGCTTGGCAGGCGTATTGGATACTCTGACTTCCAGAGTCATGACCCTGGCACCAAACTCAACTGCAATGCCCATGATCTTACGCATAAGACGTTCTCCGAGCCCGTGCCCTCTATATTCGGGAAGAACGGCTACATTGGTGATATGAGCCTCATCCACTACGAGCCACACACCACAATAGCCTGCTATACAGTCTCCCTCTTCCGCAACCAGATAAGCAGAGAGGTGATTATGCTCTATTTCATTCAAGAAAGCGTCACGGCTCCAAGGAATGCTAAAAGATTTAGTTTCAATATCCATTACCGCATCTAAATCATCAACCGTCATAAATCGAATGTCCATTATCTAACGATCCTCTATATTAAGAATTTTTTTGTGCTTCCAACCACTTTACTTCCGCTTCGGCTAATCGAATATAGTTAGGGAGCACCTCATGGGCAGATGTCTCAGGTAAAGCTACCCCCAGGAATGCCAGTTCAGAAGGACGCGGATTGTGACTAACAAAAGGAGCAATCCTGGCTTGATCCCCAAGTATTTCTTTAATCGTGCTTTCGTGAATGGTTACATCATTACCTACAAATAATAGATCTTTATCTAACTCTTTTAATTTCGTGACCCATTGATCGAGCATGATATTGCGATCTTCCTCGACACAGGTCAATTGATCATCATGGAATTCATATAGTCCTGTATACACCTGACCTCTTCTCGCATCAAACAAAGGAACGATATAACCTGTAAAATATCGTCCAGATGAAGCAAGGGTTGCAAGACTGGATACCGGAATGAGAGGAATATTCAACGACCATGCCAACGTCTTGGCCAACGTCACTCCAATGCGGACACCTGTATATGATCCAGGTCCATTCGCCACGACAATCTTCGTTAAGTCCTTCGCTTCCATCCCACAATCCTTCAGTAACTGCTCTACGGCCGGCATGGCCCTTACAGAATGATTCTTTTTGATGTATGTGATATGCTCACCGATCACCTTATTCTCATCAATCAGGGCAACACCCAAAGGATAATTTGATGTATCAATGGATAATATCGTCATAACACAACCTCCTTGCACAACTCTCTATATCGTTCACCAGACGGCTTCAACACAATTCTTCTTGTTGAAGCACCTTCCCTGAAAATCGACAAACCTAATAATTCGTTCGGAAGCTGATCCTGAATCAAGTGAGCCCACTCTACGACGGTCACACCTTCCCCTTCAAAGTATTCATCGAACCCCAAATCTTCGAAGGAATCATCCAATCGATAAACATCCATATGATAAAGAGGCAATCGTCCCCGATATTCTTTTATAATGGTAAAGGTAGGGCTGTTTACTGTTTTAGAAATACCAAGTCCTTTGGCCAATCCTTTCGTAAACGTCGTCTTTCCCGCCCCAAGATCACCTTCTAATGTTAACACATCGCCAGGTTGAAGGTATGTTGCAAGCTTCTCTGCAAATTCACCTGTCTCCTCTGGAGTAGTGGTTATGAACTCGTACTGATTCATGTTAATCTCCTCAATTGTAAATGAAGTATAAAAAACCCTTAGGATCATTTATTACCCTAAGGGAGAATGTATATATGTAGTTTACCCTTTTTCGTGCATCCGAGTAAAGGCAATGGTAATTAGACAATAAAAAAAACGAAACAACGTTTCGTTTGAATAAACAAATCTGGCGGTCCGGACGGGACTCGAACCCGCGACCTCCTGCGTGACAGGCAGGCATTCTAACCAACTGAACTACCGGACCAGAGTTTTTTTCGCGATAGCGAGAATAACTATCCATGCGAAGTCAAAAATGGTATTGCGGGGACAGGATTTGAACCTGCGACCTTCGGGTTATGAGCCCGACGAGCTACCGAACTGCTCCACCCCGCGACGATATGAATGTTACAAAAGATCATGATTACTCTTAATATTACT
>NZ_JAAXCV010000008.1 GCF_012911895.1 Bacillus sp. RO3
AATTTGCTTACAGCTTCCTTCAGATTCCAGGTCACCCTGGACACCCTTGCCTTCAGCTAACGGCTACAACGACCTTCACCGTTCGGGACTTGAACCCTAAAGCGTGTGCACATGCCGGGCACACAAAGAAAAGAAGAGCTTTGGCAGCCCTTCTTCTTTTTCCTTTTTTAGTTTACACCTACTGCATTATATGCTGCGTTTACACTTGCCACTTCGGCACTTCCTGCACCGTAAAGGTCCGTAGCCGCTTGAACCGCAGCGGAACGAAGCTGGCTGAAGTTTGAAGATGGCGTCAAGTATTGAGTTAGCGCACGGTAATAGATCGCCCCGGTTTTAGCCGTTCCGATTCCTGTCACATTCACACCGTAGTGCGTACCTCCCTGACTTAGAAGATAGGCTGCTTTATTTCCGATTCCACTATTGATATGAACCCCACCATTATCCTGCGTCCCTGTGTATCTTACAGAATAGTGATCGGGATCACCGTATTTAGCCGGATCAGACATGGAGCGCAGTGCGTCCCCACTCTTATTTGGTGTATAAATGTCTTCCCCGATCTCCCAATCCGGATTATTATTGGCATCAAACTCTACCAATGTTCCAAAAATATCGGACATGGATTCATTGATGGCCCCTGACTCATTTTGATAGATAAGATCAGCAGTCGTATCCGTCACAGCATGTGTAAGTTCGTGGGCGATGACATCCAATGCACCGGATAACGGGATGAATGTTGTACCATCTCCATCACCATATACCATCTGTTGACCATTCCAGAAGGCATTATTGTAGTTCCTTCCGTAATGGACAGTCGATTTCAACGCTGCTCCATTGCCATCATAACTATTGCGGTTATGTGTGTTCAGGTAATAATCGTATGTCTGTCCTGCATAATAATGAGCATCAACTGCAGCTCCGTCGTAGCTTGCGTTAAACAGATTGTCACCATCTGCCCACAGTGATCCCGGAAGACGTGTACGGTTCGATGCATCATATGTGAAAACGCCTCCCCCTCTCGTCCGATCCTGAAGATAATAAGTGGATGAAGATAGATACGTATTCAAGGATTTCGTATCTCCGAGAACTCCCTTACCGGAACCGACAGTATCCGTCCCTCCTGTTGTAGTTCCTCCACCCGGCTTTCCGGCTCCACCCTTCGCTTCATGGATTTCATTTACCTTCCAAAGGATTTCACCTGTGACTGCATCTACGAAATAATTCCAGTTCCCCGGCTCAGGAGCAAGGAAATTATAGTTTACGAGATACGCATAATGGGCTTCCCCATCCTTCATATAGATCACAGATTCTGATTTCGGTTTATATTCATAGTCAGGCTGACTGCCCACCTCTGACACTAAGGCTTTTTCCCCTAATGAAACAGCGTCGTTTTTAGAGACGTTTTTCGTCTTTTTCAGGTTTTGCTTCTTGTCCAGATTGGCAAAAGGGGCTCCGGACAACGCAGTCAGGACTCCGTCTTTATTCACGTGTGCCGTAAGAACCGCTCCGTACACTGGCGTTCCTTTATACACCTGCTGTATGCGGAGATATGTAAACCCTAATTCATCCTTTTTCTTCTCTTTTACTTGGAAGGAAAGCTTTGCGTTTCCTTTAAATTTAAAAGCTATTTGTTTTTCCATTAAATAATCAAACACGATGGTTTCCGGTGATTTAGTAGATGCCTTCGTTAATTTCCCGGATATAAACTGCGGCGTACCCGTCTTCTCACTGAAATTCACCTTTTCACTTATGTTTGGAGAACCCAATGCTTCCGGAGAAAAAACAGGGCTCACCATCAATCCTGCAGTTAAACCTAATGCAACGACTTTTTTCTTCAATTACAACACCTCTTTATAAGAATTTTCCAACTATTATAAACACTATAGAAAATATAGTACATGCCCCACTCCTGACGAATCAGTCTAAGTACCTACATTTCTCCATTTTCAACATTAGGTTTAAATACCTACATAAAACACCCAAAAACCAAACAATCGAGGAAAATTCGAACCGAAATAAGGGACGGACCTTGAATGAATTCAAGGTCCGTCCCTCTCGCCATAAAAAACAGCCCCTGGAAACAAGTCGTTTCCGGGGGCTGTTTTCAGCGTTTTTAGCGTTTTTGAATTTCTTCGAGCAGTAATTTGTTTACAAGTGGCGGGTTCGCCTGGCCTTTTGTTGCTTTCATGATTTGACCGACCAGGAAGCCGATGGCACGGTCTTTCCCGTTCTTGAAGTCTTCGATGGATTGCGGATTCGCATCCAGAGTTTCTGTCACAATCTTAAGTAAGGCACCTTCGTCTGAGATTTGAACAAGACCTTTATCTTTCACGATTTGTTCAGGGTCTCCCCCGTTCTCTACCAACTCTTTAAATACTTTCTTCGCAATCTTAGAAGAAATCGTCCCTTTTTCGATGAGCTCGATCATGCCTGCCAGTCCCTGAGGGGTCAGCTTGACATCTTCAAGTTCTTTTTGCTGTGCGTTCAAGTAGGCAGATACCTCTCCCATCAGCCAGTTGGACGCCAGTTTCGCATCGGCTCCTGCCTCAACGGTATCCTGGAAGAAATCAGACATTTCTTTCGTCAATGTCAGAACCATGGCATCATAAGCAGGCAGTCCCAGCTCTTCTACATAGCGCTTTTTACGCTCATCGGGAAGCTCAGGGATCTCGGCACGGATGCGGTCCATCCACTCTTGATCAATGTGAAGGTGTAATAAATCCGGTTCAGGGAAGTAACGGTAGTCATCGGATCCTTCTTTTACACGCATGAGGATCGTTTTACCGGTGGATTCATCGAAACGGAGCGTTTCCTGCTGAATCAATCCTCCGGATAAAAGTACCTTCTCCTGACGTACGATCTCATACTCCAATCCTTTTTTAACAAAGTTAAAGGAGTTCAGATTCTTAAGCTCGGCTTTCGTTCCAAACTTCTCCTGACCGATCGGGCGCAGGGAAATATTGGCGTCACAACGAAGTGACCCTTCTTCCATCTTACAATCGGAAACCCCTGTATATTGAATGATGGATTTCAATTTTTCAAGATACGCATACGCTTCTTCGGGTGTACGGATATCAGGCTCAGATACGATTTCAATCAATGGAGTTCCTTGACGGTTGTAGTCCACAAGGGAATAACCGTCACCGGAGTGAGTCAGTTTCCCAGCATCCTCTTCCAGGTGAAGACGTGTGATTCCGATGCGTTTCTTCTCACCGTTCACTTCAATTTCAATCCAGCCGTTCTCACCGATCGGCTTATCAAATTGAGAGATTTGGTACGCTTTTGGATTATCAGGATAGAAATAGTTTTTACGGTCAAACTTTGTATCCGTAGCGATTTCACAATTCAGCGCGATTGCCGCTTTCATACCGAATTCAATGGCACGCTTGTTTACCACAGGAAGGACGCCGGGATATCCAAGGTCGATCACATTCGTATTCGTGTTCGGCTCTGCTCCAAAATGGTTCGGTGCAGGAGAGAACATCTTACTGTCCGTTTTTAATTCTACGTGGACCTCTAGTCCGATTACTGGTTCAAAGTTCATTGATTTCACCCCTTACAGTTGTGGTCTTTTTGTATGGAAATCTGTAGCCTGCTCGAATGCATGGGCTACGCGATAGATCGTGCTTTCGTCAAAGTGCTTTCCGATGATTTGAAGTCCCAGTGGCAGTCCTGTAGAAGAGAATCCACAAGGTACAGAGATTCCCGGTACACCTGCCAGGTTTACTGGAATAGTTAAAATATCGTTTGCATACATCGTCAGTGGATCATCGATTTTTTCACCGATCTTAAATGCCGGAGTCGGTGTTGTCGGTCCAATGATGACGTCATATTTCGCAAATACATCCTCAAAGTCTTTCTTGATCAGTGTACGTGCCTGCTGGGCTTTTTTGTAATAGGCATCGTAGTAACCAGAGCTTAAGGCAAACGTTCCAAGCATAATACGACGCTTCACCTCGTCACCGAATCCTTCTGCACGGGTCTTCTTGTAAAGATCAAGAAGGTTCTCTGCGTTCGGAGAGCGGTAACCGTAGCGGACACCGTCAAAGCGGGCAAGGTTAGCAGAAGCTTCAGAAGACGCAAGTAAATAATACGTCGATACGCCATATTTAGAATGTGGAAGAGACACTTCTTCCCATGTCGCTCCCATCCCTTCCAATACTTTCAGTGAAGCAAGTACGGCTTGACGGGCTTCTTCCCCGACACCTTCACCCAAGTATTCTTTCGGCACAGCAATTTTCAGGCCTTTCACATCACCAGTCAGGGCCTCTGCGTAATTCGGAACCTCTACGTTTGCAGATGTGGAATCGTTCGGATCAAGTCCGGCGATTGCTTGCAGCAGGTAGGCATTGTCTTCAACATTACGGGTGATCGGTCCGATTTGATCCAGTGAAGAAGCAAATGCCACAAGACCGAAACGGGAAACACGTCCGTACGTCGGCTTTAATCCGACCGTACCCGTGAATGCCGCCGGCTGACGAATCGATCCACCTGTATCCGAGCCAAGTGAGAAAGGAACCTCTCCAGCGGCAACAGAAGCGGCAGAACCGCCTGAAGAACCACCGGGAACCGTCTCAAGATTCCATGGATTGCTCGTCTTTTGGAAACCGGAGTTCTCTGTGGATGAACCCATCGCAAACTCATCCATATTCAATTTACCGATTGTAATCGTATCGGCACTATGTAATTTATTGATGACCGTCGCATCATAGATAGGATTGAAGTTTTCAAGGATTTTACTTGCACATGTCGTGCGGAGCCCTTTTGTGACGATGTTATCTTTGATCCCGATCGGCATACCGAAAAGAAGACCTTTCGATTCATCCGTCCCAAGCTTTGCATCCATTTCTTTCGCTTTATTGCGGGCATTTTCTTCATCCAGCGTTAAGAATGCCTTTACTTTATCTTCAACGGCATCAATACGTTTGTATGACTCGTCTACTAAATCTGTAACAGATACTTCCTTCTTATGTAAAAGCTCATGAAGCTCTGATAATTTATGGTCAAATAATGACATGAGGTCCCCTCCTTAGTCCAAGATCGATGGAACGCGAACTTGTCCATCTTGTTTGTCTGGTGCGTTCTTTAATACTTCTTCACGTGGCAGTCCTTCAACAGGCTTGTCTTCACGCATAACGTTCTTCATATCCAACACATGGCTCGTCGCTTCCACATTTGAAGTATCCAATTCATTCAGCTGCTCGGCGAACCCTATAATCGCATCTAATTGGGTTGTAAACTTTTTCGCTTCGTCCTCAGTGATGGCCAGTCTTGCAAGATGGGAAACATGCTTTACTTGCTCTTCAGAAATTCTAGACATCTTCTTCACCTCCGTATATGTTCGAACACTCACAATACTATTGATAATACCAAAATTCGCTTCATTAAAGCAACTATGATAAGAGATAACGATTGTCGGATCATGGCGAATTTTTCTCCATTCCTGCAACCATTCTATCACGAATGAAGGGAGGGGGTGTGATTTTGTAAGGGACGTACCTACAATGAACAGGATGAGGGACATCGGGGTTGATTGGGCCTGACCCGGTTGCAGGTCCTAATGTCAGGTGAAAGAGAAAGTGGTGTAACGTTCAGAATCAGGGTTCTCATGAACTTCTGCATAGATGAATGGAGCGGGAGAGGCTGCCTTGGTTATGGAATGGAGAAAACTTTTGCATGGTACGGAAGTGATTGTGTCGGTTTTGAGTTTTATTGCGTCACTTTTCCCTTCAATGCGTATTTTAAATAAAAAAATAGAAGAAAGCCTAACTCCAATAAAAGGATATTCCCACCTCATAACCGAATCTAATCAGCAGAGGTGATTTCATGAACATTTACACATTCAATCAAACTACCGGAAAATCCGTTCATCAATTCAATAGCAGAGGTGTCATCATACACCCTTTGTTAAAGCCTGATGATCCTTTTCAAATCGGATATTTTTATTTAGAAGCCAACAGTGTACTCGGAATGCATCCCGCCATGTGCGATCAGCTTTTGATGGTTACGTCGGGACGGGGTTGGGTGAGAGTCGAAGGAGAAGAGAAGATCTTAGTCGAACCGGGCATGGCCATCTTTTGGGAAAAGGGGGAAATGCATGAATCGGGCTCTGATCAAGGCATGACAGCTATTGTAGCAGAAGGGGATACACTGGATCCTGACAGATACCTCCCTCTCACACCACTTAAAAAAGAATATACATCATGACGGCAGCCGGGACCGGCGGCAAAGATGAGATTTCCTGAATGGATCCAGGGTTTTCACCGGCTTAACAAACCCGTTCCCGGATTGAAGATGATCTTCATTAAGAGAAGCATCCCTTCATGGCACATCATCCGCCCAATTGATCAACATTTAGAAAAGCTTATTTTTAATCGATGAGAATAGGCTTTTCTTTGCCTTTTGTTTTGTTTGCGTTTCCGATGCTTTTTCACTTTTTTTCTTCACATAAATGTCCTCTTTATCAATGGCATGATCATATGCCAGGACAAGACCGATGTCTGTTTCAGTTTCCTTATTGGTCACCATCGAAAATGAAACGTGATACGTATCGGCGAGCTTGATGTATTTAGATAAGTAGGAATAGCTCATATTGCCGTTTAATAGAAGCTTCGCATTTGGATTCTTCTTCAGGTTCTCCTGGACTTCTTTATAAACTCCCTTTTCCCTTACCTGGCTTTGAGTAAGGGCAATGACGATCCGTTCCCGCAAGCTTCCGAGGAATTTCCTTCTTTCATCGGGCTTCGTTTGCTTCTGTCCGTATATTCCATTATCCAGATAATCATCAATCGTCGGTTTACTCACAACCAAAAGCACCTCCAAGACGGTCTAATTTCAGTTTCTCCTACACTATATGAATACATGTGTTCATTTGGTTCAATCCTATTTTCTCCTATGGAAATGCCTTAAGGCAACCAAAAGGTCCACTTCCATGGGGAAGCGGACCTTTTAGCCCTAAACGAATAGGGATTGAAGAATGGCCTTCTGAACATGCAAGCGATTCTCCGCTTGTTGAAATACCGCTGATGAAGGACCGTCAATGACAGCCGCTGTCACTTCTTCTTCCCTGTGTGCCGGGAGACAGTGGAGGAATTTCACATTTGGGGCCGCATGCTGAAGTAAATGTTCATTCACCTGGTAAGATTTAAATTCTTCAAGACGTTTAAGAGCCTCTTCCTCCTGCCCCATGCTGGCCCACACATCGGTATATACAATGTCGGCACCTTTTACTGCTTTAACCGGATCATGAGTAAGAGTAAAGCTACCGCCGTTCATTCCCGTAAGCTCCTCTGTCTTGCCGACAATCTCATTATCGGGGTCATAGCCTTCTGGACAACAGACAACGACGTCCATACCAAGCTTCGCACTAAGAATCATAAAGGAGTGGGCCACATTATTCCCGTCCCCAATATAAACCACCTTCAATCCCTTGAATGTCCCCTTCAGTTCCAGAATCGTCAGAACATCAGCAAGGGCCTGACAGGGATGGAACGTATCACACAGGCCATTGATCACGGGGACGCTTGCGTATTTGGCCAATTGTGCAACCTTCTCAGTCTCGAATGTGCGGATCATGATTCCATCCACATAGGAGGATAGGACTCGTGCCGTATCCGCAATCGATTCTCCACGTCCAAGCTGGATGTCACGGGCATTCAAATAAATGGCGTGACCACCCATTTGAAGCATTCCTGCTTCAAAGGAGACCCGTGTTCTCGTGGAGGACTTTTCAAAAATCATCCCCAGGATCTTTCCCTCCAACACCTTTGAATGAGGATTCTCCTTCAAATACTGTGCAAGTGATAGCAGCTCAAGAACTTCATCAGTCGTGTAATCCAGCCATGTGATGAGATCCCTTCCTTTGAAAGAAATCCCTGCCGTTGTAGTTGCAACATTTGAACTTGTCATACTCGGCTCACTCCCTTTATGGATTTTGACTGTGTCAATGGAACAGGTTTGACATTATCTGCTTTCATACTCCGAATAAATGCACGGAGAGTGTCAGCTTCTGTTAAGACTGTCACTCCTGCTTCTAACGCAGCCATCCTTCTCTTCTTCCATTCTTCCGTTTCTTCATGACTGAAATATATTGTGGCATGGCTAGTTTCCATCCAGTCCCTAAAAGACGTGCTTGGTGCAGTGTGATATCGGCTTAATTCATGATCGTCACTGTCTATATAGATGGTCCCACCGGCCACCACACGATCATGCAGTTCTTCAAACACTTTATACAGGGCCTCTTCAACCGTATTACCCAGACATAAACCTTCACCCGTTGCCTTCATATTGGCACCGAGTGTTTGATCGATTTCCGGCAGGGCATGGGATGAAAAGACAGGATACTTGACTCCTACCACGTTTAAATCAGTCGGGAGACTGAAGGCATTCATCCTCAATCCTTCATCACATATCAGGTCTGTAGCCATATCGATCAATGAAATGCCGAGAATCTTACTGATCACCGGAACCGTCCGGCTTGCTCTTGGGTTTACTTCCAGCACGAACACTTCTTCATCCTGCAGTAAAAATTGTATGTTCATGATCCCTTTGTATTGAAGGGAGTCCACGATTTTCCCTGCGTACCCTTCTACCATTCTCTTCACTTCATCCGACAGGGATTCAGAAGGGAAGATCGACATACTGTCCCCTGAATGGACGCCTGCCCGTTCAATATGCTCCATCACTCCAGGTACGTATACATCCTCGCCATCCCCTACCAAGTCCACCTCGATTTCCTGTCCCTCTTTAAATTCATCCATTAAAATGGGAAAATACTCTTCATCCGCTTCCTTTATAAACGCCTGTAACTCAGATGGCGTCGTGACCTTCACCATTCCTTTGCCTCCAATCACATAGGATGGACGGCAAAGAAGGGGAAAGGTTAAATGACGGGCTACCTGTAAAGCCTCTTCATTACTATGACAAATATCTCCTTTCACTCTTGGTATCGTCAGTTCATCGAGGAATTGATAAAATTGTTCGCGATCTTCTACACGTTCAATGATGCGTGAGGAGATCCCGAGCAATTGGACACCTTTTGTTTCTAGCACATCCGCCAGGTTCAAAGCGGTTTGCCCGCCGAATTGAACCATGACTGCATCTACGCTTTCATGCCGGATGATGGAAAGGATCGATTCTTCTGTAATCGGTTCAAAGTAAAGGCGGTCGGCAGTTTCATAATCCGTGCTCACGGTTTCAGGATTATTGTTCACCATGATGGTCGTGTACCCATGCCGTTTTAAACGCTGAATCGCCTTGACCGCACTGTAATCAAATTCGACTCCCTGACCGATCCGGATTGGACCTGCCCCCACTATCAACACCTTTTTCTCTCCTTCTAATGGTTGGAGTTCATTGTCTCCGTAATAGGTAGAGTAGGCATAGTTGGTGACGGCCTCAAATTCACCTGCACATGTATCCACCATTTTAAAAGACGGGAATACCCCTTGCTCCACCATCATCCGTTCAATTTCAGCTTCCGTTTTTCCGGTTAAACCGGCAATTGTCCCATTGTCAAACCGGAATGCCTTTGCTTCCTTCAGCAGAGCAGCAGTGAGCTCGGAGCCCCTTATCTTCTTTTCCATGGAGACCACATGACCCATGACCGATAAGAACAGCTTGTCGATTCCCGTCTTTTCATGAAGGACAGAAACGGAACAGCCTCTTCTCAGCAGCTCCAGCAATTCAAAGTAACGGCGGTCGGTTGGGATCCTGATGCCTTGCTCCAGCTCTTCATACGATAAGCCAGCGAGTTCCCTTTCGATATTCGCAACAGATAAGTCCAGGGACTGAAGGGCTTTCTGAAATGCCGCCTCCAGCGAACGCTCGATCGCCATCACTTCACCCGTTGCTTTCATCTTTGTCCCGAGCACCCGATTGGCTTCCGGGAATTTATCGAATGGCCACCTGGGAAACTTGACGACAACGTAATCAAGAGCCGGCTCAAAGCTTGCAAAAGTGGTTCTCGTTAGAGGGTTGATGATTTCATTCAAGGTATACCCGACAGCAAGCTTCACCGCTATCTTGGCAATGGGATAGCCGGTTGCCTTCGATGCCAGGGCAGACGACCTGCTCACCCTCGGATTCACCTCAATGACGTAGAACCGGTTACTGTAAGGGTCTAGAGCAAATTGTATATTGCATCCCCCCACGACCTCCAATGCACTGACAATGTTGAACGCTGCCGTACGGAGCATGTGAAACTCCTGATCTGTCAGGGTTTGGGACGGAGCAACGACGATGGAGTCCCCTGTATGGACTCCCACAGGATCGAAGTTCTCCATATTGCAGACAGATATACAATTTCCTTTCGAATCTCTCATCACTTCATACTCGATCTCCTTGAACCCGGCAATGCTTTTTTCCACCAATATTTGATGAATCGGACTCGCCTTCAATCCGGTTTGAACGAGTTTACCATACTCTTCTCTGGTTGAGGCGATCCCTCCACCTCTCCCTCCCAATGTATAAGCGGGGCGGACAATGAGGGGGAAGGGCACCTTCTTCGAAAATAGTTGAGCCTCTTTGAGGTCGTGTACGATGGCACTTTCTGCCGTTGGATGCCCCAGTGTATCCATCAAGCTCCTGAATTTCTCTCTGTCTTCCCCTTTTTGAATAGAAGCCACTGACGTTCCAAGCAGTTTCACGCCATATTTTCCGAGAACCCCTGCTTCCTCAAGCTCCACTGCAAGATTCAGTGCGGTTTGCCCTCCAAGATTGGCAATCAATCCGTGGGGGCGTTCCATCTCGATGATCGAGGTCAAAGTCTTCACGGTTAACGGCTCACAATATACTTTGTCAGCGTGGGCTGTATCCGTCATGATGGTCGCCGGATTATGGTTCACGAGAATCACTTCATATCCCTCATCCTTAAGGGCAAGACACCCCTGGGTGCCTGAATAATCAAATTCAGCCGCCTGCCCGATGATGATGGGTCCCGACCCGATGATGAGGATTTTTTGAATACTGGTATCTTTAGGCATACAACTTCTCTCTCCCTGGTTGTGTAATCGTTTGATAGAATTGTTGGAATATCCACGAAGCATCTTCCGGTCCCGGACGTGCTTCTGGATGGAATTGCACGGATAGGATCGGTTTGCTTATATGCTGAAGCCCTTCAAGGGAACCGTCATTAACGTTCGTAAACCGCGGCTCCAGTCCGGTCCCGGCCAAGCTGTCCCCACTTACGACGTAATTATGGTTTTGCGAAGTAATGAATACTTTCCCTGTCAGCACGTCGATGACTGGGTGATTGGCTCCCCGGTGACCGAATAATAGACGTTCTGTATCCCCTCCAAGGGCCAGGGCAATCAGTTGATGCCCTAAACAGATTCCGAGGGTCGGAAGCTCCATGATGATTTCCTTCAACTCTGGTAACAGTCTCATCAGTTCCTTCGGGTCTCCAGGTCCGTTTGACAGAACCACCCCATCAACCGTCCGCTTATCCAGTAAATCAAGCTGATGATAAGGAATGACCGTAACACGACACCCCATGTCTACAAGGCTTGCAACAATCGACTTCTTCACGCCAAAGTCTATGACGGCTATATGCTTATTCCCACTGCCCATTTTTTGAATGTGGGAGAGGGCAACACGCTCAACCTGACCGGTATGCTTTTCTTCCCCTGGATGTACCTTTGTATATGAAATGCATGCATTTTGACTTCCGCCGTTACGGATCTCCTTCACTACCTGTCTCGTGTCCACCCCTGTCATGAAGGGGACCTCCCACTTTTGAAGATAATCTTTGAGGGAAGACGTCGCATGATAATGGGAAAACAATTCAGGGGAGTGGAGCATGACGACCCCTTTCACCTGGGGCCTGCCACTCTCGAAATCATCTTCATTCACGCCATATTGGCCGATGAGGGGATACGTGAAAACAACGATTTGATCTTTGTAGGAAGGATCGGTCAATACTTCCTGATATCCTGTCATGCCGGTAAAAAACACAATCTCACCCTGTACGGGATCTTCCTCTTCCATTGTGATTTCACCTGTAAAGGTACGGCCGTTCTCCAAACATAAGTAACCTGTCATAAGATTACCTCCATTTCGTGTATTTTTATTTATATATAAGTATTTTTATACATTCATATCCAAAAAAAGAGATTAAGAGACTCCAACTGAATGATCCTTCTTCAGCGTGCTGACCAGTATGTAAACGGCCTGATCCAGTTCATCATAAGTGACAGTCAAAGGCGGCAATAAACGAATCACCCGAGGTCCTGCCGGCAGCGTCAATAACCCATTCTCCCGAAGTTCCTCGATGATTCCCTTTACTTCCACATCAAATTGAATACCGATCATCAAGCCGGCCCCTTTCACCTCTTTTGCCCTTTCCGGGAGTCGTTTCTCCAACTGATCGATAAAGTAGTCGGCTTTGTTTTGAACTTCCGTCAAGAACGCTTCATCAAAGATCGTCTCAATGGTTGCTTTGGCTGCCGCCATCGCTAACGGGTTCCCGCCAAAGGTCGAACCGTGGGTTCCAGGAGAAAAGGAGGACCTCAGCTCTTGCTTGCCCATCATCGCCCCTACAGGAAATCCGCTTCCCAATCCTTTAGCTGTTGTGACGATATCGGGCTCCAGTTGATAATGCTGATAAGCGAACGGAGCTCCCGTACGTCCGATCCCTGTTTGGACTTCATCGATGATCAGTAAGGCACCCAGCTCCCTGCACTTAGTTTCTACCGCCTCCAAAAAAGAGGCTGTTCCCGGAATCACTCCACCCTCTCCTTGGATCACTTCCAGCATGATGGCCGCGACGTCTTTTTCCTTCACGTCCAAAACAGCCTGTTCATCGTTATAAGGTAGATACTCAAAAGATGGCACCAAAGGACCGAAGCCACTGTGAACCTTCTCCTGTCCTGTCGCACTCATGGTGGCAAACGTTCGGCCGTGAAAGGACTGCTTGAAAGTCAGGATTTTTGTTTTTCCCGTATGTTTTTTGGCTAACTTGATGGCTGCTTCATTCGCCTCTGCTCCACTATTACAGAAAAAGATTGAATCTAATCCGCTTGCATTAGCAAGGAGGGAAGCCACTTCTTCCTGCAGCTTGATCGGAAACAGATTGGACACATGCCAGAGTTTATCCAACTGTATGGTAAGCGCTGCTTTTACAACATCAGGGGAGTGACCTAAATTACAGACCGCGATACCTGAAATGAAATCCAAATAGGACTGGCCGTTTTGATCTCGCACAATCGTTCCTTTACCTTTAACCAATTCAATATCTAAACGATGATAAGTAGGAAATAAATGACTCATGCCGATTCGACTCCTTCTCCTTCTGTTATCACGGTGCCCATCATTTCTCCGCTTTGAATGAACGTATCCTGACATCCAACGATCATGACCTCGTTAATCTTAAGCTCTAGAACCGACAAAGCCGCCTGTACTTTTGGAATCATTCCTCCGTGGATGATTCCGCCTTCTATATACTGAAGAATTTCTCCCTTTGTTACACGTGGAACAATGTTTCCTTCTTTTAAAATCCCGGGTACGTCTGTGACAAAGACCAGCTTCTCCACTTGCATGGCTTCTGCTATAGCGGAAGCAGCCAGGTCCGCGTTTACATTCAACTTTTCCCCCTTGGATGTTGCCGCAAGGGGAGCGATGACCGGTAAATAGTTCAGGGAGAGCAGATTGTGTAATAGGGTGAGGTTGACCTCTTCTATTTCCCCCACATACCCCAGTGTTTCTTCATCGCTCATGCTTGCCTTCAACAAACCGGCATCATATCCGCACAATCCCACTGCCCTTACCCCTGCCAGGTTGAGTTGATGGGTTAACCTACTGTTGACCTTCCCTTTTAACACCTGTTCCACCACTTCAAAAACTTCCCTGGTCGTTTTTCTTTGTCCGTTGATAAAGGTGGATTCAATGGCCAGCTTGCTCAGCATGGCTGTAATATCAGGACCTCCCCCATGAACGACAATTACATGGTAGTCGTCCTGTAGCGTTTTTATACTCTTAAAGAAGCGGGGGGACAGCTCGGAAAGGACACTGCCTCCCAATTTGATGGCAATCACCGGCTTATGTTCGATAACTTGCATTGATTTTGACGTAATCATACGTAAGATCGCACCCCCAGGCAGTTCCTTTTCCTTTCCCACTATGCAAATCGACAGATATGACCACCTGGTCAAGAAGCATATACTGACTGACTTTCTCTTCATTGAACGGTTGAGGAGTACCATTTGAGAATACAAGAGTCTCTCCGATGTAAATGTCACACTGATCAGGCTCAAGCGTCGCCTCACTGTGTCCCATGGCACCAACGATTCTGCCCCAGTTAGGGTCTCCCCCGTATATGGCTGTCTTCACTAAATTGGAACCGACGATTTTTTTGGCTAACCTATTAGCATCTCCATCAGAGTGGGCGCCATTGACGTTCACTTCCACGAGTTTGGTTGCACCCTCGCCATCCCGGGCAATTTGTTTGGCCAGATCCTGACAAACCTGATTTAGGCCTTCCTGAAAGTGATCCCAATCCGGGTGAGCTTCATCCAACGGATTGTGGTCCGTCATCCCATTTGCCATTGCAATGACCATATCATTCGTAGATGTTTCTCCATCGACTGTGATCTGATTGAACGATTGATTGATTGCTATTTTAAGTGCCTTTTGCAGCATGGCGGATGAAATCGTTGCATCCGTAGTGATGAACCCGAGCATGGTCGCCATATTCGGATGAATCATACCGGATCCCTTGGCACATCCCCCGATGGTGACGGTCTCCCCATCTAATTTCACGGTATAGCATGCCGTTTTCTCCGTGGTATCTGTCGTCAGGATCGCCTGTTGAAATGATCGGGCTCCATCTGGTGAAGAATCAACCAGTATTTCGCTGCACCCCTTTTCAATCTTCTCCATGTGAAGCCACTCACCGATGACCCCTGTGGAAGCTACGGCTACATACTCATTGGGAATGCGAAAACGGGCAGCTACCCACTCTCTCATTTGATAAGCATCCTTCAGCCCCTGTTCTCCTGTGCAGGCATTTGCAATCGCGCTGTTTACAACGATTGCCTGCAGACTTTGGGATGCAGAAATACTTTCTTGTGTGACTTTAAGGGGAGCCGCCTGAAAATGACTTTGGGTATATACAGCCCCTACTTGTGCCTCTTTCTCGCTATAAATGACTCCAAAGTCTTTCTTTGCATATCGGAGGCCGATATGCATCCCTCCTGCCTTGAACCCTTGAGGCGAAAGAATCGTCCCTCCCTGTATAGGTTGGACAGCCATTTCTTTTACTAGTTTCATTGATTCTCCCCCTCTTATGGATAAATTGGATAATGATGAAGTCCCGTCGTTTCGTCCAAACCGAGCATGACATTCATATTCTGCACCGCCTGGCCCGCTGCACCCTTCAGTAAGTTATCGATCACTGATACAATCGTCACTCGATTCGTCCGTGAGTCTGTCTTTATGGCAATATCACAGAAGTTTGTTCCGAATACTTCTTTCGTACTCGGGAACTGACCTTTAGGACGAATCCTGATGAAGGGATAGTTCCCGTAATACTCCTGATAGAGATTGTGCAAACGTTCAGTGGTGTAAGTGCTTTTCAATTCTGCATACATGGTAGCCATGATCCCCCGTGTCATGGGAATGAGGTGTGTCGTAAAGGTAATGGGGCCTGCCCCCCTGTCCCATGCCTTCAATTGCTGTTCGATTTCAGGGATGTGCTGATGCTCATGAACTTTGTATATTCTCAGGTTTTCTTGAGTTTCTGAAAAATGACTCGATTGAGTCGCTTTTCTCCCGGCTCCAGACAAACCCGTTTTGGCATCGATAATGATGGATCTGGATTCTGCGATTCCATGATGGAAAGGTGGAGCCAATCCCAGTAGGGCAGCAGTCGGAAAGCAGCCAGGGTTGGCAATCAGTCCAGCCTCTTTAATGGAGTGTTGATTACATTCCGTCAAACCATAAACCGCTTCTTCTAAAATATCTGGCGGTGCTGATTCTCCTTTGTACCATTCTTCGTATTGTTTCGGATCCTTCAAACGCAAATCGCCGGAAAGGTCGATCACCTTTACTTTGTTTCCGACAAGCTTCTGGGATAAATCCTTTGATACACCTGAGGGAGCAGCGAGAAAGACGAAATCAAGTTCCTGCATCTCCTCTACTTTAATGGGCTTCACTACTTCACGTGACAAGTTAAAGAGGTGTGGATATTGATCTGCATAAGGTGTCTCGTTCAAAGAAGATGAATATAAAATACATCCACCTACATAAGGATGATTCGATAACAACCGGTACAACTCCACTCCACCATAACCAGTACTACCAACAATACCAACATTCATATCGTTTCACCACACAGATTATTTTTTAAATTAGCTCTAATTATATGTATGTATATTAATAAAATCAATAGTATATTTATAAATATTCTCATGAAATTACTCTATTCACCCAATCACCCCAATCGTACGAAGAGAACATCAAAATAAAAGGTCCGTCCCTCAGGGTGTAGCACCCCGAGGGACGGACCTATTTTCTTACCATACGCCATGAGTTTAGAATTGAGCAGCCTCTGTCGAACCTTTAAGAGCTGTTGTAGAGGATGTTCCGCCTGAGATCACCATGGATACTTCATCAAAGTAGCCCGTTCCTACTTCACGCTGGTGTCTCGTAGCAGAATAACCATGCTTCTCACTTGCGAATTCCGCTTCTTGAAGCTGAGAATAAGCAGCCATTCCACGCTCTTTATAGCCTCTTGCAAGTTCGAACATGCTATGGTTCAGTGCATGGAATCCTGCAAGGGTTACAAATTGGAACTTATAGCCCATTTTCCCAAGCTCAACCTGGAATTTAGCGATTGTTTCATCGTCCAGCTTCTTCTTCCAGTTAAAGGAAGGTGAACAGTTATAGGCTAACAATTTACCTGGATGCTCAGCATGGATTGCCTCTGCAAATCTGCGGGCTTCTTCAAGGTTCGGTTCTGACGTTTCACACCAGACAAGATCTGCATAAGGAGCATACGCCAAGCCTCTTGCAATTGCCTGGTCAAGACCGGCTTTCGTGCGGAAGAAGCCTTCAGGAGTTCTTTCACCAGTAATGAACTCTGCATCATACGGATCTACATCGCTTGTGATTAAATCTGCTGCATTCGCGTCAGTACGGGCGACGATCAAGGTTGGTACCCCCATCACATCGGCGGCAAGACGAGCCGAGATAAGATTTTTCACAGACGTTTGTGTCGGAAGTAATACTTTGCCTCCCAAGTGTCCGCATTTCTTTTCAGAAGAAAGCTGATCTTCGAAGTGGACGGCTGAAGCACCCGCTTCGATCATACCTTTCATCAATTCAAATACATTCAGCTGACCGCCAAATCCTGCCTCTGCATCGGCTACAATCGGCACAAACCAGTCAATCGATTCATCGCCTTCAACATAATGAACCTGATCGGCACGCTGCAGGGCCTGGTTGATCCTTTTTACGACAGAAGGAACAGAGTTTGCAGGATACAAGCTTTGATCTGGATACATCTGCCCTGCGAGGTTGGCGTCCGCTGCTACCTGCCATCCACTCAAATAGATTGCTTTCAGACCAGCTCGTACTTGTTGGACAGCCTGGTTACCTGTGAGTGCACCGAGTGCATTGATATAACTCTCAGTGTGCAGAAGGTCCCACAGCTTTTCAGAGCCGCGTCGTGCAAGGGTATGCTCAATATCAATAGAACCTCTTAGACGGATGACATCTTCAGCAGAATACGGTCGGGATACACCCTTCCATCTTTGGTCCATTTCCCAGTTTTCCTGCAGTGCTTTTACACGTTCGTTCGTTGCTTTTACCATCTAAAATCTCTCCCTTTTTTATATTTTTCGTTTTTTCACACCTGGCCGGCCGTCCTGCACGTTGGTGGTGATACTCAGTTTCACTATTCAGGGGTGAGAGGTCCGTCCCTCACTTCACTGAAGCGGTAATTTGTTAAAGTCTTTAGGGTTGTGTATTCAACGTTTTGAGTTGATGATGCCTTTTTTAGAGGTCCGTCCCTCTAAAGGATTTGGTAACCCGGTATGGTAAGGAAGTCTGTGAATTGGTCGTTCTGGATGAGCTGGTCGAATAGTTGGACGGCTTCTGAGAAGCGACGCTTCTTGTATATTTCTTCTCCCAGTTGGCTTTTGAGTTTGGTTAGTTCTTCTTGCTTTAGTTGTTCATAGAGTTCGATGGTGATGTTTCGCCCATCGTCGAGGACTCCTTTTGGATGACGGATCCACTGCCATAGCTGAGCCCGGGAAATTTCAGCAGTTGCCACGTCTTCCATCAGGTTATGGATTGGCGCTGCACCTTGACCGCTCAGCCAGGAAGAGATATATTGAATCCCGACACTGATATTCAAGCGGACGCCTTCTTCTGTTATATTCCCTTGAGGCACTTCAAGGAGATCCTTTTCTGACACTTCAAGATTGTCCAACGTTTTCTCCGTAATTTGATTATCCTTTTTCATTTCGTGATTGAAGACCTCCAGGGCAACAGGGACGAGACCCGGATGAGCTACCCACGTGCCATCATGGCCATCGTGTGCTTCCCTTTCTTTATCTGCCCTCACCTTGTTGAATGCTTCTTCATTTTTCACGGGATCGTTCTTGACAGGGATCTGTGCCGCCATCCCTCCGATTGCAGGGGCTCCCCTTCTGTGACACGTCTTTATCGTAAGTAGGGAATACGCTCTCATAAATGGCGTTGTCATCGTGACCGTTGAACGGTCTGGAAGAATCACATCCTCCTGTTCACGAAGTTTTTTAATATAGCTGAAAATATAATCCCATCTTCCACAATTCAATCCTGCTGAGTGTTCCTTCAGTTCATAAAGGATTTCATCCATTTCAAATGCGGCGGTAATCGTTTCAATCAGGACCGTAGCTTTGATCGTTCCTTTCTGAATACCGACATACTCCTGGGCGAATAAGAAGACATCATTCCAGAATCGGGCTTCCAAGTGACTTTCTAGTTTAGGTAAGTAAAAATAAGGACCTTTATTCGTTGAGGTTAAATGTTTCGCATTATGAAAGAAGAATAATCCAAAATCGACAAGACTTCCTGAAATCGATTTCCCATCCAGTTCGATATGTTTCTCTTCCAGATGTAATCCTCGTGGTCGAACAATCAAGACTGCATGCTCTTTATTCAATTCATAACGCTTACCATTCTGATTCGTGAAGTCGATCGTTTGATGTACTGCATCTCTGAGGTTGATTTGGCCTTCTATGAGGTTCGTCCATGTAGGTGAAGTGGCATCTTCAAAACATGCCATAAAACATTTTGCCCCTGAATTCAATGCGTTAATCACCATCTTCCGGTCAACCGGACCGGTGATCTCCACCCTTCTATCTTGTAAGGGCCGGGGAATGGGGCTTACTTTCCAATCACTTTGTCGAATCGATTCCGTTTCTGGCAAAAAGCGAGGTAATTCTCCTCTATTGATCCGTTCCTGCTGTTTCTCTCTGTTGTGTAACAGTTCTCTTCGCTTGTCTCCGAACCGGCGCTCCAGTTGCTCTAAAAATTGCAAAGCCTGCTGGGATAAAATTTCATCAAAGCCTGGCTGAAGTTCCCCAGTTACCTTGATACCAACCATTTTGGTAGACATTGAACACCATCACTCCTTAGATGTATTATACACATCACTATTGTTATAATACAGATTATTTGGCATGTTTGTATTATATAACAGTGTGTTAGAATTTGGAACGGTTTTTTGATCATTTTCTTTCGACAAATTTCGCAACTTTCTGTCAACAGTGTCAGGTATCATGAATCCACCGGGAAAACAAAAAAGGTCCGTCCCCCATCACTATTATGTGAAGGGGGACGGACCTTTTATTACGATTCAGCTATTATTTAACGATGTCATTTGCGACGGCTTCGTCAAATTCTGCTTGGATTTCAGCGCTTGGTTGTGGTCCAACCTTACTGAAAATGACGATGGCAATCACCGCCAGGATAAACCCTGGTACAATTTCATATAGTGAAAATGGAATGATTTCTGCAACAGTCAGCTGTTTCCATACGACAACTGTCACAGCACCAGTAATCATACCTGCAAGAGCACCGTTACGGGTCATACCTTTCCAGTATAGGGATAACAGGATGATCGGTCCGAATGCGGCACCGAATCCACCCCACGCGTAACTGACCAGATCAAGGATCTTCGTCCCTCCACCATTTGCAGGGTTACCTTGAATGGCCAGCAGGATCGCGATGAACGCGATCAGAAGCACTCCGATACGACCTACCCATACAAGCTCTTTATCAGAAGCATTCTTGCGGATGATCGCTTTATAGAAATCTTCCGCTAACGCACTGGATGATACAAGTAATTGAGAATCGATCGTACTCATGATGGCTGATAAAATCGCCGCCAGGAGAATACCTGACACCCAAGGGTTAAATAATACATCGGTAAAGAAGATGAATACTTTCTCAGAGTTATCGACATCACCTGTGATCAATGGCATATCAGCGAAATATGCGATACCGGAGAAACCGACCATTACCGCACCAATCATAGATAATGTCATCCAGCTCATACCAATCCAGCGTGCCTTTGGTACATCTTTAGTGGATTTAAGTGCCATGAAACGAGTGATGATATGGGGCTGACCGAAGTAACCAAGTCCCCAGGCAAGGAGTGAAATGACCCCGATACCTGTCATCGTGTTCATCGTATCCAGATTGGCCGCATCGACGGATCGTACAGCATCCACTGTAGCATTCCATCCACCAAGCTCTGAGATTGCAACGATTGGAGTGATGATCAATGCAAGGAACATGAGAATACCTTGTACAAAGTCAGTCCAACTTACTGCTAAGAATCCTCCAAGGAATGTGTAAGATATGATGACAGTGGCACCAATCCATAGAGATTGATTGTAAGACATATCAAACGTTTCCTGGAATAATAACGCTCCGCCTACAAGACCTGAAGATGTGTAGAAGGTAAAGAATACTAAGATGATCACTGCTGAAATCACACGAAGGATACGGGAACCATCCTTAAAACGGTTTTCAAAGAAATCAGGAACCGTAATTGAATCGTTTGCTACCTCCGTGTAAGCACGTAGTCTTGAAGCGACGAATCTCCAGTTTAAATAAGCACCAATAACCAACCCAATACTTAACCAAATAGATCCCAGACCAATTGCATAAGCGAGTCCAGGCAGTCCAAGCAATAGCCATGAACTCATATCTGAAGCACCGGCACTCAAGGCCGCTACCCCCGGTCCTAAACTACGTCCGCCAAGAACGTAATCCGATAAGTTGCTTGTTAATTTGTAAGAAATAATACCGATTGCGAGCATTCCAATTAAATAAACGATAAATGTAACTAAAGTAGCTATATCCATTGTGTAGTTAGCATTCTCCTTTCAGTAAATTTGTACTGATTTTTCGTTAGGTGCTTAATCTAACTTTCGATCCATGCCAAAAGACCTTGCGAAATGTAAGTCCAACAGTTCTTTACCCCATGCATACGGGTTGTAAACTTATTCACTCAAAAATGTTTGAAAAAGTTTAATCTGCGAAGCGATGTTCCGTAACAAGTTCACAACGTTATTAATACTAACATACATTCAACCATAAAACACACAGAATTTTCTAAACACATTTACCTACATGAATAATTATTCACTCAATATGAATATATTTTTATGAAAGCGCTTAAATAGCTATATCTATTCATAAAAATTTATAAAATTAAGTTACTTTCCGTTCACATTATTCATTCTGATAACAGGTTTTCACTAACGTCAGCATCATTATTTTGCAACAAACGCGACATTCATATACATAGGAAGGACGATGGGGAGAAATTTTTTGAGGGTCTTAAAACGGCCGTTTTTCACTGTTTCAATTCCATTTATTCTGTAATGAAAAAGAAGAACCATCCCGATAGGTTTGGTTCTTCTCTCCTTCTATTCATAAATGTGCAAATACGTTTCCTTACTTCCAGGCTTCTTGACGATCAGTGCTTCCGGTCCATAGGACGATGATACGAGGAGCTCCACATCCCAGGTGTCTGGCGTCTGTTTAGAAACCATGCTTGAAAGATGCTGGGCAAATCCGATGGTTTCAGCTTTTCCCTTGAATGACAGGGCCACCTCGAAAGTCATCTTGGAAAGCTTCTGATTTTGATACAGTGCCTGTCCCGTCAGACCTGTGTATACCGGAAAGTAGTTTTCAATATTTGTCCTCAATTCATTAAATACTTTATAGTCGTTGGGATGGCTCTCCTGGGCTTCGGGGGATGGGAACAAGTAATATTCTTCATTGATCCCTTCCCAATTTTGGATGCTGCTTTCGTTCGGTTCAATCGTTGTGTAGGCGAAGAAATGCCCAGGGACGACCTGTTCTTTCGGAGCCTGTTTATAAAGCGAAATCATGATCGGGACGTTTTGCAGTTCTTCTTTTTGACGAAGGCGTTTGAGCACTTCACCGGCTATTTTCGCCCCTTGTTCCTTTAAGACTTCATTGCTGATACTTTTTACTGTTCTTGTTCCGGAAGAAAGATTCGTTTCGTACTGAACAGAATTCAGGGATAGAGCGATCGCCACTCCACCCAATTGTACTTTGTTATCTTCTTTTTTCATTAAGTAATTATGCTCAATTACATGTGCCAAGTAAATGGGGGCGTTCTCACCATTTGCCTTGACAGGGTTTAGCCCTACATTTTCAGACTCTTGAAGACCCTTTTCCTTCAGCTGCTCGCTTGTATATTTTCGCTGCAGCCAGCTATCGACGGTCTTCTTCGTAAGGAATTGACCTTCTTTGAAAAAGTATTCATTCGTCGAGAAACGATTTTGGGCTACCCTCAGCAAGCCCGTTTCAATTCCGTTGATATCGTATCGGGACCCTAAATCATTGACTACGACTCCCCTGGTTTTACTCGTCTCATACGGGAGCATGGTCTTGTAATATTCCTTGGATATCTGGAAGCTCGGAATGATCGCTTTCTTCGCTTCACTGTCCTGGTTTTCCTGAACGACCTGGTCCTGCTTTTCAAATGTCGGAGCACAGCCTCCCAATAATAATAGTGCGGAGAGAGCGACCGAAATCCTTTTCTTCATTTCTCTTTACACCTCTTATCGGTTAAGTTCTTCCATCAGCTTGTCCTCATCCCATACTTCAATGTTGAGCTCATTGGCTTTCGCAAGCTTCGATCCTGCATCTTCCCCTGCGATGACCAGATCGGTCTTTTTACTGACACTGCCTGTGACTTTCCCGCCGAGCATTTCGATCTTTTCTTTTGCTTCATTTCTGCTTAATCGTTCGATTTTCCCTGTCAGGACAATCGTTTTCCCGGCAAAATAAGAATCCACCTCACTTGCGGCTACAGGCTTAGGTCCCTTGTATTCAAGGTTCACACCTGCATCCTTCAGTTCCTGGATCAGTTCTTTTACTTCTTCATTTTCGAAGTAGGCCACAATGGCATCGGCCATTTTATCACCGATCTCGTTGACATTGGTCAATTCTTCTTTGCCAAGGTTCATTAATCGATGGATTGATCCGAATTCTTGAGCCAATGTTTTCGCCGCTTTTGCCCCCACATGACGAATACCAAGGCCAAAAAGTAATTTCTCAAGGGAATTCTGTTTAGAAGCCTGAATCGCTTCTAACAGGTTATCTGCTGATTTCTCACCCATTCGCTCCAGCTGAAGCAATTGATGGCGCTCTAATCCGTATAAGTCAGCCACATCTTCGATTAATTTCTCCCTGAACAACTGACTGATGACTTTTTCTCCAAGACCATCGATGTTCATGGCATTGCGGGACACAAAGTGTATCAAACCTTCCCGGATCTGGGCAGGGCATTTCGGGTTGATGCAGCGGAGGGCCACTTCCTCTTCAAGCCTTACAAGTTCACTTTCGCATTCAGGACATTCAGTTGGCATGTGGAATTCACGCTCTTCACCTGTCCGCTTGTCTTCCAATACGTTGACAACTTCAGGAATGATGTCCCCTGCTTTTTTGATGACGACGTGATCGCCTATTCTGATATCCTTCTCCCTGATCAGATCTTCATTATGAAGGGATGCACGCTGAACCGTCGTGCCTGCCACCCGAACCGGTTCGAGTATCGCAGTAGGTGTCACCACCCCTGTACGCCCAACACTTAATTCAATGTCTTTCAAGACGGTTATCACTTCTTCTGCAGGGAACTTAAAAGCAATAGCCCAGCGTGGACTTTTCGCAGTCGACCCAAGCTGTTCCTGATGCTTCAATGAATCGACTTTGATTACGATCCCATCGATGTCATAGGTAAGATTCGGACGTTGATCCGTCCACTTTCCAACGAATGCAAGGACTTCATCGATTGTTGCACATCGCTTCCGTTCAGGATTGGTCTTAAACCCTAGGCTTTCTAATGTATCCAATCCTTGACTGTGAGAATCAATCCCTGTATCCCCGATATCCGCTAATGCATATAAGAAGATATCCAGGTTCCGGGATGCCGCTATTTTAGGATCCAATTGACGAAGGGAACCTGCAGCGGCATTGCGGGGATTGGCAAAAGGCTCTTCCCCTTTCTCATCTTTTATTTTATTTAATTTTTCAAATGAACGTTTAGGCATAAACGCCTCTCCTCGAACTTCAAAGGACATATTCTCTGATATCTTCAAAGGAATGGAACGGATGGTTTTAAGATTTGACGTAATGTCTTCCCCTATGGACCCATCTCCACGCGTCGCTCCCTGGACAAAGACACCATTTTCATATCGAAGGGAAACAGCCAGTCCATCGATCTTCAGCTCACACACATAGGAGAAATCATCTCCAATGGCCTGACGCACGCGACGATCAAAGTCCCGGAGATCGTCCTCATTAAAGGCATTCCCTAAACTAAGCATCGGCGTTCGGTGTTCCACTTTTTCAAAGGCATCCAATATCGCCCCCCCTACACGCTGGGAAGGAGAATCCGCTGTTTTCATATCCGGAAATTGGTCTTCCAATTCGATGAGTTCTCTCAATAGCTGATCATACTCAGAATCAGAAACGGAAGGCTTATCGAGAACATGGTATTCATAGTTATATTGATTTAACAATTCATGCAGTTCATTCATTCGTTTTTCGGCTGATTGTCGATCCATTTCCACAACCCTTTCTTGCTAAAGTGTACGATGAATACGGGGAAGGAGCTTTGCCCCCCGTTTTATGTCCTCATGCTTTTTCGATTGGTGCGAACTTGGCGAGAAGACGTTTGATGCCCATTGGACTCGGGAACGCAATGTCGAGTTCTACACTGTCTCCTGATCCCTTTACACTTACGACCGTTCCCGTGCCCCATTTCTTATGCTGTGCCTTATCCCCTACCTGCCATGCAACGGATTCACCACCCGTTGTCGTTTGGACAGGACGTGAAACAGGCTTCCGTGGTGCAGGTCGTGACGTTGATTTCGAAGCTGATTTTCCGAAAGGAGTGAACGCACTCTTCTTCTCTGCCATGACGTCATCTAACAGATCGGCTGGAATTTCATTGATGAAACGGGAAACGGGATTCATTTTCGTTTGTCCGAAGAGTGTTCGCATCTGGGCATTGGTCAGGAATAACTGTTCTTCTGCCCGGGTGATCCCCACATATGCCAAACGGCGTTCTTCCTCCATCTCATCCTCTTCCATTAGAGATCGACTGTGAGGGAAGACCCCTTCCTCGAGTCCCATAAGGAATACGACAGGGAACTCTAAACCCTTTGCTGCATGCAGGGTCATCAGGATCACCGAATCCTTTGGCTGATCGTCTTCATCAAGCTTATCGATATCCGCAACTAATGCAAGGTCCGTTAAAAATGCCACAAGACTCTTATCATCATTGGATTGTTCGAAGCTCTTCGTTACAGAAAGGAACTCGTCAAGGTTCTCCAGACGTGATTGAGACTCGATCGACTTTTCTGCCTTTAACATATCGATGTAACCCGATTTCTCAAGGATTTCTTCTACCAGTTCAGTAACAGAGAGATATTCCTGCATATTTGTATAACCCTTCACCATTTCCATGAATTCAATAACGGATTTCGTGATCTTAGGGCTGAGTCCGATGAAATCAGCTTCCGCCAAAGCCTTGAACATGGAAATATCATGATCCTGTGCGTAGCGTGCTATCTTATCGATCGATGTTGCCCCAACTCCCCTTTTCGGAACGTTGATGACCCTTTGAAGACTGATGTCATCATCAGGATTTGAAATGAGCCTGAGATACGCTAAAATATCCTTGATCTCTTTACGGTCGTAGAACTTGATGCCGCCGACGATGGAGTATTCAATATTTGATTTTAAAAGTACTTCCTCCATTACACGTGACTGTGCATTGGTACGATAAAGGATAGCGAAATCTGAGTACTTCCTCTTGCCGCCTTCCATCATTTCCTTTATTTTACCAGTAACGAATTGAGCTTCGGTCTGCTCGGTATCCGCCCTGAAATAGGAAATTTTCTCACCGTCATCATTTTCCGTCCATAAATTCTTCGGTTTGCGGTTCGAATTCTTCTGGATCACTTCATTCGCTGCCTGAAGGATCCTCTTCGTTGAACGATAGTTCTGTTCAAGGAAAATCACGGTTGCCCTTGGATAATCCTTTTCAAAGGAAAGGATGTTGGCAATATCCGCCCCACGCCAGCGATAAATCGACTGATCCGAGTCACCCACAACGCAGAGATTTTGAAAACGGGAAGCGAGAAGTTTGACGAGCATATATTGAGCCCTGTTAGTATCCTGATACTCATCAACATGGATGTATTGAAATTTCCGTTGATAGAATTCCAGCACTTCTGGCACACGCTGAAACAACTGGATCGTCGTCATGATCAAATCATCGAAGTCCAATGCCTGATTCTTTCGTAATCGTTTCTGATATTCTGTATAGACATCTGAGACTACCTGATCGTAATATCCCCCTGCCTGCTTGGATAATTCTTCAGGAGTGGTAAGTTCATTCTTCGCAGAGCTGATAGATCCCAACAGTGAGCGGGGATCGAATTTTTTCGGGTCAATATTTTTTTCTTTAAGAATCGCTTTGATCACAGACTGCTGATCGGTAGAATCAAGGATGGTAAAATTTCGGCTCAGTCCGATGCGGTCGATATCCCGTCTCAGGATCCGTACACACATGCTGTGAAAGGTAGAGATCCAAATGTTCTCCGAAGCCCCTCCAAGGATAGTGTGAATTCGATCCTTCATCTCTCTCGCTGCTTTATTTGTAAAGGTAATCGCTAAGATATTATAAGGATTGACCCCTTTTTCCACCATCAGATACGCAATTCGATGCGTCAATACTCTTGTCTTCCCAGAGCCTGCCCCTGCCATGATCAACAACGGACCTTCCGTCGCCTTCACAGCTTCCGCCTGCTGAGGATTCATTCCATTCAACAATCGATCAGTCAAAAATTGCATACTCTCACCACCATAACGAACGTATGTTCTATATTTTATATTCATTATATCTTAAGAAGGGACGGACCTCCAGTTCCAATTCTATCCCTTTACAGCTTTCACCGTTTTTAATGCTTCTTTAAGATTCTCATATACAGCATTGCCTACAACCACAACATCTGATACTGCAGCCATCTCCTCGGCCTGCTTGGCGGTCTTGATCCCGCCTCCATAAAACAACGTCGTGTTCTCCAATGTATCCCTTACTTCTTTCACCGTTTCTACATCTCCATATGTACCGCTGTACTCAAGGTAAAAAATAGGAAGATTAAACATTCTTTCAGCCATCATGGCATAGGCCGCCACGTCTTCACTGGAAATGTCTGTGTCCGCTTCTGTCACCTGCGCCGCTTTGCAGTCTTTGTTTAATATACAATATCCTTCTACAAGGATTTCATCCCAATTCATAATTTCTCCATATTCCTTCACAGCCTGATGATGCAATCCAGTCACCCAATCCATGTTGGTGCTGTTCATCACCATCGGAATGAAATATAAATCGAAGCCAGGGGTAATCGACTCCAAATTTGATACCTCCAAAATACAAGGAACCGTATATCGTCTCACCCGTGCCATCAAATCTAGAACCTTTTCAAGGGTTACACCGTCCGTTCCCCCTACAATAATGGCATCCGTCCCTGATTCACATATTGCTTCTAAATCTCCATCATCGATTGTCTTATTCGGATCTAGTTTAAATACATGGCTCCACTTTTCGACATCATACATGCTAAGTTCCTCCATTCATTCATCCATCTAACGTATTATATCATTTGTAGAAGGGTGCCGCATTACCTTGGGATGACAAAAGCGGAGGCGGCTCGTTCAGCCCCGACATGCATAAGGCGAACAGGCTGGAAAGGCGCTTTTTGCCTTTTTGGCCTGTTTGACTTATGACCTCGAGGGGCTAGCCGCCGGAGCTGGATGACACAAAAGCGGAGGCGGCTCGTTCAGAGGCCACAAACATAAGATGAACAGGCGGGAAACAAACTTTTCCCTCCCTGGACCACTGACAATATGAATACAACGTGACATTTCCATTACAAAAAACAAAGACCGCTCATCATGACGACAGCGGTCCTTCCATTATTTCTCTCCCTGATGTACCCGGTCCAACACTAATTGGTACGTATCATTTCCATAATTTAAACAGCGCTTCACACGTGAAATGGTTGCTGTGCTTGCACCTGTTTCGGTTTCAATCTTATGATAGGTTTTCCCATCCTGCAGCATACGAGCGACCTCAAGGCGCTGGGCCAGGGATTGAATCTCATTGATTGTACAAAGGTCATCGAAAAAACGATAACACTCTTCTAGATCTTGCAGAGAAAGAACAGCATTGAACAGCTGATCGAGCTCCTTGCCTCTTAGTTTATTTATTTGCATTAGTAAGACTCCTTTTTCTACCTATTGTTAATACGTTACGGAACCGGCCAATCCTGGAGAACTTGGAATGATATTAATCCAAGTGGATCCTTTTCGCAAGCTGACACGTTTATCCCCTTCATAAGGAAGAATCCTTCCGTCTACGTTCTTCCACTGTACTTTACGGATTTTTCCTTCCTGCATCAGGTACGCGTCTCCCCCGGACTCAAGATCAATGTTGCGCCTTCCTGCATCGTCGACTACTTGATGATGGGCTTCCACGATAAAAACGTTCTCTATTAGTACCGGATCCTTGGAATGATAATCGATAGCCTTTTCACCATCTGAGTAACGCTCGTATTTTCCCGCGTCTATATTGAAATCATATACGACATTAAACAGAGGATTGTTGTAGTATGAAATCATAACCGATTGTGCTGCTTCTCCGCTTAGAGTTTCATTATCATTAAAGTTCAGAGCCTCCGGCGGACGCTTCATATCATAGCCGTTTCCCTCGGCCCCTTTATTGATATCCTCAAAAGAGATATACGAATTATGTGGAGCTTTACGGAAGCTGACACGTTTAAACAGCGTTCCATCATACTCCATACCGTTTAAATGCTCAATGAATCCATTGGTCAGCATTTCCTTTGCTTCAGGACTGTATCCATGTGCAACATATAGACTATCATACCCCTTAGCAAGTTCGACATAGTAATCTCTGGCACTTCGGACCGGGCCGATTTCTTTAGGCTTTTCTCTTTGGTATATCGCTAAAAAACGGGTGACATCGCCTTCAGCCAATACTTCATATACAATATCAGCATTAGAAAGCCCTGACTGCGGGCGGGCCTTCGGGTGATTATTCACCATGACAGCAACCGATCGGGACAAGGATTCTTTCTTCAGTGGCTCACCCGTTAACGGTGATTGATTTTTCTCTTCTGTTCCTACGCTAGTCTCTTCTTTCACTACATCTGTTGCAGCTTCTTTTTCAGATTCGTTTTCTATCTCTTTATCTGAACTACATGCGACAAGTGTTAACGAGCTTAAAGCAATGATCAAAGCTCTTTTCAGCATGTTGTAGACACCCCAATTGTATTTAGAAATCCTTTTCTCTATACTTTATTATTTTAACGCATTATCGTTGGAAAGAGTACCGTTTTCTTCATAACATCATAGATTCCTTTTTGTGTCATCCGTATATAAGGAAGATGAGTGGACTGAAGGAACAGCAATGTATAAACAGGATCCGAGAACCGGTAGCCCCTTTCTTTCAAAAGCTCTTTGAGAGTACTTTCTTCTTTTATAAGTTCCGGCATCTCTTTATGGGATAGCAGGCCGCTTAGTGGAAGTGGAATTTCGTGGAGGACTTCTCCCTTCTCGGTGAGGACAATTCCACCGCCGATTTCCTTCATCCGTTTAAAGGCTGCGATCATATCCGACTTGTTCTTACCAATTAAAATGATATCACCTGTATTTGAATAAGAAGACGCAAAGCCCATGACATGGGATGAGAATCCTTTAATCATTGTGCTGATTCTCCATTCTCCCTTCCGATCCAGAAGCATGAGAAATGATTGATCATGATCCACATCGAGTTCATCTGTAGATGGATTGATGGTAATGGAGTAAGGCTTCGTAATGACATCGTTCACCATCTCGATTCCAAAAGGCATGGAGAATTGAAGGTCATCATAGCCCACTTCCCAATCCAGGGACATTGGCTTGAATCCGTTATGCGCCCAATTAATCTCAGTGGAATCTTCCACCTGTCTGCCTTCTCTCCGAACCCACTTTCCCTTAGACAGAACGGAAACAGGAGAAGGATCATCAATCGTTGACAAGAAGTTGATATTGGCGACCCTCCCAGTCGCAATCATCCCGTGCAAATGTGTGATGTGGTAATAACTGGCTGCATTGTAGCTCGCCATATTATAGGCTTCGATAGGGGGGATACCCTTATCAATTGCCATCTTAATCATAAAATCCAACACACCTTTTTCGTAAAAACCAGGTGTGGAACCATCAGTTGTAAACAGTAATGAGTCATACGCATCAATGCCTTTTTCTTTTAGTCCGTCTAAAAGGACCGGTAAATCAGGACGTATGGATGAATGACGCAATGTGACGGTCAGTCCTTGAAGCAGTCGCTTGTATACATCATCCCCCGTCATCGCTTCATGATCACCATCAATGCCCAATAGGTTCAGCTTGGCAATCGTTTTATCTGACGCACCCGGAAGATGCCCCTCAATGATTTTGCCCATCCTTTTTGCCTCTTGCATCCAGTGAAGAATCAGGTCATCCCCTTGGAGCAGTCGAGGCCATGCGGTCAATTCTCCCCCCTGCAGCACGGAGTCATGTTCCAGCCATGATTTCACTTCTCCATTTGAAAAGGTGACATCCTCATTTGCCATCTCCGTTTGAGAATCAAACCTTGTCCACCAATACATCGTGACAGGCAGCTTATTCAATTCCGCCAATAAAGAAAACGCTTTCTTTTTTTCCAATTGTAAAAACATCATCAGGTTATCATTCACAAATGTCGTTGTACCGGTTTGGGATGCATACTTGGAAAAAGATTGGGGATTATAAAGCTGAAACGGATGTACATGCGGTTCTATATATCCTGGAACGAGGTACTGCGAATCACAGTCCACGACTTCACATTTCTCTATGTTTTCTGGGAGTAGATCACCTGTATATACAATTCGATCCTGGTAAACCCAGATGTGCCCCTGCACCCATTTCTTTAGTGTCGAGTGAAGGTATGTTGCATTCTTTAGCAGAATGCTCGGAGATCTTTCTCCGTTCAGTACTTGTACATGCTCTCGCAGTTGCTTGTTCTTCCATCTGTAGCGCTGTTCCAATGTGAACACTCCTCTAGTGGAATGGTATTAGTTTAAGTTTCATTTTATGTTAACATATTTCACTATTTAACGCATTAAAGGTTTACAACAATTATGTGAATTTTCTATCAAGGAGGAATTTACAAATGAAAGTATCTTCAAACATCGGGATTATTAATTCGCTCATCCGCATAACGGTTGGTTTCACCATCCTTGCCTGGAGTACATCAAGACTGTCAAGACGCCCCTGGAGGGACTCCTATCTTGTGATGGCGATGATTGGGGCCATGAAGGTAGGAGAAGGAATCCTTCGTTACTGCCCTGTTACGGCCTTATTTGAAAAGGGAATGGATGGAAATGGCGGAAACGGGGGATTTGGCGGATTCAAAGCGAAGGATATCATGAACTTTAAAGATATGCTGAAATCAGACAAATCAACCGAACACCATCCAACAAACGAACACAAACAAGATCCACTGAAAAACACCAAAAAAGAAGCCAACTTCAACCCGGAAGAACTAACCAACGAAGAAGTACAGGCAGCATTGAACGGGGATAACCAATAATGGATGAGGGACGGACCTCTCCCTTTCCTACTTTGTTTAATTAACACCCTTTCTAATGATTTCCGTTCCTTCATGAAATGAGTGCCGAGGTCCGTCCCCCAAAAGGGATTCTGCCTGGCACTCATGATTACCATCAATAAGAAAAAGGAGTTGCTTATTTATGTTTTGGGAGTATTTAACCGATATGTCGTATGTGTTGTTTTCGCTCATTGGCGGCATCGTTGCCATTGCATTTGTTTATGTTCGCAAAACTAGGAAGAGACGTGTTCGATAGCTTTCCTTCCGATGTCTCTTCTATAAAATAGTCCTTCCCAATCCACCTTACCTAACGCTTTATATACGTTTGCCTGTGCTGTTTCCACTGAAGCTGCAGAAGCAGCTGCAAGCAACACCCTTCCACCGTTTGATATCAGGGTTCCCTCATGATTCAGCTCAGTTCCGGCATGGTACAGCAGGATTTCTTCATCTATCGGATGGTCTAGATCCGGCAGGTAAATTCCTTTAGTGTACTCTCCCGGATAGCCTTCCGCAGCCAGGACGACTCCTACCACTGCGTCTTGTGACCATTCTAATTCCACTGATTTTCCTTCGATGATATCTTTCACAACAAGACCGAAATCTGACGTTAAACGGGGAAGTACCACCTGCGTTTCCGGATCGCCGAATCGGGCATTAAATTCAATCACCTTGGGACCTTCACTCGTAAGCATCAGCCCTGCATAAAGAATACCGGTAAATGAACGATTCTCCTTCACCATCGCTTGAGCGGTCGGGTGAAGAACTGTGGAAACCGCTTCTTGTACGACTTGATCCGAAATATGAGGCACAGGGGAATATGCACCCATCCCACCTGTATTCGGTCCCTGATCTCCATCGAACGCACGCTTATGATCTTGGGCAATGACCATCGGATACACCGATTCTCCATCCACAAAAGCCATTAACGAAAACTCTTCTCCGAACAGACACTCTTCCACTACCACTTTAGAAGAAGCATAACCAAATTTCTCAGCCAGGAGCATGTCTTCCAATGCGCTGATTGCTTCTTCCTCGGTTTCAGCAACCACGACGCCTTTACCAGCTGCCAGTCCATCTGCCTTCACCACAATCGGAGCACCCACTTCTTTTACATACTCAATGGCCCTATCCACACTGGTGAACACTTCATATTTCGCTGTAGGAATGCTGTACTTTTTCATTAAATCTTTTGAAAACGATTTACTTCCTTCTATGATCGCCGCTTCTTTAGTAGGGCCAAAAATGGACAGGCCTTCCTCTTGAAATCTATTTACGATCCCATCCAATAATGGATTCTCAGGGCCTACAAAAGTATAAGCGATCTCCTCTGCCTTGGCGAAAGCGATGAGTTCACTTACATCGGATTCACTGTACGGAAGGTTTGTCGCAACATGGGCAATCCCTGCATTCCCAGGTGCACAGAACACTTCTGATACACTCCCGCTCTCCGCTAATTTCTTGCATATGGCATGCTCACGGCCACCACGACCGATTACAAGTACTTTCATCGAATAAGCCCCCTTTTTTTAAGAAAACCTCCCCCGCTTAATAGAGAGAGGTTTTATATGAAAATGGTCCATGTCTGGGGTGGAAATCGGATGTGCCTTTCTTTCACTGGAGGTCCGTCCCCCACTTTTACCCAGAACAACACCCATTCCTTTCCACGCTTGTTTTGTATCGTGATTTCTTTAAAGACTATTATAAGATAGAGGTCCGTCCCTTAATGTTTGAAGTGGCGGAGTCCAGTGAAGACCATGGTGATGCCGTGTTCGTCGGCTTTTTTGATGGAGTCTTCGTCCCGGATGGATCCTCCCGGCTGGATGATGGCTGTTACCCCCGCTTTCGCTGCCGCTTCTACGGTGTCGTCCATTGGGAAGAATGCATCTGAAGCCATGGCTGCTCCTTTTGCTTTTTCCCCGGCTTGTTCAAGTGCGATATTGGCAGCACCTACACGATTCATCTGTCCGGCTCCCACTCCTACGGTCATATGAGCGTCTGTTACCACAATGGCATTCGATTTCACATGCTTCACGACTTTCCAGCCCAATTTCATGCTTGCCCATTCTGCTTCTGTCGGTTCACGCTTGGTCACGACTCTAAGGTCGGCATCATCAAGGGTGAACGTGTCATCGGCTTGCACCAACAACCCACCTTCTACCGTCGTCAACTTGCGCTCGACTTTGTTTGTCGAGTCGAAAGGCACCGTTAATAGACGGATATTCTTCTTACTTGAAAGAATTTCAAACGCTTCATCGCTGAAGGCAGGAGCAATGACGATCTCAAGGAAAATTTCATGAAGCTGCTTAGCCGTTTCCTCATCTACCAACCGGTTCAACGCGACGATTCCACCAAAGATAGAAGTCGAATCCGCTTCATAAGCTTTCGAGAATGCTTCGCTGATCGTCGTTCCTACTCCAACACCACATGGGTTCATATGCTTCACGGCAACTGCCGCTGGTTCCGTAAATTCCTTCACGATTTGAAGGGCGGCATTGGCATCATTGATATTGTTATAGGAAAGCTCTTTTCCGTGAAGCTGTCTTGCCATGGCTACTGAGAATTCAGAACCAAGTGGCGCACGGTAAAAGGAAGCCTGTTGATGAGGATTTTCCCCATATCGGAGTGTCTGCTTCAATTCGTACGTTCTCGTGAGACGCTCAGGATTCTCCTCACCTGAAATATCGGTCATGTATTCTGCAATGAATGAATCGTAGGCAGCTGTATGACGGAAAACCTTGGCTGCAAGCTTACGGCGCTTCTCCAAGGATACATCTCCCTGCAGCTTCAACTCGGCAATGACTTCATCATAGTCTAACGCGTCCACAACAACCGTTACATATTGATGATTTTTGGCTGCTGCCCTCAGCATGGTCGGACCGCCGATATCAATATTTTCGATGGCATCTTCTACACCGACATTCGGTTTCGCAATCGTTTGTTGGAATGGATAAAGATTGACACATACCAGGTCGATTCCTTCGATCCCCTGTTCCTTAAGCTGCTGTCGATGGCTCTCTTCCCCTCGTTTAGCTAGAAGTCCACCGTGGATATTGGGGTGCAGGGTCTTTACACGCCCCTCTAAAATTTCAGGAAAACCCGTTACTTCTTCCACTCCCATTACATCTACGCCATTTTCAAGCAACAGGTTCTTCGTCCCGCCTGTGGAAATGATTTCATATCCCAGTTCCTTTAATTCCTTAGCGAATTCGATGACTCCGCTTTTATCTGACACACTGATCAACGCTCTCTTTTTCAATGTCTGATCCTCCTCTGCCTTATGTAATGCTGATTTTATTCCATTATTTTGTTGAATGGGAGATTGATTCGAGGGTTTTATTACTGTTCAAGGGATGTAGTGCCTTTTCATTCAGTTGATTACGGAGTTGGACGTTTTACTTTATAGTTAGGCAAGTTTTGGCGGATAGTGCAGTGGTTTCTGTGTTTGTCGGGAGACATTTATGCTTTCCCTATTTATTGGGCCACATATAGAGTTAATTGTGCCAATTGGTAAACAGAGTAGAAAACTACCGCTTTACCTTTCACTGCATTTCCTCAAATCCAAGGTCCGTCCCTCATCACTTTATCACACTACCATAATAAAGCAACCTCTTACCCCTTCCCCGGTTTAGTGCCCGGTGGTGAGGAAGAGGTGGTTGAGGGTTGTGGGGTATAGGTGGTGTTCGACGTGTTGGATTTTGTCCTGGAGTGATTGTTTGGTTTCGCCTGTTGTGACACGGACAATTTCCTGTGCGATGATTTCGCCTGTATCCATGCCTGCGTCTACGTAATGGATCGTGACGCCGGTTATCTTCACTCCTCCATCGATGGCTTGCCCGATAGCGTCTTTTCCAGGGAAAGCAGGCAGAAGGGACGGGTGGATATTCACAATCCGTCCTCCGAAGCTTTCCAATAACGTCGGACCAACCAATCTCATATACCCTGCTAATACAATAAAATCAACACCCAAATGAGTGAGCTCATTCAGGATTTCCTGTTCAAATGCCTGCTTGTTTTCATAATCCTTTGCCCGGAAGACGAAAGTATGGATCCCTGCCGTTTGGGCACGGTGAATCACAAACGCCCCCGGCTGGTCACACACCAGAAGTTTAATGTTCGCTTTCAGTGTTCCGCCTTGTACAGCATCGACCAATGCTTGAAAATTACTTCCGCTTCCTGATGCAAAAATGGCAATCTGTCTCATGACTCGCCCCCGTTATTGACATGCTCATCCTTCTGATCAACGAACGAAACGTACCCCTGATCCAGTCGTCACTTGTCCGATGATGAAAGCTTCTTCACCCTGTTCCTTGAAGAATCGAAGGATGTCTTCTGCTTCACTGTTCTCTACTGCCAACACAAATCCAATTCCCATGTTGAATATGTTGTACATTTCGGTGCGGGGAATACTCCCGTAGTGCTCAAGAGCAGTGAAGATGCTTGGAATATCCCAGCTTCCTTCTGTAATGTCTGCCTGTAAATGGTCAGGGAGCATCCGCGGAATATTCTCAATGAACCCGCCGCCTGTAATATGGGACATCCCCTTAATGGAGAATTGTTTAAGTGCCGACAATATTGGTTTCACGTAAATCCTCGTAGGTGTAAGCAAGGTTTCTTTTAGTGTGGTCTCAAGCTCCGGTAATGAATCGTCTAATGATAAAGAATGGTCCTCGAAAAAGATCTTCCGCACTAATGAGTACCCATTACTGTGTATACCACTGGAACCCAGTCCGACTAACACATTTCCTTCAGAAATTTCTTCGCCTGTGATGATCTCTTTCTTTTCACATGCTCCTACAGCAAATCCGGCGATATCATATTCTTCTTCAGAATACATACCCGGCATCTCTGCGGTTTCGCCTCCGATTAATGCACAGCCCGCCATTTCACATCCGTCCGCAATCCCTTTTACAATACCTTCCATCTTCTCTGGGAGTGCTTTCCCAGTTGCTATATAGTCTAAGAAAAATAACGGCTCCGCTCCCTGGACGACAATGTCATTCACACACATGGCCACACAATCGATCCCGATCGTATCGTGTTTGTCTGCCATGAAGGCAAGCTTCAGCTTTGTTCCGACTCCATCGGTACCCGATACAAGAACGGGCTCTTTCAAATTCAAGGAGGATAAATCGAACATTCCCCCAAAGCTGCCCAGTTGACCGAGAACGCCATCACGGGCCGTTCGCTTGACATGTTTTTTCATTCGGTCGACGGACTCGTATCCTGCTTCAATATCTACTCCTGCTTGACGATACGCGTTTGCCATGATGTTTCCCCCTATTTCACTAACTCTTTTTCATGTGGATGAAGTGTATCCGGGTAGATTTCAGTTGGATACTTCCCAGTAAAGCAAGCCATGCATTGACCCCGGTTTGCCGATGAATCATTGCGGCCTATGGCTTCGATCACGCCGTCGGTACTCAAGAAAGTCAGAGAGTCGGCTCCGATGATCTGACGCATTTCTTCCACTGAGTTGGAAGATGCGATCAACTCTTCATGAGTCGATGTATCAATGCCGTAGAAGCAAGGATTTTTGATAGGCGGCGAGCTGATGCACACGTGGACTTCCTTCGCTCCTGCTTCTTTCAGCATCGTGACGATCCGTTTAGAAGTGGTTCCCCGTACGATGGAATCATCCACCATGACGACACGTTTACCTTCCACCACTCCTCTAACTGGTGAAAGCTTCATCTTCACCCCTTGTTCGCGAAGGGATTGGGAAGGTTGAATGAACGTACGCCCTACATAACGATTCTTGATGAGACCCATTTCATATGGAATCCCTGATGCTTCGGCATAGCCGATGGCACTTGAGATACTGGAATCGGGCACACCTGTCACAACATCCGCTTCAATCGGTGCCTCCTTAGCCAGTTCCATGCCCATCCGTTTTCTCGCAGAATGGACATTGATACCTTGGATATTGCTGTCAGGTCTTGAGAAGTATACATATTCCATCGTACACATCGCATTCCCTCCTGAAAAACTGAACCGTTCTGAGGTCAATCCCTCATCATTGATGATCACAAGCTCCCCTGGCTCGATATCCCGTACAAATTCAGCCCCTACGATATCAAAGGCACATGTTTCAGACGCAACACAGTAAGCTTCCCCAAGCTTACCAAGAGATAACGGGCGAAGACCGTGTGGATCAAGGGCCACCATCATCTCCGTTTCCGTCATCACGACAAACGCATAGGCACCTTTCAACATGGTCAGCGCGTTTTTCACACGGTCTTTCAGGTTGAAGTAGCCGCTTCTCTTGATTAAATGTGCCAGCACTTCTGTATCCGAACTTGTTTGAAAAATACTCCCCTGTCCTTCAAGCTGATGCTTCAAGGCATTCGCATTGACGAGGTTCCCATTATGGGCGAGTGCAAGGCTCCCCTTCTGCGAGTTGAAGAGGAGAGGCTGAACATTCTCGTAGCCTCCACCTCCTGCAGTAGCGTATCGCACATGGCCAATGGCTGAATCCCCTTCTAGCTTTTCGATGGTGCCCTCCTGGAACACTTCCGTTACAAGGCCTTCCCCTTTCAGGCAACGTAACGTATCACCGTCGGAAACGACAATCCCTGTTCCTTCCTGTCCTCTATGCTGCAAACTGTGAAGTCCATAATACGTGATTTGTGCGGCATTGGGATGACCCCAGATTCCAAACACTCCACATTCTTCGTTTAAGCCTTTGATTTCAGCAGGCATGGGATGGCTCCTTTCCAAGCTGACTCTAACTCGTCTACAGATGCTTGTAAAATGACGTCTCCATTTCCTGATGACACTTTGATTGTTCCATGATCGGCAACGATACCAATGAAGGCGGCTTCCGGCACAAGCTTTTCAAATTCGTCCTTCTTTTCTGCTTTGACTGTAACGATGAATCGGGATTGTGTTTCACTGAAAAGGTCTGCTACTTTATTTTCCCCTGAAACCTGAACGTCCGCTCCCAACCCGTTTGTCCCGAAAGTTGATTCTGCAAGTGCAACGGCAAATCCACCTTCGGAGATGTCATGGGCAGAGGCTACAAGACCTTTTTGAATGGCTTCTAAAAGCTGCATTTGACGACGAAGCTCTGTTTTCAAGTCGATTTTCGGTGCCTGACCGAAGATTTTCCCTTCTGTCAGCTTTTGCAGTTCACTACCGCCAAACTCTTCATGTGTCTCACCAATGACAAAAATAGAGTCCCCGGCTTCTTTGAATCGCTGGGTCGTAATATGATCGACGTCTTCGATCAAACCAACCATCCCAACAACCGGTGTCGGATACACAGCAGTCCCCATTGATTCGTTATAAAGTGATACATTTCCACCGATGACAGGAGTTGACAGCTCACGACATGCTTCACTCATCCCGTCAACAGACTTTTCGATCTGCCAGAAGATTTCGGGCTTTTCAGGATTCCCGAAGTTTAAGCAATCCGTAATCGCAAGTGGAATCGCTCCCGAACACACGATATTACGCGCTGCTTCAGCTACCGCAATCTTTCCTCCTGCTTCAGGGTCCAGGTAAAGGTAACGGGAATTACAGTCCGTTGTCATGGCAAGAGCTTTACGTGTACCCCGTACGCGTACAACCGCTGCATCAGATCCAGGGCTCACAACCGTACTGGTTCTTACCTGATGATCGTATTGATTGTATACCCATTCTTTACTTGCAATCGTTGGCTGCTGCAATAAGGACTTAAGGGTCTCTTTATAATCCTCTACCTTTGGAGTCCCCGTTTCCATTGCTTGAAACTCTTTATAGTAAGCAGCTTCTTGAGAAGGCTTGTTATACACCGGTGCTTCTTCTGCAAGGGCATCAACCGGTACATCGGCTGCGACTTCCCCTTTATGAAGGAGGCGAAGACGCTTATCATCTGTTACCTTTCCAATCGAAACCGCTTCTAAGTCATACTTGGAGAACAGATCAACGATCTCTTGTTCACGGCCTTTTTCAACGACGATCAGCATACGCTCCTGAGATTCTGAAAGCATCATTTCATATGCCGTCATCCCTGTTTCACGCTGAGGTACAAGATCAAGATTCATTTCGATTCCGGAACCTGCTTTACTTGCCATTTCTGCTGATGAACTGGTGAGACCCGCTGCCCCCATATCCTGAATGCCGACAAGGGCATCGTTCTGAACGAGTTCCAGACACGCTTCAAGAAGTAACTTCTCCATGAATGGGTCCCCAACTTGAACAGCCGGACGCTTCTCTTCTGATCCTTCATTTAACTCCTCAGATGCGAAAGTAGCTCCATGAATGCCGTCACGGCCTGTCTTTGCCCCAACATACATGACGGTATTCCCAACGCCGTGTGCCTGACCTTTCTTAATATCTTTATGATCAATCAATCCGACACACATCGCATTTACAAGGGGGTTCCCTTCGTAAGAAGCATCAAATTGAACTTCTCCCCCAACGGTTGGGATCCCGATACAGTTGCCGTACCCTGCGATACCTGCTACGACTTCTTTAAATAGATACTGAACACGAGGAGAATCCAGCTCTCCAAAGCGTAAAGAGTTGAGGAGTGCGATAGGTCTTGCCCCCATCGAGAATACGTCTCGTATAATACCCCCGACACCCGTCGCCGCTCCTTGGTAAGGCTCAATGGCTGACGGATGATTATGACTCTCGATTTTGAACACCACTGCCTGATCATCGCCAATATCAACAATCCCAGCTCCTTCTCCTGGTCCTTGAAGAACCCGTTCACCTGTCACAGGGAATTTCTTTAGAACAGGCTTTGAATTCTTATAGCTGCAATGCTCTGACCACATAACAGAGAAAAGTCCGGTCTCTGTGTAGTTAGGTGTTCTCCCCAGGATGTTTTCCACCATTGAAAATTCTTCGTCTGTTAAACCCATCTCACGGTAAAGCTGTTCTTCTTTCACTTGTGTTGAAGTTGGTTCAAGCATTAACGACATGTTTTTCCCTCCAGTGTTTCACAATCGATTGAAATAATTTCTTCCCGTCTTCACTACCTAGTAAAGTGTCCATTGCGCGCTCTGGGTGAGGCATCATCCCCAGGACGTTCCCAGCTTCGTTTGTGATCCCTGCAATATTTCCAACGCTTCCGTTTGGATTCTCATCGGTATATGTGAATACTACTTGATTGTTTTCACGTAAAGAGGCCAGGGTCTCTTCATCACAGAAGTAATTTCCTTCACCGTGAGCGATCGGAATCTGGATCACATCATTCTTTTCATATCCATTTGTAAACATAGTTTCATTGTTCAGTACGGTTAACGGAACCGTCTTGCAAATGAACTTCAGGCTATCATTCCGGCGCATGGCCCCTGGTAATAACCCTGTTTCTAGTAAAATCTGAAAACCATTGCATACACCAAGTACAGGTTTTCCCTGTTCAGCCGCTTTCACGACCTCTTTCATAACATTCGAGAAGCGGGCAATCGCTCCTGAACGGAGGTAATCCCCGTAAGAGAATCCTCCAGGTAATAGAATCGCATCATAGTCTTCCAGATTATCAGCATCGTGCCAAACGTATTCGACATCTTCTCCGATTTCGTCTTTGATCGCATGGTACATATCGATGTCACAGTTAGAGCCTGGAAATACAATTACTGCAAACTTCATTGAGCCACACTCTCCTCGATTTCATATCGGTAATCTTCAATGACCGGATTGGCGAGAAGTCGGTGACACATTTCCTCAACCGCAGCCTCTACGTTTTCAACAGAAGATGGAAGGGTCAGCTCCATATACTTCCCGACGCGCACATCTTCAACCGAATGGAATTCCATCGAATGCAACGCTTGTTTAACAGCACTTCCTTGAGGATCTAAAACACTTTCTCTTAATGTGATATAAACTTTTACTTTGTACATAGGTTGTTTCCTCCTAAGCGTTCTAAAATAATTGAATATACTTCTGTTAAACTTCCTAATTCTCTTCTGAAAACATCTTTATCAAGCTTTTGGTTTGTTTCTGCATCCCATAACCGGCAAGTGTCTGGTGAGATTTCATCCCCCAGAACAACCTGACCATCGCGGTCTTTCCCGAACTCTAATTTAAAATCGACAAGGGTAACTCCCGCTTCTGCAAAGATTCCTTGAAGGACGTCATTCACACCAAGTGCCATCTCTCTGATCACCCCTCGTTCTTCCCCGGAGGCAATCTCAAGATAATCAATGTGATCCTCGTTTATAAGCGGATCTCCTAGGTCATCATCTTTAAAGTAAAACTCGATGATCGGCTTCGGCAGCCGGATACCCTCTTCTTTCCCAAGTCTCTTTGACAGGCTCCCCGCAATCACATTGCGAACCACAACTTCAAGGGGGATGATCGTAACACGTTTGACCAGCTGCTCATCATCTGATAATTGTTTAATAAAGTGACTTTGTATTCCTTTTTCGGCAAGCTTTGAAAATAGTAAGCTTGAAATCTTGTTATTTAATACCCCTTTGCCGTCAATATCCGCTTTCTTCTCCCCATTAAAAGCAGTGGCAGAGTTCTTATACTGGATCCAAACAACTTCCTCATCCTGTGTGGCAAAAATCTGCTTCGCTTTTCCTTCATATAAAAGCGTTCCCTTTTCCATATGAGTTCCCCCTACTCACCGAATATTGCTAATCTTCAGTCTGCACATCCATAAAAAAAGGGAGGGATTCCGTTAAAAACCCCTGCCCTATTCATTTGTGAAGCGCCTATTCCACTAAACCGCAACGTTCAAAAATGGTCTCTACATGTTTCAAGTGATAATTGTAATCAAAGCAGTCATCAATGTCAGCCGGTGAAAGCTTGGACGTAATCGTCTCATCTTCCTCAATCAGGGAACGGAAGGCCACTTGCTTCTCCCATGCCTCCATAGCTTTCGGCTGAACCGTATCATACGCTTCTTCACGAGTCATCCCTTTATCGATAAGGGCAAGAAGAACACGTTGAGAGTAGATCAAGCCAAGGGTACGATCCATATTGCGTTGCATGTTCTCAGGGAATACCGTCAAGTTCTTGATGATATTTCCAAAACGGTTCAGCATGTAATTAAGAGCGATCGTCGCATCCGGCAGGATCACACGCTCTGCTGATGAATGAGAGATATCGCGCTCGTGCCAAAGCGGCACGTTCTCATACGCCGTCATCATGTATCCTCTGATCACGCGGGCCATTCCCGTCATGTTCTCAGAACCGATCGGGTTACGCTTATGAGGCATCGCCGATGATCCTTTTTGACCTTTCGCGAAGAACTCTTCCACTTCACGTGTCTCACTTTTTTGAAGGCCGCGGACTTCAACGGCGAACTTCTCGATGGACGTGGCAATCAGGGCAAGCGTCCCCATGTAATGGGCATGGCGATCACGCTGAAGTGTTTGTGTGGAAACCGGTGCAGGCTTGATGCCAAGCTTTTCACACACATAAGATTCTACAAATGGATCAATATTCGCATACGTTCCGACCGCTCCGGAAATCTTACCAAACTCCACGCCGTCGGCTGCTGCTTTAAAGCGTTCCACGTTACGCTTCATCTCTTCATACCAAAGGGCAAGCTTCAAACCGAATGTCGTCGGCTCAGCGTGAACACCGTGCGTACGTCCCATCATGACCGTGTGCTTATGCTCGATTGCCTTGTTCTTTAAGATTTCCACAAAGCGTTCCAAGTCATTTAAAATGATCACGTTAGCCTGCTTCAATTGATACGAAAGGGCCGTGTCCACAACGTCTGTTGAAGTCAGTCCATAGTGAACCCATTTTCTTTCTTCCCCAAGAGTTTCAGAAACCGCTCTAGTGAATGCTACCACATCGTGACGCGTTTCTTCTTCGATCTCTTTAATGCGATCAACATTGAATCCTGCGTTCTCACGGATCTTCGCAACATCCTCTTTCGGAATATCCCCTATCTCAGCCCATGCTTCACAAGCCAGTATTTCCACTTCAAGCCATGCTTGAAATCGATTTTCCTCTGTCCAAATCGCTCCCATTTCAGGGCGTGTATAACGTTCTATCATACCAGTCGTCCTCCGATCTTTTCTTGCAGCTTCCAAATCCCGGCTTCCTTTATCTTTGTCAATGTCTCTTCCCTATCATCCGTCAATAGAGTGACATGCCCCATCTTTCGTTTAGGCTTTGGTACGTCCTTTCCGTAGAGATGGATAAACCAGTCCGGGTGATTTGAAACAGCCTTCATAATAGGCTCTATATGCTCTCCTAATAGATTAACCATCACAGCGTCCTTTAATAAGGTAGGTTGCACAAGCGGCCAGTTACATACGGCTTTGATATGCTGGGCAAATTGAGAGTAGTCGCAAGCTTCAATGGAGAAGTGCCCTGAATTATGGGGCCTTGGAGCCAGCTCATTAATGTAGATGTCTCCATCCCCGGTCAGGAACATTTCAATGGCCAATGTCCCGACAAGATCAAGAGTCTCGCTGATTCTCTTCGCCATCTCGATTGCTTTGTCCGCTATCTCTTCGTCCACCCTTGCCGGAGCGATCGTTTCATGCAGGATATTATCCACATGAATATTCTCCACAACCGGGAAGTTGGTTTGCTGTCCGTCGGGATTACGCGTCACGATGACGGAAACTTCCTTTTCAAAAGGAATCCATTTCTCCAACACACAAGGTCCGTTCTCCAGTAAAGCAGAAGCTTTTTCAATATCGGCAGCTTCCCGGATCACATACTGCCCTTTCCCGTCATAACCGCCCCTGGCCGTTTTCAAAACCACTGGATAGTCAAGCTTTTCTATATTATCATAGATATCCTTCTGATGTTGAATCACAGCATAAGGAGCCACTTCCACTCCTGCAAACGTAAGGGCTTCCTTTTCCATTATGCGGTCCTGAGTGATACGGATCAATTCCGCACCCTGTGGTAAATAGGCCCTTTCAGACAGCCATTTCAGCGCTTCATAGTCGATGTTTTCAAATTCATATGTAATCACATCGCACTCTTCTGCCAATCTGTACAAAGCGTCATATTGGTCGTAAGCTGCTGTGATCACAAGGTCGGCCACTTGGGCACACGGTGAATGGGGGGATGGGTCTAAAACAGCCACGCGAAATCCATTCTGTTTCGCAGCAAGTGCCATCATTCTTCCAAGCTGCCCGCCTCCGATAATGCCGATCATCTGTCCTGGTAAAATGGTCTTTTTAGTCAAGGTCATCACTGCTTTCCAATACTTTTTCCCTCAGCTCATTTCTTCTATTTTCTAAGGTTAGTGCCAAGTCTGTATCTTCAATTGAAAGGATCTGCGCAGCAAGCAGGCCGGCATTGGTCGCCCCCGCTTTCCCGATCGCTACCGTCGCAACGGGAACACCACCAGGCATTTGAACAATTGAAAGAAGGGAATCCATTCCGTTTAAGGCCTTCGATTGAACTGGAACCCCGATCACAGGCAGTGTGGTCTTCGCAGCCACCATACCGGGCAGATGAGCTGCACCACCAGCACCTGCAATGATGACCTTCACACCTCTGTCTCTCGCACCTTCTGCAAATTCAAACATATAATCAGGCGTCCTGTGAGCCGATACCACACGTTTCTCAAACGGAACCTCTAACTCTTCCAAGACCTCACACGCATGTCGCATTGTTTCCCAGTCGGATGTACTTCCCATGATTACTGATATCATAATGGTGACAGGCACCTCCCGTATTTTTTCGAAACCCCGCAAAAAAAATACCCAGATCAATTGTTCTCTACGTTTTGAGAGAAAGCAATTGATCTGGGTATTTTACAGAGATTGGGCCTTATGATCCCGTAAGGTCCAAACGCTTGAGCTCGTATCCAGACAGCTACTTCCCCTCATAGTCCGACCATTTACGGTAGTCAGGTAGAGACTCATGGGCCATATTCCCATTATTATATGAGGGTATTCGGTTTATTTGTCTCCATCATAACGCGATAGAGAGGCTCTGTCAACGAATAATCGAACGATACTAAAAGTCTGAAAATTAATGTTCGGCTTTGAAACGTTTACTCTTCGATTTTCTTTCCTTCGAATACAATTGTCTGTCTTATAGGGACATATTCTTTTTTACTTCCTTCAATTTGTTCTTCAAATATAGGCTTTTCCATCCTTCTAACCGGCATATACCCCATTTCCTTCATGCGGTCCAAGCAATCCGCAATCGTCTCATGCTCCTGCACTTCAAATAAAAGCTTCTTTTTACTCATTGTTTTAATTTTCCTTTACGTATATTTCTGACTGTCTTCACCCAGAACCCGCCGTGGATCGCTTTTGGCTCATATGCGATGATAAAAGCCTTCGGGTCAAGCTCTTTAATTGTATCATAGAGCTTCATTTCATATTTTCGCGGAGTCAGGATCTGGAGGGCCATCCGGTTTCCTTCCAGTCCATTCGCTTCCCAGTTGGTCACTCCGTACCCGCGGGAACGCAGCTCATTCGGAAGAGCCTTGTCATATTCCTTTGTAATTACATTCACCGTAATATACCCAAGAGCGAGCTTCTCCTCAATCTTCATTCCCACAATCACCCCAAGACCATACCCGACCGCATACGCAATCAGATTCTGTATCTCATTCAGATTATCAAGGACCAGACCAAGGCCCACCACATATATGACTACCTCAAACGTACTCACAAATGCGGCAAAATACCGATAGCCCTTCAACGTCAGAATCATTCGTATCGTAAAGAATGACACGTACACAATATTAATCAATAAAATAATGATGACCATCATCACACTATTCTCTAACACCTGGATGCTCCTCTCTACACTACGACTCTTTCCTGTAGTATGCTCAAATTAAGTTCCTATTTTACTAGAAAAAATTCATAATATGAAGCACTTCAAGAAAAATTACCTGGGGATTTCTAATGACAATTTCTAGAAAACTCTACAGCCTACTATGTATCTTTCCTATTTTGCCCCGGATAAAACACAAACCGGCTTTCTGATTGGGATGATCCCCAATCAGAAAGCCGGTTATATTACTATCTTATAGAGACTTTAACTTCTCCACAACCTCTGAAGGTTCCACACGATCTTTGTAATCCGCTTTTGTGTATTCATAAGCAATCGTTCCATCCTGCCTGATGATATACGTCGCTGAAACAGGAAGCGTCCATGAATCACTGTCATTTGCCTTCTCTAGATCCAATCCTTTTTCTTTGTAGATATCCACTAAATATGGAGGAAGTGTGTATACAAGCTTATACTCTCCTGCCACTTTATTGCCTTCATCACTTAACACAAAGTAATCAAGCTCATTCTTCTCTTTAGTCGAAAGGGAAGCATCGGAAGTCTGTGGACTGACCGCAACCAGTTCGGCACCCGCTGCTTTGATTTCATCCATCAGATGCTGATACGCACGAAGCTCCATGTTGCAATATGGGCACCATCCTCCTCGATAAAACGTTAAAATCACTGGACCTTGCTTAAGTACGTCCTCGAGCTCCACCTCTTTGCCAGTGGCATCGGGTAACGTAAAGTTAGGGGCTTTTTCTCCCACCTTAAGACCTTTACCGTCATCAGAACGCTCCAATTCATCAATCGCTTCCCTCATCTTATCCTGTACCTCTTGAGAAGCATTTTGTTTAAATTTAGAAATATATTCATTGTACTGTTCACGCATGTTGGTTATTGTCATTTACATTACCTCCTTTAGAACTTGTGTCTAGTATAAGAGGAATCGAGTTAGAAGAAAAGTGATGTGCTTGAGGGGGAGTTGGGGGGTGAACTGTTTGCTGTGATGGTGAGATGTTGAACATGTTAGCCTGAACGAAGGTCTTCACTCACTCGCGTCCTCGACCGTCTTGCTCCTCCCTGCCCTCGCAGTGCGGACGCTGAGACATCAGTTAAAACCAATATGTTCTTCGAACAACAGATTTTTCTACAATTGAACACAAAAAGAGTAACTCCATTGAGCTACTCTTTTTACATATTTGCCTGGCGACGTCCTACTCTCACAGGGGGAGTCCCCAACTACCATCGGCGCTGAAAGCTGCGGCCAGAGATGAGCGGCGAATCTCTTCGTCCGCTTCCTTCGTTCAGATCCTCGTGTGGGTGCCACACTCCGGTCTTCACTCACTCGCGTCCTCGACCTTCTTGCTCCTCCCTGCCCTCGCAGTGCGGACGCTTAGTCATCAATCAAAACCATTCGTTCTTCGAACCAATGTACACAAAAAAAAGAGTAACTCCACTGAGCTACTCTTTTTACATATTTGCCTGGCGACGTCCTACTCTCACAGGGGGAGATCCCCCAACTACCATCGGCGCTGAAGAGCTTAACTTCCGTGTTCGGCATGGGAACGGGTGTGACCTCTTCGCCAT
>NZ_JAAXCV010000009.1 GCF_012911895.1 Bacillus sp. RO3
TGCTTACAGCTTCCTTCAGATTCCAGGTCACCCTGGACACCCTTGCCTTCAGCTAACGGCTACAACGACCTTCACCGTTCGGGACTTGAACCCTAAAGCGTGTGCACATGCCGGGCACACAAAAAAAGGTTGGATCCTCCAACAGGATCCAACCTTCTTTTATATCGATATATTATACTTCAATCGTTCTTCCTTTTAGTAGCTCCTGGTAGAAACGGTCGAACTGATCGAGATCCATTTGCTGAGCAGAGTCGGACAGGGCAACGGCTGGATCTGGATGAACCTCTGCCATTACGCCGTCTGCACCGATGGCAAGTGCTGCTTTTGCCGTAGGAAGCAATAGGTCTCTTCGTCCGGTAGAATGGGTAACATCCACGAAGACCGGTAGATGTGTTTCTTGTTTAAGGATAGGGACAGCTGAAATGTCCAATGTGTTTCTTGTCGCTTTTTCGTACGTACGGATTCCGCGTTCACAAAGGATAATATCTCCGTTTCCTTGTGAAATGATGTATTCGGCCGCATTGATGAATTCATCGATGGTTGCTGCTAAGCCGCGTTTAAGCAATACAGGCTTCTTCACAGCTCCGGCTGCTTTCAACAGCTCAAAGTTCTGCATGTTTCTTGCACCGATTTGAATCACATCAATGTATTCCAATGCAGGTTCGATATCGGCAGGGTTGACGATTTCACTCACGACAGCCAAATCGTATTCATCTGCCACTTTTTTGAGGATCTTCAAGCCTTCGATCCCTAATCCCTGGAAGTCATAAGGCGATGTTCTAGGTTTGAATGCTCCGCCTCGAAGCAATTTAAGTCCTTTAGCTTTTACGGCTTTCGCCACTTCCGCCACTTGCTCGTAAGATTCAACGGCACATGGGCCGAAGATGAAGTGAGGCTTTCCGTCTCCAATGGAGTCTCCGTTAATCGTAACAATCGTATCATCAGGTTTCTTTTTACGTGAAACCAGCAACGCTTTACGGTGATCATCTTTTTGTAATTCCAATCCGGCCTTAAAGATTTCTTTGAAAATATGTTCAATGGTCGAGTGTTCAAATGGACCATTGTTATGTTCTTTGATCAGATCCAGCATGCCTCTTTCACGAACAGGATCATAGCGGTATACTCCTTGTGTTTCCTTGACACGCCCGATTTCCTGAACTAGTTTAGCACGTTCATTAATGGTGTCTAATAGTTTTAAGTTCATCTCGTCTACTTGTTTGCGCAATTGATCGAGCTCTTGATTACTCACAATACAGCACCCTTTCTTTTTTATCCTGTTCATACGTAAAAACTGTTATAGTTTTAAGAAAGTATGATACATTTTTGATATTGAAACTTATTATAATAGAACATATCTAAAATGTCACGATAAATTTCTTTATTAATTAAACGCTTTTAAGCACTAAAGTATTTAGTATAGTATGAGAATAGGCTAAAGTGGGTGAATACGAATTGAAAAAAAAGCAAAAAATTTTTGCATTGGACATTGGAACCCGGTCGGTTGTAGGGATTATCTTAGAGGAAGTAGACGGAATATTTCAAGTTTCAGATATAGTAGTGGAAGAGCACAAAAAACGGGCCATGCTGGATGGCCAGATTCATGATGTACCCGCCGTTGCCGAGGTCATTCGGTCGATTAAAGGACAAATGGAGAAGAAGCACGGTCCCCTTCATAAAGTGTGTGTCGCAGCTGCGGGACGAGCCCTCAAAACGGAAACCGCCTCTTTTACCCTGGATATAAAAGGGAAGCCTCTCCTTGGGAAGGACGATATCCTTCATTTAGAATTAAGTGCTGTCCAGCAGGCTCAAGCACTGGCAGCTGAAAATGAAGATGACGTAAAGGACTATCACTATTATTGTGTTGGTTATTCCGTCCTTTTCTACCGGTTGGATGGTGAGGAAATCGGCAGTCTGATCGATCAGCAGGGGGATGAAGCGACTGTGGAAATTATCGCAACCTTTCTTCCAAGGGTAGTGGTGGAATCCCTCATTGCCGCCTTGAACAGGGCTGATCTTGAAATGGAAGCCTTGACCTTAGAGCCCATCGCTGCCATTAATGTCCTTATTCCTGAATCCATGAGAAGGCTGAATGTGGCACTCGTTGATATCGGGGCGGGTACGTCGGATATTGCCATTACGAATATGGGAACGGTGATCGCTTATGGGATGGTCCCGACTGCAGGCGATGAAATCACGGAAGCCATCAGCCATGAATTATTGCTGGACTTTCCATTGGCCGAACAAGCCAAAAGAGAGCTTCAGTCCTCCGATGACATTACAGTGACCGATATCCTTGGCTTTGAAACGACTTTTCCATCATATGAAGTGGTGGAGAAGATCAAACCGGCTGTCACCCGGTTGGCCGAGGAGATTTCAAAGGAGATTCTGCGGTTGAACAATGGCAGTTCTCCACAGGCTGCCATGCTTGTGGGCGGAGGCAGCCTGACACCGGATCTGCCTGTACAATTAGCAGCGTCCTTACAGCTCCCCAACAACCGGGTGGCTGTAAGGGGAGCGGAAGCGATCCAGAATGTCACCATTGTCGATGAGATTACGAAAGGTCCTGACCTTGTCACCCCGATTGGCATTGCCATAGCCGCTAAACAGGCCCCTGTTCAATATGTGACCGTACACGTGAATGATCAACCGGTTAGACTCTTTGAAGTTAAGAGCCTGACGGTCGGTGACTGTATGTTAGCCGCAGGGTTAAAGCTTAGCAGATGGCACGGGATCCCTGGCAATGCGTTCTTTATATCAGTCAACGGCCAAGAGATTACCTTGCCAGGGGGGCACGGACACCCTCCCCTCATCGAAAAAAATGGTCAGCCATGCTCATTGGACGAAAGCATTGCCAATCACGATAAGATTTCAGTCGTTAAAGGACAGGACGGTACTTCACCACGTGTCACCATTGGAGATTTATTGGATACCCCCTCTTCTAAACACATCATGATAGACGATACGGCTTATGAAGCAGCACCACTTGTATACAGAAATAATCGGCCTGCAGAAATAAATGAGCTGATTGAGGATCGGGATTCGGTTCGGATTGAATGGCTGGAGTCCCTTCAGGATGTGTTAAAGCACTTCGGATATGAAGAGTGGATAACAGGCATTAAACCCTATCATTTAACCATTAACGGAAGGGAGACGTTCTTCCCTGTTTACAGCGGAAAACTGCTTATCCATGATGTAGAGGCCAAGCTTTCAACCAAGATTCAACATGGTGATCACATTTCATTCAAAGCTGGTACCCATCCAACCGTTCAAGAGCTCCTCGTCAAGAAACAGCTCTATCCAGGATCTACGATCGAGATTACATTTAACGGCAGGACGGTAAACCTTACGAAAGAAAGCTGCCGTGTTTACCGGAATGGTGCGAGACTTAAGATGGATGATCGCTTAAATTCCGGTGATTCCGTTGAAATAGAAGGCCAGCAAATGAGCTCCTTCATCTTCCAGGATTTATTCAATACGGTAGAAATCAATATGCCCTCCCATGGAAATGGAAGCTTCGTCCTCTTGAAAAACGGCGAGGAAACCACCTTCTATGAAGAAATTCAAGCGGGGGATGCTTTAGAAATCCTCTGGCCCGAGACTACATGATAACATGGCACACAAAAAAACTGGCGTAACAGCCAGTTTTTTTTATGATCCAATTTGTCCTGGAATGCTGCTTTCTCGATTCGTCGGGTGAATCGGCTCAACATCATGAGAGGCAGAAGATGGGCTGTCGGGGGAAGAACCTTCTGTCACTTCTTCTCCTGCTTCTCTCACTTTGCCTCCAATGTCCTTCAATTCTTCCGCTGCTTCTTTTGTCGTTGCGATGAGTTCAGAAGAATTATCCTTCACTTGATTCACCTGATCGATGACATCATCATTCACCTTTTCATACAGGCTTTGTGCATCATTGATGGCTTCCTTTAATACGGTTGAAGCCGTTTTAAGGCGGTCCTGCCAGTCATTCATCACCCCCGAAGGATCTTCCTTAACCTTTGCCACCATTCCCATGGTAGAGTCCTTCATCGTGGATGTATTGGATGCCACCCGTTTTCTCGTTGTCTTATCAAGCATGGCCAGTGCACCGCCTACGACGGCTCCCACGACCATGCCCTTCAATAATTTACCGTTCTTTTCACCGGAAGTGCCGTTCATTGTGTCAGTATTGCGCGTTTCAGTATGATAAGGTACTGTCTGTGTCATGAATCGTTCCTCCTAATTTACTTTAAATATTTATTCATGTTATAAAGTACATTCCCTCCCCTAAAAAAAATAAACATTTCGGATGATATTACCATATATTGTCATTACCAAGAGTGAATGATGTCTTCCCCTTTGTTCAAATGGTCCATCTACCGATCTTTAGTGATTTTCGTATCTGGTCACATCCATAGGCCACCTTAGCACGATAAAAAAAGACCCTGTTAACACAGAGTCCTTTTCCCTACAGCTTATTCAATTCCTTCTCAGTGATATTCCAATGAGAAGCATTCCAGCCCGGCTTTCCGTCAATGAACAGGAAGGCCTGTGGCGATTCATGTCTGATGCCAAATTTCTCGGCTATATGATTCGAAAGCTCCCTAGATTCCTGGACAGCTAAATAATAGCCGTCTTCTTCTTCATGATTGCTCAAAAAGGCCTGGTATTCATTGAATGCATTCGAGCTCACGGGACAGGTCAAGCTGTGCTTCATAAAAAAGAAGCGGGAATGTGTTTCAGCAAGCTGTTCAAACTGTTGAACGGTTTCAATCTTTTGCATGTGGCTCATTCTTCCTTTCTTTCGTGTGTATGATTCATCATCGAGAGGCAGTCACTGCCTCTTACCTTTTCAATCCAATAAAAAAACGGTGAAGTCATCATATCACTTCACCGCCCTTGGAATCAATTATTATTGATTGAACGTCTTCTCTGTTTCATCAAAGGCTTTTTTTGTTTCTTCAAGCTTTTGATTCACATCTTCTGTTTCTTCGCCAGGTGTCGTGTCACCTACAGAAACAGCCTGCAGTTCATCTGTTTCTGCTGCCTCATCTTTATTAGAGCGGTACGTTTTCAGCTTTCCAACGACATTGTTGGACTGCTCCTGTACGGATTTAGTCAGGGCTGAAGATTTCTCTTTCGCCACTGCTGCAAATTCGTTACTCTTTTCAACAGCTGTATCTTTCCATTGACCCGTCTTTTCTCTGATGACAGTAGCCTGCTCGTTCAGATCATGACGAAGGTCTTTACCGGATTTAGGAGCAAGGAGTAAAGCTGTTGCTGCTCCCACGATCCCTCCAATCAGCGTGCCGATCATGAAGTCCTTTGAGTTAATGTTGTTGCTGTCGTTTGTTTGGTTCTGGTTTTGATTTTGGTTTTGATTGTACTGTTGTGTCATGTTAAAAAATCCCCTCTCCTAATTGTTATAAGATTTTGCTCTTTTAATCAATTTTTCTTGAGGTCGAACTTCTTTAGATGATTGGTTATGAACAGCTGCATCAGGTTGATTGGGCTGTTTTTCCTGTTTTTGTTTCCATTTGTCCTTCAACTCGATAAATGCATTCCCCCACTGAACGACCTGTGATATCTTGCCCTGGTTGCGCTCCAGTTCAGTCGAAATGGAAGAACTCACTTTCTTAACCGAGTTATTAAGGTTCTGAATGGAATGTCCTACATCTCTTACTGCATAAACCACTGTGTTCAGATCCTCAGACTTCTTCTGGATATCCTCGGCTAATAGGTTTGTTTTATGTAGTAATTCTGTAGATTCCTTTGTAACCCCCTGAAGCTGACTCTCAAGGCCCGTCAAGGTAGTCGAGACACTGTCCAACGTGGTACCGAGAGACTTCAAGGTCTTCATGACACTCATAACTAAAATAAAAAATGCAACTGCGATAACAGCTACGCTTAGATAAAGAATGATTTCCATCTGCCCACCTCCAAGTATAGAAATTCTTTACCCTTATCATAAACAATTAAACATTATACTAGTATTTCTTCCTTGCAGGTGAATTCTCCTGCATGAAAATAAATTTTTTTCTATTATTAGCATTTCTCTATTCGTTTCTCTCATCCATTCCATATGGATTTAGGGTACAATAAAGTAGACCATACATATAGGGGGAAAATCACATGAAAGATCCACGCATTGAAAAATTGGCAAGAAATTTGATTCGGTATTCCGTTCAGCTCCAGCCTGGCGAGAAAGTGCTGATTGAAAACTTCGGTCTGCAGCGTGAACTTGTCACAGCACTTGTGAAAGAAGCGTATGAAGCAGGCGGTCATCCTTTTGTTTCGCTTAAAGACCACATTGTCGACCGTGCGCTATTAATGGGGGCACAGGATGAACAATACAACATGATGGCAAGCTTCGAAGCAGGCGTCATGGAGCAAATGGATGCTTATATCGGCTTACGGTCCGGGGACAACATCAACGAACATTCAGATGTACCCGATGACAAAATGAAAATCCACGGAAACACGATCGGAAAGAAAGTACATAGAGAAATCCGTGTCCCTAAGAAAAAATGGGTCGTACTCCGCTATCCGAATTCATCTATGGCACAACTTGCAAACATGAGTACAGAAGGCTTCGAAGACTTCTACTTCAACGTCTGCAACCTCGACTACAGTAAAATGGACAAAGCCATGGACAACCTCGTTGAGCTCATGAACAAAACAGATAAAGTCCGATTAACCGGACAAGGGACGGACCTCACCTTCTCCATCAAGGACATTCCCGCCGTGAAATGTGCCGGTCGCCTAAATATCCCGGATGGGGAAGTTTACAGTGCACCTGTAAAGGATTCCGTGAATGGCGTGATTACCTACAATACGCCGTCACCTTATAACGGATTCACATTTGAGAATGTGAAATTGACATTCAAGGATGGGAAGATCGTTGAAGCCACTGCCAACGATACAGACCGTATCAACAAAATCTTTGATACGGATGAAGGGGCAAGATATGTGGGGGAATTCGCCATCGGTGTGAACCCTTATATCCAACATCCGATGCAGGACATCCTATTTGATGAAAAGATCGATGGAAGCTTCCACTTCACACCGGGTGAATGCTATGAAGAGGCTTATAACGGAAACCACTCTAACATCCACTGGGATATGGTGATGATCCAGCGTCCTGAATATGGCGGAGGAGAGATTTATTTCGACGATGTCCTTATCCGGAAAGATGGACGCTTTGTACTTGAAGAACTTCACGTGTTAAATCCAGAGAATTTGAAATAATGGAAGGGCCACTGTCATGCATCATGACGGTGGCTTTTTTTGATTTGGAGGTAAGAAGGATCGCTGTGGAATTTTCTTGTTCCATTGACTGTTGAATGATCCCTGTCATTTACCTGTTGAATGATCCCTGTCATTTACCTGTTGAATTCCCGACTAATATTGACAGGGGAAATACCTAAAGATCTTTGCCTGTCAAATAGATGAGGTTTTTTAACAGACAAATGACCCTTCCATAAAACACAAAAAAACCGGCCCCATCAGGACCGGCTATTTCACGTTAATTTTCTGTCACTTGCTCCCCAAGCTTTTCTTCATAAGCCTGCTGGAACTTTTGGACATCCCCTGCTCCCATGAAAATAAGCACGGCATTTTCATGTTTGAGTAAGGCGGACGTATCTTGTTCGTCGATGATTTCGCATCCTTCAATCTTGCTTCCAAGGTCGTTGATGGAAAGCTTTCCGTGGTTTTCCCTTGCCGAACCGAAAATTTCGCACAGGTACACCTTATCTGCAAGACTTAACGTTTCCGCAAACTCGGAAAGGAAGGTCTGTGTGCGTGTAAATGTATGCGGCTGGAAGACAGCGATAATTTCTTTTTCGGGATATTTCTGTCTTGCCGAGTCCACAGTCGCCTTGATTTCAGTCGGATGATGGGCATAGTCATCGATTAAGATCTGGGAACCCACTTCCTTTTCGGAGAAACGTCGTTTAACTCCTTTAAATGAGCTTAATCTTTCCTGGACGACCGCTGTATCGAGCTCTTCATAATGACAGATGGCGATGACGGATAACGCATTCAGGATGTTATGGTCCCCGAAAGTCGGGATTTTGAATGTAGCGTAAAATTCATTGCGTACAAACACATCGAACGTTGTACCGCTTCTGTCACGTGAAACGTTTCTCGCCTGGAAATCATTTTCCTCGGCGAAGCCGTAGAACACGACTGGGACCTGGGCCTGGATTTTCTGCAGCTGTTCATCATCTCCACATGCGATGATCCCCTTTTTCACCTGCATGGCCATCTCCTGGAATGCAGAGAATACGTCATCCACATTGGCAAAATAATCGGGATGATCAAAGTCGATGTTCGTCATGATCGCATAGTCAGGGAAATACGACAGGAAGTGCCGGCGATACTCGCACGCTTCAAATACAAAGTACTGAGCATCGACTTCCCCTTTTCCCGTTCCATCCCCAATCAGAAATGAAGTGGGCTTCGCGCCGCTGATGACATGTGCAAGCAATCCGGTAGTTGACGTTTTCCCGTGTGCACCGGTTACAGCTACGCTTGTGAATTTCTGCATGAAATCACCAAGGAACCTGTGGTACCTGGTCACGGGCAGACCCTGCTCGACAGCTTCCTGAATTTCTTCATGTGTATCAGGAAAGGCATTTCCTGCGATCACATGCATATCCCCTCCAATGTTTTCTTTTTGGAAAGGGAGGATTTTTATATTTGATTCATCTAGAGCCTTTTGAGTAAAGAAATACTTATCTACATCGGATCCTTGGACCTCGTAGTCCATATCGTGGAGTATTTGGGCTAAAGCACTCATACCCGACCCTTTAATTCCTACGAAATGATATATAGTCATAATAGAACCTCCAACAATCGTCTATCTAAAAGCATTATATGAATTGAATATACTTTTGATATTGAGTATAGAAAAAAGCGAACTTTCTTCAACTTGAAACATTATATCATTATTTAAAATCCCTGACTATGACAGACTGGTGAGAATGAATTTTGGTGCCTCTTCTTTTAAATAGGTTCTCCATAATACTCCAGTTTCTTGATTCATTTGACCATAGTGATTTTTCAGGCGGGTTACGATCTCCGGTGATTTGACGGCGAAAGCGGGACCTAAGATCGATTGATGAGTCACTAAAGGGACTTTCCTCACAAAGTATACCCCATTTTCATGTATTCCCATTTCTTCACAGGACAGGTTTGTTTTAACAGAGGCTTCATCACCGTTCATGACATGTTGACAGGTGAAGATTCTGCCCCCGCTCTCTGAATCGATATTCCTGACCTTGACGGGCTCCCAGGCTGCAGTCAGAATGATGGCACCGAGCAATTTGACTGACTCATGGAGCTGATGGGCCTGAAGAAACTGAAAGAACAGGGTTTGCCCCTTGATGGTCTTGTAATCAAACATGAACCATTCTTGAAACAGGCTTTCCACTTTCTGATCGATCCGATTATCATTCTGCGGAAGAAAACGTTTTGAGAAGATCATCTTTGCCCGTACCTTTTCTCTGATATTCGTTTCTTTCAGAGCGTATTCATGGGCTTTGCTGTAGAGGTCTTTTATATGCCCCTCAGCCACTTGCTGCTTCTTCTGTCTAAATCGCTCCAGATTTAAAAGGCCTTCTTGTTCCTGCATCCTCTCACCTATTCGAATTCTACTTTTTCCAGCCTTGGATTGGGACGAAGCTTCCTCCCTGCCTTCGCTTCAGGAGAGCCGTCGATCACGACGTTATCTCCCGTAAAGCCGACATGGATTTTCAGCAGGCTGCTTCCCACCCCGTACATATCGACCGGAACCTGATTTTCCTCAAACTGGCGGATACGATCTTCATTGAATCCGCCTGACACCACAATCTTGACATGGTGGTACCCTTCTTCGTCCAGGGCCTGTCTTAATGCATGAATCAGCTGCATGTTCACTCCCCGGGGATCAAAAGTTCCAAGTACATGCTGATTACGGAGGAAGTATTTGTCGATCATCATTCGTGATGTATCTACCCTTACCCCTTTTAATTCAGTACCAAACTCACGGGCAACCTTGAGTGAGTCCGTGATGACATCATTGTTGTAGTCTACGAGGGCAATGAGTTCATCTTCAGGAAACGTGTCCTGATACGCCTTGGTCGCTTCTACGATATCCCCATTGAACAATTGGATAAGGGCGTGGGGCATGGTTCCCATCCCCTTCTTCCCCCACCATTCGTTCATGGCATGGGTGGCCTGGGCAGTGGATCCACCCATAAAGGCTGCATATCCATCCCCTGCCTGCTGGGTATAATGATCATCCCGGTCCCCCATGAAGATGACAGGCTTTTGTTTACCTGAGAGGGAGGCCGCTTTCATGACGTTATAGACACTGGTCGCCACTGATGTCCTTCTTGCGAGGATCCCGTCGATGAGTCCTTCTAAGTAGCCGAAATCCTGGTACCTGCCCTTGATGGTGAGGACGGTTTCAAATGGGGAGATTTGATCCCCGTCTTTTAAAGAGTGAATCTCAAGTTTCTCAGGGTGATCGGCAAATGTGTGCAGAAGGGCAATGACTTCATCCGTTCCACAAATGACTGCATGATTCTTTTGGAAGAATTGCATGGTGACCACAGCATCGGGTTTATGCTTTTTGGCGATTTCCTTCGTTTTCAAAAAATAAACAGCTGAAAACCAGCCATCTTTGATTCTTTCGTCAAATTTAAATGTATGATTGGTCAATCTGTTGAGTTTTCCTTGAAGTTTCAATTCTATTTCTTTCATCACTAAAGCTCCTTATGGCTTTTCCTACAAAAAAATAGGTATTCTGTTTACTGGGCCCCTAAAGGACACATATAAACAGAATACCATGTATTCATTGATTCTACTAGTCTATGCAAGGGTCTCCAATTCACTTTCGGAAATCAGGACATCCCTTGGTTTGCTGCCCCGGGACTCCGAAATGATTCCATTCCCCTCCATCATTTCCATCAATCTTGCTGCACGGTTATAGCCGATTCTGAACCTTCGCTGCAGCGCCGACGCAGAAGCCCCGCCCTGATCGACGACAAATTCACAGGCTTCCAAAAACAATTCATCTTCTTCCTCGGTCACCTGTGCTTTCTTGATCAGTTCGTCCTGCTCGAAAAGATAATCCGGATCTCTCTGCTCTCTGACATGATTGATGATGTCATCGATTTCGTCATCGGACACGAATGTCCCCTGTAAGCGGACAGGTTTCGATGAACCATTTTCCAGGAAGAGCATATCCCCCTTACCAAGAAGGCGTTCAGCCCCGCTTCCATCGATGATCGTCCTTGAATCGACGCTTGATGAAACAGAAAAGGCCACCCGGGTCGGCACATTCGCTTTGATCAAGCCTGTAATGACATCGACAGAAGGCCTTTGAGTCGCGATGATTAAATGAATCCCGCAAGCACGTGCCTTCTGTGCAATCCGGCAAATCGCTTCTTCCACATCTGCAGGCGACATCATCATCAGGTCAGCCAGCTCATCAATGACAATGACTAAATACGGCAGCATATCGCTGTATTGTTTGTTCCGTTTCGCCAGTTCGTTAAAGCGTTTAATGTCACGTACGCCTGTATGGGCAAACAATTCGTATCTTCTCTCCATTTCCTCGACAGCCCATTTAAGTGCTGCAGTTGCAGCCTTCACATCAGTAATGACCGGACTGACGAGGTGGGGGATGCGGTTATATGGAGCAAGCTCCACCATCTTTGGATCGATGAGGAGGAGCTTTAATTCATCCGGTGACGCTTTATACAACAGACTCACGAGTATGGAGTTGATGCATACACTTTTTCCTGAACCCGTCGCACCTGCTATGAGTCCGTGGGGCATTTTGCTTAAATCCGTCACGATGGGCTGGCCGGAAATATCCAGTCCGAGAGCAGCTGTCAACGGCGAGGAAGGCTCTTGAAAAGCCGGGCTCGCAATCACTTCACTAATGCATACCGGGCGGCTTTCCCGGTTCGGGACTTCAATTCCGATGGTATGCTTACCTGGAATGGGCGCTTCGATCCGGATATCCCTGGCGGCCAGACTGAGCTTAATGTCATCTGAGAGATTGGTGATTTTATTCACCTTCACCCCGGGCTCCGGCTGAACCTCAAATCTTGTCACCGAAGGACCCTGGGTGACATTCACTACCTTGGCCCTCACATTGAAATTATGAAGCGTCTCGTCAAGGAGCATTCTTTGTGAATCTAACCATTCCCCACTCATTTCCTTCGATACAGGCGGCATCAAATAGTCCATTTCAGGAAAAACATAGTCCTTTGTCCGTTTGGATGAGGAACTTAATTCACTATAGCTCTTTACCGCATCTTCCCCTTGAACAGGACCAGGCTCAGATATTTTCGCTTTTTCCTGCTGAGTGATGCCTTCATCCACCTTTTCTTCAGGTACCTCCGGTTGGGCTTGTTCATTCCCTGTACGTGTTGAAGGCTGGTGTGTGGGTTGGCTTCCCGTTTCCTTTTGTACCCGTTCACGTTTACGTGCATTCAACTGCCGCTTATCCTGATTTAGCATCAAAACATTGAAAGGAAGATGAGATCTCGTTCGCTTTTGGGGCTCTTTCTCTTCTGAAGCAGCTTCTTCCACCACTCCCGGATTCTCTTCGACCGGAGGAGTACTCTGTACCACAGGATCCTCAATGAGATCTGTTTCAAGAGGTTCGACTTCCTCTTTCAGTTGGGAATGGATAGAAAGGTCCGCCGTTTCCGATTCAGGCTTGTTCCGCTCTCTTTCAGATGCCGAATGATGGAGCGGCTCCTCGATCTCGGATATTAGGGAGATCCGTTCATCTGATTTCCCGGGATCCTCCTCGACTCCTTCATGCTCCCCGACTTCAGTTGTCCATTCAGTCACTGTCTTCATTTCTTCCTGCTCGCGTTCTTCTTGTGATTCTACTGAAGAAGGTATCCTCCCCTCAAGGGAATCGCTTTGGTTTTTTTCGACTTTCACGGGTTCCACGATGGGTTCTTTTTCCTCAGGAATCGACTCCTCTGCAAAAGTCATCCCATTATGATCCATCATCATTTCTGTGCTGTCTTCATCATTATGTAAAAATTTCTTTAGCTCGAATTCCACCTGATCTTCTTTTTTAACCGGACGTCCCCTGAAACCATAGATGGGCGAAGGAATCTCCGTAGGTGTAAAGGGCCTGCTGTTCCCCTTTTCCACTTTCGTCGACTTCTTTGTTTTGTCTGGAGCCGATGTTTTTTCTACGTTCCAGTTTCTACTTTCAGGAGGAGCCTGGTAGTGCTTCTTCTCCTTCTGTCCTTTAGCCGGCTCTTCCTGCTCTTGATTCCTTCTCTTTCGATTTGGCCGCTGCCCCTCCCGTTTTTCTCCATCCGATATTAGGGGGAAGCGGAAATTCCCTTTAGGATATTGATAGGTCATCCTTGCTTCTACATCACGTGAATGGCTGGGTCCTGCTATATGTTTACGTTCCGTCTTTTTATAGTCATCAAGTTTCTGCACTTCATTCTTTTCATCATGAAACTCTTCAAATTGGCCATCATCATCTGATAATTTACCAAACATTTTTTTAATCCAACTCACCATTATCACTCTTTCTTTCATACTTATATCTATTCTATCAGTAATAGAGAAAAATTCGAGTCCTTTCGATAGAATAAGAGAATTGTTAAGGGATTGTGTCGAAACAAAAATAGGTGTAAAGAGATTGTAATATGTATTGTAATGCCTCTATCTGTTCGTTGCCGTATAGGGGTGGAATTCTATAAAACAAAAAATACCTGGGCCCACATGTAGGCCCAGGTATAGATTTTTTAAGCTGTGAATGGTTGACCCACTTGGTACGTATCCTCCAGGACAAGGATTCCCTTCTCCTGTGGAGCGTCTGGAAGTGCCAATTCCTTTGCAGAGCAGATCATTCCTGATGAAGCGACTCCGCGGAGCTCTGCATCCTTGATGACCATTCCGCTTGGCATGACAGCTCCCACTTTTGCGACAACGACTTTTTGTCCTTTGTCAACATTTGGTGCACCACATACGATCTGCAGGGTTTCATCCCCGACATCTACTGTACAGATGTTCAGCTTGTCCGCGTTGGGATGTTTTTCTTTTTCAGAAACGTATCCTACAACGAATTTAGGTGAGAAGTCCGCTTCCAATACTTCTTCAAATCCGTTTTTTTGGATGGCTTCATTGATGAGACGCAGTTTTTCATCATTCATCTCTACTGGTCCATTTTCATTGATGTCCATGTACTTTGATGCTTGAAAAAGGTTAAATCCAAGCGTTTTCCCTGTTTTCTCGTCAAACAAACGCGCAGCATCCTCTTTTCTCTCATGCTGTACATCGCCTTCGAATCCCGGTTCCAGGGTAACGATCAGCGTATCACCAATACCTTCTAAGTTATAAAATACGTTCATTATTTCTTCTCCCTTTCCTTTTTGCGATTTTTTGCCAGAATGAAGATCGGCTCCAGTTCTCCTTCTTCATACACAAAGGACAATGCCGTAATCGGAACATTACCTGTCGTAAAGAAGCTCATGGTTAACTGGGCCAGGACGTCATATCCTGTTTCATTGCGTATATCTCCGATGACCAGCACATCCTGATGGGGGACGGATACAGTCATTTCTCCTTGAATATCCTTGCTTACCTGCTTCAGAAAAGCATCATTCAATATCCGGCTGGCATCATAGCCGTCGTTATTGTTCAAAAAATAAAAGATGTTTCCTGCCACTTCATCCTTCTTCATTTCTGTTGGTAAACTTCTGACATTGAATAAGGCGGTCTCCTTCATTTGCTCGTGAGTCCAGCCTTCCTCTTTCAGCATGTTTTCATCCAACAGCCGGTACGTTTTCCCTAAATCAACCGCATAGTAAATGCGGGTTTCGGCTGTATGGTCATCTGTAACGAGAGATACTCCGTCATTGGATTCAGTGGCAAATGAAGTGGAACGGATGACAGGAAACACTTTTTTCTCCTTGTCTCCAAGATCCGATTGGGTGCCCATCACTTCCAATGCTTCCTCTACGTAGTAAACCACTTCATCAATAATCGTTTTATTGTTTTCTTTCCATTTTGATACGATTGGAGGCAGCGCTACGGTTATGCCTTTTTTCGTATCGGTATTCTCTATCCTTAGTGAATCTTTGTCCCGATCATATGTAAAGGTACGATTCGGTTTTGCTAATCGTTCCTGGAGTATGCCTTTTAGCTTTTTTATGTCCAAAACTGATCCTCCTTTGGTGTTGCATTTATAATAGAAAGTATTGATCCTGAACTCTTGTTCCTGATTTCTTCACTTATAACATTTTACATCAAAATTCCCAGAATACAAAAGGAACCTCTTAAAAATGCCCAAAAAGAAAAGGGATCCCGCACTGGGGTCATCCCTTTTCCTTCTCATTAAGAAGATAACGTGTTCATAAAGTTTTCAATCTCTTCTTTTGTTTTCCGGTCCTTGCTGACGAAGCGTCCCAGTTCACGTCCATCTTCATAGGCTACAAAGCTCGGAATTCCAAAGACATCCAATTCAATGCACAGATCGATGAATTGATCCCGGTCTACATAAAGGAACGTGTATTCCGAAAAGTTCTCCTCGATTTCTGGAAGGATCGGATCAATGATCCGGCAATCCGGGCACCAGTCCGCCGAAAACATAAACACATGCTTGCCCGTTTCTTTCAGCTGATGAAATTCTTCCACTGATTCAAGTTTACGCATATTATTTACCCCCTGTGTCAATCGTCATTTGATTAGGTTTAATCCAACCTAGTTTACGCATATATTCAGATAGTAACAGGCTGATGAACGCAGGTCCAACGATATGCAACAGCAGGATCTTCATGGTCACTTCCCAGCTGAATCCCATCGTCTTAAATGTCATGATCTGACCGACGAATCCACTTGTTCCCATTCCGGCTCCGGCTGCGTTGTTTTCCATCAACCAGATGGTCGTACCAATGGGAGCCAGAATGATTCCGGCAACTGTCGGGGGAATGAGGATGCGGGGGTTTCGGATGATATTAGGTACTTGAAGCATGGATGTGCCTATCCCTTGTGCGATCAATCCTCCCACTTTATTTTCCCTGTAACTGATGACAGCAAAGCCTACCATTTGAGCAGCACACCCTATCGTAGCAGCGCCTGCTGCAACCCCGTTCAATTCCAGCATAAGGGCAATGGCGGCACTTGATATGGGAGCAGTCAATGCAAGTCCCATAAGGGCGGCAACCAGCATCCCCATAATGATCGGCCGCTGCTCAGTGGCCCAGCTGATCCAGCTTCCGAACATGCTCATAAAGTCGGCAATCCCTGGTCCTATGAGGTAGGCTGTCGTGAAGCCGGCCAGGATCGTGACAAACGGGGTGACGATGATATCCACCTTCGTCGTCTTGCTGACAAGCTTACCGATTTCAGTGGATAGGACAGCCGCTACGTAAGCACCCGCCGGTCCTCCCAAGCTCGCTCCTGCCGCTCCTGTGACAACCGCCGCAAAGAGGACAAGGGGAGGTGCCCCAAGGCCAAAGGCAATCGCCACTCCGATCGCGGGTCCCATCAGACTGATGGCAAGGCCTCCCATTTCAATGAAAAAGTTGCTGATCCCTGCACTTAAAGGAAGTTGTTCCCCGATGGTCTTAATGATCAATCCGATGATCAACGAGCTGAACAACCCTAATGCCATATAACTCAGTGCATCTATGAAATAGATCTTGGCGGATAATGTAACGCCTTTTCTCTTTAAAAATTCTCTCAATTCGATTCTCTCTCCTTTGTAAACCGGTTTCCTTTTACTAGTGTAAAGACACATGTTGAATTTGTCTAGATATGAATGAGTTCAATTTCTTCATTATTAGGCATTCCCTATTTCAGCATGAAAAAAAGTCTTTTTTTTCATGGTTCCTATCTAGCCTAAAGAAGAAAGTAAAAGTTGGCTTTCGCTCCAATCACCTTTTTAAGTATGTTTCTTTAAATGAAGATCATTTTAAGACCGAATCAGACCCTTTTTTAACCTCAATACCTTTCTTGGATCACCATAAAAAAAGACCGATTTTCCACCTGAGCAGAAAACCGGTCTCCCTTTATTTATGTTTGACTGACGTTGCCATTTTCATCATCATTTCTGCATGATCTGCTAAGTCTTTTAACTCCGCCTGGGTGGTGACCTTCGTCCCGCCCACTCCGACCATAAGTTCGTACTTCTCCGTATCCGGCAGTTTCTTAATGGCATAGTATCCTAAGCGATCGTCCTCATTGAATGACCCATGCTTCAAGAGGTTTTCATCGTCACTAATGGCCATTTTATATAGAAGTTCACTATCTTTATCTTCTTGTGGGTTAGTAAAAAGGATAAACGTATCAGAGCTTTTCGAAATAATGATATTATTAGGGGATTCTTTCTCTATCTTGGCTCCAAATGGAAGATGAAATTGTATATTGCCAGCCTCTTCCTTGGCTTCCTCATTGGAGCTCAACGTATTCTCCACCACTTTGGCCGTCTGTTCTTTTTCTTTATCGATTGTCGTGTTGCATCCGGCTAAAATAAGCACAAGGATAAAGAAAATGATTGAATGTATGATTTTCATCCTATACTTATCCTCCCTTCATGCTTAGGACCTACGCTTATAATACCCTCACATAGTACCATTGACAACCCTTCCAATAAGAAAATATGCCTTTTTAATGGGAAAATAGGTTACTTTTAACTCCAATAGGGTATTTATGATAAAATGACTAAAAAAAGGAGGCAGAACATGATGGAATTCACCGTTTACCTGGCAGGAGAAATACATAGTTCGTGGAGGAACGACCTGAAAGAGAAAGCCGAGAATGCAAAGCTTCCCCTTACTTTCGTCGGACCCATGGAAAATCATGATCGTTCAGATTCCATCGGGGAAGAAATCCTCGGTGAACAACCGAATAAAATACTCCGGGATGAAGCCGCTTCAAGCATCAATAATCTCAGGACCGAGCTTTTGATGCAAAAGTCTGATGTAGTGATTGCGTTATTTGGGGAAACATACAAGCAATGGAATACGGCAATGGATGCAAGTTCAGCCATTGCACTTGGAAAGCCACTGATCCTCATTCGCCCCGAAGCATTGCACCATCCCCTGAAAGAACTGTCAAATAAAGCGAATGTCACCGTCACAACCATTGATCAGGCGATTCAAACGTTATCGTATCTTTTTGAAACAGAATAAAACGAATCTTCTATATAAATAGGCCCGGAGTCCAAGTTGGATTCCGGGCCTTTCCACTCTGTCTCCTCGTTCCGTTTTAAACCTTTTTTACTATTTTAAAATAACTTAATATTAGCAATCTAATGATAAATTGTGTTATTATTAACCATTTGTAAACTTTTTTTGACTTTATTAAACTATTAAAATATTATAGTAAAAGAATAAGGGAGGTAGAAACATGTCATCAATGAATAAACAGAAAATTGTGGATAGTGTCCCTCAAAAAGGATTCTTCGGACATCCCAGAGGACTATTCACTCTGTTCTTTACGGAATTCTGGGAGCGCTTTTCCTACTATGGGATGCGTGCGATCCTCGTATTCTACATGTACTATGAGGTTTCCAAAGGTGGACTGGGTCTTGAGCAGAACACAGCTTTAGCCATCATGTCTATCTATGGTTCACTGGTTTATATGTCCGGAGTCATCGGAGGATGGCTGGCAGATAGGATATTCGGAACGTCGAAAGCCGTCTTTTACGGTGGAATATTCATCATGTTCGGTCATATTGCATTATCTTTCCCGGGAAGTTTAACGATGTTCTTCATCTCAATGGTGCTGATCGTAGTCGGAACAGGATTATTGAAGCCGAATGTTTCCACTGTAGTCGGTGAAATGTATAGTGAAAAGGATACTCGCCGCGATGCAGCTTTCAGTATTTTCTATATGGGTATCAACCTGGGGGCATTCATCGCTCCACTAATCGTAGGAAGCCTTATGGAAACAAAAGGTTTCCATTGGGGATTCGCCGTAGCCGCAATCGGGATGTTCTTAGGTCTGGTTGTATTCATGACAACAAAGAAAAAGAATCTTGGCCTTGCAGGTACGTATGTACCGAATCCCCTCGCACCTGCTGAAAAGAAGAAATATGGCATCATCACAGGTGCAGTCGTAGTCGGTCTTGCCATCATTCTTGGAATCACGATTCCAGCAGGGATCTTCACGTTAAACGTCTTCATTAATCTGGTAGGGATCTTCGGTATCGTCGTTCCAACCATTTACTTTATCGTGATGTACTATAGTCCAAAAACAACGGAAACAGAGCGTTCCCGAGTGATCGCTTATATTCCATTATTTATTGCAGCGGTGATGTTCTGGGCGATTCAAGAGCAGGGTTCAACCATTCTTGCTGCTTATGCAGATAAGAGAACACAGCTTGAATTCATGGGGATCAACATCTCTCCTGCCTGGTTCCAATCACTGAACCCGTTATTTATCATCCTATTAGCTCCGGTATTTGCCTGGATGTGGGTGAAACTGGGTGATCGTCAGCCATCCGTTCCAAAGAAATTCTCACTGGGACTCTTGTTTGCCGGTTTATCATTCTTAGTGATTCTATTGCCTGCATACTTCGGCGGGGAAGAAGCTCTGGTAAGCCCACTCTGGCTGGTGCTCAGCTACTTCATCGTTGTCCTTGGTGAGCTATGCTTATCACCGGTCGGTCTTTCAGCTACAACGAAACTGGCCCCGGAAGCATTCTCTGCTCAAACGATGAGCCTTTGGTTCCTGGCTTCTGCTGCTGCACAAGCATTGAACGCACAGCTTGTCCGTTTCTATACACCTGAAACAGAAATGCTGTACTTTGGTTCAATCGGAGGGATGGCAATCGTATTGAGTATTGCACTATTCCTTCTTTCACCGAAGATTCAGTCGTTCATGAAAGGTGTAAAATAATGAACTTAACCCTCTGAATAGGATTCAGAGGGTTTTTTTATGTGAGGACAAGACCAAATTGGAACCATAGCTTATATCTAAGGGGGAACTTGTGTTGAGTTGAAGTTCAGGGGTTCTATGTATTATATAAGATTCACTTTTTCAGCTGGAAATAGCTCCTGAGCAGGTAACAGGGGCCGCATCTGGGGTGAAATGCCTAATTGTCATTCCCTTCGCGAATGTATTGATCCATATTGGACCGTATTCAATCCTCATTCCGGATTATTAATCCTGTTTAAAAAGGATCAATCCTGATTATGGTGTATTCATCCTTTTTATAAATAATGAATCCTCTCTGTCGAATTTTCTTTAGGCAGACATTCACTCATGAGGACTGCCCTTTCATTTGTGTGAACAGGCTGAAGCTAGATTTGGTGATAAGAAGCATCCTCTATAGAAAGTGAGCTATGTCAAATAGAAGAGCATATAACAGATGAGCCTATGGTAAACCTTACCATAACCACACAAAAAAAGAACTCCGCATCACTACGGAGTTCTATACCATCTTAATAGAAAAAGTCGCAACCACATTTTCTTTTACGTCTTCTCCTGCGGTTATCAAAGTCTCCCAATACATCATCATCTCGTCTTCTGCGACATCTTCTACGATCATCCGTACCTAAGACACGATCTCTGCAGTGACATCTTCTTCTGTCACCAAATAACAATTTATCCCAGTCACAGCATTTCCGATCACGTCGTCCCCGGACACGGTCATCACAATAATGGCATCCCATACTCTTACCTCCTTAGAAAGGATTTATCAGATAAAAGTAGTCTGATATACTCCATTCTATGAGGGACAGAGTGATTTGGTATGGGCCAAGTACCCTCTAAGGGGATAAGTAACGGGGATTATTTGTCCTGCATCTTGATTCGGAACTGCCATTGACCTATCAACAGCTGGACAACCTGATGAAACATTTCCTCCCTTGTGATGAGACCGTTGGTGAATATGCCCATTGCTCCTTCTTTCTTCCTTACTCCAGTCGTCTGGGTGTATTCATCCATCAATGGCCCGAGCTCATTCCCTGCCTTTAACCGGCTGCTGATCTCTTTCGGTAAAGAGATTCGTGCACCCCCGCCAATGATTTCGTTTCCGTCCCGGTCAACCAGAGCTCCCCAGTTACAGAGGAACATTCCGTACAATGATTCCGTCACTCCCCCTTCAAGACCGATCCCGACGTCATGACCGGAAGCACGCAGTACTTTCTTTGCCCTGTTTAATGCCCCTTCGATCGTCTCCTGATCTGAAAAAGGCTGGTCACTTACAGACGACTCTGTATTGAGAGACTGGAATTCAACATTCTCATAGTGTTGCTCAAATGCTTTTTGAACGGCCAGAACCTTGGCCGGATTCGTTGTTCCGATCGCTACTTTCAACAAGATATTCCCCCATTTCTAACGGAGGATCCCTTTAAGTCCCCCATTTTCTTTTAAAAAAGCTGCCCCCCACGAAATTGCACACGAAGAAGACAGCTTTTTCTATGATTTATTTATCGTGATTACCCATTCGATTTGATTGATTCGATTGTAGAACGATCACATTGCTTCACTAATTTGACGATCAGCTCTTTCGCTGCCGCATAGTCATCTACATGGATCATGGAAGCATGAGTATGAATATACCTTGAACAAATACCAACCACTGCACTTGGTACCCCTTCATTGGACATATGGACTCTCCCTGCGTCCGTACCGCCTTGGGAAACGAAGTACTGATATGGAATATCATTTGATTCAGCCGTATCAAGGACGAATTCCCGCATGCCTCTGTGAGTGACCATGGAACGATCCAGAATGCGAAGGAGAGCACCTTTGCCTAGTTGACCAAATTCATTTTTGTCCCCTGACATATCATTTGCCGGACTCGCATCCAACGCGAAGAAGAGATCAGGATTGATCATATTGGCTGCAGTCTGAGCACCTCTTAATCCCACCTCTTCCTGCACAGTGGCACCGGAATAAAGGGTATTGGGAAGGGACACACCCTGAAGCTCTTTTAATAACTCAATGGACAGTCCGCACCCATAACGGTTATCCCAGGCTTTCGCCAGAATCTTCTTCTCATTTGCCATCGGGGTGAACGGACAGATCGGTACAATCTGCTGGCCGGGCTTGATTCCAATTTCACGTGCATCTTCACGATCATCAGCACCGATATCGATTAGCATGTTCTTCATATCCATTGGCTTTCTGCGCTGGTCTTCCCCAAGGAGGTGCGGAGGGATGCTTCCGATGACTCCTGTTATTGGGCCGTTATCTGTTATAATTTGAACCCGTTGCGCTAGGAGGACCTGACTCCACCAGCCGCCAAGAGGTTGAAAACGGATCATGCCATTATCGGTAATGGACGTGACCATAAACCCCACTTCATCCATATGTCCTGCAACCATGACAACAGGATCCTGATCATTGCCTTTTTTCACTCCGAAGATTCCGCCTAGACGATCCTGTACCATTTCATCTGAGTATTGAGTCAATTGCTCTTTCATAAATTTACGGACTGCATGCTCATTACCAGGTGCCCCCGGCAATTCAGTCAGTGTCTTAAATAATTCCAACGTTTCTTGTTTCATGTCAAATGCCCCTTTTGTATAAGATCTACTTTATGTATAATTTTATTTTACAGAACTTTCGAACGTCTTACCACCAATTGAGAGGAAAAGCATTTCTCTTTTTTATGATTTATTTGATAGAATGTACCTATAAACGGAAAATAAACGAGAATTTCCAGGGAGATATGGAAGAAGGGATGATTCCCCTGCATCACGTGATTCATCAGCGACCCCTGGTTATTAGAGCACCATTCAACTACTCATTGCCTGTGGAGGGAGAAACGATGAACTGGAAATCTTTCATAATTGGAATCGGAATCGGGGCAGCAGGAGGCTATTTTTTAAAAGAAAAATTAAATGAGTCCTCACTGATTTCTGCCGAAAAAGTACTAAAAGATGTGAAACAATCGTTTAAAAAAGACGGGGATATCGATGGTTCGTGGATCGGGATGAAACCAGAAGACTTTCAAAAGCATTCCGTCGCGACGAAAGTCTATAAAGGCGGCGTATCGAGAAGAAGGGACGGAGAGCTGGAACAATACGAATTCCTGGCAGATGCCTACACAGGAACCGTCATTGATGTGTATCCCCTGAGATAACCAAGCCTTTCTGGACCCTTTGGAAGGATTAAATAGAAAAGGATGATCCTGGACTCTGTCGAATCCTCGGGATCATCCTTTTTTTCTATTTTTTCCTCAATACCTTGTCTACCATTTCCCCATCACGATTCCACTTCACTGCTCTATACACTGCATCATGGTAAAAAAGGAACCAGTACCCGCCTTCCATCGCTTGATTGATCCACTTTTCCTTCGCATCGATGGATGTCATGGGATAATCATCGTAGGCAAGCACCCAAAGGGGATTTTTGTGGGCATGGGTCGGCATGATGTCTGCCATATGGATGAATGTTTCGCCCTCACTCTCTAAAAGGATGATCGAATGCCCGTCACTGTGACCCCCTGTATGCACCATTCTAATCCCTGGGAGGACTTCCTTTTCCTCCTGGAACGTTTCTACTTGAGATTGAATACTCTCCCAGTTCTCTCTCCAGTATGTATTACGGGAGCGGATATTCGGGTTTCTCATTTCATCCCATTCCACTTGAGAGGTGTAAATGGTTGCATTGGGAAATACAGGAACCAGTTCATCTCCCTCATATTTCGTTAAACCGCAGGCGTGATCAAAATGCATGTGAGTCATCAGCACCACATCAATATCTTCAGGCGACAAGCCATGAGCTTCCAGGGAGGCGTCTACATCCGACTCTTCCTGCACCCCATAGTTACGCTTTTGTTTATCATTCAGCTTTCCTTTTCCAATACCGGATTCAATTAATACATTCTTCCCTTCCCATTGAAAAAAGAGAGGATCCGTTCGTAATTCGATTTGATTTAAGTCATTTACGGCATATTTTTTGGACCAGAGGGGCTTTGGAACCACCCCGAACATGGCTCCCCCATCCATGTGCGTGACACCGCCATTCAGCCAGTGTATCGTCAGTTCTCCCACTTTCAACTCTTCCATCTTGATTCCTCCTTTGTTCATACACCCTTATTTTATCAGAATAAATGGACAACTTATAGGTAGATGCCTTGGTACTGTATGGATAAGTGCCAACTATGAAAAACAGCCCTGCCAGACGGCAAGGCTGTTAAAGCAATGAATTATTGATTTTGATACTGAGCTTCCACACGGTAAATCCGCTGCCCTTTGGCTGAGAATTTCTCTTCATATTCCGTCATGATATTCCCTTCGAACTCACTCTTATGAAGATCGAGACTGAGGAAGTTCAAATGCAGGCCGTACCACGAGAAACTCTTTAAGGAGTACTCGAATAACCCCTGGTTATCTGTTTTAAAGTGAATTTCCCCGCCTTTGATCAGCACCTCTTCATATAATTTCAAAAAGTCTTTATAAGTCAGACGACGTTTTTCATGACGGTTTTTAGGCCATGGATCGGAGAAGTTCAAGTATACTCTGCTCACTTCTTCCGGTGCGAAGTATTCAGTCAGACTCTTTGCATCCACATTTAACAGCTTGACGTTTGGTAGTTCCGCTTCAATTAAACGATCAAGGGCTGTCACAATGACGCTTTCATATAACTCGATTCCAATATAATTGACGTCTGGATTGGCTCTGGCCATTTCCGTGACGAATTGACCTTTACCGGTCCCGACTTCGATATGAATCGGATTGTCATTACCAAATTCTTTGTTCCATTGACCTTTTTTCTCTTGGGGTTCTGCCACCACATACTGTGGATGGTCACTGATTTTCTCAGAAGCCCACGGTTTATTACGTAAACGCATGTAGACACCTCATTTTTTATTATCAAAACTCTTTTCGAAAAACATTGTTGCTACCATGAAGAATAAAGTAGACGTTGATTTCCACTGCAGGATGCCCGCTTTCAGAGGGGCTGGCGGTGATCCTCCTCGGCCGTTTTCCCTGTGGGACCTCATCTGTCCAGCCACTCCCAAAGGAGGCGGGCATCCTTCCACTCCAATCAACTTTCTAAGCATGTATAAAAGAAATTGAAACCAAATGTTAATAAACAAGCTCATATAAGGTGATGGTGATTGCTTTTCCTTAAAAGCTGGAAGATCACTTTTATTGAATTGTTCATTGACACTTTAAGCTCTGTCTCTACAAGTTCTTAAAGATGATGAGGTGAACTGAGTAGACTTCTGCGGAAGTAAAGGCGTGCAGAGCCCCTGTTCGACTAAGCTGAAGTGGATCAGCCGAACGTTCTCGGAAAGGGAAGCAGTTCCCTTCATCATCCACCCTATACTCATTGACAGAACCATGCAGAGCTATATTTAAAAAGCAATAATCTTGCGAAAAGAGCGTATCGAAAAAAACATACCATGACTCCCCTTCCTATGCAAGAGCCAAAATGGAACAGGACTTCGGGGGAGCGGATGATGCTGTTCAACCGCTAAAGGCCCGTCCCTAAAAAGGGCGCATAATTAAAAAAGGAATTCACACACTAGTAGTGAATTCCTTTTTTGGTCTGTTCATTTTGAAGGGCTGAAAAAGTACGTGTTAGTTCTTATATTCTTCAAAGACGAAAATGAAAGGGTGTACTTCATGCCTTTAAATTCACAGAATCAAATGCAGTTGTTATCGGATATTCTAAGCAATCACAGTACCGATTGCTGCGGTTCAGTTTCTGAATGTGAGCAGGTTGAGCGATTGGTGAAGTCTTTGATGGTCAATGCTGATATTCATGAGAACGTCAAGCCTGTCCTTCAGGAAATTTATCAGTATAGCCAAAGCGGGATTTCCTCCCCTGACTTAGCGAACCATATTACGGCCAACCAACAGAACTTGTCACAATGGGTGACAGATATGAACCATTACTCTTAGTCATTCAGATGATCTTGTGCAGGTATTCAATCCAATGATTCATTTCGTGGAATCGGGCTTTTCCTTTATGCCACTGAATGGATAAAATCGTTTGTGCCACCACGTACCACTTCATCCTAAGTTTCAGGTTATCGGTCAGCTCGACTCCGTACTGAGTCAGCCAGCTTTCCCATTGATCCTCAGGGATATACCAATAGAGCAGCAAACCTACGTCAAAAGCCGGGTCTGCAATCATCGCTCCATCCCAATCAATCAGATACAACTGGTTGTAATCAGACAGCAGCCAGTTGTTATGATTGACATCACCGTGGCAGACGACATATTCTTCCTGTTGAACCTCCATCAGTTCTTTCTGAAGAAACAAGAGTGCCTCTCTCATAACAGGTAAAGAAAGCAGATCGAATTCCAAGCCTGTTTCCACTTCAGTGAGCATATGCTCTGGTTGAAACGGTTCTTTCCCCAAGCGCTCAAGCATGGTTGAAAGAGGCTTGGAGGAATGGATCTTATTAAGCAGCCTCGCCACTCTCTCGTCCTTCATTTCTTCAGGCTTTAATTCTCTCCCATTTAACCAGTGTTGTGCCGTGATGACATCCCCGTTTTCCATTCGTTTCGTCCAAACCAGTTTCGGTACTATTCCTTCTGCTGATAATACAGCAACAAAAGGCGAGGAATTTCGCTTCAGAAATAATCTCTGCTCCTGGTACTGAGCAAAGAACGCTTCTCCTGTAGCACCGCCTGCGGGGACTATTTCCCAATCTTGGTCAAATAAGTGTTCCAATATATTCACCTTCTATTGGTCCTTTGTCATATTTATATGTTCATTTACAGTAGTTTCGAATTCAATAAAAAAAGTCTCATAAAATAAAAAAGACAGCTATTGGGCAATACAATCAATAGCCATCTGTATAGATTTTATCGTCATCTTGCGTTTTCGTCAAGCACTGGAATGAACTGTTATCTAACAAAGACATATGATGAAACAGGTTCAAGGTTGATGGTCGGCACTTCCACTTTATACAGGCCGTTTACATTAGCCCGATTCCCATCAGCTAAACAAAGCCAGTCTTGACCTTCGGGAAGTGTATACTGGCATGGTCTAGAGTCCGAATGGAATACCATGAAAATATCATTCCATGGACCATATGGGTGGACGTTCCGATATCGAACGACAACCAGGTTCTCAATGCTGTGGGATACCTCCACATGTTCCCTGATCAATGCGCTGGTCTGAAAGCGAAAAGCACCGTGACTTTTACGGATTTGAATGAGGCCCTTGACGTATTGAACGACATCATCATATTCCTCTCTTCTCCCCCAGTCCAACTGATTGATTTCCACTGGAGAGTTGTAGCTGTTTTCAATTCCCTTCTTCGTTCTGTAAAATTCCTGTCCTGCATGAATAAAAGGAATCCCTTGTGATAATATCACCATGGTGGTGGCCAGTTTATGACGATCCATCATGGTTTCTTCCTCTTCATTCAAACAAGCCTTCATTTTATCCCACAGGGTGTGATTGTCATGGGACTCCACATAATTGACCGATTGTGTCGGTTCTTTAAACAAGCCCCTTTCACCACTTTTCGTACCTACACTTCCCGTCAGGACAATCTCGACTTTCTGTTCCAGATGACCGTGACCGAGTGCGAAGCCTTTGTCATATAAGTTAAAGGTACTTCCTTTGACAGTATCCCTGAACCAGTCATTGAATTGACCGATTCCCTGAAGGTGATGGGCATTACGAAGGTTTGCTTTTTGATGAGGGGGGAGAGGGGTATTCAGGTCCCAGCCTTCTCCAATGATGATGGCTCCCGGCAACACTTTATCGACTTCTTCACGGATTGTCGTCATGGTCTTGACATCCAGGATTCCCATCAGATCAAATCGAAAGCCGTCGATACCGTATTCGTTTATCCAATAGAGGATGGAATCCACGATGAATTTCCTCGCCATCAGACGTTCTGATGCAAAGTCATTCCCTACTCCCGTACCGTTTGACGGTAATCCGTTTTCATCGTGGCGGAAGAAATACCCCGGCACGAGCTTTTCAAAGGATGAATCCTCCCTTATGAACACATGGTTGTAAACCACATCGAGTATGACCCTGATATTTTCATCATGAAGGCTCTGAATGACACTTTTCAGTTCGTTGATCCGTTCATAGGGATCTTCAGGCTTCAGGCTGTAACTGCCTTCCGGGGCATTAAAGAAGAGAGGATTGTATCCCCAATTATAACTTGTGTCGGATGGATCATCCGTCACACCATCGAAATCATTGACAGGAAGCAGTTCCACATGGGTGATGCCAAGTTCTTTTAAATATTGGATCCCACTGCTGAATCCTTTCGGGGTGGAGGTCCCCTTTTCTGTAAACGCCCGATATTTCCCTTTAAATGTCATTCCACTCTCTTTTTGGGCGGAGAAATCACGGATATTCAGTTCGTAGATCACAGAATCTGTCGGGGAGTTCAGCGGTGAGAGGGGGGAAAGGGACTTACTTTTCCCGGGGTTCACCACACAGCCCCATTCACTGTTGTAGGAAACGGATTTAGCATAGGGATCGATGAATTCATCCCACACTAAATTTATGCACGTAAGAATCGAATAGAAATAGCCGTCTACATCTGTGCTTACCTTGCATTCCCATACGCCGTTCTGTGTTCTTGTAAATGGGTATTGGATTTCTTCATCATCAGGGGATCTGAGCTTCAATCTTACCTCTGTGGATGTCGGTGACCATACCTTGAACACAGTGCGTCCCTCCTGGTATGTAACACCAAGGTCATCCCCGTCATAATAATAACTCTGATCGAATTCCTCCGTCCTTATGACCGCTCCGATCTGGAGATCTGTCTTTGTGTTATGCTCGTCGACCACTTCATATGTTTCTCCCAGAATGACCTTTTCACCCTGAATGGTCGTGACATATTTCATGGCATCCTTCAGGGGAATCTTTTCTTCAATGTGAAGAGCCATTTTTTCACTTCCTTTGATTAAAGAGAAGTGTCTGGAATTTCCTTCATGATAATCGTATGGGAGAATCAATGTAATCGTATTGAATGTATCTAGGAATGCATCATAATGCCTGCTAATGACTAACACTTCTGCCACCCACTTCTGTTTAACATTTTCCAACTCAATGGAAGAACATGTACTTTCAACTCATTCCCCTTCTCCAGTTCTTCAACTGTATCTCCGTCTGCGTGAACCGGGACATCCCTGGATGTAGTAAGGGTCATCGCTTTCCCTTTAAACGTGCTGACTTCTTTGAAAGCCGTATGTTTCCCGAAGAAGACGGAAAGAAAGACGAGGAGTAATTTCCATCTCGATAACCCGTGAACGAGGGTCACATCCATATATCCATCACAAGGAGAAGCCTGTGGGGCGATCTTCATGCCTCCGCCAAAAAATGGCTGATTTGAAACCGTTACAAACCATACTTTGTGGAACTGCTGTTCTTCTCCATCAACATGGATGGACAGGGAAAATGGTTTGAACGTCAACGCTTCCTTACAAAGGAGGAGCGGGTAGATCAACTGTCCAAGGGACCACTTGTTCAACCGTTTTTTTAAGGAAGACCGATTGGCTTTACGGGCGATTTGGGCATCAAATCCTATCCCTATATTATTCACGAAGTGCCCTTTTGGTCCGCTTTTCATCATAAATCGACCTGAATCCAGAAGCACAATGTCCTCTTTCTTAAAACCCTGCTTAATTAAGGTATATGCTTGTTTTTTGTTGTTAGGCCAATTATAGCCCCTTGCAAAATCATTTCCACTTCCTGATGGAATATACCCTACAACGACCTTATCAAAACCGACAGTCCCACTCACCAGAGAGTTCATGGTTCCATCTCCGCCGACTCCGACGACAAGGAGCCATTCATCTGATGATTGACTGACAAGTCTTGTGACAATCTCCTTCACGTCCCCTGGATGCTCTGTCATAAAAGTTTCATGGGGAATATCAATGGTTTGACGGAACTGATTCCATGAAGATAATGAATGATGATTCTTTGCAGAAGGGTTCACGATGAAAATCGTCTTCATTGATGGTTCTCTTCCGAAACAGTCGCCTGCTCCTCCCACTTAAGCCTCTTGAAAGAAGTGGTCTGGCAATACTCCATGATAGCCTGTGCCGCTTTCAGCTGCACTCCCTTGATAGGGGATGAGTTGGAACGCTGTTTCTGGAACCATTCGTCATGGAGCTTACTGTCCAAGAATTGTATCCCCGTCGGTGCCTGAGGATAATCTATGTATCCATTTCTGCTGACCACAGCCTGATAAATCGGGAGATCCACGCCTCTATGTTGAATAATCTGACGGAGTATACGTTCCATCCTCCTTAGGCCAATAAGGGGATTCAATACCTTCATCTCTACATCTCCCCATTTTTTCAACCAGAATCGTTCACCAGAGCCGATATATGCGGTCCCTTCTTCAAATTCGAGAAAGGTTAAGCACCAGATTCCTGTCGGGGTAATCAAAATGGTTTCAAGTTCCACAGGTGCCTGTTTGATCTTAAGGACCGGGTTGTACATGACAAAGATATTATCCGGGAATCGCTGAAGCAGATAACGCAGTCGTTCGTCATAATGGTAGCTGTTGTCCACATATGATTTTTCCATAATCGTCGAGCTTGCCCATTTCAATTGAAACTCAAACACAAGATTAAGAAAGGAAACCTTTAATTCTTCCTCCGTAGAGAACCCTTGATATCCATCCATCTCAAATTCGATTTCTTCATCATTTGGCTGTGTGGATTCAGAAAGTTCCTCTTCTTCAGCTTGTTTCTTTTTGAATAGGGAGAAGAGCTTATCTTTCATGGAGCTCCTGTCCTCTACGTGCTCTTCATCTTTCTTTGGCGGAATGGGCTCCGGAACATTCCCATTCTCCCAATATTGTCTCATTTTTTCCCATTGCTGCTTTTTTAATCGGACAAATTGGGAAGGATATCTATATAAATCTGTTTCGTACCTTGAAACATAATCTTGAAGTTTAATCAGCTGTGCCATATGTATCTTTCCTTTCATGACGATCTGCATGTAACGGTTTCGCGTAGATGGCTTCATACTTGGGAAGTCGATCCAAGCGGGTTCGATATAACACGATTTCTCCTGGGGTAAAAGAATGTCGATCCGTTGGCTGGAACGAATTCAACCATTCGGATGTAAATGGGAAGTCATGATTCCATTTTCGGCCTACGGTTATATGGGGCGAAAATGGTCTCTTATCCAACTGAAAGCCTGCCTCCCCGCAAGCACCATACACAGAGTCACGGACATCATGTAAGGCCTCGGTAGGCTGCATGCCCATCCAAAGGATTCTGGGTGAATCACTCTTTCCGAACGTACCGTACTGATCAAGGGTTATAGAAAATGAAGGGCACTCGAGCGCCTCGACCTTTTGGATCACAGGGTCCAGTTCGTCCGCACTTCCTAAATAGGCCAGGGTGATATGGTAATCCTCGGGGTGCACCCACCTCTGGAATGCCCCTTCCTCCTTCATCGGCTGTGTCCACTTATGTAAATGCTCTTTCGTCTCTTCCGATAAAGAGAGCGCAAAGAAATAGTGAGCTTCCAATCTGACACCCATCCTTTCAATCGTTTCTACCATTTTAGCAAAATGTGTCATGAGAGAGAATGACTAGAAGGAAATGCAACAAAAATGAAATACAAAGCTCATTTATTTGATAAGATTTATTTGAATTAGTACGATAGAAGAAGAATGTAATCTGAAAGGAAGTTGACGATGAAAGTAGTCCAAAATATTGCTGAACTGATCGGGGACACCCCCCTTGTCAAATTGAATCGCCTCAATCCTGCCGATGGAGCGGACGTATATGTGAAGTTGGAATTCTATAATCCCAGTAAAAGTGTAAAAGACCGCGCAGCCTTTCAAATGATCGTCGAAGCCGAAAAGGAAGGCTTGTTAAAAGAGGGTTCAACCATCATTGAACCGACAAGCGGTAACACGGGGATCGGACTTGCCATGAACGCAGCAGCAAGGGGATATCGGGCGATTCTGGTCATGCCTGATACCATGACCCAGGAGCGTATCAACCTGCTCAAAGCTTACGGAGCCGAGGTTGTATTGACACCAGGGGATGATAAAATGCCAGGAGCCATCGAAAAAGCGAAAGAGCTGACAAAAAGCATCCCGAACAGCTTTATGCCTATGCAGTTTGAAAACGATGCAAATCCCGAAGCCCACAGGCAAACGACAGCCCTTGAAATCGTGGAAGCCATGAAACAAATCGGGAAACCACTATCTGCATTCGTTGCAACTGCCGGTACAGGGGGCACGATTACCGGAACGGGTGAAGTGTTAAAAGAACATTATCCCGATCTCGCCGTTCACGTCGTGGAACCAGCTGGATCTCCGGTTCTTTCTGGAGGAAAACCGGGTAAACATAAACTCGTCGGTACCAGTCCAGGATTTGTGCCGGATATCCTGAATACAACTGTATATGATAAAATCCATAAAATTGAAGACGAACACGCTTACGATATCGCACGAAGAATGGCAAGTGAAGAAGGCATCCTTGTCGGACCATCATCAGGTGCCGCTTGTTATGCAGCCATTGAAGTCGCGAAGACTTTATCACCGGAAGATGTGGTCGTATGCATTGCCTGTGATACAGGGGAAAGATATCTATCCAGTGACCTGTTCCGATTCTGATCGACAGTAGTCAAAAAGAGGCTGCGCCCATGATGGCGCAGCCTCTTTCTTATCTTCATTTAACCTTATGATATTGGGTGATGAAATGTGCGGGAGAAGACTTTACAATGAATGTCCACACCCCTTCAATCGTGTGAAGATACAAGAAAGTATAGTAAGCCGACAAAGGCTTGCTGGTCACATCCAACACGTCCTTGATGGTGAAGCTTTTCGTAGGAGTCTCAATTCGGTCTCCATACAAATGAAGGTGCTCCTCGGTCTCTACCGTGAATTGCTGGTTGTCTTCTATTCTTCGTTCCGTCTTCATAACAGGTTGTGAACATATCAATTTCATGTAAAGCCTCCAACTATTTTACCGCTCTTTTTCCATTTTTTCTTTCACTGAACAGGACCTGAAGCTTTTTCGTGACGACACCCGGTTTCCCATCGCCAATCACATGCCCATCCACCTTGATTACCGGCATCACTTCAGAAGTTGTACTTGCAATGAACATCTCATCCGCTTCAAGAAGATCCTCTACAAAAAAGGATTCTTCTTGAAAAGACAGATCGTTTTCCCTGCACAGCTCTTTAATGACTCGCCTTGTGATCCCATTGAGTATCAAATTGGTGACGGGATGTGTGTAAATGACTCCGTCCTTGACCAAAAATGCATTTGAAGAAGAACCTTCCGTTACGGTGTCCCCGCGATGGAGGATGGCTTCAAAGTGCCCTTCGGAAGCCGCTTCTTCTTTCGCAAGGAGATTTCCAAGGAGATTCAGGCTTTTGATATCACATCTCAGCCACCTGATGTCTTCCACGAGCTTGGCCGTTACACCTTGATCCATCTGTTGTTGAGGAACAGGGAAGTCTTTCGTATAGGCCACGACACTCCCCTTTACTTCCTTAGCAGGAAAATGGTGCTGGCGGGTTGCCACGCCCCGGGTCACCTGCAAATAAATGATCCCATCCTTCACTTGGTTTAAATCGACAAGCTTCAGAAGATCGTCTGTCAGTTCCTGTTCCGAGTATGGAATCGCCAGTTTCATCTTTTGGGCACTTTCGTACAGTCTCTCCATATGCTCTCTCATGGTGAATGTCTTTCCGCCGTAAACTCGTATCACTTCATAGATTCCGTCTCCGAATTGATATCCGCGATCCTCGATATCCACCTTGGCATCGGCGCGGTCCATCATTTCCCCATTAACAAAAACTGTGTTCATTCTCTTCTCCCCCTGTCTTTATTAAGATTCACATGCCAATTCGTAAATAGCCTGGGCGTAGATGGCCGTTGCCTTCAACAGATCTTCGACGTACATATATTCGTCCTTTTGATGGGCAATATCTTCACGGCCGGGAAATAATGCTCCAAAGGCAACCCCTGCCTCAAGGCTCCTGGCGTATGTTCCTCCGCCGATGCTTAACAACTCGCCTGTTTCACCCGTTTGATCTTCATAAACTTTCTTCAGGGTCTGAACCAGTTCGTCATCTTTGGAAACATGATGAGGCTTACTGTCCGTGAAATTCTCAATGGCATATCCTTCCATGTTTTCAAGGATGGACATTCCCTTTTCCATGTCAAATGTCACAGGATATCGCATGTTCAATCCAAGTCGTCCGCCGTCAGCTTCCGTATAGCGCAGCTTCCCGACATTGATCGTTAAATCTCCCGTAATTTCGTCGCGATAGCTCACCCCGAGCTGAACACCCCTTGAATCCTTAAAGAAATGCTTTGTAGTGAACGTAAAGAATTCTTCACCCTGAGAGGAAAGAGGGAGTTTGGATAAGAAAGCGGCTAAGTAAAGGCCTGCATTCTTCCCATTATCAGGCTCCATTCCATGGGACGATACACCTTCCACTTCAAAAATCAGCTCTCCATTTTCAAGATAGTAATTTCCCTTTATGCCTTCTTCTTTCGTGAAAATCTCAAAATTCTGCACCCATTTCGTATGATCCTCATCGACGAAAAGAATCGCCTTTGCATAGTCAGGGACCATGTTATAACGGCGGCCGGATTCAAAGGAAAGTACTCTTATACCCGACTGGGATCCATTGGATGATGCCCCTTGAACCAGATCATAGTCGGCAATTCCCTTTTCAGCATGGATGATCGGAAAATCAGCGTCAGGAGCAAAGCCCATCGTCGGCATTTCTTCTTTTTGGAAATAGCGCTTCACACATCTCCAATCACTTTCCTCATCGGTTCCAATGATCATGCGGACCCGTTTGTTGAAGGAGGGATCAAGATCCTTTACGATTTTCATTGCATAATAGGCTGCCATCGTGGGACCCTTATCATCAATGGCTCCCCGGGCATAAATCTTACCGTCTTTGATCTCACCCCCAAATGGGTCAACACTCCATCCATCTCCTTCCGGAACAACATCCACATGACACAGGATGCCCAGGAGATCCTTTCCTTCCCCGAACTCTAAATGGCCGGCGAGATGGTCCACATTCTTAGGGATGAAACCGTCTTTCTCCCCCAGTGTCAACATGAAATCCAACGCTTCCTTCACCCCTTCACCAAGAGGCGCTTCCCCTGTCGCATTCTCTTCATCCATTACACTCTTAATCTGAAGGAAACGCTGCAGATCCTTCAGCATATCGTCTTTCCGTTTCTCCACTTCGTTTGTCCAATTCATGCTCATTCATATCCACCTGCTCTATATGTATTTAATTCTCCTTACATTTTATACTGTTTCACGGGGAAATCCAAACAGACAGCTATCCCCCTCGAAAAAAAACCTATTTTATCAAATACATATTTTTAGCATTTTCTTCATATTCTAGGAATACACCCATGAGTTACTACGTAAATTGTTTGTAAATTTGGACAATATTCTAGAAATTTTGTCGGATTAGGAGTACAATGTAATTGTCTGACATCTTATGAGTAAACTTATATAAAGAAAAGGGGTTGTCTAAAGCGCATAGTACATACGGGAGCACGTAATGTGCACGAATGACACATGTAGTCTTTGCCTGTGGAAAAATGATGAGGGAGTGGTTCTTTGAAACCGTCAACCAATCGTATGCTAACTAGAATCAAAGCTGTATACATGTACATTAATCAGAAAGGTACTGTAACAACTCAAGATCTTGTAGACGAATTTGGCATTACTCCTCGCACCATACAAAGAGATCTCAACGTGTTAGTGTATAATGACCTGGTGCAAAGCCCCACCAGAGGTCAATGGACAACTACAGAGAAAAAAGTAAAAATGACATCATAATAGAAAAGCGGAGGCGGCTCGTTCAGAGGCGACAAGCATAAGGTGAACCTACCGGAAAGGCGTTTTTTGCCTTTTTGGTAGGTTTACCTTATGACCTCGAGCCTCTAGCCGCCGGAGCTGGATCACGAAAAGCGGAAGGGCTTTGCTCAGAGGCGACAAGCATAAGGCGAACATGCCGGAAAGGCGCTCTTTGCCTTTTTGGCATGTTTGACTTATGACCTCGAGCCTCTAAGCCCTGAAGCTGGATCCCACGAAAAGCGGAGGCGGCTCGTTCAGAGGCGACAAGCATAAGCGGAGACAGATAAACATCAAAAAGACCCTCCACCTATAATAATGGAAGGTCATTCGTATGTACCAGGGGAAAGACAATCGAAAAACTCGTCCCCTTACCCATTCGGCTTTCAACTGTAATCTTCCCTTTCATGGCTTCAATACTACGGTAAGAAACCATAAGTCCGAGTCCCGTCCCTCTTTCCTTGGTAGAAAAGTAAGGCTCCCCAAGACGGGCTTGCTGTTCTGTGGTCATCCCCATTCCATTGTCAGCGATGGTGATGGTGACATATCCTTTATGAACCTTGGTTTGGATAGAAAGAGTACCGCCATCGGGCATGGATTCCACAGCATTTTTGATGATATTCAAAAATGCCTGATGAAAGCCCCGTGTACTTCCTTTGATGGTGGCTTCGGTAATATTCGTATCTACCTGCACGGATTGTTGATTACTCAGAGGTTCAATCATTTCAATCAGTTTATTAAGTTGTTCGGCAACCAGAATATTCTCCGTATGCTCAGAATCAGGCTTGGCAAAAGTGAGATAGTCATTAATGATTTCTTCTGCCCTGTTCAGTTCTGATGATGCGATGGCCAAATATTGTTCTTTCTTCCCAGCGGGAATATTTTTTTGGTTGAGCAGTCTCAGGAACCCTTTGATAACGGTTAAAGGGTTCTTCACTTCGTGTGAAATACTGGCAGCCAACTGGGCCATCACTTCCATTTTTTCGATTTTGACAAGATCTTGCTTCATTTGAATCTGTTTAATTAATGTTTCACATATGTATGTCAGGATAAGAATTCCTACAGAAGGAAGCAGAATGAAATTAATCATATAACTTTCATCGATCACAAATTCGATCATAGCGTCTGCAATCAGGGCCGCCAGTATGGAATGAATTGTAAAAAGAACCACAGAGAATGTGATTTTACCCTTGCTGGTTAACTTTGAAAAATTGACCCACTTCATAACGCCAATCGTCAAAAGGTAAATGGTCACGTAAATAACAAATGAAACGAGACTCCAACCGTACATCATAGCCCTTGAAGTCAACAGAACGACTAATAAAGCGAAGCCTGTGAGAGGACCACCATACATGATTCCAAGGACAAAGGGAATCATCCTTAAATCATGAACACAATAAGGATTCTGGTAAATAGGAGAAAGCATGCACAGGATTATGGCAATACTGAATGAAACGAAGATTGCAGCCCTTGTAAACAAGCTTTGAAGCATCTTTTTTTCAACAAGGAAAAAAATTAAAAAAATGCTCAAAATGATATAAAAAAAATTGTTGATAACATCCTGATTAAAGATAATCATACTTACCCTTTAACCTTTCACTGAAATTCTCTACTTTACAGAAATTCTACCATACTCCTTCTATAATCGTTACAGATTTATGTATAAAATGTTTAAATATCATAAAACAACTCTCTTGAGTACTCAAGAGAGTCAATCAGATTACACCCTTTTCAATTGATCTCCAAGATATTTCGCCAGTTCAAGCATGCCAAATTGTCCGGCCTCAACCTCTGCATCCTTATTGTAATTTGTATTGGTATTTACATCATACGTGTAAATCGTACCTTCTTTATCTTGAATAAATTCAATTCCGGCCACATCGATCTTGTTTTCTTTTAAAAATTGTTCATAGGATGAAAGAATCTCGTCTGTATAGTTTTTTCTGATTTGAAAAGCTGGTTTTTCATCCTGCTCCCCTACTGGACAAAATTGATCATTGACCTGACACGCGTCTGCGGGGCACAATTCAAATCCCTTTGACGTGTCCACCTTCACAGCATACATGAATGTACCACCGATGAATTCACAGCGGGTAATGGAAGAGTCAGGGGATTCGATATATTCCTGGATAAGGGTCGTTCCATCTAACGGCTCTTCAAACGCCGGGCTGTACACATAGTTTTTCAATGCGTCCACAGAATGAAACAGCTGAACGCCCAAGCCTTTTCCTGCGCGGTTATGTTTAGTGATAAACGATGGTTTGCCAAGTTTTTCAGCCGCTTCAATGATTTGCTCTTTACCGACTGCAGCCAACGTTTTCGGTGTCTTGATACCAGCAGCGTTCAAGGACATATATTGGTTCACTTTACTCACTTCCAACCGTAGGGCACGACTTCCATTCAGAACCTTTCGACCGTGCCGCTCCAACCATGCAAGAACACTTTCCGTCAGCTCCGGCGCATACCGATGATTACGGGTATGGGAAGATGCACTGATCCGATTATAGAATACCCCTTCCGGCGGCTCTGAAGACAAATCAACGATCCCTTCATCAAGGAACCATTCCTCATAAGGCAATTGGAGTTCATCGAGGCGTACTGTCAGATGGTTGGTCCAGTCACTGTTTTCATGAATGATATAAATTTTTTTCACGATCATTACCCCATTTGCTTGTAGGATTCTGTTTAATTCTATAAACACAAAGTAATCCTACTATAAAAGTAGGATTTAGGTCAATATTCACGTTCTCATTTAGATTTCCTGTCGCTTCTGATCTGGATTTTCATCCCACTCTTTGTAATGGGTTCACCTCTCGAAACATCATGAGAGAGGGAAGGTCTTTGGTCTTCCTTCAATATATCCCTAATTTCCTGTAAAACTTCAATGTTCGTCGTCTGTTTCAGCTTGTATTGCTCCTCTCCGCCCTTTAAGCGGTTAACCACTTTTATAACCAGGAAGATGCTCACGGCAACGAGCATAAAGTCTACAAGAGCTTGCAGGAATTTTCCCAATTCAATCACCTCTGCTCCAATTCGAAGGTGCAGGCCTTCTAAGTTTATTCCTCCAAACAATATACCGATAGTTGGCATCATCATGTCTTCCACGAGAGATTCGACGATCTTGCCGAATGCCGATCCAATGATGACGGCAATGGCGAGATCAATAACATTCCCCCTTGAAATAAATTGTTTAAATTCAGACCACATGCTCCATTCACCTACCGCTTCATTACTTTAAACATATGGCAGAAACAAGTGACTTATGAAGACAAGGGTAAAAAAGTCTTACAGAAGGAATTTTCCTACGATAACGATCAGCACAATGCATGCAACAATGCCCATTAACACCACAAGCATTTTCTCTTCTTTATTCTCTGACACTTTTTATGCCTCCTCGAGCTTAGTATGTTTTATACGGTTTGCCGATCAAATAATTTCGTATGCAGGATGACCGGATACGGGTCTTCATTTTCAAGGAATAGTTTAAATGATTCCTGTCCCACTTTTTGTATGGGCACTTCAAAGGAAGTGATATTCAATGCATCTGCGATGGGATGATTATCGAAACTTAAGATAGCCATTTCTTCGGGTATGCTGATCCCTCTTTTCCCTGCCTCTGTCACCATACCGGCCGAAACCTGATCACTCGTTACAATAATGGCAGTAGGCTTGTCTGTAAGTTCTTTCCACTCCTTCACGACGTTTCTCCCGTCCTCTAGATGATAGCAGTCATTAAAGATCCACTCATCTCGCACATATAGACCCGCTGATTCCAACCCATCGTGAAAACCCCTTATTCTTTCTTCACTATTCGTTCCGAAGGTTCGATGCAAGCACAAGCCTATACGGGAGTGACCCTTTGAATGTAGATAGTGAACTCCTTTCCTGATTGCCTGATAGTGATCGATATACACCTTTTTATATGGATGACCATTCACATTTTCGCAAAAAACGACGTTGGTGTTTTCAAGGAACGGCGTGATTACATCCAATGAATTTGACCTTGACGTCAAGATCAAACCGTCTACTTCTTTCATTTGCATGCGTCGAAAAGCATCAAGCTCTGCCTCCTTGTCATAATTGGTTTGAAAAAGTTGCATATGATAGCCATGCTTTAACGCCTCCCCTGCGATCCCCTGGAGAATTTCACCAAAGTAGGGCAGGTTTAAGAAGGGCAGGACCACACCTATGCTATATGTTTTTCCTTTGGATAAATGCACTGCATTCGCGTTCTTTATGTAGTTTAATTTCCCTATCGCCTCGAGGACCTTCTTGCGCTTTTCCTCCTTCACATAAGGGTGCTCATTCAGCACCCGTGAAACCGTCGATACAGAAACTCCCGCCATCTTTGCGATACTTCGGATATTTGTCATATAGACACCTCACATTGGTTTTGGTCCAAGTATTCCAGACATCACCCCATTTATAGCAACCTGATGAAATTTAAGTCTTGCCATGAAACGCGTTTCACACGTTAGAGTGAATCATGTAAGGGATGCCCCTTGCAAAATAAAAAGATGAAAAGGAGGCGGTAATCATGCTGGGCATTTTATTCTTACCTGCCTTGTGTGCCGTCATCATTGGAGGAAGCTATGCTGCATTGAAGCCCATCCATTTCTATACCCCCCACGATCCAGATGATCCTTTTGAACAAATATTTAAGATCAGATGATACCCATGAGACTGCCTGCTTTCTGTAAAGCAGGCTTTTATTCAACCCACTTGGATGCCCAAATCTGAACAGCCTCCAACACAGGCTGAAGTTCTTTGCCTCTTGTTGTTAAGCTGTAAAGAACTTTAACCGGTTTCTCGTCCAGGACTTCCCGAAAGATGATCCCGTTTTCTTCAAGCTCTTTTAGTCTGTCTGCCAATACTTTCTGACTTATATTCGGTATTTGTTCATTTATATCTTTAAAACGGCATGTTCCGTCAAATAATACTTTTATGATCATCCCGATCCAACGCTTTCCCAATAGTTCAAAGGCGGCGGCATATTTGGGACATAGTCTTGTTTCCATTCATAACACATCCTAAATTGTTTTCCCTTGACGCATACTAAAACGTCAGTTATATTGTTCATATTGTTTATCCACTTACAAAAAGTAAGTAACCAACAAATATATACCATATTGTAACATTTTTTTGATCATCAAGGAGGCTTTACAATGGATAATTTTTTTCAACTCGTCGACGAACGACGCTCAACAAAAGTATACGATCCTCAAGTGGAAATTCCCCGGGAGGAATTAGTCAGCCTGCTTGGGACAGCAGGAAAAGCACCATCTGCATGGAATCTCCAGCAATGGAAATTCTTGGTCTTTGATACGAAAGAAGTTCAGGAACGCTTATTACCAATTGCCTATCATCAGCAGCAGGTTCAAGATGCTTCTGCTGTCGTGGCTGTACTTGGCGACCTTGAAGCCAATAAGAATATCGACCCCGTCTTTGATCCAGCCATTGAAAAAGGAGAAATGACCGCTGAAATCAAAGAGGTCTTAAAGAAACAAATTGACGGTGCCTACAGCCGGGACGATTATCCACGGGATGCCGCTTTCAGTAATGCATCCTTGGCCGCAATGCAATTCATGCTTGCTGCGAAAGCAAAGGGCTGGGATACCTGCCCGATCGGAGGCTTCAACCCTGCGGCGCTCGTATCCGAATTCAATGTGTCGGAGCGCTACATCCCGATCATGCTCATAACAATCGGAAAACCACTGCAGGAAGCACGCAAATCCGGACGATTGGATATCCGCAACTTAATTGATTGGGCAGAATAAAGCATACGAAAAGACCACATCCTTATGGCTGTGGTCTTTTCTAAAGGCTCTTTATAAGAGTACACTCTTTTCAATCTGTTTCATTTCATAAAAGTATCCTTTTTTCCTCATCAGTTCATCAAAACTTCCCGCTTCCACCACTTTCCCATGATCCATGACGACAATTTGGTCCATGTCTTCAAGACCTGTCAACCTGTGACTGATCAAGATCAAGGTGTCTCCTTCGGCTATGCGATAAAGATGCGAAAAGATTTCCTTCTCCATCAATGCATCTACTGAGGATGTCGGTTCATCCAACATCCACAGCGCTGCCCCCTTCAGCAGTGCCCTTGCAATCGCCAGACGCTGCTTTTCTCCGCCTGAAAGGTTTTCCCCTCTCTCTAATACAGGGTCTTCTAAAGATAGATGATCAAGCTTCACCCTCTCCAATGCAGATTCCATCTGGCTGTCAGTCAGTCCATCCTTCACCAGCATAAGATTATCCTTCACTGTTCCATAGAAGAAATGGTTTTCTTGAAGAACCACATTCGCTCCAGCCCATAAAGATTCTTTATCCGTATCCATAAGGGATGTATCGTTCACCAATATGGATCCTTCGTCCTTGGGGTAGAAATGTAACATTAGTTGAAGCAATGTAGACTTCCCAGATCCCGAGGGACCAACAATAGCTGTTTTGGATCCGGCCGGCAGCTCAAGGCTCACTTTATCCAGTGCCTTCCTTTCTTCTCCATCAAAGGAAAAGCTCACATCTCTGACACTAAATGAGGGAGCCTTACTGTCTAAGATACCGCCATAGGATCTTCCTTCCCTTACTTCTGACATGACGGTAGAAAGTCTGTTTGCAGCCTTACGGGAATCTTCATAATGGATGGGAAGGATGGCCATGGGTGTTGCATTCTCAAATACGGTTAATGAAATCATGACAAGCATCGCCAGGAATATCCCGTCTAAATCTCCCTCCCCCACTGAATAAGCACCCACAGCCAGAATCAACCACGAGATGAGAAGGGACACCAGTGTATTCGCTGAATGACTAAAGAGGGAATAGGTGCTCTCCCGTTCCTGCTCATTCACATATTCTGTTGCAGCCTGAACAAGGTTCCTCTCTTTATCCTCCAGCCTCTGGTATAGTTTAAGGTCCCTGAATCCATAAAGAAATTCCGTTACTTCAGTGGACAAATCCCCTCTTCGTTTCCTCACCGACCCATCAATCCCCTTTAGTTTAAGAGCAAAAAATGCAGGGACGATAAACCCTGTCAACAGAAGCCCCCCGAGAAGGATGAATGCTGTGGAAAGGGAATAAAACATGGTAAATAGAATGGTGCTTAAGAACACCATTACCATGATGACCGGTGGATAGAACACACGCAGGAAGAAATTCTGCAGGCTCTCTACATCGCCGACTATTCTTGAAAGGAGATCGCCACTTCTATAACGTTGGAAAATTCCTGGTGCCAACGGCTCGATTTTTTCATAAATGGCAACTCGTAAGTTCGCCAGGATCGTGAAGGTGGCCCGATGGGAAAAATACCGTTCGGCATACCTGCTTAACGCCTTTGTAAAGCCAAACAACTTCAAAAGAGCGATCATCACCGTCAATGCATAGAGAGGCACCTCTAAAGCCGCTTTGGATATTAGGTATCCACTTGAAGCAAATAATCCGACAGAGGTGATTCCAGCCAGGAAACCGAATAGGATCGAATAGACAATATCCTTTTTCTCCTTCATCAACAATTTCACGACAAACCCTAACTCTTTCATTCCATCTTCACTCCTTGCTGTACTGTCACCATTTCACGATAAAGAGAAGAAGATTCCATCAGTTCCTCATGCGTTCCAATGCCTGCCATCCTTCCTTTGTCCAAGAATAAGATCTGATCAGCTTTCCGAATCGTATGAAGGCGGTGGGCTACCGTAATCACCGTTGAATACCCGGACAATTCCCTTATGGAAGCCTGAAGGATCCTCTCGGTGTGAAGGTCCAGTCCCGTTGTCGGCTCGTCAAAAAGAAGAATCGACGGTTTTTTGAGAAAAGCTCTTGCTATGGCGATACGCTGCTTCTCTCCTCCCGAAAGACCTCTCCCTCCTTCGCCTATAAGAGTGTCAAAGCCTTTTTCGAGCCCTGAGATCATTTGAGAGGTCCCTGCTTTTTCTGCAGCGTATTCCATTTCTTCACGGGTGATCCCCTCTCTCCCACCAATTGCGATATTCTCGGCAATCGTGCCTGAGAATAAATACGGATTCTGGGATATATAACTCAGTTGGTCAAACCAGTCTTTTTCATCAAGTTCCGTTCTCTGGACCCCATTAATGATAATTTCTCCTTCAGCAGGGTCCAGCAATCCGGCAAACAGATGAAGAAGTGTTGTTTTTCCTGCTCCACTCTGACCGACAATGGCCACTTGGCTGCACGGAGGAAAGGAAGCCGAAATCCCCTGAAGGGAAAATCCTTTATCCTTATAAGAAAACCGGACATTTTTCCATTCGATTGTGGGTGGTGCCCCATTCCATTCAACCTTCTCGATTCCCCAGCTTACAGATTCATCCTCTTCTTTCAGTTCTTCCATCACTTTCTTTCCGGCTCCCATACTGCCACGTCCAGTATGAAAGGCATGCCCCAGTTCTTTCAGTGAAAGATAGAATTCCGGTGCCAGGACAAGAACAAAAAAAGCGGTGAAAAATGAAATACTTTCAAAGACGACCAACCTCAATCCCACTTCAAGGGCAATCAGTCCGATGCTTAACATGGATATGAACTCTAGCATCAAGGATGATAAGAAAGCAGTCTTCAGTACTTCCATGGTGGCTTCTCGAAAGTCCAGACTGCTCGATCGTATCCCTTCTTTCTGCAGATCGCTTCTTCCAAGCAGCTTCAAGGTCGTCAGTCCTTGGAGTGTATCGAGAAAACGGCCTGAAAAAGCCGTCAACTTATCCATTTGTTCCTCAGATTTTTTTTTGGTCATCACTCCTATAATGGCCATAAATAAAGGAATGAAGGGTGCTGTTATGACCATGATCAGACCGGTGTAAAGATGCTCATTGAAAATGACCGTTAATAGTATCAACGGTACGATGGTCGTTTGAATCCTTTGGGGGATATATTGACTGTAATATCCATCCAGCCCGTCCACTGCATCCATCATCGTACTGACCTTCTGCCCTGATTGACCTCGAAGGGAAGCCTGCAGAGGATTATTTGCCCATTTGGTAAGCAGCCTTTTTCTCAATTCGGTCCTTACCTTTGAAGACATCCTGATCCCGATTCTTCCATTTGCATTGGAAAGGATTGCTCTTCCTGCCAATATGACAAGTAAAGCCCAAAGCAATGGAAGGATATCCCGGAATTCGGCTCCCTGTATAAACATATTATCTACAATGCTAACGAGCAGATAGGCTTGCCCAATCACGACTACCCCCATTCCAAGGGATGTTGCATAGAGGGTCACCATGGATGCTTTCTGCTGTTTAGCTAATTGATTCAGTTCTTTCATTACCTTCCTCAACTCCAGAAGTTTAAAGTTAGTGAAATACTTCACAAATCATTAACTCTATTATAGTAGACTTGCCTCATTGATGCATCTTTTAAGATTGACCTTTTTATGACAATTAAATGGGAGACGCTCCCTTAAGCTTGTTCGAATCAAGGATATGGATTCATCGTTTTTCATTTGGTTGATATATGAATCTTTGATGAAACATGAGAAGAGTTTCTGATTTCCTAACCTAAAGAAAAAAGAGACGTAATCGCCTCTCCTCTCCTGGATACTGTTAAATTTTCAATAAATCCCTCGTTACACGCTGGATGATCTCGGGCAGCACTGAAAAGGTATAGGGTTTAAACACCCTCTCTGTCCACTGGTGACCATCCTTACCGTAAACTCCAATATTGATGGATGGGATGTTCAGTTTTCTGATCATGTCAATGGGAACAGGATACAATTGATCAATCAAAGGTAGATTCTTTTTAAATACGGAAATGTCTCCGTCCTCTTCATGAAGTGAAAGGAAGCTTCCATCGGCAAGATAAGGGAAAAATCGTTTTATGACAAATTCCTCACCCGTTTCCTTGGCTATATCCGCTAAGCATGATCCCAGTATCTCTTTTACTTTCTTGCCATACTCATTTTCTTCATTCAAAAAGTTATGGGGTAAAAATGGAGGTGCGAAGAAAATGACCACTCTCGGAGTTCGATCTGGATCGAGATGCTGCAGGGCTTCCACCATGCTGTACGCGATCGTCCTTCGGTCTTCACCTTCCATATCATGATAGATTTTTTTCATGACAGGATCAGGATCAATGCCCCTTTCTTTCAACCAGAAGATATATTCCCTTAAAGTCAGTACTTCCACTTCCCACGAAAACTCCCTCTCAGGGAACCCATGATAGCTCCGGTATTGCTCATACTGCTTCTTGCTGTGCTCTTCCATTTCTCTGACTGCCTTTAATGCAGCTTTCTTCATATCGTAGAGCACTTCCCTGGCCGTTCTCTCGTATACAAAATAATTGAAGTATAGGGATGCGCTTAGAGGTGTCTGAACATTATACGTATGCTTATCATCTTTGAAATATAAACAGGAAGGAGGCAAGGTAAACTCTCCTGGAATATCCTCTAAATAATGTAAATTCTGGTTAATTTCCAAATTTATTTTGGAAGCAATCACAGTAGGATCGATGGATGTCAACACATCCCCTACATGTGCTTCCCTTCCATATATATAAAAGCTTGGCAGGAGTTTCCCTGCAGCACCTGTATAAATATATCGTTTGCAATCCCCATCATAAATCGGAGAAATGAAATCGGTATTGATGGCAGCTAGAAAATCAAAGCCCTCCTGCTTCAACCGATAGAGTTCACTTAAAGCGGAAATCATTCCGGCATGTTCACTTTCTTCATCTCCATTGAATAGGAAGAGTAATTGCCCACCCTGAATATTCTGCTCTGTATAGTACAAGAGATTTGCGATGTGTACGGCGATGCCGCTTTGCATATCCAATGCCCCTCTTCCAAACAGCCAGTTCCCTGACAGGGCATCTTCCCTTACCTTTTCTTCCCCTTCATAATCCATAAAGAATTTCTGAAGAAAGTCTGGGTCATGGGCCATATCTTGAAGTGCACCATAATCATCCGTTCCCACGGTATCATAATGGGCATGGAATAGGACGGTTTTCATAGTCGTACCTTTCACAAGGGCAAAGACGTTTTTCCTTCCTGTTGGATCATTTGGGACATCCTGCAGCCATACTCCATCAGGGTTTTCTTGAAAATAGGGGAAAGAGGAGATCAATTCATATATATACTGGGCTTTTTCCCTTTCGCCCGTTGTTCCGTTATAGCTTTTCAGAGCGACTAAGGATCGTGTGATCTGTTCAATCTGTGCGGAGATTGATTTGTTTTTCAATTGAGTATACACGTTAGTACCGCTCCTTTCATAAAGAAATGTCATGAATCGTGGTGAATCGTTTACATTCTTACGTTAAAAAGAAGGATTCTTCTACAATTGATAACATCTTATCGAAAATGAAGGGGGTTTGGAAGGGGGTTCAGTATGATTCCTGAAAAAAATTTCGCTTTTTTCTATTGAAATTCACTCTAATACCGAATAATATAGAAGTTGCGCGTTTTTAATGTTCGTTTTTATTGGAGGAATTACAATGTTTAAGTTGAAGGAACACGGCACTAACCCTAGAACTGAAATACTGGCAGGAATCACAACATTCCTCACCATGGTTTACATCGTCATCGTCAACCCTATCATTTTGGCTGATGCAGGTGTCCCGTTTGATCAAGTATTCCTGGCAACCATTATCTCAGCCGTTGCCGGAACGCTATGGATGGCTCTGTTTGCAAACTATCCGATCGCCATCGCCCCAGGTATGGGATTGAACGCATATTTTACGTATTCAGTCGTCGGTGCAAATGATGACATCTCTTATGTTGTTGCATTCTCTGCCGTATTTGTGGCAGGTATCGTCTTTATCATTTTATCCCTGACACCATTCAGGAAAAAATTAATCGAAGCCATTCCCGAGAATTTAAAGCACGGTATTACAGCAGGTATCGGCTTATTTATCGCTTTTATTGGATTGAGGCTGACTGGATTGATCCAGGCTCACCCAACCAATCTGGTTCAGCTCGGGGATCTTCATTCGTCCTCAGCCATCCTGGCATTAATCGGTCTGGCGGCAACTCTTATCCTTATGGTACTGCGTGTCCATGGAGCCTTATTCATTGGAATGATCGTCACAGGACTCGTTGCGTTTTTCACAGGAGAGTTATCATTTAAGGAAGGTTTTGTCGCTCTGCCCCATCTTCCTGAAGGGCTGATCGTCGCAAACCCGCTGACGGCGTTTGCTGATGTCTTTCAATATGGGTTATATGCCGTTGTCTTCTCGTTCTTGCTTGTTACCATCTTTGATACAACAGGAACCATGATCGGGGTGGCTCAACAAGCCGGTCTTATGAAGGGAAATACGATGCCAAGAGCACGTGAGGCACTACTTGCGGATTCCATTGCTACCACGATCGGTGCGATGTTCGGTACAAGTCCCACATCTGCTTACATCGAGTCATCGGCCGGTGTCTCAGCTGGTGGAAGAACAGGTCTTACCACATTGACGGTTTCCATCTTGTTCATCGCGGCTGCGTTCTTTGGTCCCCTTGTGAGTGCGGTCTCTGGAATTTCAGCCATTACGGCTCCTGCCCTTATTATCGTAGGAAGCTTAATGATGGGAAGCATTTCACATATTAAATGGGATCAATTAGATGAAGCCTTCCCTGCTTTCCTCATCATCCTGAGCATGCCATTAACATCAAGCATTGCCACGGGGATTGCATTAGGATTCATTTCTTATCCATTATTAAAAGTGGTGAAAGGACAATGGAAACAGGTACACCCCCTCGTTTACATCTTTGCCATCTTGTTCTTCTATCAGCTGGCGTTCCTGCCCCATTAATTGAAGATATCAGATACTCGAAAGACCGTTCATGATGAACGGTCTTTTTTCTCTGTCGCCTCTATTCTCTTGATGTTTCTTAACGTCTTCTCATGGAATGTCAAACAGTAAACATCCGGCATCTCAAGCTCTTTCCAACATTCAACATCATAAGCGCCATCAAAATAATTCATGATCAGAACCATGATATTACCGTGTGTTCCAATCGCAATGTTTTTCCCATTATATTCTTCTAACATCTTAAATATCCCCTGGACCCCTCTTTTTTGGGCGGCAGAGTTCGATTCTCCCCCTTCTAAAGAAAAGTCAGGGTCAGCCCATACAGATGAAATTGCTTCATCAAAGTCCTTAACGGGCATATTGGATAAAGTGCGCTCTCTCACCTCTTCAAGCATCACGATTTCAACATCCAGATGACGGGCAAGCCCTTCAACTGTCTGTACTGCCCTTCTATATGGACTGGAACATACTACATCGATTCTTTCTTTCAGTAACCGTTCTGTCATCTGTTCAGCATCCCTCTTCCCTTTTTCGGACAGGGGCCTGGTTAACTCATCCGGTGTATAAACCGAGTGGGCATGCCTGACGAAATAAAGGCGGGTTACAGTCAATCACATTCACCCCTTTTTCCTTTACCATGAGACCAATTGAACATCATGAAAGAACCGCTCCCTTCACTCCCATACTGTATCCAATCGACCTGAGTAAAAGGATATCGCCTTTTTATATGGTTCTATGCCAGGGTCCTGTGACGTCTCTGCAATACATTCCAATAACAGCTGCATCCCTTTACGATGTTCGCTCAAGTTATAAAGGGTCATGGAATAAAAGACTTTCATCGCCGTATTTTCAGGAAAATGTTCAAGCCCTTTTTCGAAGACCTCCCTGCTTTTCTCGTACTCACCCAATGTCCGATATGTACTGCCCAACCCCAGATAGGCTCCCTGCAAGTCTGTATCATCCAGGCCCAATCGGATCGCTTCCTCATAATAAGGAACCGCCCCGCTTTCGTTCCCCATTGCGTCATGGGTCCAGGCACACTGATAATGCAGGAAAGCATTGGCCGGTTCTGCCTGGATCAACTCTTTCCATCTATCGATTGAGTCTTTGTAATCAGTAGACTCCCTAAGAGCGATAGCCTCTTCTATTTTTCTCTTCATCTCTCACCCTCCATTTATTCGGGAATGTATTCCATCAACCAGGAATCATGATATTCCCCTTCATGAAGCTCATGTTTGGGGAGTATTCTCGCTTTACTATACCCACATTTCTCATAACAGCGGATCGCCCTGGTGTTCCAGGTCATGGGATCCATTACGAGGCGGTGAACCCCTTCCTTCTTAAGCAAATAATCCACTACAGCTTTGATGAGGTCCGTCCCTATCCCCATGTTCCAATATGCCGCTTCTCCGATGAATTGATCGGTTCCGTAAATCACTTCGTCCAAATTCGTGTAGCCGTACCGTATCATGGTTTCTTCGTCGAGCTGATAGTATTGGAGATAACCAATTTCATTCCCTTCATACTCGACTATGCAGCTCGTGACATCCCTTGAGCCCAGGAATTTGTCTTCCACCATCTGGAGAGTGAAGGGGCGGTCCCTCCCTTCATAATATTCCAACACTTCCGGGTCCGACAACCACTTAGTTAACGTGTATTTATCCCTTTCCTCGACAGGACGGATGGAAAGTTTTCCACTCATGACAATCATACGAATACACCTCCCAAAAGTTTTTCCTCCTTACTACATTCATCAACGATTTGAAAAAATCCTTCTTTTCCATAGAGGTAGGTTCCTGTGCGTGACAAGTTTGTGAAAAAAATCACATTTTTACATAGTATGTTCTTTTTATGAGTAGAATATCTTTGTGAATCATGTTATGATTTGGTTGTGAAGGAATTCACAATATCTGATTTGCTTCGCCCAGGAATTATATTAAATAATTAGTGAATAGGTGATGACGTATGACAATCAAATGTACAAACAAAGTAGCGTTGATCGGTACAGGATTTGTTGGTTCAAGTTATGCCTTTGCTCTGTTGAATCAAGGAATCGCACATGAGCTTGTGATGATTGATCTGAATAAGGAAAAAGCGGATGGGGATGCACGTGATCTGAATCACGGACTTGCGTTTGCCTCTCCCATGAAAATATCTGCAGGTGACTACAGTGATTGCAAGGACGCCGACTTAGTTGTGATTACAGCTGGGGCCAACCAGCAGCCCGGAGAAACCCGCTTAGACCTTGTGGAAAAGAATATAAAGATTTTCAAAAACATAGTGGAGTCTGTCATGAAAAGTGGTTTTAACGGTATTTTCCTTGTGGCGACGAACCCTGTAGACATCTTGACCTATGCAACGTGGAAATTTTCAGGCCTGCCTAAGGAAAGAGTCATCGGTTCAGGCACGATCCTGGATACAGCGAGACTCCGTTATTTAGTGGGAGAGCACTTTGATATCGATACGAGAAATATTCATGCTTATATACTGGGTGAGCACGGTGATACAGAATTCCCTGTCTGGAGTCATACCACAGTTGGAGCAAGTCATATAAGTGAATTGGTCGACCTGCATCAGGATGAAGTGCAGAAGCAATTAGATGAGATATTCGTCAATGTGCGGGATGCTGCCTACCATATTATTGAACGTAAGGGAGCCACCTACTACGGCATTGCCATGGGCCTTGCCCGGATCACAAAAGCGATCTTCAACAATGAGAACAGCATTTTAACCGTTTCTGCCCTCCTTGAGGGAGAGTACCGACAGGATGACATTTATATCGGAGTACCTGCCATCATTAATCGTGAAGGTATCCGAAAGGTCGTTGAACTGCCGTTAAATGATAAAGAGCGGGATCAATTTAACCACTCTGCAGAAACACTTAAACAGGTCATGAATCATGCGATGGAATCTTGATTAGCGCCATGCTCGAATATTATTAGACACGCACGCCCATTGGACCTCCTCATAAGATAAAGAGAAATTCTTTATGAGGAGGTTCTTTTATGTACGATCATAGACAGTTATTCCCCGGATTCCCAGGATTTCCTGGTGGAGGTCAAGGATCAGGCGGTGGCTTTCCTGGTTTTCCTGGCGGGGGACAAGGAGCACCTGGATCACCGCCACAAGGCGGACAGAATCAGCCACCTTCCGGACCACCACCGAATTTCCAGCCCCAAAAAACGACAGCACAGGGGACATCCGGTGGGCCGGGCCTCTATGCTGTTGACCCTGGAGCCATCCGCCGGTGTTTATACCGCTATACCTACATTTGGTTACGGAGAGATTCATTCTGGTTTTACCCGGTTTATGTAGGACGCCGTTCCATCTCAGGGTGGAGATGGATTGGATTCACATGGGTATACTACGGCATTGATTTAGATAAGATCGAATCCTTTACGTGTGTGTAGGGCTAGATATGTATTCCTATCCTTACTATAGAACGGGAAACACCAATGGGACGATAACCGTAACCGGTGAACATACTCTTTATGCCGATCCCGATCAAGCCATCGTCTCTATCGGGGTTGTCACGAAAGATGAAGAACTTGAATCAGCACAGAATCTGAACCGGCAACAATCCAGTCAAGTCGTACAATCACTCTTGAATAACGGGGTGTCAAAAAAAGACATCCAAACCTCCACTTATCAAGTGTACCCTCAGTACAACTATGAGGACGGGAAACAACTCTTCACAGGATATGAGGTGCGCCAAGTATTTCGCGTTACCATTAAAGATATTGAAAGGGTGGGTACGATCCTGGATGATGCGATTAAAAGCGGAGCCAATCGGGTAGAAAGCATTCAATTTGTCAATTCAAACCCAGATGAATTCTACCAGTCAGCCCTTTCTTCCGCCTATCAAAAGGCGTACCAAAAAGCACTTACACTATCGAGCCAATCGGGGCAGCAGCTCAATCCCCAGCCAAAGTCCATTACAGAGCAATCAAGCCCCATGGTCACTCCCTTCGTAACAACTGGATTTGTGAAAGCCGCCGAAGAAAGTACAGCCGTTCAACCAGGTCAGGTTGCTGTCACAGCCATCCTGACAGTAGAATATCAAACTCGATAACAAACTGCCAAAGCAGATCTTTGGAGGGTTTCCATCATCTCATGAATGAATACAAAGGGCTCATCCTATCAAGAATGAGCCCTCCTCTTTCCTATCTACCAACCTTCAATTGAGGATTTACTACATGCACCGCCACTCTTTCAGCAGACGCAATGACTTCATCTTCATTCAACACTCGAACCCCATGCTCTACATAAACAGGCAGAAAGGTCATTCCCGTTAAGTTAGCAGTAGCCTGGAGAGGTTTCAGCAGTTCACTCATGGAATAGTGATTAAACCCTCCTGCTCGATATGCCCCTGCAGGACCCCCGGTGGAAGTCACAACCAAGAAGTCTTTTCCGTGAAGCTTTGTCCCCTCTGAACCATAAGCCCAGCCATATTCCAGCACCTTATCCTGCCATTCTTTTAAAATCGCAGGTGTCCCGTACCAGAACAATGGGAATTGGAAGACGATTCTGTCATGTTCTACCAATAGATTTTGCTCTCTTCCTACATCAATCTTCATGGTTGGATATTCCTTATATAGGTCATGCACAGTGACGCTCTCTTCTTTTTCCAAACGTTCCGCCCACGCCCGATTCATTTTTGATTGTTGTAGATTTGGGTGTCCTACTAGAACTAATGTTTTCATTATGACCACTCCTTATTTGTATGTACAAATAATATCATCACTTGTTTGTACATACAATCAATATCATAAAAAAATTTATTTTTTATTTTCTAAAAGTGCATTCGCTTCATTCACTTCTAGGGTGAACTTACGGGCCTGTTCCTCACCCATGATATCTGCATAGCGTTTAAACAGGTTCTTCCAGCACCTCGAAATCTCATCCTGCATGCCATACCCTTTATCTGTCAGGGCAACAATCGACAGCTTCCCTTCATTCTTACGTGTTACAAGCCCCTTCATTTCTAATTTATCGACAAACCGGGTACTTGTTGAAGGGGCAATATTCAATGCCCCGCTAAGCTCTTTTTGTGTTAGACCGTCTTTATTCTTTAAGGTCATCAACATAAACGCATAGGTGGGAGACAAACCGATCGGGGCAAACTCTTCCTCCGCCATCTTGTTCATCATTCTTGCCAAGTGATTGGCAGAGAAATAAAGGCAGTTACAGAACTGATCTTCCACTATTCTCGACCTCCGTTAATGTTTGTATGTACAAACTACATCAGTCATGAGGATTTGTCAATGCTTTCCTCTCTATTCCCCCAGTGCCTTCGATTTTTGGCTGCATGCTTCCATAGCCGTCAAAATGGTCCCTTTAAAACCGTTCTTCTCCAAAGCTGCCACGGCTTCAATCGTTGCTCCTCCGGGTGAGCAAACAGCATCCTTCAGTTCTCCTGGATGAGCTCCCGTTTCAAGAACCATTTTGGCAGCTCCAAGTACAGCCTGGGATGCCAGCTGATAGGCTTGCTTCCGTGGGATACCTGATAGAACCGCACCATCTGCCAGTGCTTCTATGAACATAAACACATACGCGGGAGATGACCCGCTCACTGCCGGTATGGCATCCATCAAGCTTTCCTCTACCATTTCAGCCTTTCCGAAGCTCTCTAATAGGGCATGCACGACGCCAAGGTCGTCTTCGTTTACTTCTTTATTCACACAATACGCTGTCATACCTTCACCTACAAGAGACGGTGTATTCGGCATGGTCCGAACGATCTTCATTGATTTGGACAAGTGATTCTCCATCCAGTCCATCGTGATGCCTGCAGCGATGGTAATGACGATGGCATCTTCTTTCAGGGAATCTTTTATTGATCGGATGATATCCCCGTATTGATCAGGTTTCACTGCTAGAAATACAATATCTGAAAATGCTGCTACACTGCGATTATCACTTGTAACCCCCACGCCAAATGTTCGCGCCACTTTATCCAGCGTCTCCTCTGTTCTTGCGCTGGCTTTAACCAAATGATCATCCACCAGGCCGGATTTTAATAATCCGCCCATGATCGCTTGTGCCATATTTCCGCATCCTATAAATCCAATGGTTTTATCCATTTCTTCACCTCATCAGTTTGTATGTAGATAGTCTTTAGCATCATACCAAATTTATCTCCTCTTATAAAATAAAAAAAGGTCCAAAGGAGAACTCCTCTAAACCTTTTCATCCATACACCCGATTAACTGAATGGGGAGAAGAGCTTTTTGATGATCCTTTGACATCCCCCTGTGACGATGGTTCACAAACTCAGGCTGATTGTTTGATCCTCCCACATCCCATTTCCATTCTTTTCCATGTTCACACCAGTAAGAGGGAATTGCTCGAATCATTGTGCTCTCGCTTGTTCAAGAATGTCAACATAGTCCAGATCTACGATTGGCTCATCATGGAGCAACCTTTCCCTTATCTGGGTAAGAAGAGACTCCTCTACCTCCGATAAATTCGTAAGATCCCATTTTTTATGAAATACAGAATACAGTGTCAGGTCCCTGAGCAGTAGAAAATGTGGGATGCGGCTTACCCACTCTTCATCTAACTCACACTCGGTCAAATATCCTTTTAAAAATGCTATGAGAAACGTTCGTCCAAATTGACTGCGGGTATCTACATTCTCATTGCGAAACTTCCACCATACGGAATAGTAAAGAGGAATGGCCACGTCACTGATAAAAAAGAATCGCATAGCATCATCAAAGTCAAACACATGAAGATCACCCTCATGGTAAAAGAAATTCCCTGGATGGATGTCTGAGTGAATCAGGCCAAAACTATCTTCGCTTTCTACAAAGCTTCTAATCGCCTCCTTGTTTTGTTGACCAGCTTCAAGTATGTACGTATCTTCCACAGATAAATATTTCTTATAGTCCAGTACATCGTCCTCATCCCAGCGATTCCTGTTAGCATCCTGTCCGTATCCTTTTGTTACCCGATGTATATGCCCTGTCATTTTCCCCCATTTATAAAACAGGTCATCATCAAACAACGCATCCGTTACTTTTACTGGGCTCCCCGGTGCCTTATCAAACAAACATACATAAAAGAACGTATCGTCTGCCTGAATGACTTCCACGAGCTTCCCTTTATGGGACAGATTGACTAACGAGACGTTCACTCCATTTTTATGTAGATGATTAATCCATGTCAGCTCATCTTCCACTTCCCTTTCCGATCGATGAGAACTATGGGTGAGCCGGAGAATATATGGGGTGTCTCCCTTATGAACCTCATACACATAATTTTCAAAGTCACCGAGTTTCTTCGCTTGAGCAGTCTGACAGCCATACCGTGAGGCAGCTTCAGTCAATAGTTCAACTGTAAATAATTCTTCTATCCACTTTTCCATGTTACCTTCTCCTACTCTAAGTTATTGGATTTATCTCAAAAGGGCCACTCGGTATGGAAACAGTTCCCCTGTCATGATTCCTTCTTTTACCGCAGGATCCTCTTGCATGAACGCTTCTGCCTTCTCTTTATCCTCCGCTTCAAAGACAACGATGCCAAAAGCATGTTCTTCTTCATTTAATGTTCTCCCTGCAAGGATCACCACACCGATTTCCTTGAACTCTTTCAGTCTCTGGAAATGACCCTGAACGATGTCTTCATCCGCTGCAGTCCAATTTTCTTCTTTATGTAAACGCGGGATAAGCTTTAATACATAGATAAATTCCATCTGAATACAACCTCCTTCTCTTCTATATATACTACTTTCCCTGTCAGGATTCCTTTTTCCTGACAGGCAAAAAAGCTGTTGAGCCTGCTCAACAGCTTTTATCATGGTCAATCCTTTACCTTTTTTCCTGTTGTTTTATCATGTGATCAATTGTAGAAATGTGGATACGTATGAGTGTCAGATGTTTTTACAATATGAATTTCTTTCCTTGCATTGATTGAAGCATAGAATACGTCTTCAAATGAATTGAACCCTGCTCTACTCAGTTCATCTTTTACCCATTTCTCTTCTACATTTAATGTATCCAAGACGCTTTCATGCATCACGCCATCCACTATAAGGGGAAAAGCCAGGCTCGTACCCTTCAAAACCCCCGTATCTTCAGCAGTGAGTGCCTGTTTAGAAGGCAGCTTATGAATGGATAAATTCCCATTCGGCTCAATGATTCCAATTTGCACATCCTGGAGTTGAAAAACCTCTTTTTCCCGGAGCAGCATGAGGATATTATCGATGGTATAACCTGTTCCTTTCAATTCATCTTTGAGGATCTGACCATTTTCGATGACGACAGTCGGTTCAAACGATAGCAATTTGCCTATTTTCCTTGAGGAAATTTTCATTTTCGTCAAGATCTTTTGTAATATGCCTATCAGGAGCATGGCGACAATCGTATGGACATGATTGATGTCCGGGTCTGCAATGTCTGCACCTACGACAGAACCAAACACGAGAACCACTAAAAAATCAAATACCGGCAGTTCCCCCACCGATCGCTTCCCCATATATAGAGTCACGAGTATCATGAACGGAAGAATCGAAAAAATCCTTAACGTCACGATCCCCAAATCTTTTATATCGACCATGTGCTATTCCATCCTTTATATGCCTGATAGGGGTAGTATCCCCAATTGCCGGACTTTCATGAAGGCTTAGAATAGATATGTACCTCACGGCTCATTTTGCTGTTAGTATGTCCTCATACCTTTCTACTCCAACACTATTTGAATTATGAGTAGATAACAGTGAAAAACCAGCCTCATCGGCTGGTTTTTCTTAAGCGAATGCTTTTTCCTGATCCTTTTGAAAAAAGCTCTTCATTGCATGGAATACATCGGCTTTTTGCTTGAGGATATAGTAACGGAAATCGTCATTTTTAATATTCTTGTATGCTGACATCAAGGTGGAGTGACGGTTGTACTGGTTGACTTCCCCGTAACCGAACATGCTGGAAACTTTCATGATTTCTTCTACCAGCTTGACACATCTCACGTTATCCGAAGTCAGGTTATCTCCATCAGAGAAGTGGAAAGGATAGATATTGAAGCGGGTTGGAGGATATTTGTCATTAATGAGCTCCAATGCTTTGCGATAAGCTGACGAACAAATGGTGCCTCCGCTCTCCCCTTTTGAAAAGAAATGCTCTTCTGATACCACTTTGGCTTCGGTATGATGGGCGATGAATTCAATCTCAACCGTTTCATATTTTGTTCTGAGGAAACGGGTCATCCAGAAGAAAAAGCTTCTTGCCATGTATTTCTCCCATACGCCCATGGATCCGCTTGTATCCATCATGGCTAATACGACCGCTTTAGATTCAGGCTTCAACACTTCATTCCATGTCCTGAACTTCAAATCTTCTGTAAAAATCGGATGAAAGCTTGGTGCTCCTTTCATGGCATTCCTTTTAAAGGCAGACATCATTGTTTTCTTTTTATCTATATTTCCCATCAGGCCTGTTTTACGAATATCGTTGAATTCAATATGCTCGATGGTTTGGACATCCTGCTCCTTCTTCTTTAGATTCGGAAGTTCCAATTGGCTAAATAAAGCTTCTTCAATCTCCAGCATCGACACTTCAGCTTCATAATAATCTTCGCCGGCTTTATCTCCGGCCCCCTGACCTTTTCCAGGACCCTGCTGCTGCGGTGAGCCGTCCCTTGCAATGACGTCTCCTACCTGACTCTCGCCGTCCCCTTGCCCGACATGTTTATTCTTATCATAATTATAACGGATTTTATATTCATCTAACGAGCGAATCGGGATCTTGACGACGTCTCGACCATTTGACATGACAATGTTTTCTTCCGTGATTAAATCTGGTAAGTTGTTTCGAATCGCATCCTGTACTTTTTCCTGATGTCTTTGTTGATCATCGTGACCTTTGCGGTGGAGGGCCCAATCTTCCTTGGAAATGACAAACTGATGATTATCCATTTGACTCAAATTATTCCCCTCCTTAAAGTTTTTTCACATTTTTTCCTTTTCCTGCATACACTATGTTGACTGTCTAAACTGCATATATCCCATGAAGTGAAACGGGGATTACTCTATCCTATGCAGAAACGACGATAAATTTACAAATAATTTCGACAATTAAACGTTCTTTTATGTTTGGACAAGCCTATTTTTCTGACAGCTTGTATAAATGGAATGGAATGAAGTATTGGATCCTGATTCTTTATCCATCCGGGGTTTGTTTCTCGGTAAGCTTCATTGACCGAATGTTCCCGACGAATTCTTCTGATTCGGGCATGGATTTGGTCTAGAGTGAGGTACATATGGGTGGAGCGCTGTCATTTTGTTCCATGCGTTCCTTTCTTGGGGTTGATGAAAAACATTATACGTTCGTTCTCACACTTATCTTATTTCGGAAATTGAGTCACTTTTGGACTTTATTGGACATCTATCAAAATAATCATGGAAAAGAAAACAAAAAAAGAACCAGGCGCGATCACCTGATTAACCTTCTTCTTCATATTGAGCCGGGTCTGATACTCGGTTGTGTATCTTTAATTCTCCGCTGGACCGTAACTTCTCCATTTGTTTCCCGAGCTTAATGACTTCCTCCATATTGGAGGCCATGCTTCCGTTAAGAGGTGCTGCTTCAACAGGACGTTGAGATTTCGAAGACATCCTCTACACCCACTTTCTATCAGGATAATGGGCCCGGCTCTCTATCTATAGATTATTATATTCAGATTTTTCCGTCAACTATTCCTTGTCTTTCTCTTTGTATTGAACCGGGTCGGGTTGCTTTTTATCATCTTCAAGCTCTTCATTCGTTCTTAGCTTATCCATTTGCTTCCCCAGCTGCTTCATTTCAGCCATATCATTTGCCATTGATCCGTTTTCAGGTTCATCGTTTCTATCTAATTCAGGTTTATTTTTGCTCAATTCTCTCACCTCTCTGGGTTCTACTTTTCCCTTAAGTTGAGAGAATTAAACCACAATGAGAAATCGGGAGGTGCAACAGGCACCTCCCGATTTCTCATGATTATCGATTCAACAAGCTTCCTACATAGCGCAGGAGTTCATTGGCTGAAGTAGAGTTGTAGCCGTGTTCATCAATGAGTCTGGCAACGACTTCATTCACCTTCTTCAACTGCTGTTCGTCAGGAGTCTTGGATGAAGTGGTGATTTTCACAACATCCTTTAAGTCAGCGAACAATTTCTTTTGAATGGCTTCTCTCAGCCGATCATGAGAATTGTAATCGAATCGCTTTCCTTTACGGGCATAAGCAGAGATCCGGATAAGGATTTCTTCGCGGAAGGCTTTCTTCGCATTTTCTGAAATACCGATCTGCTCTTCGATAGAACGCATCAACTTTTCATCGGGATTGATTTCTTCACCTGTTAACGGATCATGGAGCTTCGCCTTATTACAGTAAGCTTCAACATTATCAAGATAGTTATCCATAAGGGTCTTGGCAGACTCTTCATAGGAATACACAAATGCTTTTTGCACTTCTTTCTTCGCAATATCATCATATTCCTTACGGGCAAGGGAAATAAAGTTCAAATACTTCTCCCTCAGCTCATTCGTAATGGACGGATGTTGATCCAGGCCTTCTTTCAATGCCCGGAGGACGTCTAAAGCGTTAATGGTCGGTACTTCTTTCCTGATGATCGTGGATGAGATCCTGTTGATCACATAGCGGGGATCGATACCGCTCATTCCTTCATCCTGGTATTCTTTCTTCATTTCATCCACATCAGCAGAGTTGAATCCTTCCACATTTTCACCGTCATACAAGCGCATTTTCTTGATGAGATCAATATCTCCCCGCTTCGGCTCTTTCAATCGGGTCAGAATCGTGAACATAGCAGCCACTCTTAACGTATGAGGTGCAACATGGACATTGGACACATCACTTTCATTGATCATTTTTTCATAAATTTTTTCTTCCTGGGTCACTTTTAGGTTGTAAGGTACCGGCATGACGATAATTCGGGAATGCAAGGCTTCGTTCTTTTTATTGGAAATAAAGGATCGATATTCTGTTTCATTCGTATGGGCCACGATCAGCTCATCCGCTGAAATGAGTGCGAATCGGCCCGCTTTGAAGTTTCCTTCCTGAGTAAGGGACAATAAGTGCCATAAGAACTTTTCATCACATTTGAGCATTTCCTGGAACTCCATCAAGCCACGATTGGCTTTGTTCAATTCCCCGTCAAAACGGTAAGCCCGTGGATCCGATTCAGAACCAAATTCTGCGATGGTGGAGAAGTCGATGCTTCCCGTTAAATCTGCGATATCCTGTGACTTTGGATCAGATGGACTGAACGTACCAATTCCGACACGTTTATCTTCAGAGAAAAAGACTCTTTCCACTTGAACGTCTTCAATGCGGCCCTGATATTCTTTCTCAAGTCTCATCGTATTCAAAGGAGAGAGATTTCCTTCAATCCGAATACCATACTCCTCGTAAAAATCTTCTCGTAAATGCTGAGGGATCAGATGCAATGGATCTTCGTGCATCGGACATCCTTTAATTGAAAAGACGCCCCCTCTATCGGTCCGGGAATAGTGCTCCAGCCCGCGTTTCAGCATGGAAACAAGGGTGGACTTCCCTCCACTTACAGGACCCATCAATAACAAGATCCTCTTTCTCACGTCTAATCGTTTCGCAGCAGGATGAAAGTATTCTTCAACGAGTCTTTCCAGCGCCTCTTCTAAGCCAAATAATTGATTGCTGAAGAACTTATACTTTCGTTTCCCCTCGACCTCCTCAACCCCGGCATCCTTAATCATATTAAAGACTCTTGAGTGAGCTGACTGCCCAATCCAAGGCTTCTCTTTCAGCAGGTCTAAATACTGAGCAAACGTCCCTTCCCATTTCAGTTTCTCTTCTTCTTCTCGGTAATGTTCAATTCTTTTTAAAATATCCATAAGGACCTCCCCCTGTCGCTTAATGAGAGACGATTAATATACTGTATGCGCTTGTTCACCCGAACATGTTAACAAGATATATTTATTACAGACAAAGGTTCACTATTCTCTATGAACAGCAGGATTGCCCTCTTTGTATCAGTGAGTTCTCCAGGTTGTCACAGATACAGTAAAAAATATACCGATTTCATTCACATCAAATAGAAAATAGGCTATACTAAAGACAGACTGTGGAATAAGTGAAACTGGGAGGTTACCAAACATGGGTACGATAATGATCATCGGTGTATCTTTAGCGTTCTTAGTAGCGATTTTCACTGCTGGATATAATGATAAACCAGGTTCAAACTAATCGAATGAATGAAAAAAGAACTGACCTATACGAGGTCAGTTCTTTTTTGACTACTACTTTTCCTATCTTTTATTGAATCCTTTCTTCTCCACAAACTCCTTCATGTACATCCGTTTTTTCCCTGACAGCATGGTGGCCATTTGCTCTGTCCATCGATCCGAACGTTTCCCACCGGTGCGTGCGTAATAATAGGAAGAAATCGTTTCGTCATAACGATCGAGCTCTGCTTTCATGGATGACTCATCACGCTGATAGGAATCCTCATGGTAAATGGCTTCCATTGGTAAGCGGGGCTTTATATCCGAATTTCCTTCAGGGAAGCCCACCACCAGACCGAATAATGGAATGACTCGGTCTGGAAGCTCCAAAAGCTCACTCACTGTTTCCAGATCATTCCGGATCCCGCCAATATAGCAAATGCCCATTCCCATTGATTCAGCGGCAATGGACGCATTTTGAGCAGCAAGTGTTGCATCGATGACAGCCACCATGAATTTCTCGGTACTTTCCAATGACGGAATCACCTCTCTGTCCTCCCATTCACCTATCTTTTCGTGACGGTACAAGTCTGCACAGAATACAAGGAAATGTCCATTTTCTTCTACATAGGATTGTGGGCCTGCAAGTTCTGCCAACTTCCTCTTTTTAACAGGATCCTTCACCCCGATGATGGTATACGCCTGAATATAACTGGATGTACTTGCTGCCTGAGCACTCGAGATTAAGGTCCGGATCTGTTCATCAGTCAATGGTTCATTCTTAAACTTTCGGATGGAGCGATGCTTGAGTATCGTTTCAATCGTTTCATTCATTATGTACACTCTCCCTTACAATCGTTACCTTTAGTATAAGCCAAATAATCGAGTAGGAGGGGGTGACTAACCCCCGACCTCTCACACCACCGTACGTACGGACCCGTATACGGCGGTTTCTTTAAGATTGACGTATGGTTGAATACCTTTCATACAAGCTTAGGAGCCCT